>JAKAWG010000107.1 GCA_021817045.1 Acidobacteriota bacterium
TGCGCTGTCGGCTCGATTCTCGCGTGATCCGGATTCAGAGTTGCCCGCCGCTGCCGCTTCTATATCGCACTTATTATCAATAACTTATGTTAAAATCGGGTCTCGTGCTAGCCTTTATAAGTTGCTCATTCCAAATGACATAACCCATTTCTGCCTGAAAAGCTTGGGTTTGCTTTTGGGTTTGCTCGTCATAAGCAAATTCTAATGTTATTTATTTTCAATAACTTGGTGGGTTTACCAAGCAAAAACGGCCCGCTAATTTCGCTCAAAGTCCCTAGCCTAGCGATTTTTTCAGGCTCGTAGAATTTGGCCTTTGCTGACGGTTTCGGAGCGTATGGCTAAACGAATTTGTTGTTGGGTAGGCGCGGTTCGTAAGGAAGATGGCAGACCTCCAAGCCGGTAATTCCGCGAGGGGTCTAGTTACTTAATACTACATAAGCCGACAGGGATTGTCAAGGTTCGCGCGATGGCCACTCGGTTGCCGCGGCGGGTATGTGTTCCTACCGGAACTCATTCAGAGACCTTGATAGGCAGTCTCCTTGACGGATTGTCATGAGGGGACCGCGGACGGTATAATCCTCGCGCGTATGGCGGGAAGCCTCGAAACCTGGATTGAGGAAGCGGCGGCGGCGCTGAAGGCTGGCGGAGCGCGCGAGGTGTACGTGTTCGGCTCGGCGGCGAGAGGCAAAATTCGCGAGAATTCTGATGTCGATCTGGCTGTCTCTGACCTGCCACCGGAGGTTTTCTTCCGTGCCATGGGAAAGGCGAGCCGTGTGCTTGGCCGCCCTGTTGACTTGATTGATCTGGACGAGGACAACCTTTTACGCGATACCTTAAAGAAGAAGATGAGCTCCGGCGCGTGGGATAAGCTGCGCAAGCAAGATGGAACGCGCATTGCGATTCCGCGCGCAGGCGCCATGAGCCTTTAGCTCGCCACTGTGCATGAAATTGGCAATGTCGTTCCCGCGAAAACGGAAATCCATCTTGAGAGCCGCTGGACCCCCGCCTCCGCGGGGGTGACAATGAACGGCTCCCCCTGAATGACGACGTGCTACCTAAGTGCCTTGTTTTCAGCATCGCTTCCGGCTAGTTTCAGCGCAGTGAGGAGCATTAACATGCCCCGGAAGTATGTCGCGTTCGACATCGAAACGGCAAAGGATGTGCCGGGGGCTGATTTCAACTGGAAACCTCACCGTCCTCTCGGCATCTGTTGCGCTGCCGCTCTGCGGTGTGATGAGCAGGAAGCGATCCTTTGGCACGGGAAGAGGGGCGACGGCGGTCCTGCCCAGCGAATGTCGCAGGCAGAAGCCAAACAGGTCGCATTTGAGCTTTCGAGGCTCGTGGCAGAAGGCTACACGCTGTTGACCTGGAACGGCCTCGGCTTCGATCTCGATATCTTGGCCGAAGAATCTGATTCGCGCGAGGAGTGCAGGGAGTTGGCCTTGAACCACGTGGATGCGATGTTCCATGTGCTTTGCCAGCTTGGTTATCCCGTGGGACTTGAAAAGGCTGCGCAAGCACTCAGGCTTCCAGGGAAGCCGCCGGGAATGTCCGGCGTGCTTGCACCCCAGCTTTGGCAGAAAGGACGCCATCAGGAAGTGCTTCAGTACGTTGCTCAGGATGTGCGAATCGCCCTTCAAGTGACTCAGAAGAGCGAGGCGCGGGGACGCTTTGAATGGATCACGCGCAAGGGCACTCTGAGCTCGATGGACCTCCCTCACGGCTGGGTAATAGTTCGCGATGCAGCCAGATTGCCGTTACCCGACACCTCTTGGATGACTCGCGCCGTTCCGCGAAGTGAGTTCACCCAGTGGGTCGGTATCGAATGAGTTCACCGAATCAAGTAGTTGAGTGGAGCCGAAAGCGCCAAGGCGAAGAACGCTCTCTGCGCTCGGCTCTTTGTTGAGCGGAAGCGGCATTTGCTGCTTGCGTCGTCGAGGTCGGGCGGTCTGGTGGACGCATTAAGAATTAAAGCTTCTGTGCACGGAACTTTGTGTTGAATGGAGGGGCTAAATGAACCGTCGGAAGTTTAACGCTCTCATCGGAGGCGGGGCCGTCGGCATGGCCGCGGTGGACTGGCCGAATATGTCGCTGGGCTCGAAATCGGAAACCACGACTAATGAAACTCTCCCCGTAGCCTGGCCGCAAGGCGCTTTTCGCCGTGTTCTTGTGGATACCCACGTGCCGGACTGGGACCCTCGCCTGCTCTCGGAATTTGACGCCGCCCGGTACGTCACGATAATCGCAAACGCCGGCTTCGAGTCGGTGATGCAATATGCCAAATCGCACGTCGGACTATGCCTGTGGCAAAGCAAGGTTGGGCCTGTACACGCCAACATGAAAGGGCGCGACTACTTTGGCGAGGTGATGGAAGAATGCGGGCGGCATCGCTTGCGGACCGTGGCGTACTACAGCCTGATCTTTGACATTTGGAATTTCGATCATCATCCGGATTGGCGGATTCTTCCCGAAGATGGCTACGATCCAATCATGAAAGGGCGTCCGGGAGTGGTTTGCCCTAATTCTCCCTACCGCAATCAAGCCTTAGCAGAGCTGCGGGAATTGGTCGGAAACTACAAGTTCGATGGAATCTTTCTGGACATGACGTTCTGGCCCTATGTCTGCTACTGCCCTCATTGCACCGAGCGCTTCCGCAGGGAGGCTAAGGCCGAGCCGCCCCGCATCGTGAACTGGGACGATCCGGAGTGGAAGAAATTTCAAAAAGCAAGAGAGCAGTGGCTTCTTGAATTCGCCCTGCTTGTTACGAAGACCATCAAACAAGTCCGACCGATCACGGTGTGTCACCAGTATTCGACAGTCTTCGACGATTGGCGACTCGCGGTCCCATTGGAACTGCGGGACGCTTGCGACTACGTTGGAGGAGATTTCTATGGAGGGCCAACCCAGTACTCATTGGTTTGCAAGGCCTATTATGACCTCTCTCTCGCGCGGCCATTCGAATTCATGACGTCCCGCACCACCGATCTCCACGATTTTGAGACCACGAAGTCCTTCCATGACCTGCTGGTTTCTTCTTCCGTGGCGACGCTCCACTCGGCGGCGGACCTTACTATCGACTCTATCTCGCCTGAAGGCAAATTAAATCCTGCTGTTTACGAGTACCTCGGCAAGGAGAATGCAAGGCAAGCTCCTTACGAGCCGTTCCTGGGCGGAGATCTCTTGGCGGACGTGGCCATCTATTTCGATAAAGAATCAGTGTACGACCCAAAGGAGAACGGTCTCCACGTAGCGAAGGTGAAGGGAGGACAGCCGCCTCATCTGACGGCGGTGGTGGGCGCCGCGCGGATCCTGCGGGAGGCTCATATTCCCTATGGACTCGTGACCAACATCACTCTCGACCGATTGAGCAAGTTCCGAGCCGTGATGGTGCCTAGCGTGCTGGAGATGACCCCGGATCAAGCCACCCATTTCCGAGAATTTGTGGAGAATGGCGGTGTATTGTACGCATCCGGCCAATCGTCACTGGATCGCTTCAATTCCGCCGGGCCCAGGTTCCTGCTGGAAGATGTCACTGGGGTACGTTACAAGGGAAGCCTTGGATCAACGTGGACGTATTTTTCCCCGCGTGACAACGAGCTGAAGCAGGCGATCTGGCCGCAGGACGCCGTCAGTTTCCCCGGCCAGATGATCGACGCGGCAGCGCTTCCGGGGACGGAAGTTTTGGCGACTGTGACCTTACCTTTCGTAGATCCCACGGTTGGAAACTGCCTCAACGTCCGCTTCGCACAGATTTGGAACAATCCGCCTGCGCCTGTCGTAGGAACCAATCCCGCGATCGTGATCCATTCATTCGGGCAAGGAAAAGTCATTTGGCTGGCCGCGCCGCTGGAGTCTGGAAACTATGATGTAAATCTTAAGGTTGTGTCGTCCCTGCTAAGGCGGGTGCTAAAGGGACCTTATCATTTTGAGGCAGACGCGCCCAAAACGGTTGAGGTCACGCTCTTCAATCAGGCTGTAAAGCAGCGTCTCTTGACCGGCCTGCTGAACTTGGAGCCTCATCTCCCCTCGGCTGCGGCAAGCGCTACGGTGCGCGTCAAGCTGCCTGCTGGCCGAAGAGCTTCTCGAGTGGCGGCCATCCCAGGAAACAAGGCCCTTCCGTTCAGAAGTGCGGGCCCCTACGCAGAGTTTCGTGTCCCGCCTTTCAAGACGCTGGCGATGGTCCTGGTACACTACGCGTGAGGCTGTACCTTTCCTCCAAGGCTCGTGAATAAGCCGGACTAGCCTTGCTCTTTCAAATGCTTCCAATGGGAATAGTTAACATCGAGGCGAGAAAGGGCATCTTCGGGGCAGCCTACCCATTCCGCGAGCGCCTTATTGCCTTGGTATTGCAAGTCCTTAACGCCGAGTGCGCTGGAGTAGAAGCCGCTGAGGACAAGGTCTCGAATGTGGTTGAAGGCGGCCACGGCATTTGCATCCTCGATCGCGGCCGTTTCCGGGTAAGCGATCCGGTCAAGGAGTCGTTTCTGGTCTTGTGTGGAGCAATCGGCGAAATCGCGGCCAAAACTGCGGTTTGCTTCCATATCAAGCCAAGCCAACCCTCCCAGCAATTCTGTTCTGAGCATGCTCTTGTCGGTTGACGCCCATTTCCCCGGGTAATCCCAAGGACTGGGAGGAGCGGCGACGGAGAGCCAGTCGTCGATGAATTCGGGCACACCGGCGTGAGTGGCGCTGCCTGTCCGCTCGTCGGCAGGCAGAATCAAATCACAGAGCACGCCAAGGGTGCGCCACTCGTGCGGGCTAAAGATTTTCGGCTTATAGGAACCTTCCGATTCGGTAGAAGCCAGTGCTGGCGATGCGGCTGGTGTCGTCCAGGCAGGAGCTAACGCTGCCGGCGCCACACTCATGGCCTTCAGGATGTCGCGCCGGTTCATCGAACCGTGCCGCTTGCCGTCTCCCCTGCCAGACATAAGAGTCTTCTCCCTTCGAGCGTTGGTTCCGGCATGGCTGTGAGCCTGGCCGGCCACAAATCAAATGTTTCCCTTGCGCACCTGATCCGCCGCGTATTCCGAAGTGCGCCAGGCCAGAGCTAAAATCGTGAGCGTAGGATTTTTATTCGCGTTGCTCACGAACGGAGCTCCATCCGTAATAAACAGGTTCTTGCAGTCCCAGGCCTGACAGTAGGGATTCAGCACCGACGTGCTGCGGTCCGCGCCCATGCGCGCCGCGCCCACCTCGTGGATGATCGCCCCTCCGGGCGAAATGCCCCAGTTGTTTTCCGGACCGAAGTTCGTCAGCACCTCGCCGCCGGCCGTCTCGATAATCTCCCGGAACGTTTCCCGCGCGTGCTTCGCCATCTGAATTTCGTCTTCTCCCCATTTGAAATGGAACTTAAGCACGGGAGTCCCCCATTCATCGATCCGATCCTTGTCGATTTCGCAATAGCTGTAATCGTTTGGGATCATCTCGCCCCGGCAGGAAAAGCCCATAAAGGCGCCGTAGATTTTGCGCACGCCGCTTTTCAGTTCGATGCCGTAACCACCCCCAAGAATACGCTGGCTGCCGGAAAACATGCCCACCCCGGGCATGTCAAATCCGCCGCCAAACTCAATGTGATAGCCGCGCGTAAACGGCATCTCGCCCCGCAACTGCTTCTGGTAGTTCCACCACGGCATGTAAAGGTGCAAGCCGCCCGTGCCGTCTTCGTCGTGGGGTGGCATATTCTCCATAATGGGAAAGTAGCCGACGGACCCATCTGCGCCCACCGTGTCCATCAGATACTTGCCGACGAGGCCGGTGGAATTCGCGAGGCCATCCGGGTACAGAGGGCTCTTGGAATTCAACAGTAGCCGCGCAGTCTCACAGCAGCTTGCCGCAAGCACCACAATTCTGCCACGAACCTGAAGCTCTCTACCCGTTTTCTTGTCGATATACGAAACGCCGGTGGCCAAGCCGTCCTTGCCGGTGAGCACCTCGCGCGCCATGGCGTTGCAGCGAATTTCGAGTTTACCCGTGGCCAGGGCGGGAGGGATGAGCACGGTCGGAGAGGAAAAGTTGGCGGACACGGCACAACCGCGCCCGCATTGCCCGCAGTAATGGCAGTGCGGGCGGCCGTGAAGAGGAACCGTGAGGATGGAGCGGCGCGCGGGGATACAGGGAATCCCGAGCTTCCGGCAAGTTCTTTGAATGAACAATTCCCGGCAGCGAGGTCTTGGAGGCGGCAGGAATTTTCCGTCCGGCGCATTTTCCAAGCCCTCCGCGGTGCCGTACACGCCAATCCATTCCTCAGTCTTGTCGTAATACGGGGCGAGGTCCTCGTAACGGATCGGCCAGTCGAAGCCTTTGCCATCGCGGCTGTAAGGCTTAAAGTCGTAAGGCCCCATGCGGAGCGAAATCCGGCCCCAATGGTTCGTCCGGCCGCCAAGCACACGGCTGCGCCACCACACCCATCGGCTGCCAGGCGCGTTGGTGTAGGGCTCGCCCGGCAGTTCCCAGCCGCCGTAGCCCGGGTCGAAGTAGCCGTTCGGTTTTTGCGGAGTGGGCGCCCCCCGGTGCGGAGCCTCGTACGGCCATACGAACATCGTCGAATCTTTGGCTGTGTCGAACCAGTCGCCCGCTTCCAGGATCAGGCACTTGGCCCCCGCCTTCGTGAGCACATAGGCAGCCATGCCCCCACCCGCGCCTGAACCGACGATCACAGCGTCGTAGACCTTCTCCCCTTGGATCAATTCTGCCATTTCTTTATCTCTTTCCTCCTTGTGCGGAGGCTCTGTAGTCTTGTCATCCCATTCGCACGTGTCATCCTACGCGGTCCTACTATCAAATGACCGCCATACAGTTTACTCCAGCAAAGCCGGGAGTGTGATACAAATCACATACAAGCGCCAGCCGGCTCGCCAGGATATGACCGCGGAGCGGAATGGAGCTAAAAGTTCTTCCGTGTGCTGATTACTTCATGTATAATCCACACGAAATTAGAAGCGTCTAAAGTTTTCGGTTAGGATGCCGATAATCCGAACTAAGGATACTGTGAAGCAGTGAGCGACCGCCCCGCTCTAAAAGGACCTTCCTTCTTCGCAGCCCGACTGAGCCTCAAGGGCGTCTTTACGATTAAGAGAGGAGTTAGACAAGCAGCGGTTGACGCGGCGAGAAGAAAGGAAGATAATTCTGTTTATCACATAGGCAATAACCATTGGTAGAATAGGAACGCTGATGCGCCCAATTCACCGGTGCCGCACCCAGAACTTGGCCACGCAAGTCGGGGACTTGCTTCCCTCATCCGCCTGTCTTTTTTCCTTTCGCATTCTTCACAATCAGACGTTGTTGCCATCCGCCCAGTCTGAACCTCAGCACACAACATCCGTGCATGCTCGCAACGCAAGACGTCCCTGCCAGAATGTTTTATTAATTGATTGGTTAAATACCTTCGCGCCGTTTCTCGATGTCTCTGCCTGCAGCCACTTCAAAGTCAAGGCCTTACCCACTATGGGAAAACGCTTTCCGTTGCCCTCTTGTTGCTTTTGCGGCACGTCCAGCCTTATTGCTGATATTCCTGCAAAAATAAAATTAGCTAATTTGGAAGGACGATTGCTCCCTTCCTTCGATTTAAATTTCCGCTCGGCGGTCCTGAGGAAACGCCGAAGCGGCCTGGTTTTTACGGACATGGATGCGAGCGCGGCTGGTCCGCGCCGCTACGGTCCGACAACAAGTTTGCAATGAGCGAGCCGAGCACCCTTTCTCTGAACTTTACTGGAGGTAGAGCCTGGTTAGGGCCGTGCGATGACCCCATTGCAACGGTGAGCGAGCCGAGCACCCTTTCTCTGAACTTTACTGGAGGTAGAGCCTGGTTAGGGCCGTGCGATGACCTCACGAACTGCGATGTTTCCGGGAGGCCGAAAGGTTTCCCGGAAACTCCAGTTTTCAAGAGATGCCACCCTTTGATGAGCGTTTGATTCATGCTGCGCTCGCACTAGCGCTCGCCGTTTTTGCAGTATCGCTGCTGCTGATCGGCGCGGCAATCGGAAGACGGATCAAGCGGGAGCGCAATTTCAAAATCGTCGATTCCTTCCGGCAACAGTCAAGAACCCGGCTCGCGAGCCTTGCGGCGGGAGAGACGGGCTACGCCGAACTGCTCGATTATTTCCAGACCATGGTGAGCCCGCCCTACGTGCGGGACGTCGAGCGGATACTTCTCGAACTGCTGTCAGAGCCTCGCTATGCGCCTGCCATCCAGCAATTGGCGGAAGATTTGGGCATGGTCGCGTTGTGGCAGCACGGCGTACAAGGAACTGCTTCGCTGCCGGCGAGAGATAAAAGCCTGAAGGTGCCACCGCAACGGCCGCGCTCTCACATCCGGGCCTGGAACGCGCAGAACCTGGGTCGATTGGCACACCGCCCGAGCTGGGAGCTTCTCCTGTCGGCCTTGAATGATCCTCATCGAGACGTCCGCGAAGCCGCGCTGCGGTCCCTCGGCGCCATCGAGGAGCCGAAAAGCTTTCCCTTCCTCGTCGAGCATCTCCGTCAATGCGCCGCTTCTGCAGTCCCAAGCCTTCCCGAGCGCGCCTTCATGTCGGCGCTCGCGTGCTTTCCTCCGCAGCTTGCGAATCACTTCTATCCTTTGCTCGAAGATGCGGACGTTCGAGTCCGTCTCGCAGCCGCGCGAGCGCTCCGCGAAATGCTCGCGAGGGCTTCTGGTCGCGCGCAGGCTGAAACCTCGCAACTCAGTCCCAAGCTTTGCCGTCTGGTTCTCACACGGTTGGCAAACGAGCCAAATCCCGACTTGCGCGCCGCAGCCGCCGATCTATTAGCCTCGGTTGGCAGCGAAGCGGTGGCCGTTCTCGCGCGCATGACGGAGGATAACGAATGGTTCGTGCGGCTGCACGCCGTACGGGCGCTCGGGAGGTGCCATGAGGAAGCCGCGGTTCCCGCGCTTTCCGCACGCCTAACCGATGCGCAGTGGCGCGTTCGGGAAGCCGCAGCCCGCGCGCTGGCGTCTCTGGGCCCAAAGGGCGCCGAACTTCTGGAGCAGAACTTCCTTTCTGTTCGGGACGAATACGCCCGCGAGCAAATTATCGAAGCGCTCGAAACGTCCGGATGGTTGGACGAGATGGCGGCCCGCTGCGCCGCGGTGAACGGCAACGCGACGAGCGCTGTGCTGTGCGCAATGGTTAAAATGGGTAAGACGGACTACCTCGAGTTATGGTTACACCGCGAGGGGATAACAAAGGCGGGCGCGCTGCTCTCCGCTCTGGCGGCAAGCGCTGACCCCGAAGTGCAGCGCTGGGCCAGGCGGATGGCTGTGTAAGTGTCGGCGAACCACTCTGAATTTCCCTCCTTTCCGAGAAGGGAGCCGCGAAGCGGCGGAGGGTGGTTACGCCTTACCTCAAGGAGTGGAGCCTTATAGAAGATTACAACATACAGTCACGACAGCTTCTGTAGCGGCGCTCTCTGAGCGCCGAACTGTCGGCGGCGAGACGCCGCCGCTACAGCATTGGAAGTCACTATAATATGTAGTCGTCATTAGTCGGATTGATTGGCGCGGCCTTGCCGCACGGCTTCCATAAATTTTTTTGCCGTTTCCGTAATCAGTTCCAGGCGGCCCTCGCGCAACGCCGTGAGGTTCACGAGTTCGCCGCCTACGGCCACCGCCGCGGCGCCCGCCTTGATGAACTCCGCTGTGGTCTGCAGACTCACGCCTCCGGTCGGAATCATCTCGACGTGGGGCAGCGGCCCTTTGAGTGCCTTGATGTAATTAGGCCCTCCTACGGGTCCGCACGGAAAGATCTTGACGATGTCGGCCCCCGCCTGCCAAGCCGTCAGAACCTCAGTGGGAGTCAATGCGCCTGGGAAACACGGCTTGCTGTAGCGACGGGCCATCTCGATGACGCGCACGTCAAGCGATGGGGTGACAATGAATTCCGCGCCAGCCAGGATTGCCGTGCGGCAGCTTTCCGGATCAAGAATGGTCCCCGCCCCGGCCAGCACCTCGCCCGCGTAACGGGACACGACGTTTTCCAATACTCGGATCGCGTTCGGAACGGTCATCGTGATTTCCGCGATTCCGATGCCGCTGCGAATTACAGCTTCGGCAGCGCGCGCCGCGTCTTCGGGCGATGGGGTGCGCACAATCGGCACCACTCCAACCGAGCGAATTTTTTCCAGTGCTCTCTGCTTAGTCCAAGTCATGTTAGTCCCCTTTTAGCGCCGGGTCCCAGCCCGGCATCCACCTTTGCCATCCTAAAGGGCAGCGCTACTCCTTGCCCAGGCGGTCGATGAGTTCCTCTGCCTGAGCAAGGCTCATACGGTGTGGTTGGAACAGGTCTTCCCAGGCGGCGTCAGGAAACCCGCGGCGCGTCAGCCGCGCGGCAAGCTGGCTTTGCAGCAGCCCAGTACTCGCCCACGGTGACGTCATCAGAACATCGAAGACGGCCTGGTGTACCGCCTCTCGCCAATGGTAGGCGCGCAGCCGGTTCCGAGCCGACTCTCGCAGCCGGGACTCCTGGCAAAGCGCGCGCAGCGCCTGACGTTCGATCTCGGTCGCCTGTTGCGAAGCATTCACCGCGTTTCCCGTTCATTGGTCTTCTGCCGTTCGCCGGTCCTTCGAGTGCGGGAAGACATAGCGAACCGCGACGCAAACTCCAGCCAGCAATCCTAGCCCCACAATAAACAGCGCGAGGACGTGCAGCAACTTGCTTTGCGGCAGGCCCGTCTCCTGCCGCACCCATAACCAGAGACAGTTGTCGTAAACGAGGATGCCGTGTGGGCAGTCCCGCACGGCGAGTTCAGCGGCATATAAAATCAAGGCGACAAGCCCGCATCCTAGGGCGAATCGCACGGTCTTCACAAACATACTCATGGAATCCATTCTATCGTAGAGCCGGCCCGCGACCTGCGTTTTTCGCTGCTCCCTGGAACGGCAGGCTCCGAGCGGCGGTAGAGAACCCAAAAGTCTAATTTGGACCGGGACGCCTTGTCCACCGTTCCCAGGCGCTCGTTCGCAAGATGCTGGCGCGGAAGCAGCAAATCATATAGACTTTCAGGCCGAAAGGGGAAACAACTATGCAGAAATTCGACAGGCGCGAAGCCCTGAAGATGATGGGAACCGGGGCTGTGGTCGCAGTGTCGGGTGCGAACTTCGCTTGCGAATCGTCGAGCCACGTGCAAAGCGGCGGAACTCCACAACCCGTGGCATTCAATACGCCGCCTGACCGCGCGCAGCGGATGGCATGGTGGCATCAGGCGCGATTTGGCATGTTCATCCACTTTGGACTTTACAGCGTCCTCGGACGTCACGAGTGGGCGATGGAAGAAGAAGGAATTCCTGTGCTCGAGTACATGAAACTGGACAAAAAGTTCAAGCCCAAGCCGCACTTCGCGGAAGCGTGGGCGAAACTGGCCAAGCAGGCCGGCATGAAGTACATGGTGATGACAACCAAGCACCACGAGGGATTCTGCAACTTCGCGACGGACCTCACTACTTACTGCGCTCCGAAGCAAGGTCCCGGCCGCGATTTGGTGAAATCCTACGTGGAGGCGGCGCGGGCTGAGGGCATGCGCGTGGGCTTCTACTATTCGCTGATGGACTGGCACCATCCGGACGGAGCGCGCTGCGCCACGGACCCAGCCGCGCGCAAGCGGTTTGTGGCGTACACCCACGGGCTTATTCGCGAGTTGGTGAGCAACTACGGCAAAATCGACGTGCTTTGGTACGACGTCGCGTGGCCCCTCGACGCCCGGGGGTGGGAGTCCGAGAAAATGAACCGCATGGTCTTCAACCATCAGCCGGAAATTATTGTGAATAACCGGAACAAGCTTCCCGGCGATTTTTCCACCCCTGAGCAGCACGTCGGCGGGCCGCTTGCCAAGGGCGACACGCGCGGTTGGGAAACCTGCATGACTATCAACGATAGTTGGGGCTTCAACAAAGGCGACGACGACTGGAAGTACCCTAAGACGATTGTGCGCGACCTTATCCACTGCTCGCAGGGCGGCGGCAACTACCTGCTCAATATCGGACCCCTGGGTGACGGATCGGTTCCTGAGCCGGAAGTCCACGTCTTGACTGCGGTAGGCAAGTGGATGGAAAAGCACGGATCGACCATTTACGGGTCGGACGTTTGCCGAGTGACGAATTCGACTTATGCCGGCTTTACGCGCAAAGGCAATACGCTTTACATGCACGTTTATTACTGGCCGGGCGAATACGTTGCGATCGGCGGGTTGAAGACCAAAGTAAAGTCGGCGCGGATGCTGACCACCGGGCAGAACGTGAAGTTCGAGCAGACAGAATTTCAAGCCAAATTTACCGGGCTACCGCAGCGCGCGCCGGACGAACTCGCCACCGTGCTCGAAATCGAGTGCGACAGCGAGCCGATACAGGACACCCTGTGGGTCCGCGAAGACCGGCCGCGCGATGGCGTGTAAGCCAAGCCATTTATCTTTTTTCCAAGGGGCTAAGCGATGAGCATCAAATTTCCTAGGTTTTCCGCTATTTTAAGCGCCGTGGCCTTGATGAGCCTTGTGGTTCCCGTTCTTGGGCAATCAACTCGTCCGCCGGAACGCCCGCCGCACCCTCCTCCGTTGATCTCTCCGCAAGTTCACAGCGACCGCTCAGTTACCTTCAGGTTCCGCGACCCCAACGCGCGCCGGGTGATGCTCTCGCTCGAAGGGGACGAACACCCCATGCCCATGCAGCGGGATGCACAAGGGGCCTGGAGCGTCACCACAGCACCTCTCGCTCCTGAAATCTATGGTTACGCGTTCGTTGCCGACGGCGTCCGTCTTATCGACCCCTCGAACCCGCTGATCAAACCCAACCTGCTGAGCCCTGAAAGCATGGTGGAAGTACCCGGTTCTGCGTCTTTGCCGTGGCAAATCAACGACGTGCCACACGGTATCGTCCATCATCATTTCTTCCACTCCGATGTGGTTGGCGATAACCGCGACTTCTTCGTGTATACTCCGCCCGGCTATGACTCGTCCCGCCGGAAGCGTTACCCGGTGCTGTATCTCCTGCACGGCTACAGCGACGATGCGAGCGCCTGGACTGCGGTCGGCCGTGCAAACATCATTCTTGACAATCTGATTGCCGAGGGCAAGGCCAAGCCTATGATTGTGGTCATGCCGCTTGGATACGGTGCGCCGGAAATCCTTTCGCGCACTGGACCTGGCTTCCGTGAACGGCAGCTTGTCCATGAGAATGCCCAAAAGTTTGGAGAGTCGCTGCTGACCGAAGTCATGCCCAGGGTCGAGAAAGATTACCGTGTGGAACGCGGCCGCAAGAACACAGCCATTGCTGGCCTTTCGATGGGTGGAGGAGAATCCCTCTTTGTTGGTTTGAACCACCTGGATCAGTTCGCCTGGATCGGATCTTTCAGCGGCGCAGTGCCAACATTGTGGAATTCGGAATCGGCGCATCCGCGCTTGCCACATACGTCTCCGTCGCTGAGCCCTAGCGTCAATTCGAAGGTGCGATTGCTTTGGATCGCCTGTGGGGAACAGGACCCCTTGGTGGGGCCAGCCAACCGCCGCTTTGACGCCTGGCTTCACTCTCACGACATACGATTTACCGAAGTCTGGACGCCGGGGGTACACAGTTGGATGGTCTGGCGTGGAAATCTTGCCGCTTTTGTTCCTCTGCTTTTCCGAAAGACCAACCGCTAAACCGAAGCGCCAGTTGCGCCCGAGATTTGTTCCACTGTCACGAAGCGTATCCCTGCTGCCATCATTTCGCCGAGCGCTTTGCGGCTGCCTTCCTCGGTGATTCCGCGGATGGCGTCCTTCACCAAGTCCACTGGAACACCTTGGCGCCGCAGTGCCAGCGCCGAGGCGCGCACGCAGTATTCCGTGGCTACCCCGAAAGCCGCGACCCGCGCCGGTTCGAGTTCTCGAAGGGCGTCCTCAAAATTCGGGTTGCTAGAAATGTCGTAATCGACCTTTTCCAGGATGATTTGCCCTCGCACCGGAAAGGGTGACGGCAGCACGACACGGCGATTAGGAATGATCATCGGTGAGGCGAGCGTCGTCTCGGGAATTCGCCGCTGGCCAGGAGTCCCAATCACGCAATGCGGAGGCCACTCCGCGAAACTGGGATCGTTGGGCGGATGTGCGTCTGCGGAAGAGAGCACCGGAACACCACGCGTTTCGGCGAAAGCGATCAGCCGCCGCAGGTTTGGGATGATTTCTTCGGCTCCCGGCACGTAGAGCGCTCCCGAGGGCAGCATGAAATCTATCTGCGTATCGACGTCCAGAAATACCCAACGTTCGCTCATCGCGTCTCACCGCAAGACAGAAGGCAGTAACCGGCAGGCGGAAAGCAGCCCGCCAAGCATTCGCCCATTGTGATTATGCTGGTGCGAATCTGTCTAGGTGCTTCATCATCGAGCCGATCATTTTGCCAAGCTCTTCGTAGTGCGTGGTCAACGTCTGGTGCACATCGCTTGCCAAGTAGCTACACCGGGAGGCGAAGTCAAGCCAAACCAGCGTTTCGGCGGCTCCTGCGTCGGCATCGGCGAGCTTCGGTAAGAGCATGATGGGGTATTGCCTCTTGCGAAAGCCTTCTGCAATGTTGGCGCCACGCTTCTAGTACTACTACATTAAGTTATGGAGATCGGTTGCTTCTTCGAATCTCACTTCCGCAATACGCACAATATCCGGTCCAGGTGAAGAGCAGGCGTTGGATCTCACGGCGCGTCTGTGGCAGGGTCCA
>JAKAWG010000018.1 GCA_021817045.1 Acidobacteriota bacterium
CTCTTACTCTACGAAATCCCAACTTCACGCAAGTTGGAAATCCAAACGCAACTGGAGTCGTAAACGGCACCCTCGATGAGACCCAAACCGTCCAGAAGTTGAGTTCAACTTACGAATTCGGGTTGAAGAGCCTCCTTGGGCTCTGCTGCCATTCCATACGCAATGTCCCCCAGAAATGTTCCACGGAATTCTTTGAAACGGCGGGTGGCAGACATCGTTTTTCAATGTCTGCGAGTTTTCCAAGCCGCACGCATGCCGGAAATCGGCATGTATGCGCCCCCGGCACGGACCTAGTGGGCCTGCGATCCATCGGGCACAGTCATTCTGATCCCGCGAAGCGGAAGAAGAGTTTCCATATTCGGCGTATCAATGCCGAAATTCTTCGCTCGCTGCGCTCCGAATGACATCTTCCCATGGTTGCGGGGCCGAGCCGCGAGGCACTACGAAACTCCAGCCAAGACTTCTTGCGGCTCGTAGGCCAGGATGGGCGCGAGCCAGCGCTCGACAGTTCGCAGGTCCATGCCTTTGCGGCGGTGGTAATCGAGCACCTGGTCGCGGCCGATCTTGCCGACGGCGAAATAGCGCGACTCGGGGTGAGCAAAATAGAGGCCGCAGACGGAAGCGGGAGGAATCATCGCAAAGCTTTCGGTCAGTTGAATTCCCGTTTCTTCCGCCCGGATCAGGTCAAAGAGCAGGCGGTTTTCGGTGTGGTCGGGGCAAGCCGGGTAGCCGGGCGCGGGACGAATGCCGCGATAGCGCTCGCGGATGATGTCTTCCATGCTCAGTTTTTCCTCCACGCCGTATCCCCAGGCGTCGCGAACGCGTTTGTGCGTCAATTCCGCCAGAGCCTCGGCAAGCCGGTCCGCCAGCGCCTTGGCCATGATCGCGTTGTAATCGTCGTGGTCGCGCTCGAATTCGGCGAGCATTTCCTTGAGGCGCAGGCCGGCGGTCACGGCGAATGCGCCGAGATAATCCACAAGTCCGGTCTCGCGCGGAGCGATGAAATCCGCCAGCGCGTAATTGGGCTGATCGGGTGATTTAGCCATCTGCTGCCGCAAGGTGTGGACAGTGGTGAGGACGTTCGCGCGCGACTCGTCCGCATACACTTCGATGTCGTCGCCAACGCTGTTGGCCGGATAAAGGCCGACGACGGCGCGCGCCGTAAGGCGTTTTTCGCGCACGATGCGGCCGAGCAGTTTCTGGGCGTCTTCAAAAAGCTCGCGCGCGCGGGGACCAACCTCTTCCGCCTCGAAAATTTTGGGGAACGTTCCGCGCAGCTCCCACGCGTGAAAGAACGGGGTCCAATCGATGTAGGGAACAATCTCCTCGAGCGGCACCGAATCGTAGACGCGACGGCCGAAGAACGACGGGCGCGCGACGACCCTGGCCGTCCACTCAAGCCGCGGCTTGCGCCGCCGCGCTTCTTCCAGGCTGACGAGCTCTTGCGTTTGCGGACGGAATTGCTCGCGCAGTTTTTCCTGAGCGCGCCGGTTTTGTTCGACAAACGTCTGGCGCGCTTCCGGGTTTTTCAGGTTGGCCACGACGCCGACGGCGCGCGAGGCGTCGGCCACGTAGACGACAGGCCCGCTGTAACCCGGCGCGATCTTGACCGCCGTGTGCAGCTTGCTGGTGGTGGCCCCGCCGATCAGAAGCGGGACTCTGAAACCTTGCCGCTCCATCTCGCGGGCGACGTGCGTCATCTCGTCCAGCGAGGGCGTGATGAGCCCGCTCAGACCGATCATATCCGCGTTCACGCGGCGCGCGGTTTCGAGAATCTTTTCGCACGGCGTCATCACGCCAAGGTCGATGACTTCGTAATTGTTGCAGCCAAGCACGACTCCCACAATATTCTTGCCAATGTCGTGCACGTCGCCCTTGACTGTGGCCATCACGATGCGCGCCTCGGACTGCCTGCCGCCCGAAGCTTCTTTCTCGGCTTCCATGAAGGGCAGCAGATACGCGACGGCCTTCTTCATCACCCGCGCGCTCTTCACCACTTGCGGCAGAAACATCTTGCCGGAGCCAAAAAGGTCGCCCACCACGTTCATGCCGTCCATGAGCGGCCCTTCGATCACTTGCAGCGGTCGGCCGACTTGCTGCCGCGCTTCCTCCGTGTCCGCTTCGACGTGATCGACGATACCTTTGACCAGCGCGTGCTTCAGGCGTTCTTCGACAGGCTGCCGGCGCCACTCGGCTTCTTCCGCCTCCGCCTTGCCGTGATCCTTCACCGAATCGGCGAACGCAAGCAGGCGCTCGGTGGCATCAGGGCGGCGGTTGAGGAGCACGGCTTCGACCAACTCGAGCAGGTCTTTCGGAATCTCTTCGTAAATGGCGAGCTGCCCGGCGTTGACGATGCCCATATCCATGCCGGCGCGGATGGCGTGGTAGAGGAACACGGAGTGCATCGCTTCGCGCACCACGTTGTTGCCGCGGAATGAAAACGAGATGTTGCTCACGCCTCCGCTCACGAGGCAGTGGGGCAGAGATGCCTTGATCTGCCGCGTGGCTTCGATGAAGTTCACGGCGTAATTCGCGTGCTCCTCCATCCCTGTCGCCACCGTGAAGATGTTGGGGTCAAAGACAATGTCCGTCGGCGGGATGCCAAGTTGTTCGGTGAGGATGTGGTAGGCGCGCGTGCAGATTTCCACCTTGCGCTCGGTGGTATCCGCCTGGCCGGCCTCGTCGAAGGCCATGACGACCATGCCGGCGCCATAGCGGCGAACCTGGCGCGCGCGCTCCGTGAAGATCTCCTCGCCTTCTTTCAGGCTGAGCGAGTTGACGATGCCTTTGCCTTGCAGGCACTTCAGACCCGCTTCGATGACGCTCCATTTGGAGCTGTCCACCATGATAGGGATGCGCGCGATGTCCGGCTCCGAAGCGATGTGGTTGAGAAAAGTCGTCATCGCCTGCTCGGAATCGAGCATAGCCTCGTCCATGTTGACGTCCAGAATCTGCGCGCCGCCTTCCACCTGCTGGCGCGCCACGCTCAGGGCATGCTCGTAATCGCCGGCCTTGATGAGGCGCGCGAACTTGGGCGAGCCGGTAACGTTGGTGCGCTCGCCGATGTTGACGAAATTCGTTTCCGGACGGATGACGAGCGGCTCGAGGCCGCTGAAGCGCGGGAGCATCTCCGGCTTCGGCAGCTCACGCGGCTTTGCGCTGCTCACCGCCTCGGCGATAGCGCGGATGTGCGCCGGCGTCGAGCCGCAGCAGCCGCCCACAATGTTAACCCAACCGTTGCGCGCGAAATCGCCCAGATCGGCCGCCATGCTCTCTGGCGTCTCATCGAATCCGCCGAAGGCGTTTGGCAGGCCGGCGTTTGGATAGCAACTGACGAAAACAGGAGCGAAGCCGGAAAGCTCTTCAAGGTAGGGACGCATCTGGCGGGCGCCGAGCGAGCAATTGATGCCCACGCTCAAAAGCTGCGCGTGCGAGACCGAAGTCCAGAACGCCTCAATCGTCTGGCCGGAGAGCGTTCGTCCGCTTTGGTCAATGATGGTCACCGAGACCATTACCGGCCGCCGCTCGCCGCGCTCCTCAAACAATTCTTCAAGAGCGAACAGGGCGGCCTTGCCGTTGAGCGTGTCAAAAACGGTCTCGATGAGGAGCGTGTCCACGCCGCCATCCATCAGGCCACGTGCCTGCTCGCGGTAAGCTTTGCGCAACTGGTCAAACGTGACGGCGCGGGCGGCAGGATTGGCGACGTCCTGAGAGGCGGAGGCCGTCCGGCTGGTGGGTCCCATGGAGCCGGCAACAAAGCAGCGACGGCCCGAGGATTCGTATTTGTCCACGGCGCGCCGGGCCGCACGCGCTCCGGCCAGGTTCAGCTCATAAATGCGGTCTGCAAGGCCGTATTCGGCCATCGAAATGGCATTGGAGTTGAACGTGTTGGTCTCGATCATGTCCGCGCCGGCTGCGAGGTAGGCGCTGTGAATTTCCTCAATGATCTGAGGCTGCGTGATGTTCAGCAGGTCGTTATTCAGCCGCAACTCGCGCCCGTGCGAGGCAAATTCTTTGCCGCGGTAGTCCGCTTCCGTCAGCTTTCGCGCCTGGATCATCGTGCCCATCGCGCCGTCAAGTATCACGATGCGGCGCCGGAGGAGATCCTCAAGCGGGTGCGCGGATTGTTCAAGCTTGGACATGGATCGTTTAGCAGCCCCAGGAAAATGTATCCCTCCATCATACCATCCGGCGGTCTTCGGCTCCTTGCACGTGCTAGGGGCAGGTTGTACACTGAATTTCGTTCCTCAAGAAAGAGCAAGGGTGGAGGAAAAGTCGTTATGTCAACCGCACTACGAAGTGAGTGGGTGCGCAAGCGCACCGGCCCCGTCGTGACTCAAATGCACTATGCCCGCCAGGGCGTCGTGACGGAAGAAATGGAGTACGTCGCACGGCGCGAGCGGGTGTCGCCCGATCTGATCCGCGCGGAGGTTGCCCGCGGGCGGATGATTATTCCGGCGAACGTCCGGCATGTGGAGCTTGAGCCCATGGCCATTGGCGTGGCCGCGTGCTGCAAAATCAATGCGAATATCGGCAACTCCGCCACGACTTCGAATATCACCGAGGAAGTGGAAAAGCTGCACACGGCGGTGAAATATGGCGCCGACACTGTGATGGACCTCTCGACCGGGGGCCAGATTCACGAAACCCGCGAAGCGATCCTGCGTTCGAGTCCCGTGCCGGTCGGCACCGTGCCCATTTATGAAGCGCTGACCCGCGTGAAGCGCGTGCGCGACCTGACGCCCGAAATCATGCTGGATGTGATCGAGGAACAGGCCGCGCAGGGCGTTGATTACATGACGATCCATGCCGGCGTCCTGCGCGAGCACGTTCCCCTCACGCGGAACCGCATTACGGGCATCGTCAGCCGCGGCGGGGCCATCATGGCGCAGTGGTCGGTTGAGAATAAACACGAGAATTTCCTCTACGAGCGCTTCGAAGACATCTGCAGGATTTTCCAGAAATACGACGTGTCCTTCTCGCTCGGCGACGGGCTGCGTCCTGGCTGCATCGCGGATGCCAGCGACGCGGCGCAATTCGCAGAGCTCAAGACCCTCGGCGAGCTCACGCGCAAGGCGTGGGCATACGACGTGCAGGTGATGATCGAAGGGCCCGGTCATATTCCGATGGACCAGATCAAGTTGCAAGTCGATAAGGAAATGGAGACTTGCCACGAAGCGCCGTTTTACACGCTCGGGCCACTCGTCACGGACATCGCGCCCGGCTACGATCACATCACCTCGGCCATCGGCGCGGCCATGATCGGCTGGCACGGCGCTTCCATGCTTTGTTACGTTACTCCCAAGGAGCACCTGGGACTGCCCAACAAGCAAGACGTCCACCAGGGCATCATTGCTTACAAAATTGCCGCCCACGCCGCCGATGTCGCCCGCCACCGCCCGGGCGCTCGCGACCGCGATGACGCGCTTTCCTACGCGCGCTTCCTCTTCGACTGGAACAAGCAGTTCGAGCTTTCGCTTGACCCGGAAACCGCGCGCTCCATGCACGACGAGACGCTCCAGGACGATTACTACAAGGACGCCAAGTTCTGCTCCATGTGCGGGCCCAAATTCTGCTCCATGAACACAACACAGGTCATGGAAGAGCATCTCGGACTCACCCAGAAGGAACGTGAGGAAAAGTACCAGGAGCTGCTGAGCAAGATCTCGGTGTAGGTTGTGCCGCGACGGAGACGCGTCTTGGCAAAATCGCTGTTTAGCTTTGGTACAAAGTTCATTGATTCCCTTGCAGTTCTGCCTAAAGACGTTCACGTAAAGTTCGTAAAAAGCCTTGAGCTTCTCTCGCGGAATCCCCGTCACCCTAGCCTGAATGTCGAACCATTGCAGGGGCAGGCTAAGGGCCTTTATTCGGCAAGAGTCGACTTACAGTATCGTTTGGTGTTTGCTCAGCCTTCCCAAGAAGACGTTCGCCTCCTGTTTATTGGTACACACGACGAGGCGTACAGATTCACAAACGGGAGGACATCTCGAGTGCTTGAGGAGATTCGGAGCGCAGGTACGCCGGTGGAATCGGACAGCCTCGAAACGTTCTTTGCCTTGTCGTCGGTTAAAACAAAGAAGTATCTGCCGCTTTCCAGGCATTTGATGAACCAACCTGGGTCCGTGAGCCGGCTCGAAATGACATTCGGAGAGATAGAATGTGTTATCGGAGACAAGCTGCCGCCGTCGGCCCACAAGTTTCCCGCATGGTGGGCGAACGATCACACTCGGCACGTGCAGGCCTCGGCGTGGCTTGGCGTCGGGTGGAAAACGGTGGAGGTTCGTCTAGCCCGCGGGCGCCTTTTTTTCGCCCGGGGTGCGAAGGCCATGAACGTTGTAACGCAGTGAACCCGGCGTCGGGCGCCTTATCCGGTTGGATTACCACGGAGCTAAGGAAGTTCCCAGCGGAACGTGCCATGCGATTCTTAAAGCCGCTGGCCTGAAGGAACGGAGCCGATGATCGAACTCGCCTATTCGCTGGTCATTGAAGCGACTGAAGACCCTACGTTCTTCACCTTCTACTCACCGGAACTGGAGGGTTTCACGGGCGTTGGCAGCTCTGTGGAGGATTGTCTTTACAAAGCGCGATGGGGCATGGAAGAGCACGTAAGCCTTTTGCGAGAGCGGAAGCTGCCGGTTCCGCTGCAGTCTGACGACCCAAGAATTGTGATCCAAAACGCAAAGCGGGTTTCCTCGGCTGCCTGAGCAACACCAATAATTCGCGAATCGTCGTTGACATCAAAGCGACTGCATCGCCCACGCACGCTGCGCCGTTCAGCGCACTGAGAGGCCTATGCCGTAGGAGGAGAATCATTCGATGTTCGAACGTCAGGTTGCACTCATCACCGGAGCTTCAAGCGGTATCGGCTATGCCAGTGCCATCGCCTTTGCGCGTGAGGGCGCCGCGGTCGCTGTGAACTACCTAAAGAATGAAAAGGGAGCGGAAGAAGCCACTGAAGCCGTTCGGAAGCTTGGGCGGCAGGTCATCACGATCAAGGCGGATGTCACGCGCAGCGCGGACGTCGAGAAAATGGTGGAGACCACAGTCGAGAAATTAGGGCGCGTCGATATTCTGGTGAACAACGCCGGAGACCTTTTTTCCCGGCAGACGCTTGCTGACATGACCGAGGAATATTGGGACCGGGTGATGGCGCTCAATTTGAAGAGCGTATTCCTGTGCGTGAAAGCCGTGTGGAAGGCGATGGCGGAGCGCAAGAGCGGGTGCATCATCAACGTAGCTTCGATTGCCGGACGCAACGGCGGCGGACTGGGCGCAGCCGCATACTCGGCGGCAAAAGGCGGACTGATTACCTACACCAAGTCGCTGGCCAAGGAGCTTGCTCCGCACGGCATTCGCGTGAACGCCATCGCGCCCGGTGTCATCGCCACGCCTTATCACGAGCGCTACAGCCCGCCTGAAATTTTCCAGAAATTCATCGCCAACATTCCCATGGGACGCGCGGGAACGTCCGAAGAGGTTGCGGATGTGATCGTCTTCCTAGCCTCGCCTGCCGCTCGCTACATGACCGGCGAGACTGTGGAGGTGAATGGCGGCATGCTGATGGATTAGCTTTCAGCAATCAGCGTTCAGCCATCAGCAAAACCAACAGGTTCTGAACCGACCTGCTGAATGCTGACGGCTAATGGCTGAAAGCTGAAGTCCTTTCGCCTGTGACGTTGTAACTTTGAGTGTGTCCAATCACTTGGGTCTTTCTCTCCCAGCCCAATCGCGCCTGTTTCTGGGCATCGACGGCGGTGGCACGCGGACCGAGGCCGCACTTGCAGACGAAGGCGGCAGGATTCTTGCCCGCTCGGCCAGCGGCCCGTCGAACCCGCTCAAGACAGGCCTGGCAAATTCCGTCCGTGAACTGACTGCAGCCGCGCGCGGCGCGCTTCGCAAGGCGAACGCGTCCGTTGGTTCTCTGGAGGCGGTGTATGCGGGCGTTGCGGGCGCAGGCGATGCTGCGATCCGCCGGCGACTTGCCGTGGCGGTGCGGAAAGCGGTGCCGGCCCGCCGCGTGGAGGTGACAACCGACGCCGAGATTGCCTTACAAAGCGCCGTGAGGGACGAGGAGGGCGTCGTGGTGATTTCAGGAACTGGTTCGATAGCTTACGGTCGTGATCGGGCTGGGCACACGGCGCGCTGCGGCGGTTGGGGCTCGCTATTTGACGACGCGGGCTCTGGCTACGATCTTGGGCGCCGGGCCATATCCGCGGCGCTCCGCGACTACGATGGCCGAGGACCGCGCACTTCGCTTAAGCGGACTCTGTGCTTCGCGTTGCATCTTAAAAGCGTTACGGAGGCGGCGGCGCGGGAGTGGACGCCACACGAGATTGCTGCGCTGGTGCCTGCCGTGTTGAGGACGGCCGATCGGGGCGACGACGTGGCGCGCCGACTTTGCCAGGAGGCAGGCCGCGAGCTTGCTGAAATGGCCGTGGCGTTGCTCAAGCGGCTGGACCCAGCTCTTCGCGGCCTGCCGGTAGTTTGCGCAGGAAGCGTTTTTCGCGCGAGCCCGACCTTGCGGCGCAGCTTCGCGCGGGAAGTTCATAAGGCGTCGCCGCGAAGCGAGATCCGCTTGCTCGCGCGAGAACCGGTCGAAGGAGCGCTTGAGCTTGCAAGGAAAGAGCGAGGTTTCAGGTAGCAGGTTCCAGGTGTCAGTCACAAAGCGGTCAGCAAGCGGCTTTTCATGCGCCTGATCTTTGCTGAGCGCGCGTTGTCCCTGAAACCTGACACCTGTAACCTAATCGCCTATGTCTCAGATGATGAGGGAGATTTTTGAGCAGCCTGAGGCGCTCGAAAGGACGCTTAAAGCGGAGCGCGACCACGCTTGCAAGTTCCGCGAATTGGCACAGAAACGGCGCTTCCGTCTTGCGCTGCTTATCGCGCGCGGCACTTCGGACAACGCTGCGCTCTTCGGTCGTTACCTGCTTGAACTGACCGCGGGCATCCCTGTCTCGCTCTGCGCGCCGTCGATTCACACCATTTACAACGCCCGCCTTGACCTGCGCGACACACTTGCGGTTGGCATCTCTCAGTCGGGCGAAGGGACGGACATCAATCGCGTCCTGGCCTCCGCGCGCCGCCAGGGGGCGTACACCGTTGGCATCACGAACGAGGCCGGGTCGGGCGTGACGAAGATCGTCCACGAGGTATTTCTGGCGCGAGCCGGAAAGCAGCGGTCCGTGGCCGCGACGAAAACCTATACGACGCAACTCATGCTCCTCTACCTGCTGGCTTCGGCGCTCGGTTCTCAAGTCACGCTGGACGCCATCAGCAAAATTTCCGGATACGTCCGAGCCGCTTTGCGCCTGACCGACGAGATCCGCGAGTTGGTGGAACGTTACCGCTATATGCGCCATTGCGTGGTGGTGGCGCGCGGACTGAATTATGCGAACGCCTTTGAGCTGGCTCTGAAATTGATGGAGACCTGCTATGTGGTGGCAGAGCGGTTCTCTTCTGCTGATTTCTTGCACGGCCCCATCGCTATGATCGAGCGCGACTTCCCGGTCATCGTTCTGATGCCCCCGGGTAAGACTTTTCGTGAGCTCTGCGGCTTGGTGGAAAGACTGAGGGGGCTGACGGCCGAGACCCTGGCGATTTCTTCGGCCGGCGCTCGCTTGCCAGCAACGACCCGCGCCATTCGCATGGTGGGATCAATCCCTGAGATTTATACTCCGATTCCCTATATCGTTCCCGGACAGATTTTTACCGCATTACTCGCGGAAGTAAAAGGCTTGAATGCGGACAAACCGCGTTCGTTGCAGATTGTGACCCGGACGATTTAGACCGCCGCGAGGCGTGGTATACTGCTAGGTGTAATTCCGACGAGGAGTATTGAATCGCATGACCAAGCATTTTCGCCGCGTCTTAATCGCCGTATCGTGTGTGCTCGTGATTTACATCGTCGTCGGCGGTGTACTCGGCGAAGGGAGTTCCACGAACGACCAGACTTATCGCGATCTTGGCGTATACAGCGAAGTTCTCTCCCGCATCAAGAGCGATTACGTGACCCAGCCTAACCTTCACAAAGTAACAGGAGGCGCAATCCGCGGATTGCTTGCGGCGCTGGACCCATACAGCACCTACTTTACCCCCCAGCAATTTAAGGAATATTTGGCCCATCCTGATCCGGGCCCCGCGAGCATCGGTCTGTTTGTTTCCAAGAGGTTCGGGTTTGCCACGGTGGTCGCTGTGCTACCCGGCAGTCCTGCGGATAAGGCTGGGATCCAGCCTGCGGACCTCATTGACAGGATCAATGACAAGCCGGTGAAAGAGCTTTCGGCCGTTCAGATTGCGCGAAAGTTTGCCGGTCCGCCAGGCACGACTCTGGACCTTTGGGTGGTCAATCAATCGCGCGGGAAACCGCAAAAGGTGACACTCACGCGCATGGTGCTCACTTCGCCCCCTGTAACGTCGAAACTCATGAGCGATCAGACCGGTTACGTGCGCGTGGCCACGTTTGACAAGGGTGTAAGTGCCCAGATCGAATCGGGTATAAAGAGGCTTATCGCCCAGGGTGCGGACAAGATCGTGCTTGATCTCCGCGACTGCGCTGGCGGCGAGAGCGAGGAGGCAGTGAAGACGGCGAGCCTGTTCATTCAGAATAAGCTCATCACCTACACTTACGGCCAGCGTAGTCCCCGCCAGAATTACATGGCCGAGCCGATGGGTGTGGTTTTCACGCAACCTCTGGCAGTGCTCATCAACCGGTCTACCGCTGGGCCGGCGGAAATCGTTGCGGATGCGGTTCGGTGCGACAAGCGGGGTGATGTTGTTGGCGTGACAAGTTTTGGCGTTGGCGTGGTGCAGAAAGCGATTGCGGTGGGTGATGGGTCTGGCCTTCTGCTTTCGGTCGCCAAGTATTACGGCCCGGACGGCACGGCGATTGAAGGCAATGGCGTGAAGCCTGACATTGAGGTTCCAAGCCCCAGTCAGGAAATGGCGCTCGGCAGCGCAGCGCTGGTGCGGCGCAGCCAGTATGGCACGAAAGCCGATTTTCAGCTTCAGAAAGCTATCGAAGTGCTGAAACAGGAGTCTCCGCCCGCCAAGGCTGCCTGATTCATTTCTCCTCAAGCTATGTCCCTTCAGCATCAAGTGCGTCCATGCCGGTGAGTTGGCATCTGTCGGCTCACGGGTATCGCTGAGCGCCCGAAGCCGAGACAGGAGCGCACGATTCGGAAATGCATTGCCCCGGCGACGGAAGAAACGTCTGAAGTTCACAAGAGGGCGGGCGCTTGCCCTTTTTGGCCTGTTCGTAGGAATTTGCGTCGTAGCCGCTCTTTGGTGGACACACAGTCGTAGGCGCCAAGAAGCTTCCAAGCCCCCCAGGCGCACCCGCACACAATTCAGTCCTTCTCGGAGCGCTCGCCGCCTGCTGGATTCCATTGCCGAAAGCGGAGGAGAGGATGTGTGGATACGCGCGACAGGCTCAGCGGTCTGCGGGTGGAACGAGCGCGGCACCGCTCAGGTCTTTGCCGCGGGGCGTGCTTACGGGAGTGCTCTAAGGGCGATGAGCGCCGAAGCACGCCGGCTAGGCCTGATATTGAGGGTCGAATCGGGGCGTACCCGGGCGGGCCTTACAACCTCGCAAATCACGCTTTTCCTGGGGAAAGACCGGGTTTGCGGGCTTCGCTTGCTCAACGTGTCGCGCATCGCCCGCGCCGCGATTGTGATGGACGACCTCGGGCGCGACCTGGGCTCGGCCCGCGTCCTACTCAGTCTGCACGCTCCTTTAACGTTTTCCGTAATGCCCGGGCAGCGCGATTCACGCCAGCTTGCCGAAGCGGCCCACCGCGCTGGTGTTGAAGTGATGCTTCATCTGCCGATGCAGCCAATTGACGACTCGGCGCCGGACATCAGTCCTCACGAATTGCGCGTTGGAATGTCGGACCGCGAGGTCGAGCGCTTGGTTCTTCATGATCTGGCGACGGTGCCGGACGCCGCCGGCGTGAACAACCACATGGGTTCGCGGGCGACTGCAGACGGTAAATTAATGGCCGAAGTGATGTCCGTTCTCGCAAAGCGGCGACTCTATTTTATCGACAGCCGTACTTCACCCGACTCGGTCGCTCTCGCTGCGGCCCGCCGCGCGGGGTTGCGCGCCTTCTACCGCTCCGTCTTTTTGGATGATGTTCGCACCGTTCGTTACACTCTCGGGCAGTTACGCCTACTTTCGCGGCTCGCGCAGGAGCGCGGCGCCGTCCTGGCGATCGGCCACCCATATCCTTCCACTCTCGCCGCTCTGCGTCTCTTTCTTCCTGAGCTTTATCGTGAGGATGTGCAACTGGTCCCGGTCTCACAACTGCTCCGCTCGCCCGAGGTTGCCCGTCTTTCTCCACCCCGTTCGCCGAGTGGCCTCAGCGGCAACACTGGGCGCAGAAGAGATTATCTCGCGCCCGCTCGCGCAAATTTTTGACACACACGCTTCGTTGTGTGAAGATACGTGCGGAGAAAAACATGCGATCAGACCGTCTTGCGCGGTGGATGGCTGCGCTGGTCATATTCCTGCTGGTTGTTGCCCCGTTGTTTTCAGGCGGCGTGGGCCTGATTGTCAATTGGCTCTGGTTCAGTCACGAAGGCTATCGTATTTTGTACACCACGCCCCTGAAGGCCCAGGTTGCACTAAGCGGGTATTTCGGCATCGGCTTCATGGTGATCGTAGCCCTGAACCTGTTGATTGCAAGATCGCTTGCTCGCCGCTCCGGATTCCAGGTCTATTCGCGAGAGATCGAGTTTCCCGCGCTTGATCGGGTGAGCGCTCTGTTTCGCGGTTTCGTTTGGTTTGGTGTCCTGCTCGTCGGCTATTTTGTTGGAGAGTGGGCGACCGGCCATTGGATGGAATACTTGCTCGCCACCCATCCTGTGACGATGCGGCAATCGGATCCATTGTTTGGAATCAATCTAGGCTTCTACCTGTTTCGCCTGCCGTTTATCTGGTTCATCTATCATTTCCTGCTCGCGGTCGTGATTGTTTCGGCGCTTGCCGCCGCCTTCCTGTACTTTATCGAAGGAGGAGTTACCGTCACGCCGCGCGGAGTGTTCATGGGGCGGCAGCCGCGCGCGCACCTGATGGCGCTCGGTGGACTGTTCTTTCTGCTGATGGCCTGGCGGGCTCGCCTTGCGATGTACGGCCTGCTCTATTCGACGCGCGGCCTCATTTACGGCGCGGCCTATACGGACGTACACGCTACACTGCCGGTGCTGAAGATTCTGCTTGTCCTCTGCATCATCACCGCGCTGGCTTTTTTCGCGGGCGCGTGGACGGGACGGGTGCGAGCGGCGCTTCTTTCCATCGGTGCGTTGATTGTGGTCGGCGTGCTCGGCGGCGCAGTTTATCCGGCGCTCGTGCAGACATATATCGTCACTCCCAACGAACTCGCCAAGGAGACTCCCTATATTGCCCGAGCCATCAGCTTCACGCGCAAGGCTTATGCGCTCGACAGGTTTCAAGAGCGCAATTTCCCCGACGTCAGCGACCTGACCCCGACCGTCATCGCCCAGAATCAGGCGACCGTGAACAATATTCGCCTTTGGGATCATCGCCCGCTTCTGACCACTTTCCAGCAGCTTCAGGAAATCCGTACTTATTACGACTTCGTGCGCGTGGATAACGACCGCTACAGGATCAATTCAGACTATCGTCAGGTCTCGCTCTCGGTGCGGGAGATGAATTCGAGCGCCCTTCCCGATCCGAACTGGGTGAACGAACACCTGATTTACACGCACGGCTTCGGGCTGTGCATGGGCCCGGTCAACGAAGCTACTCCAGACGGCATGCCGGACTTGTTTATTGAGAATATCCCGCCAGTCTCGAACGTGCCGATCAAAATCACGCGCCCGGAGATTTACTACGGAGAGCTTTCGAATGACTATTGTATCGTCAAGACCAGCGCCCAGGAATTCGACTATCCGTCAGGCTATGAGAACGTGTACAACACCTATCAAGGCTCCGGAGGCGTGGGGATTGGCGGGTTCTGGCGGCGCCTCTTGTTCACTCTGCGTTTCGGACAAATCAATATCCTGCTTTCCAGTTATATCCAGCCCTCGAGCCGCATCATGATTTACCGGCGCGTTCTCAACCGGGTGAGCCGCCTGGCGCCTTTTCTCACATTTGACAGCCATCCGTACATCGTGGTGGCCAAAGATGGCTCCCTTTACTGGATTGTGGACGGCTATACGACTTCCAGCCAATATCCATACTCCGATCCCACCCAGTTGGCCGACGGCTCGCTGAATTATATTCGCAATGCCGTCAAGGCGACCGTCAACGCTTACAGCGGGCAGGTTCGCTTCTACGTCAGCGATCCCACCGACCCTCTGATCCAGGCTTACGCCAGGATTTTCCATGGCGTCTTCCGGCCGCTTTCGGAAATGCCGGATGGGCTCCACGCGCACATCCGCTATCCGATGGATTTTTTCTCCGTCCAGGCTCAGAAATACGCGGTCTTTCACATGACTGACCCCCAAGTTTTCTATAGCAAGGAAGACTTATGGCGCGTTGCACGACAGAATACGGGCGGGCAGATGGAGCCGATGGAGCCTTACTACACCATCATGAAGCTTCCAGGGGCGAGCGACAAGGAAGAGTTCGTGCTGATGCTTCCGTTTGTTCCGGCTCGCAAGAACAACATGATCGCCTGGATGGCGGCGCGCTGCGATGAGCCCAACTACGGCAAAGTTCTGGTCTTCACTTTTTCAAAGGACAAACTCATCTATGGCCCGGAGCAGATTGAATCCCGCATCGACCAGAAGCCGGAAATTTCCCAGCAACTCACGCTGTGGAATCAGAGCGGCTCAAGGGTGGTCCGCGGCACGCTGCTCGTCATTCCGGTTGGAAATTCCGTGCTCTATGTGGAGCCGCTATACTTGGCTGCGGCAACCGGAGGCGCGCTTCCCGAATTGAAGCGCGTGATTGTAGCTTATTCGGATCACGTCGTGATGGAGCCTAGCTTGGACACCGCGCTGAGCCAAATTTTTGGGGGTGCCACCTCGACGGAAGCCGCCTCATCGGCTTCTTCCGCCTCGCCTCCGGTGAAGGGAGCCATCCTTCGCGTTCCGCCGCCAGGAATGCAATCTCTTATCCAGCAAGCCAATCAATACTACCAGCAGGCCCTCGATGATCTGCGGCAAGGAAACTGGAGTGGCTACGGCGACCAGATTCAGAAGCTGGGTAAAGTGCTGAATCAACTGCAAGCGAAATAGGCGGGGCCAATGAGCTTGGCCACAGTACGAGTAGCAAACCAGGCTAAGTGTGAGTAAGTGGAATGCGGAGGATTACCTCTTGCGAATTGCTGGACGAAGATAGCGTCAGCGCGGCAGATGTTGAGGCTGCCCTACGCGATATTTGGCGCATTAACCAGCGCTTTGGGGGTGTCTCGGGGTGCCTTCGCTTGCTGGATCATTTCCTTGCCCGAAGCGGTTTGCGGCGCTTCCGTGCCCTTGATGTAGGAGCGGGAGATGGGCGTCTGGCGGCTTGTCTGCAAGATGAGCTCGCGGACCGGGGCCTGGAAACTACATTCTGGGCGCTCGACCGCCGCCTGTCGCACCTAAACTGCAGTCGCTCTTCGCATGATCCGCTCAACCGCGTGGCTGCCAACGCGCTTGAGTTGCCTTTTCCCTCGGCGAGTTTCGAGCTTGTGATGTGCAACCTTTTCGTGCACCATTTTTCCGGTACAAGTCTGCGCTACCTTCTGGCGGAGATGGTACGGGTGGCAAGCCAGGGTGTGTGCGTGAACGATCTTGAACGACGGTGGCTGCCTTATCTTTTCATTCGCTACGCCCCCTTCGCCACCCGCAACCCAATTGCGCGCCGCGACGGCGTGGCAAGCGTGCGGCAGGCGTATACACGCCCCGAGCTTGCCGCCGTCGCCTCGACCTGTGGCGCTGCTTCCGTTGACGTGATGTCGCTTCCATTTTTCCGGCTGGGTTTGATGTTATGGAAAGAGCCGTCACCGGCAGGTTCTTCTGTCTGATTTGGCGGAGGCGCGTTGCAGTCTTGGGAAGAAAGGAAGCGCTTAAATGAATAGAGTCATAACAACTCTGCTGCAATGTTGTTTATGTCTTACCTGTGCCGCCTTGTTTGCAGGAGCGAGTGCGGCTGGTGCTGCATCCAAAACGGTTGTCATTCACATGACCGCTAAGAGGTATGAGTTCAATCCCAGCGTCATCAACGTGAAGCAGGGCGAACACGTCCGCCTGATCGTTACAGCGCTGGACCGAACTCACGGCATCAAGATCCCCGGGTATGGTATTAACCGCAGACTCAACAAGGGGGCTCCGGTGACCATCGAATTCACGGCCAACAAGGCGGGAACATTTCCCTTCCATTGCTCCGTATGGTGCGGGTTCGGCCACAGACGGATGAAAGGCAAGCTTATCGTGAAGCCGGCAAACGGAGGATGAAGCGGGTCGGAGCAGCCGTCGCTCTTTGCAATCAACACCAGAGGTACGTTGCCGCGCCTTATAGCCGGTTGGAGCTCCATGGTTACCGTCGTTCATGGACCACGGGCCAGCCGCCGTCATGGAGTAGTATGGTTCTTACGCTCTTCTGGTGAGTCGTCGTACCGTTCTTCTTGATTTCACGATCGAACAAACCTCGTTTCGAACGGCTGCTGCTCGGGCGCCCGTAATGACCCTTCGCCCTTGCCGCCGGGTATACAATAACACCAGAAGATTTATGGGCTTGTGGGACAACAGCGAGCGGAAGGCGGTTGAAGAAAAGATACGCCAGGAGAATCGTTTGCCTCCTGGCCAATCCTTGACGCTCAAGTGGCCGGTACTCCATTACGGTGGTGTGCCTGCGTTCGATCGGGCCCATTGGGAATTCCGCACGGCGGGGCTGGTGAAGGAACCTCTTCGCCTGTCTTGGAGCGAATTTCAGGCCTTGCCGCGCGTTCAGGTGACAGCGGATTTCCACTGCGTCACTCGCTGGAGCCGGTTCGACAATCGCTGGGAAGGAGTTTCGCTCCGTACGCTTTTTGAGATGACGCGCCCCAAGGCTGAGGCGACCCATGTGATGGTGCACTGTCTGGAAGGTTACACCACGAACGTCCCGCTTGCCGACCTGCTGGATGACAACGTGCTACTAGCCGACAAGCACGACGGCTATACGTTGCCGCCTGAGCACGGAGGACCGTTGCGATTGGTCGTACCCAAGCTTTACGGGTGGAAGAGCGCCAAGTGGGTGTGTGGGTTTGATTTCATGCTTTCCGACCGGCCGGGCTTTTGGGAGCAGAACGGTTACCACTTGTACGGCGACCCGTGGAAAGAACAGCGGTTTGACACGGACTGACCGGTCGCGCGAGAAGAATGTTTTGCAGCGGGAACCGCCACGGTGAGGCGCGGTGCAAAAATGCGTGAGGCGCCGTTTGGCCAAAGGTATTGCGCGCAGAGAAGACACAAGGAGACAGCCCACCGCGGGTCGCTCGCCCACACTTCATTGCGCCGCGCGCTGCCCTTCGCGGGGTGCCGGGTCCACAGATCTGGCTGGATCCGCAAAGCAACGATGGGGCTGTTCTGCCTCCTAGCTCCGGTGTTCTCGCTTGATTTTACCCTCCGTGCATCCCGCATTCAGGCTCACGATTCACCCGAGAAGGTGAATGTCCATCAATTGGTGAAAAACGCGGTGTGGAACAAGCTCTGGTCGATGGAGCATCCCACCCACCATTACGAATACGTGGATCATTATGTCGATTCTGGCCATTCGCAGACGCACCTGGAAGTTGAGACTTCCCACGGTGCAGTCGGTCGGCTCATTGAATCAAACGGCAAGCCGCTCACGGCAAAAGTGTGTCAGCGCGACCGGGCTCGGTTGGCGCGCCTTGTGAGCAGTCCACAATTGCAAAAGAGGAGATTTGCCCAGCAGCAGGCTATCTTACAGCGTCGCGAACAGTTGTTCAGGCTGCTTCCGCAAGCGCTTCTTTACAGTTTTGATGGCGTTGACCGGCGCACCGGCTGGATCAGGCTGAAGTACCGGCCAAACCCGGCGTTTCATCCTCGCAGCCGCGTCGCGGGCATCCTTCAAGGCATCGTGGGCACGGCCTGGGTGGATCCCTCCGACCAGCAATTCGCAAAGATTGACGGCCGCCTCGCAAACACCGTGACTTTTGGCTGGGGCATTCTCGCCAAGCTTTATCCCGGGGGGCACTTTATTCTGGAACAAACGAGGCTCCCGGACGGGACGTGGCGCTTGACGACGTTGGATGTGAAGATGCAGGGCGTGGTTCTGCTCTTCAAAAAGTTAAGCGTGAACATCAAGGAGAGCGACGGCTCGTTCAAGGAAGTCTCAAACGATCTCACCATCCAACAAGCCGTTGCCATGCTCAGCCGCGCGCGCGTGCCCTGTCAGGAGCAGTAAGAGAACGCACGCGCTACGCGTCGCCTCCTGCGTCCACTCGGACGGTGGGCTAATTGAGATTCTCCCCAGCCTGTCAAAAAATCTCGAATCGTTCCTGGTGTACTTCAGGATCGCTCTTAATGACGATTTCCTTCCGCGTTGCTGCCTCAATTTCCGAGATCAGTACACCATCTCGCGATTTGAGACTGGCAGCAACGCTTGGGTGAACTCGCAGGTTAAGGATGTTGCCGTCGATTTCTGAGGCCATCTTGCGTGCCTCGGCCCGGATTTCGCTGCACACCGTAGCGACAGACTTGATCCAGCCCGCGCCTCCGCAATGGGGGCACGGTTCGCACAGTGTGCGCTCGAGAGACTGCTTGACGCGCTTGCGGGTCAGCGCCACGAGCCCGAATTCATTGAAGGAGAGGATCTTGGTCGGCGCTCGGTCGTGGCGCAGGGCTTCTTCCAGCGCCTGCACCACTTTATTGCGGTTCCGCCGCTCGTCCATATCAATGAAGTCAATCACGATGATGCCGCCCAGGTCGCGCAATCGGATCTGACGCACGATCTCCTTCACAGCATCGATATTGGTCTTGACAATGGTGTCTTCAAGGCGATTGGTTTTGCCGACGTATTTGCCGGTGTTCACGTCGATCGCCACCAGTGCTTCGGTCTGGTTGATCACAATATAGCCGCCCGATTTCAGCCAGACCTTGGGCTTAAGCGCGTGGTCAAGCTCAGCCTGGACGCCGAATTCGTCGAAAAGTGGCTCATCGCGCGTATAAAGCTTCACGTGGCTGATGAGCGACGGCTGAAAGCGCTGGACGAATTCCAGCACATGTTCGTATTCAATTTCGTTGTCCACTCGGATTGACTTGAAATCCGGCGAGAGCAGGTCTCGAAGGATGCGCTCGACGAGCGTGAGGTCCCGGTGGAGCAGCGCCGGAGCCTTGCTTCGCTCGGCCTTGGCGCGAATGTCGTTCCAGAGGTTCGTGAGAAAGGCGAGGTCGGCCTTGAGTTCTTCTTCGCTACGGCCTGCCCCGGCGGTACGCACAATGAAGCCACCCGTGAGCGTGCCCCGGTTTTCCAGAATGAGGTTGCGCAACCGGAAGCGCTCCTCCTCCGAGCCGATCTTGCGGGAAACACCGATGTGGTCAATGGTCGGCATGTAAACCAGGTAGCGGCCGGGCAGCGCGATGTGCGAGGTGATGCGTGCGCCTTTCGCGCCGAGGGGTTCTTTGGCGATCTGGACCAGGATTTCCTGGCCTTCTTTCAGCAACTCGCTGATGGCTGCCGGGTGACGGTTTGCGCCGCGCGGCACTTCCTCGCTAGATGCCGTTAAGTTCTGGCGGCGCCCTTCGCGGGGCCGGAATCGCCCGCGGCCACGGCGGTGGCGCGGAGCGACCCGCGGGCGATGGTGGCTGTCGCGCAGTGTGTAGGATTGGGGTTCCGGCGGCTGAGTCGAAGACGTCTCGGGGGGTTCGGCCTCGGCAGGCTCCTGCGGGCTTCCGGGTGTCACGCTCTCAGTCACCTCGGGTGCCAGTGAATCTTCTTCTTGCGCACCCGCAGGCCGCCCTGAACTCAGGGAAAGCTCACCTTCCGTTCCTCCCATCATCTCGCCTGTTTCCGGCACGATCTGCGACTGGCTTTGTTCAGGTGCTTCGACTGCCGCTTCTGACGCGGGCTGCTGCTCGGTCGCTTCGTCAACCGGCGAAGGAGCGGCAACAGCATCAGCTGCGGAAGTCTCAGCAACGGGAGGTTGTGGAATCTCCTCTTTTTTTGCGGTTTCATTCGCGCCGTGAAGTCCAGAAGGTGATGATTCACCTTCTGTCTCCGTCGGCACTTGTTCGTCAGCGGGCCCGTGGCCGTATTTTGCAAGGGATTCGCCCGGCAGCAGCTCAAATCCTGCGGAAGAGGGCTGTTCGCGATGTTCAGGGAATTCCTGACGCGGAGCGAAGTGTTCCCCGCGAAACTTCTGCTCGCGCCGTCGATGGCGGCGACCGAGAAAACGGTGGCGGCGCTCCCTCGGTTCCACAGCGGGACTTGCAGGCGAGGCTTCGACTGCGGGCGCGGTGGGGGCGGCGCCTGTTGTGACGGACGGCTCTTCCGGCACCGGCCCAGCTTCCTGGACGGCAGAGGTTTCAGGTTCGCTTCCGGCTGTTTCACTCGCCACCGGGTGGTTCGGCTCGGGGGACGGCTCGCTGGTCAGCCGCGCCACGCGATTCTCGGTTTCCGTGAAGACGCGGTCGTATTCTTCAGAGTCTTCAAAGAAATCCGAGACATAAAGGAAGGCATCACGTTCGAGTCCGATATCTACGAATGCGGATTGCATTCCCGGCAGAACTCGGTTGACGCGACCTTTGTAAATGCCACCGACGAGTCCAACGTCGGTGTCGCGCTGAAAGTAGACTTCGACAAGCTGATCGTCTTCTAAGACGGCCACCTTCGTCTCGTGAGGAGACGAGGAGACCAGAAGCTCTTTGGTCATGAAAAATCCTCCCCGGGGGTCGGCAAGAGGATCCACGTGCAAATCTGGGACCAACTCCTGACGGCGCCCCTGCGGACAGGTGGTGTAGTGGGTTCATGGATACCTGACTCCCGCTCGATGCCCTCGCTGAGCTCGTGGCTGGCCGAAGTCTCTGGCCAATTGCTCACGGCTGCCTCGTGGCGCCCGATGGTCTTGCAAGGGGTCCGCACTCAATCCAAATTCTTCAAAACTCACTGCCAATTTCGTCGCGCTCGCAACGTCGCCCGCTCAATTCACAAATCGCCGCTTCCGGACGCTCATGGCGAGTCCCAACCCCGCAAAAGTGAACACGAGAGACGAGCCGCCCTGGCTCATCAGCGGCAGCGGTATCCCGGTGATAGGAAGAAGACCGATCATCATTCCCACGTTGACGGTGACCTGAAAAAAAAGCATTGAGGCCAAGCCGACAATCAAAAATGCTCCGGCGCGATCTCCGGCAAGCTGCGCTCCGTCCAGCAGGCGAATCAGCAAGATGAAGTAGAGAAAGAGCGCCACAAGGGCGCCGACAAACCCCTGCTCTTCGGCAAAGGCAGCAAAGATGAAGTCCGCGTGTGACACCGGAATAAAGCCCAGGCGGCTTTGCGTCCCGCGACCAATGCCCTTTCCCCACAACCCGCCTGACCCGATGGCAATCTTCGATTGTGTCACTTGATAGCTGGAGCCGCGAGTATGCTGAGTTGGATGAACGAAGCTCATTAGGCGCTCCCTCTGGTAGGGACGCATCGCGTACCATCCTACCGGAAGCATCAGGGCGCCAGCCAACCCGAGCACAGCCAAGTGCCGGAAACGGATACCAGCCAGGAAAACACCAGCCACCACAGCTGGGAAGAACGTTATTGCGGTACCCAGGTCGGGTTCAAGTGCCACCAGTAGCGCGGGAAATCCGACCAGTATGCCCAGCACGAACAGGTCTTTCCACGTAACGGCCTTTGCCTTGCACCCGGCAAGATACGCTGCTACCGCAATTATTATAACTAACTTACCCATTTCCGACATCTGCAAAGTGATTCCTCCGAACGTCAGCCAGCGGCGCGCTCCACCCACGCGCCGGCCAGCCACAAGCAGGACAGCGAGCCCGAGCAGCATGATCACGTAGAGTGCGGCAACGTGGTCAAGCGCCAGATGATAATCCACCTGGCTCAGGATTAAAGCGGCGACGGCGCCGATGGCGACCCACTCGGCTTGTTTCTTGCACTCGCTGGCGAGGGGTGTGTTTAGAGTGGTGCTATAGATTTCCATGACGCCCAGCGCTGCCAGCGCCAGCGCGGAGCCAAGGAGGAGCCAGTCAACGTCACGAAGGCCGAATCGTTCTCGCATGTGTGTTCCGGTCGCCGACGGCGGTCCTCGACGGGCGCCCTCGTCTGAATTTAGCTCCTAGCGTCACGGAAGCACCGGTAGTGGAGTCGCCTTCGCCTGGACGCCTTGGGCTACCTCCGGCTGGGGCGCTGCGGAAGGCGGCAAAGCGTGCAGGGCATTGTGCTCCTCGAAATAGGCTTTGATCACGTCTCCAGCCAGCGGGGCGGCGACCGACGATTCTCCGCCGTGCATTACGAGTACCGAGACGACGATCTGAGGGTGGTCGAAGAGCGCGTAGCCTACAAACCACGCGTTGTTGCGGTAATCGGCGGTGTGTGTCGCATGGCGCAGCGCGGCACTAACCACTTGGGCCGTGCCGGTCTTCCCGGCAATCTGTAGCCCCGGCACGCGAGCTCCAACGCCGGTGCCCCCTTCGTTCACGACGCCCCACATGCCGTTGCAGACAGCCTGAAGCGTGGCGGGTTGAAGTGTGACGCGGCACTTCCGGTCGGCCGGCGGGTCTACCCGGTCCCTAGCCAACTCGCTATAGAAAGCAAGGTGGGGGCGGTGGAATACGCCGCCCGAAGCCAGACCGCCCACCATGTAGGCAACTTGCAAAGGCGTGGCGGCCACGGCTCCTTGACCGATGGCGACGGAAATCGTCTCGCCGGGATACCACGGGTGATGGTAATACTTCTCAACCCACTGCGGCGTCGGGATTAATCCCGGTTCTTCGCCCGGCAGATCAACGCCGGTTCTCCTTCCCAGCCCCAATTCCTTCGCGAATCGGGCAATCGTGCTGATGCCCAGCATCTTTCCAAGCGTGTAGAAATAGACATCACAGGAAACCACAATCGCCCGGTGAAGATCGACTGTGCCATGACCGCGGTGGTGTACCCAAATCCAATCGTGGTAGGTGTGGCCATAAAAAACGACGTAGCCGGGGCAAAAAACGGTGAAGCTGGGTTTGATGGTTCCTGTCTGGATCGCGGCCGTAGCCGTAACCAGCTTGAAGATCGAGCCCGGTGCGAGCTGCGCCTGGATCGCTTTGTTCATCAATGGGTCTTTCGGGTCTTTGATGAGTTGCTTCCACTCACCTGGTGAGATCCCGCCTGTGAAATCATTGGGATCAAAGCCAGGATGAGAAACCATGGCCAGAATCTGGCCCGTACGCGGGTCAAGAGCCACGATGGCACCGCTGCGGTCTCCGAGCGCCTGCTCGGCGGCAAGTTGCAGGTCGAGATCCAGCGTAAGACGAAGATTTCGGCCCGGACGCGGGGGAACTGGGGTCATCGCTCCCACCTCCTGGCCACGGCTATTGACGATCACTCGACACATCCCATCCACGCCCGAAAGGAGGGCGTTATATTCGCGCTCGATGCCGCTCTTTCCCATCACGTCACCGGGCTGATAGCGCTTTCCTGACCGCGCGATCAGCTTTGGCGAAACGTCGCCTACGTAGCCCAGGATGGCAGACCCCACTTCATGCTTGGGATAAAAGCGCTGCTGAACCTGAATCAGGTCAAGCTCGGGGTACTCGATGCGGTGCGACTCCACAAACGCCGCGTCCTGCATGTCGGCGGATTTCTTAATCACAATTGGCTGGAAACGGGGCAGGCTGGCCGCTTGCTTCAGTTGAGTTTCAAGTGCGGCTGGATCCAGGCGAAGACCCTTGGCGATACCGGCAACCAGCGCCGGCGTCAACCGTCGCGCGCCATCGCGCGAAAGCAGCACGCTGAAGGCGGGAAGATTGTCAACCAGAACCCGCCCATTGCGATCCAGGATGAGGCCACGCGGTGCGATGATGGGCAACTCCCGGATGCGGTTGTGCTCTGAAGCCTGAAGGTACTGCCGGTGCTGGATGATCTGTACGTGCCAGTATGCGGCAACCAGAACGAGGAATATAGCGGCAACCACGTACTGAAGGAACGGAACCTTCCACAGCGGAAAACGCGGTTCTTCCGGAAAACGACCTTCCATTTTTCCAACCCGCCCGCCAGAAGTCGCTCAGGCGGCTGCGTCAGGCGAGACGGTATAATCGCTCCAGGGGGCAGGAATTGTAGCCCAACTTTCAGGCTTTTTCAAAAGTCCCTTCCCCATTCCCAAACCGTAACACGAGTAGGGAGTTAAAACAACACAGCGTAGGGGCCACGGTAATTCTGCCTGAATGGAGGCGGAGCCGTTCCATGTGGACAGCTCCCACCGCTGACCCGGGTTCGCAGGAAAAGCGCGGACGAAGCCTGTAAGCCGAATTCTGTATCCCGACAGGATCGGGACGGCGATCATTCATCTAGGCTCGTCATTGCTGACGGGCTCAAGCGACCTACCCGAGAGTAGCCTGCGCTCCCGCCGCCGGGGTTCCGGCAGCCGGGGCCGCATTGCGGAGCGGGCCGCTCCTCCTCTCCTATTTGGTCTTGCTCCGTGTGGGGCTTGCCTTGCCCCCGATGTCGCCATCGGGGCGGTGCGCTCTTACATTAATCCCGATGAATCGGGACGCACCTTTTCACCCTTACCCCGCTACTAACGCCGGGCGGTATGTTTTCTGTGGCGCTTTCCGTGCCGGAGGCGTACGGCATTTCTGCATCCCCCTCCGGCCCTCGCTGTTGGCGAGCACACTACCCTGTGGAGTTCGGACTTTCCTCCCCCTCGATCTTCCGCATCCGCCGAAGCAAACACGAGATCGAGGCGGCGATCACCCGGCTTGCCCACGCTCGACTCAATGATAACAGCAACTGCTGGGATGATACCAATGCGCGGCCCCGATGCTGCCCATCTCCCGGCGTGGTAAGGAGTTGGCTTCGAATTGCAGTAATAGCGCTGCGCAAAGCGGCGGCAGAAGCTGCGAGGATTGCAGGGTAACTCAAGAAAGGCAAGCGGGACACCGTCAGGGGGCTCCGCGTCAAGTCAATAATTACCTCGGACATCGCGGCCGTCATTGTGACGGGTGATATCTCGGCCTGTAGCTTCCGCCTGGCAGAGCAACGGACGGGTGATAGCCGCATCCCCAAACATTCCGTTCTGGGACGTGCGCTGGCACGGGAATGACGAAAGGAGGAGTCGGCTTCTGGTTGAAATCGAAGCAGTCTCGCAGATCCAGGGCATAATGGTCGCGAGCCGTCAGATAAGGCAGCCTCCAGCGCTCTTCGATGAACTTCAGCACAGAGGTGAAGTCATAAGTCTCGTGCGAGATGAAGCCTGGCTTTGCATAGGGTGAAATGACGATGGTAGGCACGCGCGGTCCGTAGCCGTAGGCATCGACCATAGGCGGCTCGACATGATCGTAGTAGCCTCCATAATCGTCCCAGGTCAGCACAATGGCGCTGTCTTTCCAGTAAGGGCTTTGCATCAGGGCGTTGATCAACCGAGTCACGTACCACATGCCTTGCGCGATAGGCTCGGGAGCGTGTTCGCTGTCCTCCGTGTCCGGAACGATCCATGCCACCTGCGGCAGAGTTCCGCGCCTCAAATCCTCGAAATATTCCTTTAAGGCCACCAGACGGGCCATGTCCGCGGGGTTATCGCGGATGGCTTTGAAGCCCGGCAGGGGATTCCAGATCCAGAACCGCTTAGGGTCGGGATAGAACTGGTCGTTGATGTCCACATCGCGGCTGACACCTGGGGGGAGCGGCTTCGTTTCGTTATAGTATTTCCAATCGAGATGCGCCTTGTTAAACAAAGTGACGACGGAAGGGAAGCTAAAGCCATTGGGATCGTCCAGCGCGCGCTCTACCTGCTCGAGTGTGTGCGGCATCGGCGTGGTGATCCCGCCGTCCTGAGCTGCAACCGTGTAGATGTGGTTTTGAAGACTGGGGCCTAGGAAGGAAGAGAAGTAGCGGTCGCAGAGCGTATAATGCCGCGCGTAGGCCCAATAGTTGGGGATGTCCTGCTGGTCGTAATAGCCCATGGTATAGTTGGTGCCTTCAGCCCAAACAAAACCGTCCATTCGTCCGTAGTTATAGGCCGCGTGAGCCGCCCACCATTCGTGCGGCAGGTCGCAGATTGGCAAGTTGGTCGCCGTGATATGAAACGGCTTCACACACCGAGAGCTGCCGGGCAGCAACGAGAGGCAAGTTCCGGTCGGAATGCCATCCGCCCCAGGAAATGTCCCGAAGTAGTTGTCGAATGAATGGTTCTCCTGAATGATCCAGATCAAATGGTTGATTTTGTGAAACCCTGCCGGAACGTTGTTGGTCGGGACCGTCTGTGCGGCTGCCGTTCCCGCTACAGTCAGCACCAGGGTACAGCAGACGGGCGCCAACGCCAGCAAACTGAGTGGGACTCTCTCATGGAGCTTCATTTCATCGCACCTCGAAGGTCGTCAGGTTGGCCCGATTTAGAAGAACAGTTTGAGGGCCAGTGGGATGATGCGCGAACTGTTCAACTGGCTGGTCACCACGCCGAAATTGGCCGTGCCGAACGTTGTGTCCGGCGGTCCGAACCTAACCGTATGGTCACGTTCATCGACTTGCAACGCGGACTCCAAAAGGACGCTCAATAGTAGTCTGGAGACCGTAGTTAATCAAAGACGAATGACGCTCGCTGGCTGCAGACCGGATCCGAAACGCGGGTCAGACTCCTGGCGGCCTGCCTCGCAGCAATTCCTCCAACCGCACCGCGCCGTTTGTTCTCTCGTCACGGTACTTGACAATGATGGGCGTGTAGAGGGATAAACCCAAATCGTTGCCTCGGCCCTGCGTTACGGCGCGCGCGCCGGGCACCACAACCGCGCCTTCTGGGACGCGAAGCGGCCCCGCGCCATCACGCCTGTAGATGGCGTCTTTAACCAGATCGTAGACGGGAGTCGAGCCGGTCAGGATCGTTCCGGCGGCAAGCACGGCTGTACGGCCCACAATGGTCCCTTCGTAAACGCCGCAATTACCACCTACCAGGACTTCGTCTTCGATGATGACGGGCAGCGCGCCGACAGGCTCGAGCACCCCGCCGATTTGTGCCGCCGCGCTCAGATGGCAATGTTTACCGATCTGCGCGCACGATCCGACGAGCGCGTGCGAATCCACCATGCTGCCTTCGCCCACGTAAGCCCCTACGTTGATGTACATCGGCGGCATACACGTCACGTCTTTGCCCACGAAGCAGCCATCGCGGATCGCTGAACCTCCGGGAACCAGACGGACATTCTTGCCAGGTGGAAGCCGCCTCAAAGGAAACGTGTGCTTGTCGTAAAAAGTAAACTCCCCTGCGTGTGTCTCGATAATTCTCCCGATACGGAAGCCAAGCAGAATGCCCTTTTTGACCCACGCGTTCACTTTCCAGCCGGAAGGTGAAGTAACGTCCGGCTCGGCGGCGCGGATTAGGCCTTCGTTGAGACAAGCTTTAAGCTCGTCGAAAGCGCGGAAATACTCCTCGCCGTATCTCGTCTCCGAACGCGAGAAAAGTTCTTCGATCTTTGAGTCAAGGTTCATGGTGTCTGTTGCGAGCTCTATTTCAATTGGTCAATGACTGCGGATGCGACTTCCTCCGTAGTACTCCTGCCGCCAAGATCGGGTGTGCGAACCCGGCCTTCGGCTGTCACCGCCTGCAGGGCGCGAAAAATGCGGCTAGCTGCTGAGACTTCGCCGAGATGCTCCATCATCAGCGAGGCTGCCCAGATAGAACCGATCGGATTAGCGATGCCGCGACCTTCGATGTCCGGGGCGCTACCGTGAACCGGCTCAAAAACGGGCGGGCCGCGTCGCTCGACGGGGTTCAGGTTGGCGCTCGCCGCGAGGCCGAGGCTGCCTTGCAGGGCTCCGCCCAGGTCCGTAAGGATGTCAGCAAACAGGTTGGACGCCACGACCACATCCAGGGTTTCGGGCGCGGTGATCATGCGGGCGGCGGCTGCATCCACGTGGTATCTGGCGGTTTCGACGTCCGGATATTCCGTTGCGAGCGCGGCGAAGACTTCGTCCCACATGACCATCGCGTGCTGCATCGCGTTGGATTTGGTGACGCTCGCCAGCCGCTTTCGCGGCCTCTTCCGGGCCAGTTCGAAGGCATAGCGCATGACGCGCTCTGTTCCTTTGCGCGTAAAGACGGACTCCTGAATGGCCACCTCGTCCGGCGTGCCCGCTTTGAACCGTCCGCCAACGCCGCAGTATTCGCCCTCGGTGTTTTCGCGGATAAAGACCATGCGGATCTCGTCAGGCTTCTTGTGCTGCAACGGCGAATCAAGACCGGGCAAAATTTCCACCGGACGCAAGTTAACGTAAAGGTCGTATTCGAACCGCATGGGGAGCAACATTCCGCGCAAGGAGATATAGTCAGGCACGGTCGGGTGCCCAACCGCGCCGAGCAATACGGCGTCGAACGAGCGAAGCTGCTCAAGGCCGTCTTCGGGCATCATGCGCCCAGTGCGGAGGTAGCGCTCGCAGCCCCAGTCGAAGGGGTCAAACGAAAACGAAAAATCCCGCGCTGCGGCCTCGAGTACGCGGACGGCCGCCGGTACGACTTCTTTACCAATGCCGTCGCCGGGGAGGAGCGCGATTCGGTAGGTTTTCAACGTGGCACTCTAAGCTCTTAATGGTTTCCAGGCCGGCGCTTTTGGAAGTACGAGGCTAAAGCCGCGTGCCTGAAAGGCGCAAGTCGCGCTACGACGGACGAATAATCATCACTTCCGTGGCCTTGATAAGCGCTGCGGCCAATTCTCCTACTTTCAAGCCGAGCGCGCGACAAGCGTCGCGGGTGATGATGGAGGTGACGCTTTGGCCTCCGACATCGAGAGTTACCTTGGCGAGCAAGCCCACAACTTCGACCGAAGTTACGCGCCCCACCAACTGGTTACGTCCGCTAATGACGCGCCCCATTCCCGTCGCCGACTCGGGCGACACGGGTTTGGTCTTCGCCACTCTCACACGCGACGCAGCGGATCGCGTCTTGCCGGTCTTCTGGAACAACACCCGGTCGATTTCCGCCCGTGGGATGCGGTGATGCCCGCCTGCGGTTCTCACGGAGCGAATTCGATGCCGGTAAATCCACTGCTTCAGCGTGGGATAACTGATGCCCAGCTCTTTGGCGGCCTCGGGAAGATGGATAAGTTCCATGACTTGCTTGCTGCCTTCCGCTTTCTGCCTACCACCTTCTGTCTTCTACGAGGGTCCGGGCGGGTAAGCCGGCAAGTCTGGCGGGCGGGAAGGAAGCACCTTTGGATGCTGGTGAATCTCCTGCATCAGGATCTGGACCGCCTTTTCGAGTTGCGGATCCTGTCCGCGAATGACGAGGTCGGGACGGTTATCCACCTTGATGTCCGGCTCGACGCCATGGTTTTCAACCACCCACTGGCTGTGCAAATTGTACAGCGAAAACTCGGGGCGGGTGATATAGCCGCCGTCGATCAGAGGCATCATGCCGCGGATGCCGCGCACTCCACCCCACGTACGCTCGCCGATTACCGGCCCCAGCTTGTATTTCTTGAAAAAGTAAGTGAAGAAGTCGCCGTCCGACGCCGTGTAATGGTTGGCGATGCAGTCGAGATAGCCATAAAAGACCACCGGAGGGATGGTCTGACTCTTGAAGTTGCGCGCCGACATCATGGCCGCCAGCACGCGCCGCAAACGTTCGAAGATGATCGGGTCCACAAATCCGCCGCCATTGTAGCGCACGTCAACGATGAGTCCCTGCTTTCGAATTTGCGGGTAAAACTGTTCCACAAAATCATTTAGCCCCAGACTTTCCATGTCCGGAAGATAGATGTAGCCGACCTTGCCATGAGTTTCCTTGGTCACCTTTCGCCGGTTCGCGCGGACCCAGTCGAGTTGCCGCAGTTCGTATTCGCTCACAATCGGCCGCACGACGATATTGCGGCTAGGCTTCGGATTATCCGGGTTGGAGCTGATGGTGAGCGTGACGTTCTGGCCGGCCGTATTCACGAAGGCCGCGTAAGGATTTTCCGGGGCGCGCAGCGAATGGCCGTTCACGGCCAGCAGGTAATCTCCAGGCTTTACATTTAAGCCGGGCTCCGTTAGCGGCGAGACGAGCGCGGGATTCCAGTTTTCGCCCGGATAAATCTTCTTCAAGGTGTACAGGCCGCGCTGTGCATCCAAACCGAAGTCTACGCCGAGTAGTCCTACTTTCACCGGGTGCAGGTTAGGAAAATCGCCGCCGCCGACATAGGTGTGAGAACTTCCAAGCTCGCCGATCATTTCGCCGATCACGTAATTCAGGTCGTAGCGGTCTTTAATGTAAGGCAGCCATCTTGCGTATTTGTCCCGAACGTGCGCCCAGTTTACGCCATTCATGCTTTTTTCGAAGAAGAAATCCCGTTCTTGCCGCCACACGTCGTAGAAGATTTGCTTCCACTCCTCGGGAGGATCGACGTCCATTTCCATCTTCGACAACTTCAGCGCGCCTTCGCCGACTTTGTGCGGGGCCTTTGGCTCCTCGGCGCTGATGATGCCATAAATCTTAGTCGCGGGCCCGCCTGACGCTGGCGGATGCTTTGGCGGCGCGGAGTAAAGGACCTTGGTGCCGTCGAAGGAAAGCGAGTAGCCGTCTACGCCGGAAATCAGCACATGATCCTTTCGATCTTTCAGTGTGAAGACGTGCAACTCCGGCTGACTGTCCGAAAGCGGTCCTGAAAACCCCTGCACTGGACGGGTGAGGTAGTAAACGCGCCCGCGCGCGGCGCTCAAAAGTGAGATCTGCGAGGGCGGAATTGGCAAGGCCACCACCCGGTTTTCGATGCCTTCAAGGTCAATGTGAAAAGGCTTCGGCGCGGCCTTAGCGCTCTTCCCGGCCGCCGGGCCGGTCGGCGCGGGATGAGGCGTGGTCTTGGCCTCGTCGCTTTGCGGGGCGAACGGCGAAGGAAGGCTGGCGCGCAGCGTCATGACGTAAACCCGCGTGGTTTGCGGATAAACTGCCTCGAAGTCGAAGTTATCCGGGACGGCATTGAAACTGCGATCGGAGAGAAAGTAGAGATATTTTCCCGTGGGATCGAAGATCGGGTTGACGCTGTTCCAAAAGCTCGTCGTGACGGCAGTAATCTTCCGGTCGGCGATCGAGTAAAGGTAAATCACCGAGTTTAGATTCTGTGCCACCTTGGCGTAGGCCACCCATTGGCTGTCCGGGGACCATGTGTAGTCAGTGAGGTCGGAGTATTTTCCCTGATCAATGAAGACGGGCTTCTTTACGTGGATATCGACGTAGAAAAGCCGCAGGTCTTTGTCCGCGAAGAGCAACTTCGTGCTATCCGGCGACCAGACAGGACGCAGTCGCCACATTTTGCCATCGAAAGTTACGCGCACCTGCTTCCCTAGGCCGTTAGACGGGCGGATGTAAAATTCGTCTTCACCCGAGGCATCGGAAATGTAAGCGATCCAGCGACCGTCGGGTGACCAGACGGCGTCCCTTTCCCGCGCGCCGGAGGTTTGCGTGATGTCGCGGATGCTTCCTTTCTTTGCCGGCACGGTGAAAACGTCGCCGCGCGCCGTAAACACTGCACGCTTGCCTTCGGGCGAGAGGCCATAGCTCGTCACCAGCTTACCGACGTGGACCCAATGCGGCCGCGCCTGAAGGAAATCGCCGGGCAGATAGATCGTGAGCTTGCGAGTCTTGCCGGTTTTGAGGTTATAGAGGTAAAGGTAGCCGCCATCCTGAAAGACAATGCGCCCGCCTCCCAGGCTTGGCCACTCCACGTCGTAGTTCGTAAAGTGCGTTAACTGGCGAATCTGGCGGCTCTTCAGGCTGTAGCTATAGAGGTTCAGCCGGTGTTCCGGACCTCGGTCTGAGACAAAGTAGATCGTGTTTCCACTCCACATCGGGTAGGTGTTCGTGCCGGGATAGTGCGTGATTCGTTCGATGGAGGGAGACTTCAGGTCATAGATCCACAGGGCTTGAGCCATGCCGCCGGTGTAGCGTTTCCAGGTGCGGAAATTTCGGAAGATGCGGTTGTAAACGATCCGATTGCCGTCGGGAGAAAAGGCGAGCAGTCCGCCTTTCGGCAGAGGAAACTGTTGCGGCAGCCCGCCCTGCGTACTGACCGTAAAAAGCTGTCCGAACCAGTCATTGATTGTCGTCCGGCGAGAGAGGAAGACGATCCGCGTGCCGTCTGGCGTCCACGAAATCACCTCATTCTCGACCCCCATGCGCTCAGGCAGGTGAAGGAAGCCGGGGTTAAACGTCAGTTGCTTCGGCTGGCCGCCTTCGGCTGGCATGGTGTAGACGTTAAAATTGCCGTCATATTGCCCTGTGAAGGCGATCTCTTTGCCGTCCGGTGAGAATTTGGGGAACAGCTCCAGGCCGGGACTGGTAGTGAGACGCCGTGCGATGCCGCCTTGCGCGGAAACCAGCCACAAGTCGCCCGCGTAGCTGAAGACGATTTCGTTTCCGTGAATGTCCGGAAAGCGCATCAGACGGCCCTCCGGCATCGGTTGCGCCAGACATAGTGTAGAACTTACCAGGACAGCTAAAGCAGCCCATCGTAATTTCACTGTTTTCCCCCGGACTTGGTCTTAAAAAGAAAGCATTATATGCCATCGTGCTTGGCGTCGCAGACTTTTCCTATCTGCAGTCAACAGACCCCTTCGGAAGCCGCACTTAAGGGTGGCGCGCTTGATCCGGATGGCGATATGAGAACTTCGAAATCCAATAATCGTCGCTGGATGAGGGCGTTTCGGCGGACGGAGCTCCTTGAGCGTGAAGGTATCTATTTGCTTCGATGTGTATTTTTCTTGCGGGAATAGGTTTTCAGCCAATTATAGGCACAGAGTATCGCCCGGATTTCGCTTGGTCATGGCGTTGGGTTGGTATAAACTCGGGGGCATCTTGCGACGTATGGTAGAATAAGTGCAGATGTAGGAGTAGTGGCGAAAACCGTCGACCGTTATTCTTCGCGGCGCGGGCAACTCCGTCGGTGCCTGCGACATCACCGGAAAGAGTGGTTGTGAGTTTTTGAGGGTGACTTTGACCTGCCGGGCTTCGGAAGTGCGAGAGCCATGTCGGACATAGGACTAGAACCAAGGGTACGGATGAATTCGGGCCAGGCCGATTCTGACGAGCCCGTTTTCAGGCCCGCGTTTGTGGAGAGCCAGTTTATTTTGATTTCGCTGTGGCGCTCCATTAAGGAGCGACGTCGCGAGCCCAAAATAACAGTGCCCATGGAGCGCTACCAAGGGGAAGCACCTCTCCCCGTTTCGGACCTGACGCCCCTTTGGGGCGACTTACGCGATCAGTTCCGAGCGTTGTTCGAAAAGCCAGAGCCGCCCGCTATTCCTATCACGTCCCAGCCGACGGAACTAGGGGATATTTGGACTGACTATAAGCAGCACCCCGGGTCGTTTGGGAATTCGCTTATCGTCCATGTGATTCTAGTAGCTGCGCTGTTATTACCTTACATAATTTTAGATTGGGGTAAGAAGCCGGTACAGCAGGCTCAGGTCATTCCGATTACCCTTTCGCCGTACGTTCTTCACCTTCCGGCCGGCCTGAAAAAAGCAGGCGGTGGCGGTGGCGGCGGTGACCGCACTCCGACGCCTCCGTCCAAGGGTGCGCCGCCGAAATTTACCTGGACGCAGTTCGCCCCGCCAGTGGCGAAGATCAAGATCCCGAAGCCCAAACTTCCGGTAACGCCCACCCTGCTCGGTCCTCCAGATCTGAAAACACAAATGGCAGACGCGGTCCTGGGCGACCCAACTGCAGTCCCTGGTCCGCCGTCGAACGGCCCAGGTGCCGGCGGTGGGATTGGAACCGGGACAGGGACTGGCATTGGGTCAGGGACGGGCGGCGGTCTTGGTCCTGGGAGCGGCGGAGGGACCGGTGGCGGTGTCTTCAGCGTCGGTGGTGACATTACCCAGCCCATCCCGATCTATGACCCTGATCCGCCGTATTCCGAGGCGGCGCGCAAGGCAAAGTACCAGGGCACCGTGGTGCTTCAAATCGTTGTGGATACGCAGGGGCTCGTACACGACGTACACGTCGTCAAGCCGCTCGGTCTGGGCCTCGATCAAAAAGCGATGGAGACCATCAGAACTTGGAAGTTCAAGCCTGCGGAGCGAAACGGAGTGCCTGTGCCGGTCCGTATCATGGTAGAGGTCACTTTCCGGCTGTTCTGAGACCAACCGAAACATCCTCTTCAAGACAGACTTTTGGGGCACTGCAACCCGCAGGGCTTGCTGCCTTAGGTTTGCTTACGCCTTGTCTGCTACGGCGGCGGAGGTTCGGGGCGAAACGATTTACAGCATTCATGGCCGATCTTTGTGACCGCTTGCCTCCTGTGCTAAGATGTGTTGCTGGCACGCCGACGGGAACGACGTGTTCGGATGATCGCCGGGATTACCGGCGTTTCAAGGTCGAGGGGCGGGGGGATTATTGTACGCACGAGTCGGGTGCCGCAGCCCACTCACGAGTGGCTCTTTGTGCTCTTGCCTGCCCCTTGTTCTGCAACCCCGAAAAGGCCTGTGGACCCCCTCATTCGCCGTTGATTTAGCGAGATGGAATCATTCATGACGCTCATGCCGGAAAACCCTGCGTCGGAACCCGTGGGTATTAGTCTAGCCCACAGCCCCGATTCCGATGATGCCTTCATGTTCTACGGGCTGGCGACGCGCAAGGTTTCCACTGAAGGTCTCCGCTTCGCTCACACCCTGGAAGACATTCAGACGCTGAATGAAAAAGCGCACCAAACGATCTATGACGTCACCGCGCTGTCTTTCCATGCGTATGCCCACGTTGCTGATCGCTATATCCTGCTGCCGAGCGGCGCAAGCTTCGGGGACCGTTACGGGCCGATCGTGGTGGCAAGAGGCACGTTGAGCTCAACGGATCTCAAGAACAGGCGAGTTGCCGTGCCGGGCCTCACGACTACTGCCTGCCTCGCATTGCGACTGTTCGAGCCTGAGGTAGAGACACTGATTATTCCGTTTGATAAAATTATGGACGCTGTGGCGGCGGGCGAAGCAGATGCCGGCGTGGTAATCCACGAAGGGCAATTGACTTACGGCGTACAAGGTTTGAGTAAGGTGATCGACCTTGGGGAATGGTGGCATCAGCAGACTGGCCTGCCGTTGCCGCTCGGAGGCAATGCTGCTCGCCGCTCACTCGGCCCCGACCTCATCAGGCGCATTTCTCGGGTTTTCCGGGCAAGTATCCGCTACGGCCTGGAACACCGTGAAGAGGCGCTGGAGTATGCCGCGCAGTTCGCCCGAGGGCTTGATGCTTACACGGCGGATAAGTTCGTTTCCATGTACGTCAACGACTGGACGCTGGATTACGGCGAACAAGGCCGGCGCGCTGTCCAAATCCTGCTTGACCGCGCTTTCGACCGTGGCCTGATTCCCTTGCCCGTCCTGGCAGACTTTGCCGCCGAAGAAGCTGAGATGTCCAGCGTCTGAGAAAAGACCCCTTTTGCCCTCCTGCGACACAGGGCGCAACGTTTATACTCCCTCGCGCACCTCATGAGTACGGCCGCCAAAACGGAATCCACCGCTTTCACTTCTGCGCAGAAGAAGATGTTGTTTGCCCTCTCCAGCGCCGTCGGCCTGCGCATGCTGGGCCTGTTTCTGGTGCTTCCCGTCTTCACGCTTTACGGCCTGGAGTTTACGCACTCGCGGTTTCTGGTGGGCGTCGCGTTCGGAGGCTACGGGGTTGCTGTGGCCCTCACCGCGATACCCATGGGCCGCCTTTCGGATCACATTGGCCGCCGCAAGGTGCTGGTGCTGGGAATGGCGGTGTTTGCAGTTGGGTCGGTGCTCTGCGCGGTTCCGTCGTGGTTTCCAGCGTCGATGCGCATCGAAGAGCTTATTTTCGGGCGCTTCGTGCAAGGGCTGGGCACGATCACGGCTGCGGCGTTCGCCACCGTGGCGGATCACGTGCCGTTTGAGCGGCGTTCTACGGCCAACGCCATTCTCGGGATTCCCATCGGCGCAGCCTTCGCGCTGGGTGTTATTGGAGGTCCGATCCTTGCGGGCTGGCTGCAAGTGGAATCGCTCTTCTGGATTACTGCCGTACTCGCGTTTGGTTCAGCCGGGCTGCTTGCCTCCACGCTGCCGGACACACCACCTCGCCGGGAGCCGGTTGCTCCCCTTCGAGACGCCCTGCGCAGCAAGGCGCTGTTAAGACTCGATGTCTGCGGGTTCCTGATGAACGCTTTTATGACGGCCTTCTGGTTCTACTTGCCCCTCATTCTCACGCGCGCGCAGCATTTAAAGATGAGCCGGTTCTACGAAGCGCTGCTGCCGATGCTTTTGCTGAGCGGCGTATCCATGTTTGCCTTTTCGCGTGGCGCGGACCGAGGTCGCAGCCGAACCTCAGCGGCAATAGCTTTCCTGATGATGGCGGCGGGCGGATGGCTGCTGTTCCAGCCGCAAACCTTGGGTATGAATGCTCACCGGCTCATCGCCGTGCTCGTGCCTGGCACCCTTTTCTTCATGGGATTCACAGGCCTCGAACCCATCCTGCCGAGTCTGGTCAGCAAGCGCGCTCATGAAACTGCGTACGGCACGGCCATCGGATCATTTCAAACGCTTCAATATCTCGGCAGCTTCACGGGCGGTGCGGTGGCTGGCGCGCTCTCTCGCTTCCCCACGGTCGCGCCGATGACCTTCCTGATTGTCGCTGCGCTGCTGGGATCCTTGCTCATTGTCGTCTCTCCGCGAGATTAGCCTTTTTAAGACGCCGTGGCCTTTGGTTGCAATAAGAAGCAGAGTTCTAACCCCGATGAGGTGCATCGAGGCTCAGAATGACGTCACTCTGAGCGCAACGAGGAATCTGCATTTCTTCGCCCGCTGGGAAGAAGCTTGCAGTGAGCTGTACGGATGACTTTCCTGCGCCTTTCAGTGATAAGGCAGCGTTCGCAACAGGTCCTGCTCGGAGGCGTTCGGTCGAAGGAGTTGCGAGGGAGGCGAATGCGAAAAGATAGCTTGCGCGGCGCCTGCCGGAATTCCTTGCGGCGCGAGGTGAAGCTGGCTGGCCCTGATCCGCTTCAGGAAGGGCGCATCGGGGCGGTTGAGAGGATTGAGGTAGGTTAGGTCTCGCCAGGGCAGCAGAGAATCAGCGATGCGGGTTTCGAGCGATTGCTCCAGTTCGCCGAGGGCCTTCCCAGCGCCTGCGTTGTTGGCAAGGTTGTCGCGCTCGGCGGGATCGCTGATTTCGTTATAGAGTTCCACTTTTCCATCGCCGTCTTCGATCAGATGCCATTTGGGAGTCATCAGGCTTAGCAGGCCCCTAAGCGGCCGGTGAGGCAAAAAGACGTCGAGCTCCGACACGGTCTCGGGTGGTTTGTTCTCCTTCCGGGTGGCTCCGCTCTCCCACAAGCGGCGAAGACTCAGAAGGCGAACCGGACCTTTAAGCTTCAGCGCAAGGTCCACAACCGTCGAAAAGAGGCCGCGAATTCCTACCTGGCGTGTCACGACCTTGCCCACCGGAACGCCCGGACCGGCCACAATCAATGGCACGCGCAACACTTCATTGTAAAGATTCCAGCCGTGATCGTAGGTGCCGTGCTCGCCAAAGCCTTCGCCGTGGTCTGCAGTGACGATGAAATAGGTTCGGCTGCCGCCCGGCTGGCGGCTGAGAAAGCGAATCAGGCGACCCGACTGCGCGTCGAGGTATGCGAGGCTGTTATCGTAGCCGTCGATCAGTTCGCTCCGCTGCTTTGGTGTGTAGGGGCTAGGCGGGCGACCGTCGTTCAGACTTGCCGTCACCTTGGCGAGCACAGCCCGGGACATTCGGCCGAAGCGCCGGTCGTAAGGAGGAGGAGGAAGATAAGGCCGGTGCGCGTCCATGTAATTGATAAACAGAAAGAAAGGCTGGGTTGGGTCGCGATGTCTGTACCATCGCAGAATTTCTTCATTCAAGTCGCTAGCCGTCAAGTGGTCAAACTGGTTGTAGCGAACTGCGCGGTCGTATAGATACTGCAGCGCCGATTGTCCGACGAAAGTAACCGCCAGGTTGTGGCGAATCGCGTAACTTTCGTCAAAATAAACGTCAAAGCCTTCGCTCAACCGCCATCCGCCGAGGCCATAGAAAGGATTGGCGTTGAAGCCCGCCGTTTCATAACCCTTTGAGCGCAGAATTTTCGCCAGCGTCCATGGCCCGGCGGCCATTGCCGAGCCCCAGTCAGCGCCGTGCTGGTGGGGAAGCAGACCGGTAAAGATCGAGGCGAGGGAAGGCAGAGTCCAGGACGTGGGCGCAATCGCGTTCGCGAAGCGGACTCCGCGCGTCGCCAGGCGGTCGAAGTTTGGAGTGGTTGGGCGCGAGTAGCCGTAGCACGAGAAGTGATCCGCGCGGACGGTGTCGAGGATCATCAGCACGACATTGGGATTGTCGGGTGGCGGCTCGGCCACTTCCGGCGCGGGCGGGTAATGGGGCGGTTCGTCCGCGGCGTAGAACGCGATCCCGGCAGAAAGCACGGCGACCGTGACGCCGCACGCCACGCACCAACTGCCGATGGGCAGACGCGCATCGGCGTTGAGGAAGCCGCGCCCGCGCCGTTCAGAGAGCGCAAGTCCGATAAAGCAGGTCAAACCCGCGAGAACGAAAGTGGCAACCGGCGCAGCGAGTCCGGGTCGAAGAACCCTGAACCAACCGAGCATCCCCACAATATAGCCGGCAATAATCCCGAGCCCTATGGCGGCAAATGCGGCGGAAACCAGCGGCCGCCGGTGGCCGAAGAGCGAGCTTGCAAGGCCAAGGATCAAGCCGAGAATCGCCCCGGTGAAAAGGTCGACGAGCGGCGCCACGAACGCGATGACGTAATGAACGTCAGGGTGAGTGAGACCGGAGGCGCGCGGGATGAAACCGAGCAGAGCCGCTTCCACAAGGCCTGCCAAAAATCCCGCCGCAGCTCCGGCCAGCGCAAAACGCAACCCAACCGTCCCGCCTGTGGCGGCGGAAAGTTCGCCACTCGAGGCCGAGCTTGAACGCCACATGAGTTCGATTATAGGCGCACTCCAGCATTCACGGCCGGAGGCGAGGCCCTGTTCATGATACGCCCGCGAGTGGAGGGTTTATCAGCAGAAAGATTATGTTGTAGCCGTTGATCTGCCTTAGACTGATCGGCGATCCGGGGCAGGGCGGCCTCAGATTCACTTGAGCCGCACTTCAACAACTGCCGGGCTAGAGAGGTTGCTTGCTTGTCCATTCTAATAAGCGAGCAGGCGCACGCAGATGCAATAACGCCCTGCCTGCCTTCCCGGCAGGCATCCTTTCCTTTTCGCGTTCTATCGAAATAAATTGTAGCGCATGCCGGCTGGCCGATTGGCGGCGCAAAGGGGAGCGAGACACCCGTCCGATAAGGAAGCCCAATGCGACACGCGTTCGCTTTTCGAATTCGCAGGCTTCGTTGGGACGGAGTAAACCCCGTCGGCGCGCGCAGAAGCTCATGAAAGGAATCATCGATGAAAATACTGGTTTGCGCGATGATGGTAGCGCTTGCTCCTGCCGCGTTCGCCCAGAAAGTTAGCGTTGAATATTCACATCATATAGACTTCTCGAAGTTCAAGACCTATCGATGGGGCAAAAACAAGGGCGAACTAACCCACAAATTTGAAGACGCCCACGTCAGACATAAGATAGATCGCATTCTGGAAGCGAAAGGCCTGAGCAAAGTCGACTCCAACAAGGCCGACCTCATCGTCACTTACCAAGCCACGGATACGAAACAGGAAGAGCAAGTTGACAATTATGCGGGCGATCCTGGCCTGGGCTACGGCCCTGGAATGGGCATGGGCTGGGGCTGGGGGTCTGGTTGGGGCTGGGGTTGGGGTGACGGCGGCGATTATGGCGCCACCGCCATGGCCACGATCCGGCGCGGGGACCTTTTGGTGGATATGCTCGATCCTGCGACCAAAAGCATCGTATTTCGTGGCTACGCCAGGGGCGCATTTCATTCCAATCCGATTAAAGACGATAAACTCATGAGCAAAGCGCTCGGTAAGATGTTTAAGAATTTCCCGCCGAAGGAATAAGATGAATTAGGCGAGAATTCAGCCCAGAGGTCAGTTGTGCTTGTCGCCTGAAGAGGTACGTCTGCAGCGACCATTCCTGTGATTCGGGGTGACGGAGAAGGCCTCGCGCGCACGACGCTTTACTTTGCTGCGCCCTAAAAACAAAATGACAGTCACTGGCAAAGAGGTGAAGGTATACTGACTAACCGACTATCCCGGCGTGAATTTCTGGAAAAATCGGCCCTCCTCGGAGCTGCGACCGCCATTGTGAACGAGGCCGCCGCAGCCCGAGAGACCCTACCCACGCGAATTCTAGGCAAGACCGGTGTCCGCGTTTCCATTCTGGCGCTCGGCTGCGGGAGCCGCTTGCTCTCTTACGGGAACGAGGAGGCCGCTGTCGCTGCCATTAACCTCGCTCTCGATTCAGGAATCAGCTACCTTGACACCGCGTACGGCTACGGGCGCGGCCTCAGCGAAACGTGGATTGGCCAAGTTGCAAAGACGCGGCGCAGAGAGTTTTTCCTCGCCACGAAGATCGAGCCGCGCGACGGAGATACGGCGCGGCGCATCCTCGAAGGTAGCCTGAAGCGGCTGCAGACAAGCCAGATCGACCTGATCCATGTGCATGCCTTGATGGGCCCGGACGACCTCAAGCGCATCGAAGCCAAAAACGGCGTGCTCAACGCGCTTTATAAGCTACGCGAGCAGAAGGTGACGCGCTTCATCGGCATAACCTGCCACTACAACCCTGTAGTCCTTAAGACCGCCCTCGAACGGCACGATTTTGATTGCACGCAGATGGCGCTCAACGCCGCCATGCAGGGGATGACCTCCGGGCATCACGGAATGGTGCTGAATCCCACGATGCACTCGAGCTTCCAGCTCACCGCGCTGCCCGTTGCGCGCAGGAAGAATTTGGGCATCCTGGCGATGAAAGTAACGGGCCAGGAGGGGCTGATCAGGCCCGGCCCCAAGAAGAGCGATGCCTTAACATTGTTGCGTTACACCTTGAGCTTGCCCGTCGCGGCCGCCGTCGTCGGCATGCCTAAGCTTGAAATGATCCGACAAAACACGGCCTGGGCTCGGACTTTTAAGCCCATGCCGGAGAAAGAGATGCACGAGTTTTCCCGCCGCATCGCTGCAGCCAATAAACTGGCCCTCGACCTCAAGTTTAGCGCCCACACGGACGCCTAATCCGGTATGTCCTTACGGAGCTCTCACGAACGTCTCGTCTACCACATCGCCCGATCCCTCGGGGTGAATGCAAGGCTCGTTCGCTACACGAACACATTACTATTCATCCTGATCGGCTTCGTAGTAGGCTTGGTCCTCCACCACCTCTGCCTGCGTGCCTCTAAGCGCACACGCAAGGCTTGGGTGGATTTCCTGTTTTCCGTATTGGCTCCCGTTCCTATCCCTTTGTTCCTCATCGCCGCCATCTATCTGGATTTGTATCTGCTGGCGGTCACGACGCGTTTCGAGCACTTCTGGTTGAGAGTGGCGGCTGCGCTCGTGATTGTGCTGATGTGCCTGCTTCCCGGTCGGGCTATCGCGCTTTTTTTGAGGCGGCTCGGAACGCGCAGACCAGACTTCAAGGACACGGGTCGGCTTCTGGGAACGATCACGGAAGCGACTGTGGCACTGATCGCGATACACACGGTGATGCGCGCGCTTCGCCTTGGAATAGATTTCGAACAGTGGGAGTCCCGCATAGCCTGGGTGGTAGTGGTGGCGATTGGCTGTTACGGCCTGGCTAAGCTTGTGCTTCAGTGGCTCGCGCGGCGGACCAAAGGGGACCCAAGCTTTGCCCGGATCGCAGAGCCCGCTTCCCTTCTGACGCGCGCAGTGTTCTCCGCGCTCGGTGTGATCATCGTTCTCGACAACTTCGGCGTGCACCTGACAGCTATCTGGACCACATTAGGCGTGGGCAGCGTGGCGGTGGGCTTGGCGCTGCAGGAGACACTCGCAAACTTTTTCGCGGGCGTTTACATTCTGGCGGATCGGCCCATTACACCCGGCGATTTCATCCAATTGGATAGTGGACAGGAAGGTTACGTGGTACGGGTGGGATGGCGCTCCACGCTGATCCAGACCCTTATGAGCAACACGGTGGTGGTTCCTAACTCAACGCTCGCTAAGGCGGTAATTACCAATTACTCGAAGCCGGAAGAGAGCCTTTACGTCAGCCTGGAAATCGGCGCGGCATACGGAAGCGACCCAAGACGCGTTCGGAAAGCGCTGGAAGAAGTGGTAAGAGAGGCGCAACGCGACGGGCTGGAAGGGCTCGACCTCGCAAGTAAACCCATCGTCCGGTTCGTACCTGGATTCGGAGATTCCTCGCTAAACTTCACGTTGCTCGTGCGCGTAGATGAGTTCCCGAAACAGTTTGAAGTGCAAACGGAGTTGCGCACGCGCATTGTTGAACGTTTTGAGAAGGAAGGACTGGAATTTCCGTTTCCGACGCGCACGCTTGTCCTTGACAAGTCAACGCCGGAGGTACTGGGGCTAGATGGCGGACGGTTTTCCGGGCGCTGAGCCGCTGTAAGCGACGAGTTCAAGGAGTCTGTGTGAAGATCGTCTCTGAAGCGGTGGTGTCCTCACCGCCGCCCTTTATGGTTGAGTACCTTTGGAATTGGATTCTGCCACAAAACGACGGAATCCAATTTCAAAGGTAGTGGTTTGCCGTGGCTCCTAGACAATCTCCAGCCGCCGCGCGAGCGCCGAACGAAAAACTCCGCGCGGATCAAGCTGTTTCTGGATGGCGCGGAACTCGTTCAGGCGCGGGTATGCGGCAGCGAACGTGCCAGGTGATTGCAGGGCGTCTTTCGCGAGATAGATTCGGCCGCCGCAGCGGACCACGACTTCGTCGAGTTCGTGCAGGAAGGTGACGAGACCCAGCGCATAGGGAATGTCGAGGGCCAGCGTGTAACCCGGCATGGGGAAAGAAAGCAAGCCGCTGTTGCTCTCACCGAACCGTTTGAGCACCGCCAAAAAGGACGCCCTCCGGCTGCGCGCGAGGCGGCCAAGCAACTCGGCGAGCGCGGCTGCGCCTTTTTCGAGCGGCAACGCGACTTGGTATTGGACAAAGCCACGCTTGCCGTAGAGGCGATTCCAGTTCGCGACCTTATCGAGTGGATAGAAAAATGGATCGAGGTGAACGATGCGCTCCACGATCTCCCGGTGCAGCGCGTAGTAGAGGATGTTGAAGGCGCGGACCGAGAAGCCGTTTAGCAGGCAAGAAGGCATATTAAAGGGAATGTTGAATTTGGGCGGGGGCGGCAGGGGCAAGCCGCAGGCTTCGGCCGAGGTTGCGTGGTCCCCACGCATGAGCACGGACCTGCCCAGCGAGCGCCCGCCTGCGAGGCAATCGATCCACGCCACCGAATATTGACTGCGCGCGTCGCCGGCGGCCATGCCTTCGAGCGCCCGCGCAAGGTTTTTCGCCTTCTGGTAATGGACGCGAACAAATGCTGTCTCTATTCTTCGCAGCCGAAACCGCGCGCGCAGAATGACGCCTGTCAGCCCCATGCCGCCGATGGTGGCCCAGAAGACGTCGCGATTCTCGTGGCGCGAACAACGGAGATGCTCACCGGTTGGCGTGAGGAGGTCAAACGAGAGCAGGAAGCTCGCAAAGCTGCCGTCACGATGATGGTTCTTGCCGTGGATGTCGGCGGCGATGGCGCCCCCGACGGTAACGAACTTCGTCCCAGGCGTGACGGCGGGGAAGAAGCCTCGCGGAAGCAGGTGTTCGATGATCTCGGCGAAACTTACTCCCGCTTCGCACTCCATGAACCCGCTGGCTGCGTCGAAGGCCAGGAAGCGGTTCAGCCGTTCCTGCGAAATCACGCCGCCGCCAGGGTTGATGGCTGCATCACCATAGCTGCGCCCATGGCCGCGAGCAATGTAGGACGTCTCGGCTCCCGACGCGAGCAAGCCGGAAAGCTCTTCGGGCGCCTCGGGGCGGTAAACGCGACACATCGCCGCCGGGTAACGGCCCCAGCCCGAAAGATGCTCAGATCGCGGAGAGTCCATGCTGTAGCGCCGGTCTCGAGGCCGGCGGCATTTTGTTTTCAAAGGTTTCGCCGCTCATAGAGCGGCGCTACAGCTTAGAAGTAGATAATCCACACGACAGAAGTGGCCCACAGCAGCACCACGGAAAGCAGTACGGAATCCGTCAGCAGCGTGCGCGCGGGATTGCCACCTTCTTCTCTCTGGTGCACCAGAAACAGATAGCGGAAAATAGCGAAAATCACGAACGGGACGGTAAGGGCGAGGTGCCTGCCGGGAAAGCGCGCCCGAACCTCCGCGGATTGCGTGTAGAGCGCGTAGGACATGATGGTGGAAGCCGTGACGATGGCGATGAGTTGGTCGAGAAAGGAGCGGCTGTAATGCGCGAGGCTCGACCGGTGTTCGACGCATCGCTCGCCAAGAGCAACCAGTTCATGACGGCGCTTGCTGAGCGCCATAAAAAGCGCAAGCAGCGTCGTGCAGATGATGAGCCAGGAGGAAACCGGCACGTGGATCGCAACGCCGCCCGCCACGACGCGCAACACGAACCCGGCCGCAATGACAAACACGTCGAGTAACAAGACGTGCTTCAGCCACGCTGAATATGCCACGTTGAGAAGCAGGTAAAACAGTACCAGGCCGAAGAGCGCGCGGCCCAGCATCCAGCTTGCGGGCAGCGCGCAAGCGGCGAATAACACCGCCAGGAACAGTGCGGTAACAGGCCGTACCCTGCCGGAAGCGACCGGACGGAAGCGCTTCACCGGATGCAGGCGGTCGCTTTCCACGTCCAGAACATCATTAAACAGGTACACCACGCTCGAAGCGGCGCAGAAAATGAGCGTGGCCGAGCAGGCCTCGATAACGGCGCGATGGTCCGTCAGCTTTTGGGCAAAAATCAAGGCCGCCAAAACGAAGCCGTTTTTCACCCACTGACTGGGCCGGAGCGCCTCAATCACGGCGGGCATGCGGAGTCCGGAAGGCCTTGTGACGGCTTCCAGGATGACAGGGCTGCTAAGAGTTTCCATTCTAGTAATCTATCGGCCTTCGAATAGAACCCTTGAGGACAAACTCCGACGGCTTACGCCAGTATACATTAATAACTAATAAGTATATAGATCGTCTCTTGGGTGCGCGGAGCCCGGAGATTGCTGGAAGTCGAGATAAGCCTTTTGTAATGAGAGCATTTTGGGCGGTGTCCTAACTCCAAGTGTAGCGCCGAGCTTCAGCTCGGCAGGTGCCGACCTGAAGGCCGGCGCGACTTTCAGATCAGGGCACGACCGCATTTTTTGAATGCTTGAAGACGCCGAATGGCTGTGTTAGTCTTGGCGCAGGAGAGAGTAATTTAAGGAGGTAACCCTGCCATGAGTGATGTGACCGAGACCGTCCGGGAGCAGTTGATGGTCAGCAGTGAAGAATATCAGCACCTCCGGCATGAGCACGCGCTTTACGATGCCAAGCTCGACGACCTCGCCCATCGAAAGTATCTGAGCGATCAGGATCAGATCGAGGAAGCCCGGCTGAAAAAACTCAAGCTCCGGGCGAAGGATCGGATGGAGCAGTTGATTCACCGCGCCATGAGCGCGTGAAGTGAGTGATTTTTCCTGGACGCACGCGGGCTCCTTTAAGGGAGCAAAGGAGAGCACTATTTATTTGCCGCTGTACACCTCGCAGTTTCCCGCCGCATTCGTCTAAATTGCCATGGTCAAAGAAGGATACTGGTATGGCTTGCCCTTGCTGTGCGGGGCACTGGGGTCGTTCGCACTGCGGCTGTGGGCGCCCGGTTGTGTGTTTGGGCTGGCGGCCGTTTTTGTCCTGAACTTTTTCCGCGATCCCGAGCGCACGATACCGAGCGATCCGGGAGCTATCGTCTCGCCGGCCGATGGCCGCGTCGTACAGGTGGTGGAGGAATCGATCGAGGACCGAGCCGTGCGGCGGATCAGCATCTTCATGTCACCCCTGGACGTTCACGTGAACCGCGCTCCGGTGGCGGGCGTGATCCGGAGCGTCACCTACAAGCCGGGGGCGTTCCACATCGCCTCTCGGTCGCAAGCCTCGGTTGAAAACGAGCAAAACCTGTTTGTGATCGAGGGCATCTCCGGGACAATCTGGGTGAAGCAAATCGCTGGCGCTTTGGCGCGTCGCATCGTATTCTGGAAACGTTGTGGGGACCGCCTTGAGCGTGGCGAGCGGGTAGGACTCATCAAATTCGGATCGCGCGTGGACGTGATGAGCGATGCGAAGGTTGACTGGCAGGTGAAGGTGGGAGACCGGGTGAAAGCGGGGAGCACGATTCTTGGAATTGCCAAGCCGCAGTCCTGAATTGCGCTCCGGAGTTCGCCAGCGCCGGGGCGTTTACATTCTTCCCAGCTTGTTTACGGTGGGAACGCTGATTTGTGGCTTTATTGCGATCCTTTCGACTCTGAAAGGGGCGCAGACGCTGGCCGCGGGGGGCGCGAGCGCGGCCGCGCTGGTCGCGTTTGACGACGCGGCAAAAAAGATCGGTTGGGCCATCGTATTCGACGGCCTCGATGGCCGCATTGCCCGGCTCACCCATTCGGCCTCTGATTTCGGAAGGGAATTCGACTCCCTGGTCGACGTCATCGCCTTCGGGATCGCGCCGGCGCTGCTGGCTTATGCCTGGGGGGTGCAAGCCATCCAGGCCAGCCACACGGAACCCACCGTCTTTTTTTATATTCAGCGCATCGGATGGCTCGTAAGCTTTGCGTTTCTCATCTGCGGTGCGGCGCGCCTGGCTCGCTTCAACATCGACCGCGGCTCGACTGCCGACCGTCGCTATTTTGTCGGCCTGCCGATTCCCGCCGGTGCGGGCGTAGTGGCGGCCGTTGTGCACTGGGAAAAGCAACCCATTGAGCACTGGTTTTACGGTTTGGTTTGGCTCATCGTGCTAGGGGGTGCAGCCTACCTCATGGTCAGCCGCGTGCGCTATTTTAGCTTCAAGGCTATGGACCTTCGCAAGAAACGATCCTATCTGATGATTATCCTGATGGGCCTGATCGTCTGGGCGATCTGGGCGTATTCCGAGCCGGTGCTGCTGGCGATTGCGATGGGTTATTTTCTCTCGGGGCCGGTCATGCGCCTGGTCGGGCGTGGTCGAACTCGTCCTCCTGCCCCTAAGCCCGAAGGCGCCCGCAGCCGCGAGGTTGAGGCCACATGAGCCGCGAAACCCGCGTGGCAATGACGGGCGCGACGTCTCTTCTCGGCAAGGAAATTCTCGGTGTCCTCAAAGAGCGGCGTTTCCCCGCGTCGCGCGTCGTGCGGCTAGAAGCCGGCGAAGATTTTCCGGAAATACCTGTCCTCGACCTCGATGCGGAGGCTCTTCCGCTTGCTCCAGGAGAACCGGAGAGCGAGCGTTACGATTTGGTTCTCCTGGCCGCCAATCCACGCGCCGGACGGGGAAAAGCGCCGCACTTCGAACAATCGTCAGAATGGGTCATTGATGCCGTTCACGTCCTTCCGGAGCCGGAAGGAGCTGTGCTTAGCATTCCCTTTCTTGACCGGCCGAACAAAACGTCCGCGGGCAACCCCCACTACTTTATTTCTCCGCACACGGCGGCAATCGTGCTCGACGCCTTGCTCGTGCGACTCTCGGCCTGCTTTGAGCTTAAACGGGTTGTCGCGCAGATCTTCAATCCCGCTTCCGAGCTCGGGCCCGAAGCGATTGACGAGCTTCAAAAGCAGACCGTGAGCCTGTTAAGCTTTCAGCAAGTACCAAAAGAGATTTTTGACGCGCAATCCGCTTTCAACCTCGCTCCGCGCCTCGGGCGCAAGGCGCGGGCCGGGTTCGCGAGCCTGGAACTCCGCATTCGCTCGGAGTTGAAACGGATGCTCGCCGGGCGGGTGCCGCTCCCTTCAGTTCGCCTCGTCCAGGTCCCCTTGTTCTACTCGCTTGCTTTCTCGCTTTACGTGGAGGCGGCTGGGCCGGTAACGGCGGCAACAGCCGAGCAAGCCCTCGCGTGTGAGCAGATTCGGGTGCTTAAGTCTTCGCACGGCGTTCCTTCGCCGGTCGAAGTGCAGGGCTCGGCAGAAGTCCTTGTGGACCCCGTACTACTTGACGAAGAGCACGAGGGAGGATTTTGGTTGTGGGCCGTGGCGGACAACTTGCGCGTTGCCGCAGAGAACGCGGTCGCGATTGCCGAGAGCCTCCTTGCGGGAAGCGAGGGCACTTGAAGTCCGAATGTCTCTACCGCAAACCTGGCCATTTTCCAGGCTGCCGAAGCCGGCAATGCCTTGCCCTGATCATCGCGGCTTGCGCCCTCATGGGGCTGACTGGTTGCGGCTATCACGTGGCCGGCCGGGGAGCGCTTATCCCACCGGATGTTAGAACCATCGCGGTACCCGCCTTCACCAACGATACGTCGCAATTTCACATCGAGCAGCAAATGACGCACGCGGTTGTGCGGGAGCTGATCGAGCGAACCGGCTTCCGCGTCACGGAAAATCCCGCCGGCGCGGACGCCGTGCTCCGAGGCACGGTCGAGTCGTTCCGCGAGGGGCCCGTCACCTTCAATCCCCAGACCGGCAGCGCCACCACACTGCAGATCGAGGTCGTTACGGCCGTGAAATTTGTGGACGAGCACAGCAAGAAGGTGATTTATTCAAATCCCAGCTACGTCTTTCGCGAGGAGTACCAGGTTAGCCCCGCCGCTCAGACACTGATCGAGGAAGACCCCGCGGCAATCAACCGCCTGTCGCGCGCTTTCGCCCGCACCCTGGTTACCGACATCATGAACAACTTCTGAATGTGTGTTCTAGGGCAGAAGGGGAGAACGCCATACCCATGAAGAACCCGCCACATCCCGGAGATCTCATTCGGGCGGAGATTATTGCGCCCGCCGGTCTGTCAGTAGGGGCAGCAGCGGCGGCGTCCGGGGTTTCCCGGCCCGCCCTTTGGAGCTTTCTGAACGGCAAGGCGGACCTTTCCGGCGACATGGCTCTGCGCATTGAAAAGGCCTTTGGCGTGAAGGTGGACACGCTCGTGCGGGTGCAAGCCTCGTTCCATATTGCGCAGACCCGCAAGCGTAAGAAACAAATTCATGTCGGACGGATTCACCAACTCGCTGACGCCAAGACTTGAAAGTAGTAGCCACGATCAGCGCAGTCCTGCCCTGGGGGATCGTTTGCGAAGGCCCATGGTCAATTAGGGTACAATTTACCGTGGCCACCGGATTTAGCCGACGATGATGAGGTATATTCCTGTATGAGCGCAAACAAGGGCGATCACGAGAACGAGAACCCCGATGGCTCCCTGTCTAACGGAATCTCGAAGCGGGACGTTGCCTCCGAACACAAACAACAGGATCAGAAATCCCAAAGCGAAAAAGGAAGCGCTAGCGCTAAGGCAAAGCAGCATAATTCTGGCAGTTTTCCTGTTAGGCAATATCTTCAACGCTTGTGGAAAGAGAGCAGCCCGCATGACCACCTCATGCTCGCCCTGACTTGTGTTATAGCGTTCTCCACATTCTGGTATATGGTGTTCGCTGGGTGGACTTTGTACGAAATCTATGTCGGGTCCCAAGACACGCATAGGCTGGCAGTTGCCGCACAAGATCAGGCGCAAACCGCCAAAAGCGCGCTCGCATCCTCGGAGCGCGCGTTCAGAGAACGCGAGAGGGCATATCTCTGGGACTCTTCGTTCAACCTCTCGAATCCTCCGGTTTGTCAGATCCCAGGTGGAACAAGAATTTGCGGGGATGTTCATGTGTTGAATAGCGGCCGCACTCCCGCGATTGGTGTTCGTATCTACCGTTACGCCACATTCGGGCCTCACGCTGAAAGGACTGTAAGGGCGTTGAAGGTTCCCACGTACAGAGCAGGGAGTACAGCACAAGTATGCTTGGGGTGAACGGAGAAAAGTGGGGAACCGCAGCCACCGATGTTGTCAGCAACGCCACAGCCCACGCCATTCTGGATGGCAAAATCATGGGTCGCTTCTTTGGCGGGTTGGACGCGCTTGGTCAGGGGTTTCAGCATGGTCCCGGTCCAGGTTGCATTGCCGATTGCGTCTCCGCCAATGGGGTTGGAAATACACTCGAGCGTCATCACCTTTTGAAACGAGGGCAAGGCGCGTAGCTGCTGATAGTCGAGCTCCAAGGGATGAGCAACGAGGCCCTCGATCTTCAAGCGCCACGCGGCGGCGTCAACCGTCGGCGTCGAGCCCTTACTCGTGATGTAGAATTGGTCATTCGGAGTAATGGCCATAAGCGCTGCCTTCGCGCCGTACCGTTCGTATTGCTTGACGGACAGCTTCCAGGCCGGATCGGCCAGCGAATTCATGTACTCGCTCGTGTAGATGTAGCCCGCCACGCTAATCCCGCCTGCGACGGCGCCAATGATGAATTTTCGTCGTTCCATGCAGGGCACTTCCCACTAACCGACATCTGATCTTATCACTCATCCCTTGGCGCTACGCTGCTACTGGCCAAGAGGCTGCGCCGTCCCGCGCAACAGGAGCCGGGAGGGGACGAAGGAGTAGTCCCAGGAGCGTGGAATCGAGCGGAGTCTTCGTGCGAGGCCATGAAGCGCTAACGCCCTAAGCCGCAATGCCCGCCGTCTTATTGCTTTAGCCGCGCTCAGCCTCGGCGTCGATCACTAACTCAGAGAGGTGGTGTCTACTTGGTTACCCGTCCTTTCGTCCCATTGACACTGGAACCGTACTGCTCGATGTTGTCTTTACGCAGAATCCTGAGTCGCAGAGGCGAAGCCACAGAAGGAGGTGCGCCGACTCTGACGCTGGGGGAAGGAAGGGGAAAATGAGAAAACGGGTTAGGGTGTTGGGGTTCGTAGCTCTGCTCGCCGTCTTTACGGCGGCGGCTTCTGTATCCTCAAAAGCGGATGAAATCTTCACTTCAGGAATGATGACCTTCACACCGACGGCTCAAAGCGACTGCACGACGGCATCGGGGGGATGCCAGGCTGTATCATTCAGCACTGGTACAGTTCTTGCCACTCTTCCCAGCGAGACTATCAGCAGCTCGTCTGTTACACTTCCGGGCTTCGATCTCGGATGGAATGGTTCAGCCGCCACGTTCGATCCAGCTTCAGGCAGCTTGGCTGTGACGATCAACGGCCAGACGCTTGACGGTACGGTCGGATGGGAGGGTCTGACGGCCACCGGCACAGGGGGCTTTTCGCTCAGCTTGGGCCTTTCCGGGCTTTCGGGCGGCGGAAGCGATCCGGCCCTTACCAACTTTGCGTCGGACGGCTCAGGTAGCGGCATCCTGACCTACCAATTCATCGTAGGCGCAGGCGGCCCAACCACCGTTGCGGGGCTGGTTGGGTCCAGCAGCCCCCTGATCAGCAGTGTCTCGGGCACATTCGCGGCGCCCGAGGGCGGTAGCACGCTGCTTTTCCTGGGCGTGGATTTCGCAGCTCTGGTGGGCCTCGCTGGTTTGGCGGGCGTCATCCGGCGCCGGAAATCGGCAACTGCGGCATAAATGTGTGGCGTAGGGATGGCCGCTTTTATTTCGCGGTCATCCCCACCAGTCTCCGCCCCGTTTTATAACTGCGAAACGGGGCAACCTGCACGCTCGTAAAGTCGAAGGCGGCGAATGGCTGCCCTGCCGCGTTAGCGTAGCGTGTCGGCTATGAAGACGGTGGTGGAGGTTTAAGGTCAACTTCCCCCGACGCCTTGTAGTCGGGTGCTTTTCTTCTTTCCAGCCCTGAACACGCAAGGCTTTCTCACCTGTTTACCACACAAATGGAATCAAGGCTTTCACCCGCTTTTTGTATTCGCTGTATTCCAAGCCAAACTCGTCCGTCATGAACCGCTCTTCGATGTGAGCTCTTGCCCCAAACATGAGCAGGAACAGCCCATCGGTGACAAGAAGCCGCACCTCACGGTACGCGACGGCCGTGCCTAGAAGAGCGAGCATGATCCCAGAATAGATCGGATGACGCACGAGGGCGTAAGGACCGCTCATGACCAAGGTATGATTCTCCTTAACCTCGATGGTCGCGCTCCAGTTGCCGCCTAAATAGAGCCGCGCCCACACCGCGAAGCCGATGCCTCCCAGCACCAGCCCAAGACCCCAGTAAACGATCGCAGGCGAAGGAGGAAGGAAGGCGCGAGCAAGCCAACCAAAATCCAATTGCTTCGTGAAACCGATGACGGCCGCCAGCACGCCGAGCGCCGACAGGAGCAAGCGTGAACTCCGTGATTGAGCGCGGGCCATGCGTTTGTTTGTAAATGCGCCGGCTAACCAGATTGCGACAAAGGCTATCCAGATGTCGCTGATGACTGCGTTAACGTGAAAGGCCACTGTTCGGCAAACCTCCAGTTCGCCAAGGAAGACGCAAAACACTATGACACGCCAAAGACGACCTAGCTTGTTGTCCGGGCGGTATTTTTGTCAATTGGCGAGACCACAGTGTGGGACCGCCACATAGCGAGGTGCACTCGCCGTTAAAAAGTTGGACTGAGAGTTTATCGAACGCGGGGAAATGGAGTGACGATGTTGCCGCGGCGTCAGTCAAGATGGCCCATCTTGCCGGCCCTGTAATCGGCGATGGCCTGAGCGAGTTCAGCCTGAGAGGTCATCACGAAGGGGCCGTAGCTGGCTACCGGCTCACCGATCGCTTCACCGCTTAGAGCCAACAACACCGAGTCCTGCCGTGCCTCCAACAGCACACTTTCACCCGCTGAGCTTCGCCTTTTAGCTCGTGCGCTCCGTTCACCACGACGTCACCCTGAAGTAGAACGATTCCGGTGTTGTGGCCTTCAGGCAAGTTCAGCTCAGAGCGATTCCCTGCTGTCAAGCGCACATCCAGCAGGTTCACGGGAGTGAAGGTCTTGGCCGGGCCTTTGGCTCCGTTCAATCTTCCGGCAATGACTCGCGCATACGCCCCTGATCCAAGGTCGACGGAAGGGATTTGCTCCTTCAGGATGGTCTGGTACTTTGGCCTTGACATCTTATGCGCCGATGGTAGGTTCACCCAGAGTTGGACCATCTCGAACGTACCTCCGTGCCTGGCGAACTCGCGTTCGTGCATTTCTTCGTGGACCACGCCCGACGCGGCGGTTATCCATTGCACGTCACCTGGATGAATGACGCCCGAGTGCCCGCCCGAATCCCGATGTTCCACGGCTCCCTGGTATGCAAGAGTCACGGTTTCAAAACCGCGATGCGGGTGTTCTCCTACGCCGTGACGCCGCTCCGATGGCTCGAAATCAGACGGGCCCACGTAGTCCAGCAGAAGGAACGGGTCGAGTTCATTCTGAATCCCGTTGGACGGGAAAAGATTTCGCACCGGAAACCCATCGCCGACCCAATGCGCTGAGCCTGGCCCGTAAGTGCCTAGCAGCTTTTTTGGTTGTTTCATGCTCTTTTCCAACTCTCTCTGGTGCCATCCTGATACGATTACACGACGCGACTTCGGCAGCGCTCTTCCGAGAATCTGCCGTTCAAATCGAGGGCTCGACGGCTCTTGCGTTGATTAGCGAGTACCGCGAAGGTCCTTCCAAGGACCTCCCTGGGCGTAACGCTCTGGATGCAGAACCTTGGGACGCGGATCTTCCGCCGTGTCGAGTTGGAGGACCATCCATTTCGGATATGGAACTCCAGGATCTGACGCCGCGTCCAGAAGACGGACATCGTCTTCAGAGAGCTTGAGATCGACAGCGCGGATGTTATCCTCCAGATGCTCTGGCTTCCGCGCGGCGATGATTACACTGCTGACTGCGGGCCGACCAAGTAGCCATGCAATCGCGACGCGGGCCGGGCTGGCACTGTGCCGGGCAGCAACTTGTTTCAGTACATCCACGACCCGGTATCCCATCTCCTGGTCAAATGGAACGAACTGACCGGTTTCGGCAAAGCGAGTTCCCGTGGGTGCCGGATTCGCTCGGCCGTACTTGCCGGAGAGAAAACCGCCGGCCAGCGGGCTCCAGACCAGAATTCCGACGTTGAAGTACTCGGCGAACGATTGGAACTCGTGTTCCAAGCCCCGGCCGACCAGACTGTAATACATTTGCGCGGTCACGTATTTTTCCAAGCCCAGACGCTCTTGCAGCAGGATCGCAGTGGCGGCCTGCCACGATAAAAGGTTGGACAGGCCGATGTAGCGAACTTTTCCATGGCGGACGACGTCGTTGAGCGTCCGCAGCGTTTCCTCCAGCGGCGTGTTGCTATCCCACCCGTGTACCTGGTAGAGATCGATATAATCAGTCTGCAGCCGCCGGAGGCTGCCTTCCACTTCGCGCAGGATGTTTACGCGCGTCGCGCCACTGCGGTTGAAATTCCCACCCATCGGCAGGCGGACTTTGGTGGCGAGCACGATCTCTTCCCGGATACCCTTCAGCGCGTTTCCCAACAATGTCTCGCTTTCCCCCACGCTGTAGACGTCCGCGGTGTCGATAAAATTAATGCCGGCGTCTATGGCCTGCCTGACCATTCGCGTGGTTGCCTCCTGTCCAAGGTTGCCCATGTTCATTTTGCTTCCGAATTGCATCGTGCCAAGCGCCACTTCGCTGACAATCAGCCCGGTGTTTCCCAGCTTCCTGTATTTCATCTTCTTCGCTCCTCATTCGCGTTAGGTCGAACCCTTCAGATTACCCGGCACGCTTCCTCGAACGCCAGGCGCGGGTTGCGAGGATATAGTTTATCCCGGTCTCCATAACCCAAATTGCAAAGAAAATTGGCCTTCCACTTGCCGTCCGGAAAGAATTCGGCATTCACTTTGTCAGCATCAACCTGACATCGGCCCGCAATCAAGGCCCAAAGCCCGCGCGGCCATGATGAAGTACCCTCCCTGGAGGGAACTGTTCCGGAACGCGGTCTGTTGGATGAGACCTGGATTTCCGGCGAACCATGAACGCGCGTCGGCTTGCGGAAACAGCTTGGGCAATTGCTCGTAAAATTCCGTATCCCAAGCCACGATGGCAGTTACCGGCGCGTCCATGGTCTTCTCGACGTTGCCGGGAGCGAGCGCCGGCTTCAAGCGTTCCTTGGCCTCGCGCGTGGTGAGGAAGACGAAGCGCGCGGGCGAGGTATTGGCGCTGGTGGGCCCAAGGCGGGCCAACTCATAGATTTGCCGAAGTAGCTCAATAGGCACGGGCTCCGGCAGCCAAGCTTGGTGCGTCCGCGCCTGGCGGAAAAGTTGGTCGAGGGCTCCGTCGGAAATACTCTTCGGAGGAGTTTCTTGTTGAATTAGAGCGTTCACGATTTAGTTCTCCTTGTATAGGAGATTCTCTTTCGTAATTAAGGTTACAATAAGGAACTATGGAGGCCAAGAAGGAACGTCCATGCCACCAAGTCACAAATACGTTCCCACAGAATGTCCCGCGGTACGCGAAGTGCTGAACCGGGTGGGAGACAAGTGGAGCGTGCTGATTATCGTGCTTCTCGGGAGCGGCCCAAGACGTTTCAGCGAACTGCGTCGCGCTATCGAGGGAGTTTCGCAGCGTATGCTCGCGCTTACACTGAGGGGTTTAGAGCGTGACGGGCTCGTCACGCGAGCGGTTTATCCGACGATTCCGCCGCGCGTCGAATATCAACTCACCGGCTTGGGTCGGACCTTGTTACAGCCGATTCGCGGCTTGGCGAGGTGGGCGGAACGGAACCGGGAGAAGATCCAAAAAGCGCGCGAGAAGTACGATACACGACCGGTCTAAGCCAGCCGGTCGCCGGCTATGAGCCGGGCATTGGGTAGAAATTCTTTCCGCCGGTCTGTCGAATTTATCTTGCTCTTCTTCACATCCAGGTCCTTGCGGCTTGCCAGGCAGGGCGGGATAGTACGATAAGTCTCTGAATTGGTTACCCTTAGCGATCAGGGCTCCGAGCCCTCGGCCTGGTATATGGGGCGCTCGTTTTGGCATCCTTCCTGCTACAATAACGACGGATTTGTATGTAGACGTATCCGAGAGGCTATCGATTTGCGCTCATAAGCCGGCGGAGCGAATTTGAATTCCACCGGATGCCGGAGCAGGTGTGCTGGAGCCAACCGAGATAAACGAAGCGCTGAAGGATGCCGACGCGACACCGCAGTTCACCGTCCTTGAAGCCTCGGCGGAGGAGCGTCAGCGCTGGCGGGCCAGCTTCAGCGCAGGCTCGCTCATTCAGGTTCTGCTAGCGCTGGTGTTCCTCTGGTTTCTTACTCTGCCCCCTGTGCCGCGCGAGCCAAAAGGAATCAACCATTTGCAAGTCGTGCGAATTACCTTTCCGCCTCGTACCCCAGTCCAGCATCCGCGGATTCGGCGAGTTCCGCTTCATCTCCCTCCTCGACCGTTGAAGCAATTGGCAAAGCTACCGCCGGTACGATCGCCAATACGACCAAAGGTTGTGCCGCGCCACGTAGCGCCCCCCGTAATGGCCAAGGTTCGTCCTAAGCTGCCGCTTTTGCCGCCGAAGCCCAAACTGGCTCGCTCGCGATTTGAAGCGTTCGAGGCCCCGAAAACTCCGCCGAAGCGGAAGCTTCAGGTTCACGTTGGCGCGTTCGGCGGGCACCCGAAGATGGCGATGCTAAAATTACCGCGACGGAAGGTGCAAACGGGCGGGTTCGGCGACCCCAACGGTCTTCCCGGCGAGGCAGAGAATCACGCGCGCCCCAACGTGGCGCACTTAGGATCGTTTGACGCGCCTGAAGGGCCGGGCGAAGGTAACGGAACTGGCGGCATGCACGGCGCTCGCGGCCTCATTGCCAGCGCCGGATTTGGTAACGGCATCGCCGGGGCCGACGCGGGAAGCGCGAATGACGCGGCAGGTAACGGCCCGGTCCGCTCAGCGGGTTTCGCCAGCGCCGGTACAATGACACACGCCAGGGCTCAGCAGAACTCGCGGCCGCAGGTCGCCGCTTATGTGCCAGTCGAGATTACTGGAAAGCCCAATCCAGTCTATACGGCCGAGGCGCAAAAACATCATATCCAAGGCGATGTGCTCTTGCGGGTGGACTTCATGGCCTCCGGTCGTCTACGCGTGCTGAGTGTGGAGCGCGGGTTGGGTTACGGGCTCAATCAGGCGGCGATCCGGGCTGCCGAACAAATCCGCTTTAAGCCGGCCAGGCGAAACGGCCAGCCGGTCGATATCACCGCGACGTTGCACATCGTATTTCAGTTGGCTGATTAAAACTGCATCCAGGGGGCAACCGTGTTTGAAAAAAGCAAATTCTTTGCAGCGCTTTTGGCGGTGACTTTATGCGCCTGGGCGGTTAACGCGGCCCCCCAGGTAAACGAGACTAACCTGCTGTCGCCGGGTTCGAGCACAAACTCGCACGAGTCGCCGGCATTCAATCGCATCGTGAATGCAATCATCGTGCGGGAAAACTACTTGGTCAGGACCCTTGAGAATTATAGCCCGCGGATGGAGATTTATCTCCAAGATATGCGCCAGGATCCGGAACTTGGCGCGGTTCCGGTGAGCGACTATTACTTCCTCGGGCGCGTCCAGTTTCGCCCGAACAAGACGATTATGGTCAAATCCCTTTTGCCGCATCCTGGGTTTGGACTGCGAATCGTTAAAGACGTCAAAGGACAACTCACCCAGTTCGTCTCACCGCGTTATCACCCCTCAGACTTCTACTTCAGCTTGGTCATGGACACCTCACGTTTCGACCGCCGGCATTACAACTTCCGCTTCGTCCGGCGCGAGTTCCTGGGTGACGTGCGCTGTCTCGTGTTTGACGTGACGCCGAAGCCCCGGGTCTTTCGGCGTTTCCTGCTGCTTGATTACGGTGACATCGGCATGTTCAAAGGGCGCATTTGGGTTGAGGACCACCATTACAACATCGTTCGTTTTGATGGTGGTTTCGAGCCCGCTCCTCAAGGAACCACGTACTACCACTTTGATAGTTGGCGCGAAGAGGTTCAGCCAGGACTTTGGCTTCCTGTTTACGCCTACAGCGAGGAGTCCGGCGTCAAGTTCGGCTTCGACCGCACCGAGCGATTCAGAGCACAGATGCGCTTCTGGGGCTACGGCCTGGAAAATCCCAATCGCCAGTCGGAAATGACGCAAATCGAGGTGGACTCGCCGGAGGTTAAAGACGAGGCCGGAGCTTCCGGCGATCTTTCGCCAGTGGAAGGCGAACGAGAGTGGCAGGAGCAGGCGCAGGACAACGTCCTTGATCGCTTGCAGAAGGCGGGCCTGCTGGCTCCGCCGGGCGGCAACGTGGACAAAGTGATGGACACCGTCGTCAATAATTTGGTCGTGACCAATCATCTCGAGAATCTGCCTCCCATCCATTGCCGCACGTTGCTGACCTCGCAGCTCGAATCGCTGGCGGTAGGAAACACCATTCTCATGAGCCGCGGGCTGATTGACGTTTTGCCGGATGAGCCGAGCCTGGCGGCGATGCTGGCTTATCCGCTGGCGCGCATCGTGCTTCAGCAGACAGGCGGCTTAAGGGATACCAGGTGGGCCTTTGACGACCGGCTGATGGTTCCGGATACAGATCTGCTGAAAATCCTGAACTTCAGGCCGAGTCAACACGATGAGAAAGCCGCAAATGCCAAGGCTCTCCAATTGCTAAAGGATTCCCCGTACAAAAATCAGTTGGGCAAGGCGGGCCTCTTTCTCCGCGCCATGGCGAAAATCGAGCCTCAAACGCCTCACCTCTTTGGGGCTCACCTGGGGAGCCGGCTGGTCCGGAAAGGTCGTGTGGAACGAGTCGCCGCACTGATGACCGGCGCTCCCAAGCTACAGCCCCGCAGCGTAGATCAGATCGCCGCCCTGCCTCTTGGAGCGCGCGTGAAGGTTGACCCATGGAACGATGACGTGAGCTTGGTGAAGTCGAAGCCTGTGACCCTGCTCTCCGCGAAGGAAAAGATGCCGTTCGAAGTTACGCCGATGTTTCCTTACCTCACCCGGTATACCACCGAACAGGCCAGCCGGTAGGCGTCCCCGACGCCTGCAGTTCGACTCGGCGCCTGGGAACTTGTCGTATCCAGCCTGGTGTAGGCGCGGCCATCACATCCCGGCATCATTAGCTTGTATCTCTTCGCCGGAAACGCAGCCTGATCGATGCCGAGCAATTGGGCTTACGGCGATGTGAAATCGCCGCGACCCACTTTTCCGTGCATTCTCCAGCAACCTGATAGAATGATGTTCCATGTTTCCGAAATTCGATCCAGGAGATTGAAGATGAAGATCGGCGTGATTGGCGCAGGAAGCGTCGGGAGCGCGCTTGGGAAGCTCTGGGCTCAGAAGGGTCACCAAGTAACCTTTGGAGTGCGAAAAACTGAAGATCCGCGGCTTCACGAGCTTCTAAGATCCACTGCGGGCCACGCTCGCGTGGGAAGCCTCAAAGATGCGGCTGCCTTTGGAGAAGTGGTCGTGCTGGCGGTTCCCTGGTCGGCTGCCCAAGATGCGATCAAGGCAACCGGTGGGCTGGCGGGCAAGATCTTGGTGGACTGCACGAACCCGCTGGCTCCGGATCTCTCCGGTCTGGTCATTGGAACGACCAACTCGGCGGGTGAGGAAGTTTCCCGCCTGGCGAAGGGCGCCAAGGTCGTCAAGGCGTTCAATACCATCGGCGCGGCGAACTTTGAGAATCCACGGTTCGGCTCAGAGAGCGCCAGCATGTTCATTTGCGGGGACGATCCGGCGGCCAAAGCGGTGGTGGCAAAGCTTGCTTCAGAGTTGAACTTTGACGTAGTTGATGCCGGCCCGTTGATTGCCTCCCGGTGGCTCGAGCCTCTGGCGATGCTTTGGATTCACATGGCGCTTAAGCAGGGCTTCGGAGCGACAGGCCATGGCTTCAAGTTGCTGCGCCGATAAGCCATGACCGAACACCGCACCGAAGCGCGGGGCGGCCTCGTCTCTGTGATCATCAGCAGGTTTCTTATGTTCGCGTCGCGCCAAAGTGCGCACTTTGATATGCTGCTGAGCTCTGATTCCAACCCGCGAAGGCTCCGCGCACCGCGGGGACGGCTCATCGTGCTGGCCATGGTCGTCTGGTTGTGCGGGTGCGCCTCTCACCAAAAATCCATGCCGCTGACGACGGTCACTGTGGACGGCCACGGAACCGGGCGGATTTTTGACGGCATCGGCGCCCTTAGCGCCGGCGCCTCGTCGCGCCTGCTGATCGACTATTCTGAACCGTACCGCAGCCAGATTCTCGACTATCTCTTCAAGCCCGATTACGGAGCTGCACTTCAGCACCTGAAAGCGGAAATTGGAGCAGACGTGAATTCGACCGATGGCTCCGAGCCCAGCTTCGCCCGCACGCGTGCTGAAATGGCGCATCCTGATTTCTCCCGGGGCTACGAGTGGTGGTTAATGCGAGAGGCGGAGAAGCGGAATCCGAACATCATCCTCGATTCGCTCGCCTGGGGAGCGCCGGGATGGGTCGGCAACGGCCACTTTTACTCGCAGGACATGGCCAATTACGCCGCCAAGTTCATCGAGGGTGCGAGGACTGCTTATCAGCTCAACGTGCAGTACACGGGAATTTGGAATGAACGGCCGTACGAAGCAAGTTATATTCCGCTCCTCAAAAGAGCGCTTCGAGCCAATCATCTTACGACCCGGGTCGTCTGCTGCGACCTCTATACCCAGGAACATCCCTGGAGCATTGCCGGGAAGATGGCCAATGATCCTAAGCTCCGAGAAGCCGTGGATGTAATCGGCGTGCACGCCCCGGATGTGATCGCCGGAACAACGGTTTCGGGTGCAGCTCTGAAGAGCGGCAAACCGCTGTGGGCCTCCGAGGATGAGTTCTTCTATTACACCCGCAGCCTTCCGCGCAGATGGTCGCCGTTTGCTGAATCCCTGGCCATGCTTTACAACTTGAACTACATCCGGGACAGGATTACGGCGACCGAAATTTGGAGCCCGGTGACTTCGTACTACGATGATCTTGCCGCACCCGGATCGGGCCTTATGCTCGCAAACACGCCGTGGTCGGGTCATTACGAGGTCTTACCGATGATCTGGGTCACGGCGCACACGACGCAATTCGCGCAGCCTGGCTGGCACTACATTGACAGTGCCTGCGGCTATCTGGCCAGCGGCGGAACTTACGTGACGCTGAAATCTCCTTCCGGCAACGATTACAGCATCGTCATCGAAACGATCACCGCGACAAGGCCGCAGCGCGCGAAGTTCCGACTGACGGGCGGTCTCGCGGAAGGTGCGGTTCACGTTTGGGAAACCAACAACGCCAAAACCTTCGAGCACGTCGCGGACATCTCGCCGCACGACGATTCTTTCAGCGTCACGCTTGACTCTGACTCGCTTTATTCGCTGACGACCACTACCGGCCAGGGCAAAGGCACGGCAACGCCTCCGCCACCGAAACCTTTTCCATTTCCCTACGAGGATAATTTTGAAAGCACCTTGGTCGGACGCTCGCCGCATTACTTTGCTGACCAGGACGGAGCGTTCGAAGTGCATCGGTGCACGGACAGACCCGGCCACTGCCTCGAGCAAGTAATCACGCGTAAGCCGATTCCCTGGGGACCATTGCCCGATCCGTACACGTTTTTGGGAAGCTCGGATTGGCGAGATTACAGCGTGAGCGTAGATGCCATGCTCGATGGCTCCGGCCGGATCACTCTGCTCGGCCGGATTGATGACGCGGACGTCTTCAAAGATCCGAAAGCTCCGTTTCCAAGCGGGTACGTTCTGCTTGTACGCCAGGATGGTCGCTGGGACCTTGACAGCGCTCAGTACAAGCTGCCGACGGTCAAGCTCGCAACCGGCAAGGTCCGTTTTGGCCTCGGCAAGTGGCATCACCTGGAGTTGAACTTTCGCGGACCGCACATTCGCGCCTCGATTGACGGAGTCGATGTCGCACACGTTACTGATACCCGTGATGCGCACGGCATGGCGGGTATTGGTTCGGGCTGGAACCGCGCCGAGTTTGACAATTTTGCGGTACGTTAAGCCACGCGTAGTGGCCGGCTTTATGAGAAAGGACTGATCTCGAGTCAGGACGAGCGGAGTCTCACCGGGCCGACGCTTCAGCACGCCGTCTCGCGGGGCTCCGTTCCGGCCAGTTTTTTCAGGGTCTAATGTCTTATAATGTTGATTGTTATCAATAACTTGCTCAGCTTTCAAGCGCCGCCCTAGCCTTTATATGTTTATCATTCTAAATTAGATACCTCATTTTCTGCCCAAACTCTCAGCTTTATTCTCAGCTTTGTTCTGCATAAGCAAATTATAATGTTGTGTGTTTTCTTTAACTTGCCAAGCTTCCGAGCCCAATAAACAATCCATTATTTTTGGAAAACTCCCTAGCCCCACGATTTTCTTCGGAGCCTCTTTTCGACCCCCATCGAGTCTGTGTGACCACGGCCCTAAGCAGTGTCATTCCGAGCGGAGCGAGGAAGCTCGCAGGGAAAAGAAGCCACTTACGGGATTTCTTTCGTTGCACTCGGGACAGGCTTTGGTCGCCTCCGGCTCCTCGGAATGACAGCGGTCGCGAGTGGTCACACAGACTCCCATGGGCCGGGTAAAGCCTCAATACCGAGGCCACAGAGACCCTGTGTACACTCCGTGGCAAAGCTCGGGGTACAGCGAGAGCACGGAGACAACCTCGTTTGGCTTCCGGTTTTCGGACCGAGCGGTTATCGCTTGGCGAAATCGTTGTTCGGCACGCGGAATTGGCGAGAAATACAGTAGACCTCCAAGCTGTCATCCAGCGAGGGGTCTGGTTACTTAATGGGGTAATAAATTACTTGACTCATCAACCGGGGGTGGGTTATGATTGGGGACTCCCGGAGGTGATTAGACAAGTGCCCACCCACATGGTAAACCTCGATGCCCTGATTGGCAGGGATGATTTTACTGTCAGTGTTGATCCAGAAAAAAAACACTCCGTAAATGAAGCCACAATGATGAAGGTGGTTGAGCTTGAGGTTGGAAGCCTTATGTATAAATGGCTACGCAAGCCGGATTTCCAGCGTACGACTTCCCATTGGCCGCCAAGCAAAGTCTCTGGCTTTATAAAGAGCTTTGTTTCTGGTGATCTTATCCCAGCACTAATTCTTTGGCAGTCAGATGCCAGCGGAATTTTCGTCATAGATGGGGCGCATCGGCTGTCTGCCTTAATCGCTTAGGTGCACAATGATTATGGAGACGGGGCAATATCCCACGCCTTTTTCGATGGCAACATTCCGCCGGAGCAGAAATCCGCGGCAACGGAAACGCGACGCATTCTTGCCGATGCGCGCATTGAGTCTTACAACGACATCAAGCACGGTATAAATTCGACCCCTGAGCAAGCGCGAATAGCCAGCAACCTAGCTGTCAGCGGAGTAACGCTTCAGTGGCTTCATGGCGATGCCTCACGCGCCGAGAGGTCATTTCACACCATCAATACCGAGCAGACGCCAATTGGGGATCTAGAGGTGCGCCTTATCCGAGACAGGAGGTGTTCAAATGCCATAGCGACGCGGGCGCTTGTTGGAGCTGGAACGGGTCGTTACTCACCCTCTTCATTCAGTGATGACACCAAGGCGGCAATAAAAAAGATAGCCAAGGACATTTACGACGAGCTCTTTGTTCCGCCACTTCAAACGCCTATAAAAACTCTTGATCTACCAGTTGCTGGCCGGGGATATTTCGCAGATACGGTCAAGCTGGTTTTAGATTTTGTGGAGTTCGTGAATAGGCCACGCACAGAGCCAGCGCCAGGCGAGAGCATCAAGAGACCGCGCAAGATACGGGGGAAAAAACTGACATCCCGCCCCGACAATGCCTGAAGATGAAGATGGGCCTGGCACCCTCAAGTTCCTTGAGAGCGTCCGCAAGGCGTCGTCCAGAATTGCTGGTACAAAACCACAATCGCTTGGATTGCATTCAGCCGTGTACTTTTATAGCGCGACCGGTAATTAGCAACCAACTGCGTTTCTGGCGGCCGTTCAGCTAACCCAAGAGCTAGATACTAGAAACGAGCTAAACCTTTTCACCCCACACAGAAACGATTTTGAAGAGCTATTAGTAGAACACAAGTATCTAATCAACCAAATAGTAAGGAAATTTGGCGCTGGAATTCGCAGCCTCAATGCCGTGATTCGGCTATACAGGCATATCCTTAACGGAGTTGTTCAGGGCAAGAGTGAAAGCGAAATCATTCCGACCATAGCGGAAGAGGAGAACATGGCGTTTCTAAAACCGATTGTTGATCCTGAAAAAGGGATTAAGCAGGACTTTTCTACCGAGAGAAAATCGGCTGTGTTTCTCGGCGAAGCGCTAAAGACATCGCTCCGGTGTAGTATTTGCAGTGCGCGGTTGCACAGGGTGTCGATGCATATTGATCATTCCATCGACAAAAAGTTTGGCGGGCTAGCCTCAGATGAAAACGCGAACATTGTGCATCCCTATTGCGATTCAACCTATAAGGAGTGGAAAAGAGCGCAGGCGGAAGCATCATCCACCCCGGAACAAGTGATAGAATGACAGCGTATGAAACATTCCGTCGAATACCGCCGCTTCACATCGCTGGTGGATCGCGTACTGGCGGTTCCCCACAGCGTCATCAAACAGCGTGTAGAGGAACATCGCAGGCAGGCAGCAGAGAACCCGAATCGGCCCGGCCCCAAGCCGAAACGGAAAGCCGTCAAACCTTCCGCTTCGGACCACGCGGCAAAGTCCTAGTTGGCCGTTGCCTGTTTTTCTCCCACCTTGCCGGTGACTTGGGACCAAGTCAAACGCTTACCCACAATTTGTCTGACCGCCAGATCAAAACGGCCCTCATCATCCATATCCTTGCGACTATTAAACCGGAACACCTGCTCATCAAGGTAACGGAAAAGGTGAAAAGGCTCAACGCTGATGTAGGTTCCGCCAAGACTTCGCTTCACAAGCGAGAAGAAATTCTCCATGCAGTTGGTGTGAACGCGGCCATCAACGTACTGTACGGCGTGGTCGATGATCTGATGCCTGTATTCTTCCATCCTCTTGTATCCGCCCATCTCGTCGGTCAAGAGAACCGAATCAGCGTGAACGTTCTGCCGGATGATTGGCTGCAAAGTTTCCTTCTGCCGGTCCGAGATAACCTTGGTGCGTACCCGCCCGCCGCGCTCAAGTATTCCCATGGCGATGGTCTTGTCGCTGAAGCTCTGGCCCCTGCCAGTAATGCGGCGCGCCTGAACATTCTGGTACATGTTGCGGGCCTTGCCGCCGATGAAGGTTTCATCCGCCTCAACTTCTCGCCCATGCCCGCCGAGCTTGCTTCCAAGAGTCTCATCTTGCAATGCAAGCCGAATGCGCTGAAGCATAAACCAACAGGACTTCTGCGTAATTCCAGTCGCACGCGAAATCTCGTAGCTACTGACACCGTTCTTACAGTTCGCAAGCATCCACATCGCCAGCAGCCACTTGTCAAGGCCGATGGCGGAATCCTCAAATATCGTGCCGACCTTGATCGAAAACTGCGCCTTCGGGTGGCGCGTCTTGCATTGCCAAACTCCACGGTTAGGGACGAAGGAGACATCTTCGCGCCCACACGTCGGGCAAACAACGCCGTTCGGCCATCTGCGGGCAATCAAATAATCCAGGCAATTGTCGGCATCGGCAAAGTAAACAATGGCTTCTTGCAGCGTTCTCGGTTCGCTCATGGTTTCTTTCCTCACAAGAAAAGCGTACCAAAAGGAAGTTGATGAGTCAAGTAAATTATTGCCCTTAATGGTACACACGGCGCCCGGGGATGTCAAGGTTCGGTTGGTTATCATTCGCACCCAAGAGCCCACGGCACAAACCCGGTGCCGTGGCTACGCGCTTTTCAAAATGTAGAGTTTTAGTTGACACTTTGCAGTTTGAAAAGTCTCCTTAAACATGCCTTGGTTCCGGTGGCCGCAGAGCGAAGGTTCATGCACATCATTACTGAGAAGCACCTGAGCTGGGCCGTGGAGCAATATCCGGGCGCCGCTAGAGAAATCACGGCGTGGCAGAAGATCGTCAGCTCCGCCCGGTGGCGGGGCTTTATCGAAGTCCGGCAGGTCTTCAAAGATGCCGATTCTGTGAAGGAATATGTGATCTTCAACATCGGTCGAAACCGCTACCGCCTGGTCACGATCATTCATCACTCGCGGGAGAAACAAAATCAGCTGACAGAGGGGCACGTCTACATCCGGTCGTTTCTGACGCACAAAGAGTACGACGATCCCGCCAATTAGGATAAGGGAGTTCCACGATGAGCGCAGCGCTGGCGAATCCGGCCAGGATGATCAAGCAAGGGGCGCCCCACGTCATCCACTTGGACGAGGAGCTCGACGAGTACACCAAGGCGCTCTTCGGCCTCACGGCGAAGTCTCGCCCGACGCCCGACGAGGAAGAGGCGATTGAGCTTCTGACGCTTCTCATTGAACGCTACGAGAGAGAGCGTTATCCTGTGCCCCACGCGGAGCCGTGCGATGTGTTGAGGTTTCTGGTTGAGCGAAACGGCCTTTCGCAGCGAGACGTTGCGGCCGACCTTGGCGGCGAAAGCACGGTGTCCCTGATTCTCGCCGGCAAGCGCCGGTTGAACCGTAACCACATTGAGCGACTGAGCCGGCGTTTTCACGTTTCGCCGTCTGTATTCTTCGGCGCAGTGTAAAGGCAGTTGCTGGAATACGGAGACGAACCAACGTTGCCTCGTTTGTCGCGTTGGAAACTATTTCGGCCGATTTTCCCCAACGCGATCGGTGCGGGCAGTGGCTCTTTCGGCCGCGTTGTTCGAATCGAGTGGAAGGCGGGCTTCGCCCCATTCGCCAGGGCCATATCCCGTGCAACGCAGTTCATGCTCGTAATACTTTAGTTGCCACTCGGTGCCACAGCGGGTAGCCACGGTACCGGGTTTGTGCCGTGGGTTTTTGGGTGTATAAGATTGACCCGTGTCACGCGTCCACCGTTTGCTCACCACGGGTCGGATCTTTTTTGTGACGGTCAAT
>JAKAWG010000108.1 GCA_021817045.1 Acidobacteriota bacterium
AATCACATTGCACTCGAATAACCGGGTGAAAGTGCAGGCGCGTAAAGATTTCCGTCCGGTCCAGTTCAATCAGTTTCGTGCCTTCGGTGCGGCACTCGTACGAAACGAGGTCGAGACGGAAGCGTTCTGCCGCCCATATAAACATCAGCATTACGCAACTGTTTGCGGAGGCGACGAAGGCATCCTCAGGCGTCAGCACCCCAGCATGGCCTTGCGCGTCAGGAGGCGCTGAAAACTTCATTTCTGGACCATTCCCGAGCGTGAGATGGCCCCAGTGCTCGCCCGTCCATCGGGCATCGGCGTGATACGTTGCAGTACCGCTCATTTGCTCACCCCCTGACAGAAAGCCGCGTATTCGCGCACAATGGCTTCGCGGTATTCGTTCTCCTTCTCCGAAGGCACGATGTTTAAGACTTTCACGGCTTCGAAGAGTTCGTCAGCCAGGCTTTCCGAGTTGCGACCAAGTTCGCGGAATTGCCGGAAGACTAACGGGAGACCCAAAATTTCCACGGTCTTGCCCCCGATATCCAGTCTCTCGGACGGGATAGCAGAGCCACATGAACAGCCGCCTGCTTGCGCTGGCTGAGCACCTGGCTTGGCCGCTTCGCTTCCCAACACGGCGAGAGCGGGTGAGCCGAGGATTTTATCGACCAGTTCCGTAGCCCGTTGGGCCGTGACCTCAACGGCTTGCTGCCCGGCTTCGTTGAGTTCTCGCCGCCCTTCCACCCGTCCGATCTGGTTTTCAGCTATCAAATCATTGATGACGATGCTGGCAGCGGGCTTGCCGGAGTACATCTCTGTGCCGCGCGCCGCACAGCGCAGCCCGCAGCCGTCAATCGTGATAGTCGGATGAAAGCGGGCAAAGGCCCGGTCGCCTTCGCCCCCTGCGAGAAACAGCGGCAGGCAGATGGTGACGGTTTTTCCTGGCCGGGTTTCGTGCAGCACCTTGAGGGCGGCAAGGCGCGCCACCGTCCCTTCCGCCAGTTCTTCTCCGGAACAGGCTACGATCCCAACTTTCTTCTCTGGCAGATTAGGCATGCGGCCCTCCTTCTTCGGCGGCCGAACCACCGATCGCATCCAGTTCTACCGCCAATTCTCCGGCTAGAACGCGGGCGAGTTCTCTCCCTTCCGGATTGAGTTCCGCAATTCCCTTTGGCTTCAAATCCTTGTGGTTTCGAACGGCGTCAAACACCGCGACCTCATGCGCAACCCTGCCTCCATGATGTTTGACCAGTTTTGAGGCGCACATCTGTTTACAACCATCAATCGTGATCGCCGGGCTGGTGCGCACTTGGTCGCGCGCCTCCGCGTCTCCGAGAACCAGTTTGGAGAGTGCCACCAACCGCGTTCTTTCGGGCCGAAGGTTGTCGCACAGTTCATACGCGGCTTCCCGGCTCACCGTGCCCAAGGGCTTCCCGATGCCGCTGCAAGGCACAACCACAACCTTCTGTTTCGCGTCAGTCATGATTTCAACTCCTCCTCTGCCTGCGCCTGCATCGTGGTGAGGTATACCTCCGGATTGAGCAGCCTGACACGGTCAGCCTCCCAGTTTTCAGCTTCGATCATCGCCAGCCAGCCTTTTTCATAGGGGTCCTGGTTGACGAGTTCGGGAGACCGTTCGAGGGCTTTGTTGACTTCAACGATCGTGCCTCCAATTGGTGCCGGCAATTCCAGAGTAACTTTCATGGTCTCGATCTCCGCCCACTCGTCTCCGGCCTTGAGGCGGGTACCGGCGGACTTCATGTTGGCGAAGGTGATGTCCCCGTTATGCTGCTGAAAAAAATCCGTTACCCCGACCCGCACATGGGCCGGCTGCTCGGCGGCACTGACGCGAATCCAAACCCCTTCAGGCGTATAAAGCCGATCTTTGGCTACACGGAAAGTGAACTTATCAACGGTTACTTCAAAGAATTCGGGCATTCTGCCTCCTTGCCACTCGCAATCCCGCGCTATTGGAGTCCCTCCTCATTAAGCTCGTCCCTGCCCCGACTGGGCTGCAGATTGCTTCTATGGGCTCGCACGTCTTCAAGCCTCACTCCGAACGGTTTCCCTCGCCGCACCCGTGGCATTTATCTGCTCGGCACCGAAGTACCGACGCTGAAAGTAGAAAGCGACGCTCACGAGGCTGATCATGACCGGCACCTCTACCAGCGGGCCGATCACAGCGGCAAAGGCCGCTCCCGACTTGATCCCAAATACAGCAACCGCAACCGCAATGGCCAACTCGAAATTATTGCTCGCCGCTGTGAAGGAGAGCGTGGCCGTCTTCGAGTAGTCCGCCCCAAGCCGCCGCCCGAGATAGAACGAGACCAGAAACATCACGACGAAGTAAATCAGCAGGGGAATTGCGATCCGCAGCACGTCCAGCGGCAAGCGCACAATGTAAGCTCCCTTCAGCGAAAACATCACTACGATCGTGAACAGCAACGCGACGAGGGTAATTGGACTGATACGCGGGATGAAGTGTGATTCGTACCACTCACGACCTCGCCGACGAACGAGCACAAGGCGCGTGAACATTCCTGCAAGGAAAGGAATGCCAAGGTAGATGAATACGCTGCGAGCGATTTCGCCGATGGTGATGTCCACCACCGCCCCGCGCAAGCCCAGCCACTGCGGGAGCTTCGTAACAAAGATCCACGCATAGAGGGAATAGAACAACACCTGGAAAACGGAATTGAAAGCCACCAGGCCGGCCGCGTATTGCGTGTCGCCCTTGGCCAGCTCATTCCAAACGATCACCATGGCGATGCAGCGCGCTAAGCCGATCAGGATCAGCCCGGCCATATATTCCGGGTGGCCACGCAGGAAGATAATGGCCAACGCAAACATCAGAATGGGGCCGATGACCCAGTTCTCTACCAAAGACAGGGCAAGAATTTTCCCGTTCTGAAAGACTTCACCCAACTCTTCGTACCGAACCTTGGCAAGCGGCGGGTACATCATCAGAATCAAGCCGATCGCGATAGGGATCGACGTCGTGCCCACGCTGAAACGGTCCAAGAAGGGTACTATGCCCGGCAACGTCCAGCCGCCTAGGACGCCCAAGGCCATTGCGCCGAAAATCCAGACGGTCAAGTATCGGTCCAGGAAACTCAGGCGCGAGGTAACGGCGGTTTTCATAACGCCTCCAACCGCACTTCGGAGTTTCTGCCTCGTGCAGCGATTGATGCTGGAAGCCTCCGCGCCTCCGCGGTGCTGCAAGCCCCGCGCTCAATCGCTTTCGCGAGCTTTTGCAAATCCTTCCTCAAGAGATCCTTTCCTCGAAAAGCGCGACTCAGAAAGGCAAATAGACCTCGATGGATGCCCTCTTCAGGCTCTGCCAGCGCATAGTAGACCCGAGGTCCTTCTCGACGGTCCTCGACAAGCCCCGCATTCTTGAGGCAGCCGAGGTGCCGGGAGACGGTCGGTTGAGGTAAGCCTAGGACGAAGTGAATTTCGCAGACGCACAGCTCACCTCGCAGCAATAGGTTCAGGATGCGCAGCCGCGTCCCGTCCGAAAGCGCCTTAAGCATTTGTTCAAGCTCTCTCATTTCGTGGTCCCATTCCCCCAATGGATCGTTTCATATATTCACCTATACGAATACTTCCATGCTGGCGGTTTTTGCTGTGACGGCGATCACACCTGTATTAGGGTTCGTTATATTCACTATTTCCAGTATAATCGAACCATGGGCCACCGCAATGAGAGCCAGATTGCCCGCTATGCGGATATGTTCGCCGCAATGGGCGCGGAGTCCCGGCTGCGGATCATGCAACTGTTGCTGGCCGCCCATCCACAGGGCCTCGTGGTAGGCGAAATTCAGGACGAGCTCGACATACCCGCTTCGACGCTTTCGCACCACCTCGACAAGCTCAAAAACGAAGAGCTGGTAGGCGTCAGGCGCGAAGGAACTTTCCTCCGGTACGCGGCCAACACCGAAGCCCTTCAGGAAATTATCAACTTCCTGTATGGAGAGTACTGTACCCGCAACAAGGCCATTGAACCCGCTGAGTTGATAACGATATGTGCGCCCCGGCAGGCACGAGAGACGAAAAACAGATGACCACGCAGCACATCGAGAACTGGCTCGCCGTCTTCCGGCGGGCGCGCGATCAGATACAGAACTACACTACACAGTTACCCGGCTGGTCATCATTAGGTCACGGACAAAGCGGCGGCAACCACGCGAAATTAGCACAGCGAGTGTGACGATGCGTGTCCTAATCCTTTGTACAGGCAACTCGGCTCGCAGCCAGATGGCGGAGGGGTTGCTACGGCATCTGGCGGGCGACGAGTTTGGGGTATTTAGCGCCGGCACGAAACCGACCCAGGTCCGGCCCGAAGCCGTGGCGGTCATGCGGGAAATCGGAATTGATATCTCTGATCACCGCTCCAAGTCCGTGGATGAATTCGCCGGTCAGGAATTCGACTACGTGATTACGGTTTGCGACAACGCCAAAGAGACCTGCCCTATCTTTCCCGCCAGAACAAAGCGCATCCATTGGAGTCTTGAAGATCCCGCTGCGGTCGAAGGCTCGGAAGAACAAAGGCTTGCCGCCTTTCGGCGCATACGAGAACAACTACGGGAATTCCTGCTTGGCTTAATCGAAACCCGAGCGCCGCGAGCCTAAAGGGTCTGTGTGACAACTCTGAGCCTGAACGTAGAATCAATGACTTACAGACGGCGTGATCCTTGTAAATTATTGATTCTTCGTCGCCAAGTTTAGTTGTCGCCCACGCTCTAAGTCTCCCCGCGCACAGTTCGCACATTAGCGGGTTGTTCTCTCCTCATACCAGTTTCGCCCCACCCGCCCCGTGCGCACAAAACAACAGTCAGTCTCTTCATATTTTGATTGTACACAGCTTCGCACAAGGCCGCGTGACCGCGCAGCGCGTTCTGTACGTCCATCCGCACGATGTGACGGCCTCAAGAATCCCCTGCATAGCTCTTCAGCGGCTTCGAGGACGCTCAGATTGAAGCGCTTCATAAGTTCGGCGCCGATTAGCCGGGAACGAGCGGGTAACCACGGCATTGAGGCGATGGCTGCCCCTCACCCGCCTCGTGATACAATCGGCGCGAGACGAGGGATGTGGGGTTCGACCCTCAGCCGCCCGCTTCCAGAACAGACCGGGTGCAACCAACAGAAGAGCGAGCCACGTAAGCAGGAGGCCGCCCGTGAGGGCTGAAGCTGCCAGGAGGGTGATGGAACTGTCCAGGCCCATCTCCGGCATGAAGTGTATGTATCAAAAATAGATTAAGAAAATCACTCCTCTGAACAGCAAGGAGGTACCCCAGGCCGCCGCCATTAAATTCGATCAAAGATACTTTCGCACCGCCGCCCGACAGGATCGCCTCAAATCGCTGACGTACTTGTCATCCAGTGGTCTTTGTCCGTCCGATGCCGAAGGGTTATGATCGCAGGTGCCCATGGAGAGTGGCCTCCATCAAGAAATACGAATGAGCAAACTCACTCCGTGGCCTCTCAGTTTGGAGCAAATCGGCGCTTAAGGCCGCGCCTTTTGGGGCGAAGCGGGTCGCCGTGGCCAGCGCTTTCTTGACCGTGGGCGTTTCCAACATCGCAACAAAACCACGGTCAACAGAAGAACGGTTGGCCGCGGCTACGAGACGCCCGCCATGGTAACCGAGTGGCACTCAACCGAACCTTGACAATGCCTGCCGGCATATGTATCATTAAGTAACTAGACCCCTCGCGCAATTACCGGCTTGGAGGTCTGCCATCTCCCTCACGAATCCTGTCTGCCCAACAATAATTTCGCTCAGGCAGACGCTCCAAACCCGTCGGCAAAGGCTCAATTCTACGCGTCTGAAAAAATCGCTAGGCTAGTGACCTCGAGCGAAACTGATGCGCCATTTTTGCTCGGGAAACCCACCAAGTTGATGAAAACAAACAACATTATAATTTGCTTATGACGAGCAAACCCAAAAGCAAAGCCAAACTTTCCGGCCATAAATGGATTAAGCCATTTAGAATTATTAACTTATAAGGGCTAGGGCGAGGCCCCATTTTTATATAAGTTATTGGTAATAAATGAGATATGGAAGCGGAGGCGGGAGGCGAATGCGAAGCCGAATCACGCGAGAGACGCCGACCGCGCTTGCTAGCCTAGTCGATGCGCCCAACCGGTTCTGCCAACGGTGAGCCACAACCCATACGGTTGCTGGGACCGCAAGGGTGACGATGGCGCCGTCGAAGCGGTGAAAATATGGACTACGAAGGTAGCCAACTCACAGGGAGACGCCTCGCCTCATACCAATTTGACGACCGAAATGAAGATTTAATTCGGGGTGGCGCATACATCCCGTTGTTTGGGATGTGTGCGATGACGCACACTCGCACACAGGGCACAGACCGCCATGTGTACGCCACCCGGTTTTTATCCTACGTGTGACCTCCAATGCATATCAGTTGCCTATCGACCTCGATATTCCAGGTGAAGTTGCAAGGACTGCGGACTTCAGAACGGGAGGTTTGCCCTTGTATCTTCGCCGTCGATGGTGGAAACATATTCCGATGCAACGGTAGAAAGAGGTGCGAACATGGTGATGCGATGGTGGCATGGTGCCCGGCTCCGGTTTGTGTTGTGGACGTTTGCGCCAGTGTTGCTGGCAGCCGGCGGAATTCAGGCCAGGACAAGGTCTTCAGCGGCGCAGCTCGGCGGCACAGGGAAAGTCACGAGCTCGGATTTGGCATTCCAGGAGGTAGCTCCTGCCACCGAAGGTTTTTCGGTACAACGGCTGAAGCGCCTGCACGCCCTCATGGAGCGCGTGGTGGAGGAGAAACAATTCGCGGGCGCAGTCACCATCCTGGCACGCCACGGCAAAGTCGTCGACTTCCGGGTCTATGGCAAGCAGAACCTTGCCACCGGAACACCCATGCAGAAAGATACGATTTTCCGCATTTTCTCTATGTCCAAGCCCATCACCAGCACTGCCATGATGATTCTCTACGAAAAAGGCAAATGGGACCCGCTGGACCCTATCTCGAAATACATTCCCGAGTTCGCGCACCTCAAGGTCTTCAAGGGTGTGAACTCAAGAGGCCGCGTCGTGGTCGAAAATCCCGTGAGCCCGCCCACGATGCGCGAGCTGATGACCCACACGGCAGGCTTCACCTATGGCTTTGGGAAAGGTCCGGTGGACCGGATGTACCAGGCCAAGGGTGTTCTGCATTCCGCGTCACTGCAGCAGATGATCAACCGGCTGGCCACCATCCCGTTGCTCTACCAGCCCGGAACACGCTGGGTCTATAGTATCTCCGCGGATATTCAGGGATACCTGGTGCAAAAGCTATCCGGGGAATCCCTGCCGGACTTCACGCGGAACCATATTTTTGAGCCCCTTGGCATGAAGGATACGGGCTTCTACGTTCCGCCGGAGAAACGGAAGCGGTTCGCAAGTCTTTACGAGTGGGAGCCTTCAAAGGGCTTGGTCGCCGCGAGCGCCAAATCACTCGGCGTGAGTTACTCTCACAAGGAACCCGCGATGGCGTCGGGCGGCGGCGGCCTTGTTTCCACGTCCACCGATTACCTGAGATTTGCGGAGATGCTGCTGAATGGCGGTGAGCTCGACGGCGTGCGCATTCTGGGGCCGGAAACCGTGAAGATGATGACGGCAAACCACCTCCCTGCCAGCCTGATGGGCACGGAAAATGGTATGCGCTTCTGGGGCTTGGTACGACCGGGATTCGGATATGGCTACGATCTTGGAGTGTTCGTCAATCCAGGACTTGCCGACGCGCCCGTGGGCAAAGGGACTTTCATGTGGGACGGCGCGGCGGGCACGTGGTTCTGGGTTGACCCGGACAACGACATCGTTTTCGTGGGCATGGTGCAACGCCTGGGCGGAGGCCCCTACGTTGGGGGTCTGCAGGAACTGGCCCGTGCCACGGTGTATCAGGCGCTAATCAATCCGGCAAGGTGACCGCAACAGCTAAAGGATTTCCGTTTATGATGTGGCGCATTGAGCGCTCAGGCGGCAAGCTTCGATAAGATCATTTAGGAGGTGAACCATTTCAGAATCAAAAGTTGGAGTAGCATTTTTCGGTGCAGGAATCGTGGCTGAAATGCACGGTCGCGCGGTTGCGGCGAATCCCAACGTGAAACTGATCGCGGTCTTTGATCCAAAAGCTGCGCGGGCCAAAGCCTTGGCCAGGAAGTATGGGGCAAGAGTCAGCTGCAATATGCAGGAAGTGCTGGATGACCCGCGAGTGGATGCGGTGCATGTTTTGACTCCGCCTGATCATCACATCAAGACAGCGGTTGCAAGCCTCAAAGCAGGCAAGCACGTGTTGGTGGAAAAGCCTGTGGCCTGGCGGGCGAACGATATCAAGAGACTGCAATCTGCCGCTGAAAAGGCGAATCGCGTTTGCATGCCCGCTCACAATTACATCTATAACCCGTCGCTGCAGCGCGCCAAGCGCCTTATCAGTGAAGGTAAGCTGGGGCGAGTAGCAAGCTTGTGGGTTTTGTACAACATTTTTCATCCCGAGAGAGTCGCCGCAATCTATGGCGGTGTCCTACGAGCCGTGTGCGTTCATCATGCCTACTCGCTGCTCTATCTTCTCGGACGGCCGTCGCGGCTGACAGCCACGGCGTCAAAGGTTCACTACCGGGAGTTGACCTGCGAAGATCAGGCCATGATCGTGTGCCAAATGCCAAATGGGGTCATCGCTAACCTTTGGTGCAGCTTTGCTGCAAAGGATCTTACGAGTGATCCATGGACGGTGGTTTACAAGGTTCTTGGTACCGAGGGGGGCTTGAGCTACTCGTGGAACGAAGCGCAATATGAAGACGACCGTGGCCCTGGATGGGGACTTCCCTGCTACGTGGAAAGCTTCCGGAATGAGGTCGATTACTTTATTAACCGCTGCGTGTTAGGCGGCGAACCGCCCCTTTCGACACTTGCTGATGCTCTCGATTCATTGCGGATTATCGAAGCCGCTGAGCGTGCCTCCTCGAACAAGGCACAGGTCGAAACCATCCAGTATGATACTTGAAAACCTCCGCTACGTGCGATAGAGGCCGTCGAGAGTCGTACCACTTCGGCAGTTGTCGCAGCGTGCCCCCTCACCGGGCTGTCAGAATAAGGACTCAATTTCTCGTTGACCTGCCTCTGTGCTGACGGTATATTTTTATGGTTATCAAGACCTTACTAGCAGAGGCGTGTCAATCCGCCGGGAGAAGATGCTCATGATATCCCGCCACCGTCAGTTATTCCGCCTAAATAATAAAATGATCGGTATCTATCTCTCGATCGGATTGCTTGCCTGGTGTGCTTGGCGCCTTGCGCCATCCCGCGCGGCGAGTCAGAGCCCGGCGAAGCCGGAGCCTCGAGCCTCTCTGCTGCGCTTCGACCGCGCCGTCAAAGGCTCGATCGAGCCCGGCGAGACGCTGCGTTGGCAGACACCGGCTCTTGCCGCCGGCGCGCTTTATTCGGTTGATATCAGCCTCGATCGTCCCGCCAGCCTCACCACCCCGGACGAACTGGTCCCGCGCCGGATTGCTTCGCCCATTACCTTTAACATCGTGAAGAAAGATATTCTTCCCATCCGCGCGCGGGTGCTTGTCGCATTTGACTCTGCCGGCAATCCGGAAATCAGCAAGAAGCTGCACTCGGGCGACCCGGGAACGTACTTCATCGTTCGTGCCTCTCAAGCTGGGGCTGCGAGCCTGATGTTGGCGGCGCCGCCCAGCGTGAGCACCTCGCCCATCGGCTTTCAGGCTGCGATCCGCCCGCTGAACGTAAGCGCCCAGGACGCTGTACAAATCGCTGCGAATACGGCGCGCGACTGGCAACATGCTTCCCCGATGACTCTTGGAAAGACCGTATTCGGCACATCGGACGATATCGAATATCTGTACAACACCCACGAAGGCAAAGTTGGCTGGCAATGGCTTACGTTCAACTACAACCTCCCGAAACCGAAACTGGTCTACTTCGAATTAGACGTGCTGGACCGCGACGTGCCCTGCACGCTCAAAATCTATCGCCTGGAGAATGGTCCCAAGGGCAAGCACCTGGAAGAGTACACACGGGGCAAGAGCCCGGTTGAAATCCGGCACGACGACCAGACCGACGCGCTGGTGGATAACAAATTCATCACCCGTGTGCTCACGCCGGGCCAGTATTACCTGGGCGTTAAATCGAACGATCCGCGCTGGAACCTGACGACGGCGCTCTTCGATGTGCCGCCTTATACGGACCCGCACGAGGCTGTCCAGGTGGCGATGCGCTACATGGTGGATATCGCCGATTCGTGGTTTGCGGATATTCCTCGCAAAGGTGCCGTGCTGACACGCGCGGAAAACGTGACGGATGAGACGGAGCGCTGCATCGCCTGCCACGCCGCGCACTTCACCATGCTCTCCACGCTAAAAGCGCAGCGGCACGGATACTCCGTAGTGAACGAGCCGGAATATAAGTTTATGATGGACCGGCTTTATAACGCTCCCGCGCCGTTTTATGGCTTCCCCAATACCTATTGGCTTCGGTTCGAGCTGGCGCCCACCAACGGCCTTAGCCGCTTGGGCGAGATGCTGCTGATGTACGAAGATTCGGTGAGTCATCACCCCACCGAAACTCCGAACGAGGCAGCCAATTACATCCGCTTGGTGTATGACGCGCGCCAGGTGCTGCCGCGCGTCGATAAGGCTCACTTCGTGCCGGAATTTGAGCCGGCCAAGACCCGCAACTATGAATTCGACGGCAACCGCCCCATCAGCGACTTCCGCGTGGCCTCTAATTCCTGGTTCGACCTCAACGATCTCGCCCATCGCTATCACAATGCTGCCTATGCTAAAAGCGCGGCCCACCTCGAAGACTTGATGACCACAGATCACACCAACGACCTTGAGGATATCGTGGAGCAGACCAAGGGCATGGTCCATATGGGTAATCCGCGGTTTGAGCCCATCATCGCCAAGAACCTGCAGGAGATCATGGCCCGGCAGCACACCGACGGTGGTTGGGTGACGGCCGAGTATATGTCCAACGAGCAGTTTTTTGATGCAGCCGCCCGCGCGGCTTATGAGAAGAAGACCGATCCAAGCCTGCAGTTTATGACCGGAGAGACGCTCTACGCGCTCAAGATTGCCGGCTACAACATGCAGGACCCGCGCGTGCAAAAAGCCATTCACTGGCTGATGAGCCGGCAAAAACCATTTGGCGGGTGGCTGGACAATAAAGGCGAGCTTTTTCTGCTTCCGCAAAAGGAAACCTGCTGGGCAGTGATCGCACTCGCAACAATTTATCCCGAGTCGAAGCCCCCGCTGGCGCCTGCACCGGCGCCTCCGGCCAGCATTCGCCACACGCAGAATCCTCCGCTGGTGCCGACGCTGCAATGGCTGGACCAGGTCTGGTATGACCGCAACCCGCAAGCCGTGAAGCTGGTTCTGCCACTTCTGAACAATCCTGAGCCGCTCATCCGCGAGGCGGCCGCCTCCGCCATTGGTCGCATGGCGGTGGATGCTCCGAATCCCGCACCCTTCCAAGTGGCGGTTGAGCCCCTGACGAGGCTGCTCGGTGATCCGACGAAGATGGTGAGTCGCGCTGCAGCCTGGTCCCTGCGACAACTCGGCAACGATGGCATCGGCATTGCCGCCATCAAGGCTGCGCTTAACAGCCCGGACGATTACACGCGCCGGGGTGCCGCGCGCATCTTCGCGCAGTATTACTACCACATGATCCCGCGCGAGGATGTGGCGCGCATTCTCATCCAGCATGTGAACGATCCGGATATGCTGGTGCGGATTGAGTGCTTAAAGGCGCTGTGGCGCTGGTGGTATCGCACACCGGATTTTACCCTGCGCCGGCAAATCGAGCACGCATTTCTTGAGCGCGCTGGCGTCGAGCGAGAAGACCCGCTGGTCCGGATGAACGTCGCCCAGGCACTTTACAATATTCTCGATGATAATACCGTTCAGTTCCACCGTAACTGGCTGCGCTCGATGGCATTGGAAAAGGACCGTCAGCGGGCAGAAGCAGCGCGCATTGCCGAAGTGGAGCGTCCGCTTTCGGCAGAACTGGCATCGGCATTGCGCTCGCCGGACGTGACCGAGCGCCAGACTGTGCTGACCGCGCTCGATTATTACTTCCTGCGCGGTGGTATCGGCAATGACTATGACTCCATCACGTTCTACGACCGCCGGTCCGCTGAGACCATGGCGCGCGCCATCGTGCCATTGATCAGCTCGCCGGACCCGCTGATCGCGCAGAAAGCTTTGGAGGCGGCAGCGGTTGCCCGGGACGCCGATGATCGTGCGTTGCTGCTCGCCGTCATGAACCACCTGGACTCGAAGAATCCGCATGCGCGGGAAGTGGCGGAGGAAGAACTCGCAAAGTTCCCAGCCCAATATGTTCCCGCGGGCTCTACCCTTGCACAGAGCCACGCGAAGCAGCCAGCGGGCGGTAGCGAGTAAGAGTGATAGGCCAACGTTGACCTAATCGCGGTGCAGCGGGCGGCCCTCCGTATCGATGCGTGGAAGATCTGGGAAGTTGTGAAAAGGCAGAGCCACAGCCACTATCCCAAATGAAAGCAATTTCATGAAACCTTTGATCCAATACCATAGTGTCATCCTTCTAGCGTTTGCTGTCTGTTTGTGGTTAGTGGTGAGCGGGCCAGGCTCAGCCTCGAAGCCCACCGCTGCCCCTCCCGCCGTTGATCCTGGCGTGGTGGCAACGCTCGAAACACTCCTGCGCAGCCCGCGCGCGGACGTAAGGGCTTCGGCGCTTGCTTGGATTTCACGAGACAACCGTGCGCAGTCACCCGAATTCGTTCCTCAGATTTTTGCCGCGCTGAAAGACTCGAACAGTGACGTGCGCGATAAGGCGCTTTCTAATATGGGCTGGATTCTCGACCGCTATCGCGGCACCGCAAACGGAGCGGCAGCGCTCGGGGCAATCCAGGGCGCCCTGGAGCAAACCAAAGACCGCGCGGCGCAGCTTGTCGCTTTGGACTTGATTGGCGGGACCGGCCAAGGCGGCGTTTATGTGGACGCCGGCGGCAGCCAGGCAAATCCCTATCTGATTTCCGATCCGATCATCCGCCGGATGCTTATCACGCAGCTTGCCAGCCCTGATAGCTCACTTCGGCCGCAGATCTTGCGCCTGGTGAAGGGCTCCTCAAACTTGCAGGCCGCCCCCGGCATGGTGAACGCGGTGGCGCCGGCCCTCCACGATGACGATCTCAGCGTGCGCGATGACGCTATCCATTTGCTGGTCCAGATGTACGGAGCGGGCCCGCCAGGCTCGAGCGTCCAATGCAAGCCGCTGCTCGAAACCGCGCTGAGGAGCACGGACCCGAACGTGCGCCTCCAGGCTTCGCGGGCGCTGGGCGTCCCCGTGCCTCCTGCGCCTCCGCAGCCGCGGCTGGCTTCCCTAACTGGCGAAAAAGTTTCTCTGGCTAATGTACCTTTCGACTTCAACTACTTTACGGCGTTCGTCCAGCCCCTGTTCGATAAGAAATACGGAGGCGAGGCCTGTGTGGATTGCCACACGCCTGAGTCAAGTAATCCCGGCAAGTTTCGCATTCTTGCTCCGGGCCCGTCGGGCCGCTACACACTCGAGCAATCGCGCATTAACTTTGTTTCGGTGCTTTCTGTGATCGACCGCAAAGATCCGATGGAGAGCAAACTGCTGCTGATGCCGCTGAATCCAACCACGCGCGAAGGCACGATCCGCGGCTTGCATCACGATGGCGGTGTCTTCTGGCAGAATCAGTACGATCCTGATTTCGAGATTGTCGCAGACTGGCTGAAAGACGCGAAACTTGAAGACCCGCCCAGCAAGCAGTTGGATTTTGCCTATTTCCGAGGCTACGTTGAAAAAATATTTTCCACCCCCGGCCCCGACGGCTTCGCCTGCATTAACTGCCATTTCTCCCACGCCATCCTTCATCTGGAATCTCCAGAGACCGCGCAGGGGAAATTCTCCATCGAAGAGGTCATCAACAATTACCAATCTGCGCTCCGCGTGGTGGATGAGAGCGCGCCTTCGAACAGCTATATTGTCCGCAAACCGACAAGCCCGCGAGAAGGAGTTCCCGGAGGACTCTCGCACGCTGGCGGCGTTCGCTGGCCGGACAAGAAACAGTCCTGGCAGTATAAGGCCCTCGCCACCTGGATTGGAATGCGCAACCTCGCTCCGGCCTCTCCTGCCACAGCCGGTCCTACCCACGCCGAAGCGCAGCCTTCCAAAGAGTGACATCAGGGTTACTAATCAGGCCAGAAGTATGTAGACATAACCGAGCTACAGGGCCGGATACTGAGGATCGGGCATGAGAAAGAATCTTTGAACCACGCCCGGCGATTTCTGGAGGCTGCGCAGCCGACGGCCGAGATAGCTTCTCAGATGATCGACTCCCTGCAGGAGGGCATGCCCGACCCCGTGGTGCTTGACGTGATTCCACACCGGTTCGTCCGGATGCAGCTCCGGCGAGGAGGGCGGCAGGTAGAAGAGCCGCAGCTTTCCCTGCGTCGAGGCGACGTAGGCACGAACCGCGCGAGACCGATGAACCGGATGGCCGTCCACGATCAGAAAAATCCGCTGCGGGAGAGGGGGCATCAACCGCTTCAGAAATTGCACGTAGCGCGACGCGTTG
>JAKAWG010000109.1 GCA_021817045.1 Acidobacteriota bacterium
TGACGGGTGGAGAAATGTCAACCTATCGCTGCTTGGCGTACGTGGCCCAGACGATGGAATATCGTTGGAGTTTTCATCCCCTCTCTCAGTGGGCATCGGTTTACACACAAAATGCCGCTTGACCGATTCCGAACCACAGAAAAGCTGGAAGTGACCGTGCCGGAAGATTACGAAGAACACGGCGCGCGGGTGCGGGCGGCGTTTCACGGCGGGGAAGAAGCGGAGATGCGGGAACTGGTGGAAGAGATTGCGCGGGTGAGTTGGGAGTGGTCGCAGAGGTTGAAAAAGGAGCGGGAGGCGGAGCGGCAGCGGGTGGCCCGGGCGGTGGAAGTAGCGCCGGCCTTCAGGCCGGCAGCTGCCGAGCTAAAGCTCGGCGCTACACCTGAAATTAGGACGCCACCCGGCGCGCTATGTATCTGAACCAGAGGCGGAAAACTTTTCGGGTTGACAATGCGACGCCATGGTCTACAATGAGCAAGGTTTGAGATCGCCGTGACTCGAACAACCCACCCCGATACATTACTCGTCACATCGCTTCCTGGGATCAAGCTCCTTTCCCGCGGCAAGGTGCGGGATATTTACGAGGTTGGCGGCGAGCGCCTGCTGATTGTTGCCACCGATCGTCTTTCGGCCTTCGATGTGGTCATGGCGGAGGGGATTCCTGACAAGGGCCGGATACTAACCCGCCTTTCGTGTTTCTGGTTCGGCTTGTTTTGGAACGTCTGCCGCACGCACTTTTTGACGGACAATGCCTTTGACTATCCGTCCGAGCTTCATCCGTACCTGCCGGAGATTTCCGGGCGCTCGATGCTAGTCCGGAAGGCGCGGCCGTTTCCGGTGGAATGCGTCGTGCGCGGTTACCTTGCAGGATCGGGCTGGAAGGATTACAAAGCGACGGGCGAGATTTGCGGCGTGCGACTGCCGATGGGGCTCACAGAGTCGGCCGCGCTCTCGGAGCCCTTGTTTACCCCCGCAACCAAAGCTGTTTCCGGCCACGACGAGAACATCTCCTTCGAGGAGATGGCCTCGCGAATTGGGGGCGAACACGCCCAAAAGTTGCGCGACCAGAGTATTGATCTCTACCTTCGCGCTCGCGACTACGCAAACAAGCGGGGCATCATCATCGCGGACACCAAGTTCGAGTGGGGGCTTGTGGACGGCAAAATCATTCTGATCGACGAAGTTCTGACCCCGGATTCTTCCCGCTTTTGGCCAGCGGAGGATTACGCGCCCGGCCGCGCTCAAGCATCTTTCGACAAGCAGTTCGTGCGCGACTATTTGGAATCGACGGGCTGGAAAAAGAAGCCGCCTCCGCCCCCCTTGCCGCCCGAGGTGGTGAAGAGGACAAGCGAAAAGTACCGCGAAGCGCTGCGAAGACTGACCGGCGAAGAGCTGAGTTAAGACAAGTATGTGGAACTGGCTGGATTGGACGCTCGCTGGAATCATTTTTTTGTCTGCCTTGTTCGCGATACGCAAGGGATTTGTCCGGGAACTGATCGCGCTCGCCACCGTTGTCCTGGCCCTTGTTTTAGCAGCACTCGAGTATCCCCGGGTCGCGGGATGGTTCGATAACCTCACCAAGTCTCACGGCGTTGCCGACGCGGCAGGTTTCCTGGCGGTGTTCGGGGTGGTTCTGGTGGCGGGGGCGTTGATTTCCGCTCTGGCCGGCGCGCTGATCCACACGGCGGGCGTGGAATGGTTTGACCGTTTTCTGGGCGGGCTTTTTGGGGTGGTACGCGGAGTGCTCATTGATTGCGTGGTCCTGATGATCCTGGTCGCTTTTGCGATCAAACCCCAGGCGACCAGTCGCTCGCGCCTGGCGCCATACATCTCGACGGGAGCGCGGGTCATCGCGTTCGCCATGCCGCGCGGCCTTAAAGACGATTTCCACGCCGGCTTCGAAAAATTCCGGCAGGCCGTGATTGGCGCGGGCCAGCAGGCGGCCAAGAGGGACACGCCGTTGTAGCGGCTGCCCGGCAGGAGCTTTACCTTGAACGACCAACTTGACGCTCTCATCAACGAGATGATCGAACACGGCGTACACTACGAGGACGCGGTCAGCGAATTTGAGAAACGCTTCATCGCGAAGGCCCTGGACAAGCACGACGGCAACCGATCCAAAACTGCCCGAACCCTGGGCATCCACCGTAACACGCTGAGTCGCAAAATCGAAGAAATCCGCATGAACCATCGGGCAAGGCGCCGCAAGCGTTCGCGGTAAAGCGTCTTCAGGGGACAAGGGACCGTGGGTGCGACCGACGCCGAAAAAGAGCAGAGCGTTTATGAATCAACGGCCGCGCGCTTTGACGCGGCGGCCGACAAGCTCAAGCTGGACGACGGCCTCCGCAAGTACATGCGGTGTCCGAACCGCGAAATCATCGTTCACATTCCGGTTGAAATGGACCGCGGTGAGCTCGATATTTTTGATGGTTATCGAGTTCAGCACAGCCTCGCTCGTGGGCCTTCGAAAGGCGGCATCCGATTCGCTCCCAACGTGACACTCGACGAAATCCGCGGCCTGGCCGCCGAGATGACGTGGAAGTGCGCGGTTGTCAACATTCCCTTCGGCGGAGCGAAGGGAGGCGTAGTGTGCGACCCGGAAAAGCTGTCGCGGGGAGAGCTCGAACGCATTACGCGCCGCTACACAGCGGAGATTTTGGACTACATCGGGCCGGAGCGCGACGTTCCGGCCCCGGACATGAACACCGACGAGCAGATCATGGCGTGGATGATGGACACCTATTCCATGCACGTCCGGCATACCGTCACGGCCAGCGTAACCGGCAAGCCTCTCGATCTTGGCGGCTCCCGTGGGCGCCGCGAGGCGACGGGCCGAGGGTGCATGATTGTGTGCGACCAGGCGCTCAAGCGTTTCGGCCGGACGCGCGACGGGACCCGCGTCATCGTCCAAGGCTTCGGCAATGTCGGCTCGCAGGCAGCGCGGCTCATGCACGAGGCGGGTTACAAGATTGTCGGCGTCGCCGACGTTCACGGCGGAGTGGTCAACTCGCGCGGCCTTGACGTTCACGCGCTTCTCGACCACTCACGCGAAGCGAAAACGGTCAAAGGCTTCGCGGGAGGCGAACCGATCGACCCGGAGGAAATTCTTGAGCAAGAGTGTGACGTGCTCCTACCGGCGGCCACGGAGAACGTCATTCACGGCGGCAATGCCGCGCGCGTCAAGGCGTCCATCCTGGTCGAAGGGGCCAATAGCCCTACGACGCCGCACGCCGACGAAATCCTGTTCGACCGCGGCGTTTTCGTCGTCCCGGATATTCTAGCCAATGCCGGCGGCGTGACCGTTTCGTACTTCGAGTGGGTGCAGGATCGCCAGGGATATTTCTGGTCGGAGAACGACGTCAATCGGCGGCTGCGACGAATCCAGGTGGCTGCCTTTGACGACATCGTTCGCTACGGAAAAAACCACAAGGTCAACAATCGCATCGCGGCTTACATGCTGGCGATTGACCGCGTGGCCTTCAGCCTGAGGCATCGCGGGATTTATGCGTAACAGGCTGTCGCTGTCCCGCACGCCGGGACTCCTCACACTTACATGCCGTATGCGTTTTTCAGCGACCGGTGAGGGTAAGGATCGCGGCGCGTTCCTGCCGGCTGAGCCTGACCTTGACACCGCCCTTTGGCCTGAGAGTGATCGACGGCGAAGGAATTATCTGCTGACCTGGCAAAAGCTCCAGATGAAACCGCTGCAGAATGGTGGTGAGAAGCAAGATTGCTTCGGTCGTCGCAAAGCCTGCTCCGATGCAAACGCGCGGCCCGCCTCCGAAGGGGAAATAGGCGAATCTTGGCAGGCGGTGCGCGAACTCTTCCGTCCAGCGTTCCGGGTTGAACTCTTCGGGTCGCGGGAAAAATCGTGGGTCGCGCTGCGTGACCCACGGGCTCACCACCACGCTCGTGCCTTTCGGCACACGGAAGCCTGCAAGCTCGCACTCGCGCACCGCCTGGCGCGCCATGGCGTAAGCAGGAGGATAGAGGCGCAGCGATTCCTTCAGCACGCGTTCGGCATAGACGAGCCTCGGCAGGTCGGAAACCTGCGGCGTGCGCTCCCCTACAACGGTGCGGATTTCCTCTACCAGCTTTCGTTCAGCTTCCGGGTGTCGCGCGAGCAGATAGAAAGTCCAGCAAAGCGCGAGCGCCGTAGTCTCGTGCCCGGCCAGCAGCAGCGTCATCACCTCGTCGCGCAACTGCCTTCGGCTCATCCCCGCTCCATTTTCGTCGCGTGCCGCGAGGAGAGAGGAGAGCAGGTCATTGTTATCGCCGCCGGTGGCAAGCCGTTCCTCGACAATGCGGTGGACAACGCGCTCCAGGCGCAGCACGGCCAGCCGGTAACGGATGTTGCTGGGAGTGGGCAAGAGAAGCGCAAACGGAACCAGAATGCGGCCGCTGGCGTTGAAATCCATCACCGGCATGAGCGCTCTTGCCACTTCGCGCCTTTTGTCACCAATCTCAACGCCAAACAGCGCCTTGGTGACAATGGCGAGCGTCAATTCGCGCATCTCCTCATGGAGATCGCGCACTTCGCCCTCGCACCAGCTCTCCAGCATCTTCTCCGCGTAACTCGTCATGAAAGGTGCGTAGGACTCCACGCGCGCCCGATGAAACGACGGCTGGCAGAGCCGGCGCTGCCGCCGCCACAAGCTGCCCTCACTCGTTAGAAGTCCGCTGCCGAAGAGCTTGCGATTGGCTTGCAGACCACGGCCTTTCACAAAGCAGTTGGCTTTCGTGACCAGAACGGATTCGATGACGTCGGGGTGATTCGCAAAGAAGACACGGAAGTAGAAGGCGCGGTAGGTGAAGAGGTCGCCATACTGCCTGGACCACTCAGTAAAAACCGCGAGCGGGTCCGACGCACCCAGAGGAAAATTGCCGATCAGAAAACGTCCCGGCGGTTCGGGTGGAAGCTGGGTACGGTTCATTGCAGATCGTACAGGCATTGCTTGCTGCACTGCGCTCCAGCGAACACGCATCACGGCTCAGGCCGTGACCTCGTCTCGCGACGGCTTGGCCGGAACCCAATAAATCTCCTCGCGGACAAATTCTTTCGAGAAGCCCCGGCGTTTGAAGACGCCTTTGCACTTTTCGATCATCTCCGGATGGCCGCAAAGGTAAGCGGTCGTGGTTGCGGGCTCGAGTCCAAGCGCGTCGAAGTGCTTGCGAGCGATGTCTTCCACTCGGCCGACTTCGCCTTGCCAGTCGGAGTCTTCCCACGGGCGGCTAACGGAAGGAATGTAGCGGAACCACGCGAATTTTTGGCTCAACTCATCGAGTTCTTCGCGGTACGCAAACTCCCACGAGCGGCTCGCTGCCTGGATGACGACCAGCCGCAAGCCGCGTGGCACCTCGCCGCCAAGCGCAAATGTTCGCGCCATGCTCACATAAGGCGCCACGCCCGTGACCGTACAAAGCAGGAAGTGATTGGCGTGGCCGCTTGCCAAGTCCAGCGTAAACAGACCGCGCGATTGGCGGCGCATCCAAATGGTATCGCCCTCGCGGAGCTCGTGGAGCAACGGCGTCAGCTCGCCCTGCGGCACAAGCTCGAAGAAGAATTCCAACTCTTCCTCCGCCGGACTCGAGACAATGGAATACGCGCGCTGAATCAACTTGCCTTCGCTCTCCACTCCAAGCGTCGCGTACTGGCCGGGCTTGAAACCCAATCTCTCTTCCGCGCGCGCTCGAATCGACCAAAGGTCGGCGCTGTGATCCTTGCGTCTAACGATCTCAATCCTTTGGAATTTATCGCTCCGCACGGCCATGAACTTGCTCACCGCTTTTTAGCATACACTCCTTCACTGAAACACGACCGCTGGGAATTTTCAAGGAGGGTAGAATTTTGGTGGTATCCTGCTTTCGGGTGTAACGCGGAACTCTAGCTCAGCAGGTGCCTGCCTGAGGGCCGGCGCGACCGTCAGATTAGGACACGACCAGCCTCCTACTTCTGTCGCGGCGGAGTGGGCTGCCGGCCGGATTTTTTGTTCTCTGCTTGTGAAGAAGCCGCGCTGAGCTGGCCGAGATTGACGGGGCCTACCAGGTTCACGATGCCGAGTTTTGTGGGCTCGGCGTCTATAACCGCCATGCCGGTGGTTTTGCCACCCTTTTCCATGATGTAGACGTCTGAAACTTTTCCGGTCCTCTTGTCTTCAGAGCTTACCATTGGCGTCCAGCCGCCCGCCCGGAGCTGCTTCAGGACGCTTTCAAGGTCCGCGCGGCTATACTCGCCCGGCTTTGAGAACTGGAAGCTCTTCACGTAAATTCCGCTCCAGTGCTGCATCATCATCATCCCCGCGCCACCCGCGGCGTTCGTAGCTTGGAACTGCATGAATCGCCCTTGCGCGGATTCTAGCACGGGCCCTGCCAGGTTCACGGTTGAGACCTTGACGGCCTTGGCGGCCAGCTTATCAAGCTGGCTCAGGCGCAGTCTCCCAGTCTGAGCAAAAGCAGCAGGCGCGCAAAACATCAGCACGCACATGACTGCTGCCGCCAGCCGAGTTGTCCGTGTGCTCTGTGACAAGATATGCGTTTTCATAATGACCCCTTTCTTGTCTGTTGTCTCTGGCCCTCACACTACGCCAGAGCCTGCAGGGAGCGTTTGCTTTTGCAGGGTGCGCTCCATGCGCCGCACTCGCCTTTCCATCTCCTCCAAGCGCGGCATTTGAAGTTCAAGTTGCCGTTGCAAAGATTGATTTCTCATCCGTTGCGAGACGGCCTCGAGTGTTGCTGTGAGAATCTCTTCCCGACCCGACCGAATAATGGAAAGTGTGATCTGGGGGCGTTTTGCCCAGCCTAGTGCGAGTTTCAGATCCCAGGGAGTTGCGACTTTGGTCGAACCAACCTTCACGATGCAGTCGCCCGCCTTGATGCCGGCTTTAGCCGCCGGGCTCGACCTCCGTCACCAGAACGCCCTTACCTTGCGTGACGTGAAAGAAGGTCGCAAGCTGGGGCGTCAGCGTCTGCACCTCAACGCCCAAGCGATCGCAGGTCGGAAAGAAAGCGTAAAACCTTCGGTTGAAGTTGAACGTCGGAGGCGAAATCTGAATGGGCGGGACCTCGATCCGCGGCGTGACCCAGCCTTCCCTGCGAGCCTCAATCGTTACTTGCAGGTTCTTTTTCTTCCCTGCGCGGCTAACCTGCAATGCCACCGTGCGGCCGGGAGGCGTCTCACGAAGGAGCTGAGCCAGTTGGTCCGCGCTCCACACGCGCATCCCTCCAAACTCCAGGATTACATCGTTCACCTCAAGACCGGCCTTGGCCGCTGGACTGCCGGAGACCACTCGACTGACGATCGCGCCATAGACTCCCGGCAGCTTCATCGAGTGTACGTCAGCCGCAGTGACATCTTTCAGAACGACACCGAGGAAAGCGCCCTGTGGCCCGTCAAAGTAAGAAAAGCGCTGCTTTGGCGTGCTCTGCTGAGCCCTGAGCGACACAGGTGCGAACAGCGTCACTGCCAGGCAGCAGACGGCGTACACGCAGGCGGAGGAAGGCGTGCCCGAAGACTTAACGATTCCTTTCATTGAAAATTACCTCCAGGTGTTGCAGGTGTTGCAAAGGCGAGAGGGCTTCCGCTTCCGCCTGGTTGGCTTGCTGCAGCGCCATGTCGAGTTGAGTGCCGGCGAACTGTAAGGCCATAATCGCCTGGCGGCTGGCTTGCTCGGCCTGCGCTCGCATACGCTGCTCATGGCGGTATCGCACGACGCCTGCGATGATGAGCACGCACGCTGCGGCAGCCGCCAGCCACCGTGCCAGGACAATTTTCCGTGTCTTCTGTGTCCAGAAGGACGTCAAGACCGAGAGCACGGAGCGGCTCTGTGGCCCCGGTGTTAAAGCTTGAGAAGCGCGGGGGCCACCGAGCGGGTCTTTCCTGTCATGACAGCCCGGCTGCAGCGCGAGGCCCCGCTGCCCGTGCCCGGCAAGCCGGGCCAGCACCCGCTCCTCAAAGCCGGCCGGCGGCTCTTTGCGGCGGAACAACTCCCTCAGTTCTTCGTCCAATGGCCTCACAGTTTCACCCCGACAGTCGAGTGTTCCAGCTTCTTCCGTAAAATCGCCAACGCACGCTCGAGCGAACTCTTTACGGTGTTAACCGGTATCTTCATAACCTCGGCGATCTCCTGATAACCCAGATCCTCTTGATACCGCAGAATCACGACCATGCGCCACTTCTCCGGCAGAGTCAGGACCAGTCGCCACAGCTTATCTTCAAGCCATGGATCACCCACTGTCGCGGTGCTATAAGGTTCTGGCGTGTTTTCGAGAGGTACAGAAATCCTCTTGCGCCGGAGGCAATCAAGCGCCCGATGCACCGTAACCTTGCGCAGCCAGGACCGCAAGTGGTCGGCGGATCTGATCGCCCGGCAGTTCTCGTAAAGCTGCAGGAAAACCTCTTGAGCCACGTCCTCAGCGAGCGCCGCATCACGCAAAAAATGGACCGCCAGGCTGTAAACCATGGCCTGGTGCTCCCGCACGACACAGGCGAAGGCACGCGGCTCGCCTTCTGCGAGCCGGGCGAGGGCTTCTGTCTGTCTGCCTTCCACGCTGCCATCCAGCCCGCCGCATTGGTCCACATATTGATTACGCATCGAGAGGAGGAATGGGTTCAAAAAAACTCAGATTGACTCGTCGCCCGGCTTTTGTGCGCGTCTGTGGCCTGCGGTCATTATGATAAACTAAACAGCGGCCTGTTCTTACCCTCCGCGCAAGAAACCCGAAAAGGCACCTGTCAGCCGTGTTCAGCGGTATCGTGGAAGCGACAAGCCGGGTGGTCAAGCTGGAGGACACGAAGGGCCAGCGCGTGGCATGGATTGCGCGGCCGCGTGGCTGGAAGCTGAAGGCTGGCGAAAGCGTCTCGGTGGACGGCGTGTGCTCGACGGTGCAGGAAGTGAACCGGGGAACGTTCCGGGTCATCTATATGTTTGAGACTTTGCGGCGAACCACGCTCGGCCGCATGTCATCCGGCTGCACTCTGAATCTCGAACGCAGCCTGACCTTGAACAGCCTGATCGGCGGACATCTCGTGCAGGGTCACGTCGACTCGACGGCGCGAATCGTGGGCGTTCACAGCGACGGTGCGGCGAGCGTTTACGAATTCAGCCTCCCGGAGCGCTTCGCGCGGTATCTTGTCGAAAAAGGCTCCGTGGCTGTGGACGGAATCAGCCTGACGGTGATCGAGACGAGGCGGCCGGGCTTTAGTGTATCGTTGCTGGATTACACGCTTCAACACACCACGCTTGGCGCGAAAGGCCGTGGCGATTCCGTCAACGTGGAAGTGGACCTTCTGGCCAAGTACGTGGAGAAGCTGTTCCCTTCATGAGACGCCGGACGCCGCGTTTGAATCGGAAGCCTTGGGACACGAGTGGCGGCGTGCCCGCGAGGGCGCGCATCGCCGTGATTCGTGCCGAGTATAACGAAGAGATTACCCGGAGCCTGGAAACAAAGTGCCTCGAAGGGCTCGCCGAAGGTGGTGTCGGGCGCGACCAGGTGGATTGCTTCACGGTTCCTGGGTGCTTTGAGATTCCGCTTGTCGCCGCGAAGCTCGCGGCGCTGGGCTGCTATGACGTCATCATCACGCTCGGTGCCGTCATCAAGGGCGACACGCTGCACTTTGAGCTTGTGGCCCAGGAGTGCGCGCGCGGCGTGATGAACGTCGCGCTCGAGCAAGGCGTGCCCGTTATCTTCGAAGTGCTCGCCACGCGCACGCGGCAGGACGCGCGGCGCCGCGCCGGGGACAACCGGATGAATAAGGGCTTTGAAGCGGCACGCGCCGCTTTAGCCATGGTCGCCACGATGGGGCGGCTCGAGGAGGAAGCAACATGCCGGTCGACGTCGGCGTCGAAGAGGCGCTGAAGGAAATCCGTCGCGGGCGCATGCTGATTGTGCGGGACAGCTCCGACCGCGAGAACGAGGCGGACCTCGTCATGGCGGCGCAAAAAGCCCAGGCTCGCGACATCAATTTCATGATCCGGTATGGCGGCGGCCTGATCTGCGTTGGCCTGACGCGCGAGCGCGCGGCGAAGCTGGGGTTGAGTTCCATGGTCTCCGAAGAAGAGAACACCCAGCCGTTCGGATGTGACTTCACCGTGTCGGTGGATGCCCGTAAAGGAGTGACGACGGGGATCTCCGCCGCCGACCGGGCCGCCACGGTGCGCGTGCTGGGCGATCCGCGCGCGGCCTCGTACGATCTGGCGCGGCCGGGACACATCTTCCCGGTGCGTGCGCGATCGGGCGGCGTGCTGGCCCGTGCCGGTCACACCGAAGCCGCTGTGGACCTTGCCCGGCTGGTGGGTCTTTCGCCGGTAGGCGTGATGTGCGAGATTCTCGACCAGGACGGACGAGCCGCGCGCCTCAGCGCGATCCAGGCCCTGGCGCGCCGTTTCCGCCTGCGAACGATCACCATCGAACAATTGATCGAATATCGCAAGAGCACGGAAAAGCTGGTCGATCGGGTTGCAACCGCGCTGCTTCCCACCGAGTTCGGCACTTTTACGGCGCACGTCTATAATTGCCCGTCACAGAACCGCGAACACTTGGCGCTGGTGATGGGCCGCATTTCTCTCAGCCGTCCCGTGCTGGTACGCGTCCACTCGCAGTGCCTTACCGGAGACGCCCTCCACTCGATCCGCTGCGACTGCCGCGAGCAGCTCGAGTCCGCCATGATGAAAGTGGCGGAACACGGGGAGGGCGTGATCCTTTATTTGAGCCAGGAAGGACGCGGGATCGGACTTACCAACAAGATCCGCGCTTACGCGCTGCAAGACAAGGGGCTCGACACCGTGCAGGCCAACGAGAAACTCGGGCTTCCCGCCGACATGCGCGACTATTCGGTGGGCGCGCAAATCCTGGCGGACCTCGGCGTGCGCAAAATACACCTGCTCACCAACAACCCTCAGAAAATTTGTGGCATTGAGCGCTACGGGCTGCACATTCTCAAGCGGGTGCCGATTGAAACGACTCCGCGCTCGACGAACCACGCCTATCTCAAAGTGAAAAAAGACAAGCTCGGGCACTTGTTGAGCAAGGTGCAATAATGGCTTCCTAGTCTAGACTATTTACGAAGCGATGGGTCTGTCAGGAGAGCGGAGTTTCAACTCCGCTCTCCTGATTTGACTGCACGGCATACGAATAATCCGGCTTAGGCTCTGAACCCGGAGGCTTCAGGGCGAGCGAACTCCAACCATGCCAGCCGACGAACTTTACATGCAGCGGGCGCTGCGGCTGGCGCGGCAATCACCGCGCTTGCCGTATCCGAATCCTTGGGTTGGCTGCGTGATCGTCCGGCGCGGCAGCATGATCGCACGCGGCCTCCACCGCGGCGCGGGTACGGCACACGCTGAAGTTGAAGCGCTCGCGGGCGCGGGCGCGCGCGGCGCGACGCTCTACGTCAACCTCGAACCTTGCTGCCATCACGGCCGCACCCCTCCGTGTACGGACGCCATTCTAAAGGCGGGGGTGAGCCGCGTGGTTTACGCCGTGCGCGATCCAAATCCCGCCGTCAACAGCCGCGGAGCTGCCATCCTCAGAAAGCACGGCGTTCAGGTGACCGCGGGCGTTTGCTTTGCCGAGGCAGCAGCGTTGAACGAAGTCTACCTAAAGTTTCGCGCCACGGGCATGCCCTTCGTGACCGCCAAAATCGCCGCGACGCTGGACGGCAAGATCGCGACTCGTAGTGGAGAATCCAAGTGGGTGACGGACGCCGAAGCGCGCCGCCACGCGCGAAAACTGCGCGCGCAGCATCAGGCAGTGGTGGTAGGTGTCAAGACGATCCTCGCGGACAACCCTCACCTTGGCCCGCGGCTGGCGAACGCTGGCGAACCATGGCGCGTCGTGCTCGACTCAGCATTGCGCACGCCGCCGAATGCGCGCGTGGTGAAGACAGGGAAATGCATCGTCGCATGCACGGGCCGAGCGGGCGAGCGCCAGCGCCAGACTCTCATGCGCGCGGGCGCCCAGGTATGGAGTTTTCCGGGCCGACGCGTTCCTTTGCGCTTGCTCCTGCGGCGATTAGTCGCTTCGGAGGTTCTTAGCGTGATGGTAGAAGGCGGCGGCCAAACGTTAGGGAGCTTCTTCGATGCGGGACTCGTGGACCGCGTTTACTGGTATCTTGCGCCCATCATCGTGGGCTCGGTCAAGAGCCGCGCCGCCGTCGCGGGCCGCGGCGCAGGCCGGCTGTCAGAAGCCTGGCGGCTGCGCGAGGCTGCCGTCAAGCGCGTGGGCGGCGCTTGGCTGCTTCGCGGCAACGTGAGCCGCTGGGCGCTGGCTTAACGTCCCGCTGCTCGGGCGTGTTGACAGGCTTACTTTCCGTGAAAATCTCATACAACCGGATCGCCGGCGGAAGCATAGAACGGCTAGCGGCACTAAGTGACGGCATCTTCGCGGTCGCTATGACGATCCTTGTGCTCGATCTCCGCGTGCCGGCGGTCGAGACCGTCCACAGCGAACGCGATCTCGGCGGCGCGCTGATTGCGCTGGTGCCGAGGCTGCTCCCCTAGTTGATGAGCTTCTTGATGCTCGGCATCTTTTGGGCCGGTCAGCAGACTCAGATCAATCACCTCGCTCGTTCGAATCGCGATCTTAGCTGGATTCACATTGCCTTCTTGTTTGCGGTAACGCTCACTCCTTTTTCAACCATGCTGCTGGCCGAATTCATCAAGTATCGCGTCGCCCTCCTCGTCTATTGGTGCAACATCGTGCTTCTTGGCGGCGTCCTCTACGGCAGTTGGGGATATGCCATTCGGGCGCTGGCCGGTGCGGGCGCCCACTGCGAAGGCGCGATCGTCTTGTCCTGTGCCGTAGAGGACCCCGTCAACCACCAGAGGAGTGGTTTCAAATTGTCCGAGGGCAGCGGTCTGAAAGACCCACGCCAGGTGCAGGCGTGAAACGTTGCCGGCGTTGATCTTGTCCAGGGTGCTGTATCGCCACCCTGAATAGCTGCTGGAATAGGTGAGCTAATTTTGCGGCTCGCGCCCTGAATTCAGGATGCGCTCGTACGTAACACCCTGGCCGGAATTGCCCTGCCCTTGCATGGTCACAGCGCGGCACCAGATGCACCAACATGCGAGCGCGGTGCTTCCCCAGCGGAGGATTCTGGCCCGCCAGAACCCGGAGGCCCCACTCCACGACACAGTCGATGGTTCGGGGCGTTGGTACGTCATGGGTTCCCTCGCAGGCTTTCGAGGTAAGCTACCAGGTCATGCAATTCCTGGTCGCTCAGCATCTCCTGAGTGTAAACAGGCATCAGCGACTTCCGTTCGTGAACCACCGATTTAAGGTTTTTCGTCAGCAACAGGTGAAGTCGCTGATCGGTGCCGAGCAGTTGAATGGAGAATTCGTCCTCATTTTTGGCGATGCCGGTGATGCGCTGGCCGCGCCGCGTGACCACGGTGACTGTCTCGTAGACCAACGGATCAGCATAGTAATTGTTTGGATCGACCATGCCGTCGCTCAACTCTTTGCTTGGCTTGCGGATGGATTCAATCAGGTAAGCCACCGATCGCGACGCCCCCACACGGCTCAGGTCCGGTCCCAGGTCGCCGCCTTTGCCGTTGACCATATGGCACTGCGAACAGGCCCGGTTGCCGAAGAAAATCTGCTCCCCCTTCTTTGGGTCGCCGAAAACAACCGCGTTGGGCGAAGGGCTGAGCGACCGAAGGTAAGCAATAATGGCCCTAGTCTCGGAATTCTCGAGGTTGTTGGCAGGCATTCCGTGCCTGGGATTCCTCGAGTGATGGTCCGGAAAATCGCCGCGTCGCTGGACTCGTGTACCCAGCGACTGGCAGTCAGGTCGGGTCCTCTTCCGCCACTCTTCGCGTTCAGCCCGTGGCAAGGTGAGCAGTTCGAGCGGAACAGAGAGGCTCCTTCTTTGATCTCGATCGAACTTGCAACGTGCGATTTGCGAGTTGCAGCTCTGGCCGCCTGCAATGCACCGCCCAGCCGAGCTGTGCCGATAAATACAATTGCGGAAAGTGCTGCCACGACCAAAGGCTGCTTTCCAACCTTCTGGGCCAGAGGTCGCATAATATCTCCCTCAAAGCCGTTCCATCTAACGATTGTCCGGGACTTCCGTTTTGCCCCTCGCGCAGTATTGTACACTCCACAGACTAGGTGTTATAGGTGCGATTTCTAGCTCACCGGGCGCTGCCGATCTCGTGGAGTCCCTTCACCATCTGAGTCGCGCGCTCGCTGAGCCAAAAATCCTCTGCCTTGTACTAGGGCTTCGCCCGAGGATACTCAATTAGATGCTACGGGGATTTCCACGTAGGAAGAATATTCTGGCGACCGGTAAACGCGCTCCGTCGCCTTCTGATAATCGCTCGCCCGCTCCTTGAAAATGTTGGGAACGAATTTCTGCGGGTTCCGGTCAATCAGCGGGAACCAGGTGCTCTGGACCTGAACCATTTGGGCTAACGACCAGATCATGAGCGAAATTTCCTGATGAAAATGGGTGACACTCCAAAGCCTAGGTTCCGGGAAGGAACCGAAAGGGGTGTTAGCGATGGAAGGCAACGAGGGAGTTGAGAGGAG
>JAKAWG010000110.1 GCA_021817045.1 Acidobacteriota bacterium
GGCGGTACGCTGGAGCTTTTGCGCCTGCGCCGGCCCGGAGTAACAGAATCCCCGGTTCCTAAAGTGCTGAACGAAGACGGCCAGCCGATTGTGCCCGATGAGGATAGGCCGGAGGCCGCAGCCACCAAGGTGGCCACACGAAATTAGCAACCGGGACTCGTCCTGGTCGCCAAGAAGGGAAGCCTTCAGGAGTTGGCTGGCGTTCCAATGAGTGCTCCGAAATCTCCTGACCCGTTCGCGTAACGCCAGCCTCCCACCGACCTTGAGAAGTGCCGCCGTAGCTACCGTGATGTCCCCTTCGCGCTGGCAATCTCCAAAGCGTTTGCTACGATGCGACGAACTAATCCTAACCCTTTTCCTAATTACGGTGGATGTAGTGGCTGGGGGGATGCTCGTGAAGTTCGAAGCCGAGCGGCCGGCATCGTTCTACTTCGTGTCTGCTGAGACCATCGGCCGCGTTGGTTATCGCGATAAGTTTCGCAAGCTTCCGGTTCCGACCGAGCTTTACGGCGGCAATACCGTGGTTCGGAGACGTGTTTTCGCAAGGATAGGCAGATTCCGTCCCGACCTTGGCCTCGCGGCGACGGGTGTCGCGGAAGACACTGAGTTCAGCGGCCGGGTGCCGAAGGCCGAGTATGCCATCTTTTATGCTCCGCAGGTTCTGATCCGGCACCAACTCTCCCCTTTCACTATCCTCGAGGCAGGCTCTAAACTAGGAAGGGAATATTCACGGAGAAAGGCAAAGCCATGTTCGTGAGCGTCGTGGTCGCCACGCGAAATAGAGCTGACATTTTGCGAAAGACATTGGAGACGCTCTTGATCCCTGCAAATCTTTCCGAAGGCGGCTGGGAAGTGATTGTGGCGAACAACGGTTCGACCGACAGCACGCTCGAGCTTTGCAAAGAGTTAGGACATCTTTACCCGCAACAAGTCCGCCACGTCTTGGAACCCGTGCCTGGAAAGAGCCGGGCACTGAACGCCGGTGTCGCGGAGGCGAAGGGAGAAATTGCGGCCTTTATTGACGACGACGTAAGCTTGAGGCGGGACTACTTAGCCCAAGTTCGGGTGGGCTTCCGAACATACAACGCGGATGGTGTGCAGGGACGCGTGGTCCCAAAATGTGACGGCTCCCCGCCACGCTGGTTCGGGAGCTATTGTCTTGAGACGTTTACGATGGATCACGGCGACAAGGTGCACGGTCACAGCGCGGGATTTAACGGCTCCAACATGGCGGTTCGGCGCGAAATTCTCAAGGAGTTAGGCGGTTTCCGGGTAGAGCTTGGTCCCGGCTCCGGGAATTTTCTGGGTGAAGATGCGGAGTTGCCCTTACGGATGAGAATGGCGGGTTACGATAAGTTGTTGTATATGCCGGACTTGGTCGCTGAGCATCGAATTCCAGTGGTTCGTCTCACGAAACGCAATATGAGGCGCCGCTTCCTCGAAATGGGCCGGTATTACGGATACAAGACTGCGGATTCCACTCCCATGCTTCGCTTCACAGCATACGCCGCCAAGCAATCCATCCGCTCGGTGAGCACGATATTGCGGCGTTATGCCGGAGGCAGGCCAGACTTGGCGATGCAAGCCGAAGGGGAAGCACTTATTCGGATCGGCACGGCCCTGCAAACCTGGTCAGCCGCGATGGGAGGGCTCCGAGCTGAAACAAGCTGGAAACGAATAACGCCCACGAGCCGCTGAAGCGAGGCGACCTCGAAGGCCGAGAGTGGGTCTGCCTGCTCGCGAGCCGAAACGGACCTCGATAGCGAGCCAACTCATTTACAATAAGCAAGTTAAAGTCATGAAGCGCAGTCGACCGATGCAGAGTTGCGTAGCATGGTTGAGAAGAAAGAGAACAAGGTTGGCAATAATGTGAAACGAAGTTCAGCCTCATGCGGAAGTTTACCCAGTCGTCGCGGACTGATGCCATTGGAATAGCCATTGGAATTGTGACAAAATTAGTTGAGGTCGCCGCCGCGCTCCTCCTTGAATACCAAAATCCTGGAAGATGTATGCCGTGCGGTCCTAATTCCTCCCGGCATGAAGCTTATTCATTTTGTTCCGTATTCGGTCGGGGATTGCGAACAATTCTTGAGGTGTGGAACCTGATTTGCTCGGAAAGTAGGGCGTAGCCGTGTTCGCTCGCGGGCTGGCAGGCAGGTGCTCAGTCTTCAGGAATCCCGGAGGAGAGGAGCCTCAGCGCCCGGCAGGAGGGACAAAACGCGATGATTCGCGAAGTGCGCGCGGATATGTCTAGGTACCGGAACAAAGGGGCCTCCTGGGGACAAATTTTCGGAAATCCCGCCGTGTGGGCCTTGTCGTGGTATCGATTTGGCCACTGGCTCTACAAAGAACGCTCACCCGGGTTGTTGCGTCCGTTCGGGAAGGTGCTTTACCTGTTTGGGTACAAGTTCTTCGAAATCGTTATGGAGATGCACTTGGATCCTTCAACAGAAATCGGAGGAGGATTGTACTTGGGGCACAGCGGGGCAATTCACTTCAACCCTGAAGCGGTCATCGGAAAAAACTGTGACATCGCCCCCCACGTAACCATAGGAACCTCCGCGATGGGACGAAAGGGGGCGCCTCGAGTGGGAAATGACGTTTATGTGGGAACTGGTGCCACAATCATTGGCAAGGTCAGCGTCGGCGACGGCGCAAAAATCGCGGCGAACACGCTTGTAATTACCAACGTGCCGGCGGGCGCGACGGTGATGGGCGTCCCAGGCCGCGTAGTGATGAAGCCGGTGCACGCCCCAAGCGAGAAACCCCTGGGTTCACAGCAAAATGAGCCGGTTAGCGAGCCTGCACGAGCAGTCGAATGAGAGGATCAACATAATGCTAGAGGAGCAGGTGACAAGAGCCGATGAAAACATGGGGGTGCAGGGCGAAATCCTGGCTGGGTTCGAGCAGCGTGTCGACCAGTTCACGGAGCGGACCAAAGGGTGGATGATCCTGTCTGAGAAGCGCATGAAACAGGCCGAAGACCGGATGGCGCTGGCCGAGGACCGCATGGCGCAACTTGAGTCAATTTCCATGGCAGTGCTCGAGCGCATGGACTGATTCATCCAGGGTCGCGAGGGGAATGGGCATCGCAAGCGCAAATCGTGATTTTCCAGCCGGCTGGAGCAAACATCGCTCCCGGCAGTAAGCGTACGGCCAAGAGAGAACTCAAGGGTACAGCATGTCACAAGGGCAGCATTGGCGCGAGCAACTGCATGAGGCAGCAGCACAGGGTGATACCGCAAGTTTGCTGAAGGTGATCCGCTCCGCGGTCGCTGAACGCGCGGACGTCGGCGATTACACTCTGATGTCCCGCCTCCTCAAGCGCATCGGGCGCGACGAGGCAAGCCGTGCTGGGTTGAGGCCAGTTCGCGTCTATATCGCCCGCTCTGTTACGGTGGAATCATGGCTTCCTTACCTCGCTGTCGAAGCGGCAGCGGCGGGATTCTGGCTGGAAACGAAGGTGGGCGGCTACGGAAGCTTCGCTCAGGAACTGATGAGTCCGGAAGGAGCGCTTCGGGACTTTAATCCCGACTTGGTGGTCTTCGTTACAGACGTAGAAGACGTAGCGGGCGGCTTGCCTGACGCGTGTGCCACGGGAAAACCCGAACTCGTCCGCGCTGAAGTGGAGCGCGGTGTAAAAACAATGGAGGATATGCTGACCGCGTTCCGGCATCACCACCGGGCCCGGCTGCTGGTTCAAGGACTGTGCGTGCCGGATCCGCCCGTCCTCGGCGATGCCGGGGACGCTAACTGGGAGGCCAGCGAATCGCGGGCCACTCAACGGATCAATGAGCAGATCGCCGCGCTTTGCCGACGTCTGGGAGACGCGGCTTTCTTCGATGAGAATCGGCTGGCTAGTCGGTTTGGGAAAGCCAGATGGCGGGATGAACGGATGTTTCGGTATTGCCGTCTCAGCATTGCGGCTGAATTCTTCGCTCCGTACGCACGAGCCCTCACTCACAGCATCAAGGTACTGTTCCTGCCGCCGCACAAGGTTCTATGCACAGATTTGGATAATACGCTGTGGGGTGGCATTGTGGGAGAGGACAAGCCTTCCGGGATTCTGACGGGAACGGACTTTCCTGGCAATTGTTATCGCACTTACCAAAGGTATTTGAAGCAGCTTGCTGCTCGCGGCATCCTGCTGGCAGTCGTCTCGAAGAACAACGAAAAGGACGTCCGCGAAGCCTTTCGAGTACGAGCACAAGATTTGGCGCTAACGCTTGACGATTTCATCTCGCTCAAGATTAGCTGGCAAGATAAGGCCGTATCTCTGCGCGAGTTGGCGCAGGAGCTTTCTCTAGGTCTGGATTCGTTCGTTCTTATTGACGACGATTCGGTGGAGTGCGAAGCGGTACGGCAGCAGGTGCCGGGTGTGCTTGTGATTCAGGCGCCCCGCGAGGAACCATGGAGGTTAACGGAATGTGTGATGGCATCGGGAGCGTTTGACACGCTCTCGGTGACAGCCGAAGACCGGGCGCGAAGCGACGAGTATCGGGCGCAGGCGCAGCGAGCGCAGCTAGAAAACCGTGCCGCCTCCCGCGAAGAATTTCTGGCATCGCTCCAGATTGTCTGCCGTTTCATCTCTGCGCTCGAGGCGCCGTTGAGTCGCACGGTTCAGCTTATCAATAAGACCAACCAGTTTAACCTGACGACACGCCGTTACGGAACGAGCGAGGTAGAAAGCTTCGCTGCCGATCCCGGGGGCCTGGCGCTGGCGTTGCGGGCCCGCGACCGATTTGGCGATGCGGGAGTAATCGGCATCGCGCTGTGCCGTACTCAAGACGGCACTTGTACCATTGACACCCTGCTACTCTCGTGTCGGGTGATCGGGCGCGGCATCGAGTCTGCGCTTTTATGGTACATCGCCCGTTGGGCGGCCTCGCTAGGGGCCAACCGGCTGGCCGGAGAATACATTCCTACAGCCAAGAATCAACCGTGCGCGGACTTCTATCCCCGCCACGGCTTCCGACCGGCGCGGGAAGCAGGTGGAAAGCAGAGTCGCATCTGCTACGTGCTGGACCTTGCGACGCAAATGCCGGAGAAACCGGCGTGGATTCAGACCGAAGAGGACCTAAACAATGAACCAGGCCCAAGCTGTGCCCGAGTCAATGAGGAATTTGCTCGCTGAAATTTTTGAAATTTCGCCCGCCGAGGTCACGCCGGGGCTGAGCGCCGGCGCCACCCCAGCCTGGGATTCATTCGGTCATCTTCAGGCCATTCTCGCAATCGAAGAGGCATACGGGGTTCGCATCGATCCTCAAAAAGTGCCGGAACTTACGAGCGTCGGGCAGTTGATGCAGGAACTCGAATCGCTTGGTGTTTCTTTGAACCACGACTGAGTCGCTGCTGAACCCCCTATAGGCCAATGGTCTTTGGAAAGTTTCATCACGTGGGAGTGGCCGTGAGGGATCTCGAAAGTGCCCTCGCGAGCTATACCGGAATATTCGGATATAAGCTGCAATCCGGGCCGTACGATGATCCCATTCAGAAGGTGTCCGTCTGCTTCCTCTCGCGAGGGCTCTCCGGTGAGCCGCTGGTTGAGTTGGTAGCACCGCTCAACGGAGGCTCACCGGTTACGGGTGTCCTGAAAAGAGGCGGCGGGGCCTACCATTGGTGCTACGAGACTCAGGATCTTGATCGTGCGTTGGGGGAAGCTGTGGAAGCGAAATTCGTTTTGATTAGCGGCCCGGCTCCGGCTGTTGCTTTCGGCGGACGCCGGATCGCCTGGGTTTATGCTCCGACGCTGCAGTTGCTGGAATTGTTGGAAGAAGCGCGCCCTGAAGAACAGCGAGCCTGACAATTATGGCATTACACACAGGAATAGGACATTTTCTTCCACTGGTGGCCTATCTGGTAGGCCTCGGCGTCGCGGTCGTGGGCGCGTTGGGCCGGCCCGAATGGGCGCTCTATCTTTACACGTTCATGCTGCCCCTTCAGACCAGCCGGTATAAGTTGCACGCATATCCTCTGGGCACGCACTACATTGACATCATCCTCCTTGGCTGCGTGGTAGGGCTGTGGGTGAAGGAAGGCTCGATTTTTGCCAAGACCCCGATCAACGGGTTGCTGCTTTTCTACGCGTTTTTCCTTTTCTTGTCGCTGATCCGGGGAGCATTTTTCCTGAATGACTGGTCGTTGTCAGTCTCGTATCAGCGCTTGGCGTACTGGAAATGCTACATCGAAATGCCCTTCGTCGCGCTGGTTGCGGCGCGCATCATCAAGAACGAAGCGCAGGTCAAGCGGCTGCTCCTGTTTATGTGCCTGTCCATGGTGTATGTGGGGCGTGACTTTGCTTCCTCCAATCGCGGGCACCACCTGGCGGCATCATTCGTGCAAACTCACCGCAGCGCAAGCGCTCTGGGATATGCCGGAGTGAACGGCATGGCGGCTTTCGAAGCAATGATTACCATCTTCCTGCTGACGATTTACTTTGTCGAAAAACGTCTTAGCGTCAAGCTGGGGCTTCTCTTCGTGATGGCCGTCAATACGTATTGCCTGCTTTTCTCGTTTTCACGCGGCGGTTGGCTGGGATTCGCGGCCGGTTTGTTCGCGCTTGGCGTGCTTAAGTATCGCAAGTTGCTCGTGCTTTTAGCGGTCGTCGTCATCGGATGGCAGGTCGTCTTGCCCCGCTCGGTTCAACAGCGGATTGAGATGACAGACCAACGGACGACCACGGGAAGAAAGCTCGACACGTCCGGGGAAGAGCGCCTCGAGCTTTGGAGAAACGCCCTGATATCCTTCGAGCAACGACCGATCATCGGTAGCGGATTTGACACCTACGGCTTCACTTATCACGAGGGCCTTTATCGGGATACCCACAACTATTACATGAAGGCGCTGGTCGAGACGGGCATCGTTGGTCTCGTGATCTTCTGCTGGCTGTTCGCGAGGATGACTTTCTTGGGTTATGCCCTTTTCTGGCGCGCCGAAGACCCGTTCTGGAAAGCCGTCGGCTTAGGATTCACGGTCGCCATGGCGGCTACGCTGGTGGTAAACATGTTCGGTGACCGGTGGACTTACCAACAACTCGACGGATACTTGTGGATTCTCTTGGCCTTTGTGTTTCGCGGGCTCATAGTCACCAAGGAGGCTGCCGCGACGCAACCCGAAACGGCTCCTGCCATGACGCCCGTTTTGGCCGGCACGATGCACCCCGCCACTTCATGAGCAACCCGCCAGCACTTTCTTCTCACACCTCTGTCCTCCCAGAGCGCCCCCACATCCTTTACCTCGTCGACCAACTCACCGAGCTTGGCGGCGGCGAACGCGTCCTGCTCACGATGGTCCGGTCCCTTCCCCGGGACCGATTTGTTTGCTCGCTCGCCACTTTTCGAAGCCAAGTCCGGAAGGATGAACTCCGGGACGTGCTTGCGAGTCTCCGCGTATATCCACTCCGGCGGACCTACGATTGGAACGCTCTGAAAACGGCTCTGCAGCTTCGAGCGTGGATTCGCGCCAACCGCGTTTCGATCGTCCACACCTTTTTCGAAACGTCTGATCTGTGGGGCGGGCTTGTGGCCAAGCTAAGCGGAGTGCCCGTGCTCGTCTCAAGCCGGCGGGACATGGGAATTCTTCGACTCCCCAAGCACCGGGTCGCTTATCGTCTGATGGCGCCGCTGTACGACCGCGTCCTGGCTGTCTCGGAGAAGGTCCGCCAGTACTGCATCCGCGAGGACAAGCTCAACCCAGACAAGGTCACCGTGCTGCACAACGGGATCGACCTGGCTCGCGTGGACGCGCAATCGGCCACAGAAGCAGCACAAGCCTGGGCGCAGATCGATCCGGACGCCCCGGTCATTGCCACCGTCGCCCATATCCGGCACGTCAAAGGGATCGATGTTCTGGTCCGGGCGGCCGCCCTGGTTTGCCACGAGGTTCCCCGGGCGCAGTTCTGCGTTATCGGCCGCGTTCTCGAGGAGGATTGTTTTCGAGCCCTGCAGGGCCTGATTCGCAAACTGGGCGTCGAGAAAAATGTCCGCTTCCTTGGCGGCTCGCCCGATGTGATTCCTCTTCTCAAACTAAGCCAAATTTTCTGTCTGCTCTCGAGAAGCGAAGGCTTCTCTAACGCCATCATCGAAGCCATGGCGTGCCGGCTTCCATGCGTAGTGACCCGGGTGGGCGGAAACGACGAAGCTGTGCACGAAGGAGTCAGCGGATTTCTGGTTGAGCCGGAATCGGCTGAAGCGGCTGCCGCAAGGCTCCTCACTTTGTTGCGCCAGCCCGAATTGGCGCGGAAGATGGGAGACGCAGGACGCCGTACGGCGGAGGAACGATTCACTCTGCAGGGCATGATCGAACAACTGGCAGCGATCTATCAGGACCTTCTGCAATCCTGCCGATAAGGAACCGTGTTGATGGAGACCCTGTTTTTCGCATCGGCGTTTCTGCTCTTCTACGTTTATGCAGGCTATCCGGCTCTGCTTGCAGTTCTTGCACGCTTCGCGCCGCCACTGGATCCAGACCCGGGTTATTTCCCCACTCTTTCCATTCTGATCGCGGCGTACAACGAGGAGGCCGCGATCCGTCAAAAAATCGAACAAACCTTAGCGCTCGATTATCCGGCAGATCGGGTTGAGATTCTGATCTTGTCCGACGCTTCAACCGATCGCACCGACGACATCGTGCGGGAGTTCAATCATCCGCGGGTCAAGCTTCTGCGAATGCCTGAAAGGCGGGGGAAAACCCACGCGCAAAACGAGGGGGTCAAGCACGCCTCAGGACACATCCTTTTATTTTCCGACGCGACCACGGTCTATAATTCTCCCGCCTTGCGCTATCTGGCGGCCAGGTTTAAGGAGCCGGACGTCGGTGCCGCCACCGGCCAGTTGATCTATTACGACGCCAAGGGCCACTCACCCACGGGCGCTGGGACGATCGCTTTCTGGAGCTACGAAAATTTTATTCGTCGCCGTCAGTCTCGCATCCGTACAGTGACCGGCTGCTCGGGGTGCATGTATGCGGTGAGGAAAGCCGCCTATACGCCGCTCGCGGATGACGTAATCAGCGATCTAGTCCAGCCCCTTTGGGTAATCAAGAATGGTTATCGAGTCGTCTTCGAGGAGCACGCCGTCGCCTGGGAAGAAACCACCACCTCCGCCGGCGAGGAATTCGGCATGCGCGTTCGCGTAGTGACGCGCGGAATGCGCGGACTGCTGAGCGTGCCCGGCATTCTTAATCCTCTCAAGTCAGGCTGGGTGGCTTTTCAATTGTGGTCCCACAAAGTGCTGCGCTGGCTTGTACCGTTTTTCCTCATTGGCTTGTTTGTGAGCAGCGCCGTGCTGGCTTTCTCGCGCGCGCTGTTCGTTTACCTGCTGGCCTGCCAGCTTGCCTTTTACGGACTCGCGCTCCTGCTCAGGTTTGCTCCGCTTCATCGAAAGTGGAAGCCGCTCGGAGTCCCTCTTTATTTCTGCACCCTGAACGCGGCGGCACTCGTGAGCGTCTTCAAGACTCTTGCGGGCGACAAGTTCGTCGTATGGGAAACCTCCCGGCGACAGTGAGCGCGCCGATCATGCCGCGCTCTCATTACAAGTCTCATTAATCCACAACTAGGAAATCTTGCGAGCTGCGCCGGAACGATGTCATAATCGCCGGCTTGATTTGATCCGAACTCGCGGTTTGCTGACAGGACAAAGTACGGGAGCGCGCTGGTCTCCACCGGGAGGTGTAGATATAAGCCAAGACTGCCGAAAACCCAGGTGAGCGGCGAGAGATCATCGATATGCGCAATCAGCCTGCGCTGTCCAGGCCAAAGCCCGACAGCATCACCATGGGAGGGGAATTCAATGGACATGGGTAGACGTGGAGGACTACATCATGCAAAAGTGGATTTCCCTTGGCCGAGCAGCCTTGTGCGCAAGCGTGATGCTCGCGGCCGCGATTGCTAACTGCAGTTGTGGAGGCAGCCTGGCACTCGAACACTCTCCGTCCGCCGTCAGAGCCCATAGCGCGATCAAGGTGAGGCCGCAGGCGCTCAACTATGGCAACGTCCCGGTGGGCTCTAGCGCGACCTTGTCGCTGATCGTCACGAACTCCGGTCCGTCGCGAGTCCGCATACTGGATGCGCGGATTCAAGGCGCTCAGTTTGCGATTCGCAGAGCAAGTCTGCCTTCAAGCGTGCGTGGCCGTGGAAACACAAGCCTTGACATCGTCTTTACTCCCACATCATCTGGCACGGCTTCCGGTGGCGTGGCTATTATGACAAGGGATCAGGCTTCTCCTCTTACGGTCCGTCTTTCAGGCAAGGGCGTCGCTCCTGCTTCTGCGAGTCGTGCCGCCGGAAACACAACCACCGCAAACTCCGGCAGTCTCGTTCCCGCGATCTCTTCCGGCTCCGGTAATTTGCCCGCCTGGGCCGCCACACCCCATCAACCTTCAGTTCCTGTTGTAAGCTTGACGTGGGAGCCAAGCCCTTCGCCGGTTCTGGGCTACAACGTATACCGCTCCGAGGAAAGCGGAGGGCCGTATGCGCTGCTCAACACGTCATCGCTGGTGGAGAATGTGAACTTTTATAGAGATACGGACGTTCGGTCCGGCCATGCCTATTTTTACGTCGTAACCGATGTAGACGCAGCAGGTGACGAAAGCGTACGGTCCAATCAAATCAGCGTCACCGCACCTTAGCCCCCCTGACTACCGCGGCGCGATCGACAACGCACAGCCGTTTCCTTTCATTGCGGTGTCACCCAGACTTCGGTGGGTGCCATGAGCTCGACGCCCGGCAACTCCGTGGTCACGTGGAGCGGCTCGCGTCCGGGCTTCTTGAGTGGTGCGGCCTTGAAGGTAAGGACGTATTGTGATGAGAGAAGCTGGTTCAACTGGCGCAGATAGGGGCTGAACGAAACTGGGGTATGAAGCCCCTGAAAGAACGCCTCACCACCCGTTTCGAGCGTCAGCAGCGAGAGACAGCTTTGCCCATTGTTCAAAAGGAAAAGATTCTGATGGGCGAAACCGGCGCCGCTCGCATAAATCGTGTAGACGGTGACCCCGTGCCGCAGCACCTCGCGTATCGCCTGTTCCAGATCGGGGTTATTTCCCGGCTCAGATTCTTCAATGCCGCGATAGACGTCGATGCCGTCGCTTACCAGCAAGATCGCGCGGCGGCGGCCCGGATCTGCGGGCCAAAATTTGAACAGGTCCGCCACAGCCATGTAAATACTCGAAACTTCGTTGGTTCTTCCCAGCGGCAACCGGAAGGCGCGGGCTGCGCGCTCAAAATCGGCGGTGAAAGGCTGCAAAATATTCGCGTTGCTGTTCGTGCTGTAGACGACCGCCACACGCGCCGAGTCCGGCAATGAGCGGACAAATTCGCGAAGGTCCCGAATCTGGTTGTCAAAAGCCGACCCCAGGGAATCATCCACCACAACCGCCAGATCAAGCGGCGCTGCCGAACCTTTCGCCCGAACCCAGCTGATTACCGGCCTGCGTTGATGTTGCTGGAAAACAAGAACGTTGGCTTGAGTCATCACCCGAGGCGCTCGGGAGTTCCGCCGCACGACGGTGACAACCACCCGAGCCTGGGGACCGGCTGCCGAAGGCTGGCCTGCCACCTGCCCGGATGCGCCTGCAACAGCTCCACTAGTCCACATAAGGCTTACAATAACGATTCTCAGCAGCGCCTTGTTCATTATCTCCTTGTCTATTCTACTGCCGCCTGCCCTCCAACGCCCGGTTGGGCCTTAGCTGTTCCTCGGGCTCGGGTTTTCGGCGACGGAAGATGCGGACCAGCAGGACAACGGCTAGCACTACGAGGGCCGCAAGACCAAGCGCGTTGATGTGCGTCAAGAATCGAAACACGCGCAGCCAACTGCTTGCCAAGAAATATGCGATCCAACCCGTGCTGATCGCCCAAATGAACGCACCGAGAACGTTAAGGAACATAAACCGCTCGGGTCGCATCCCGAAAACTCCCGCCAGCAGACCGACCGTTTCGCGCAGCCCCGAGACAAAACGGGCCACGAGAATCGCCCAAGTGGCATTCTTGAGAAATATTGATTGCGAGCGCTCAAAGGCGCTTTTGGGGATAAGGAGTTTATGGCGGTAGTGCTCCACCAGCGCTCTTCCGCCCAGGCGACCAATCAGAAAGCCAGCGCCCTCCCCAAGAATCGCGCCTGCGATGGCCGCTAATATCGCCCAAATCAGCCGCATCTGCCCCCGCCTCGCGAGGAAACTGGCAAAAAGAAGTGCCGACTCGCCCGGTACAGGGACACCGGCGTTTTCCATGAGACTCGCCAGGAAAACCGTCCAGTATCCGTAACGGTCAAAGAAGCCGGCCAGAACATGGTAGAGATGATGTGCCATTCTTTACGGGCCGGGCACAGCGTCCATCGGATTCTGGCCGGCCCGCTTAATGACTTCTACGGACGGCACAGAAACAGTCGCCACCTTTCCCTTCCGCTATGGTACCTGATAGAGCGTTCCTTTGTTCACCCCCATTGCATTGTTCTCGCGCTAGCTGTCGGGCACAATTCATTTGCCGCCGCCCGCTGCTTCTCCGCCCTCCTGGGGACGGGTTATGGGCTCACCGGCCTAGTGGCCAGCAGTCCAAGCGTAGGTTTGGTGCAAGGCGCCGTCAAGCCATAGATGCTGGCAGCATAAGGTCGGATTTTACTTGGCAAATAATACACGAGGTGTGTATTTTTTATGCACGTTCGCACATAGCCATCACAAAGTCGTCATTTATTTACATAGACTTAAGAAAGATCAGAATTTGGATTCGTAACTGCTCAAAGAATACACCGCGTGGCTGTTTTGGCCTGAGTGCTTCGGGTGCGCTAACTGGTCGGAACAGTGACGTCCGCGGTTCCCCCCTCCCCGCGGAAAACAGAGACTCTTGGGAGCAGATCCGCCAGACCGTTTCCAACCCCAAGCGGCTGGCGGACTGCCCGGGAGTTCCCTGGTAATCCCTTACTCGATCGTCACGATACCCCTGGCGGTCTTCCATGGTTATCCTCGTGGTCCCCTGACAGTTTATCCTCGCACTCGCACCGTGCTAACCTTAAAAGAGAAGTTAAGACGGAAAGGAGTCCTGTGAGGCTCTCAACTCTTCCCTTCATTTTTGGCGCTATGGTAATTTTCGCGTTGCCCGCCACGCTTTGTGCGCAGGGCTTGGCCCGTGAAGCTCTCGCTTGCTTTCCTGCGGACACCGTGCAAATGACTTACGCCAACTTCGCAGACCTCCGCGGACTCCCTGAATTTCCGCAATTGCGCAGGGTGCTGTTCATCCGGCCTATTCAGCAATTCGAGTCGTTCCTTCAACCCTTTGGTGCCGATCCCGAAAAAGATGTCAACGAGGTCGTGCTCGGCTGGCGCGGGCCCGAGGGGCCCAGAGGTGTGTTCTTCGGCCTAGCCCAGGGCAGCTTCGACGGTCCCAGAATCCAGAACTCGATGGCGCAGGAGAAGCTGCCGACTCGAGCATACGACGGTTATGTCCTGAGCACTTTTAGCTCCGGAGTCAACCCTAACGACCTCTTCTTCACTTTCCTAAGTTCTGATCTCGCTGCCTTTGGGCGCCTGACGGACCTTAAGGCGCTTATTGACGGTTATTTCGGCAACAAGGCTACTCTAAATTCTGACGCGCAGTTCGTTAACTGGGAGGGCGAACTCGACGGCTCAGGACCTCAGTGGGGCATCACCACCGGGAAAGCCGCCGCCAACCTGGCAGCCCCTTGGCTTGGAGGAAACGCGAAGAAAAAGGACGCTAGCCTCGCCATGTTATTCGCTCCGGTCAAGGCGGTGCTTTACCAGGTGAACTGGACCAATGATTTTTCCGTCGAGATCGATCTAATTTGCCAGGATGCCCAAAGTGCGGAGACGATGGAGCGGCTCCTGCGAATCTGGCGTGACTCGGCGGCTTCCATGAATTCTCGTCCCGCCGATATCGCGAGCTTCGTCCAAGAGCTACAGATTGAAACCGACGGCAGGCGAGTTGAGCTGACCGGCTCCGGCTCACCTGACGTTCTCGCCCAATTCTTACAAGGCGCGACGGCACATTAACCTTGCGTAGGCGACAGGTCCCTCGACCCACGATTGCCAAGTCAGCGTACGCCCCGCCGCAAGCGCTCGGATACTTACCGGCCACCTGTCATTGAGCAGGTGGGAGAAAGTGGCAACCACTGTCAGGCCCTCCATACTCGAGTCGTAACCGCCCTCGGTCGATCTCACGCAGAACTGGCATTTTACTGTACAAAGCTAGTGTCCCGTCCCACGTAATTATTTACAATAGGACGAGATTGTGATTTAATGGGCGCATGTTCACACGCGCCCCTGCTCTTGTGCTCGACGATGCTCAAAGACGACAGTTGGAAGCCTGGGC
>JAKAWG010000019.1 GCA_021817045.1 Acidobacteriota bacterium
GGGCCACCATCAAGGCGCTGTTCGGCGAGCTGGCATCCAAGCCGGACCAGCCGGCGCGCGTAGCCGCACTGCGGCGCGAGATTGAGGCGGAGATCTGCAACATCACGCAGCAGTATCAGCTTTACATCCGCAAGTACGTCGAGGTGACGCCGCTGATGCGCGAGGAATGCCTGGCTCCCACCGAAGACCAACGCTGGCTCAACCGAGAATTGAACATGATCGACCGGCAGATCGGCTACAAGACCCGGCTTTTGCTGGAAATGGAGAAGGCATTAGACACCAGGCCCAGCGAACCGCTTAACGAGGCGGGCGCAGGCCATGGAGAAGCTGTTGGCGAAGAAGGTGGTCGCCGAAAGAAAAGATTGTTTAGGGGGGGCATCGTATAACTCATTGAAAACAAATGATAATTTCAACAAGCGATGACCAACAATCTCCCGGAAGCCACTTATCTGATTGATTCCAAACAACTAATGGAAACAAATTGTTGGTAAAGATAAAAGTCATAGAAAACAAGATGGTTATTCGAAAGATTAGAAGAAAACATGGAAATTGTTCGTTCACTTACGGGGCGTTCAGTCGATACCCTCACTCGGCCCTCACACACCGCGAGCCGGGTGAGGAGTAAGGGCCGGAATTTTCGGAGGAGGATCGTGCATAATAAAAGATGCCATGTCTAAAACAGAATTGCAGCCTAATGCGGTACTCAGCGAAGACGAACTGCGGAAGATCGACGCCTGGTGGCGCGCAGCGAATTACTTGAGCGCGGGCATGATCTACCTGCGCGAAAATCCCCTGCTCAAAGAGCCGCTGAAGCCGGAGCACATCAAGAAACGCCTGCTCGGCCATTGGGGCTCCGACCCGGGACAGTCATTCATCTGGGTGCACCTGAACCGGCTCATCAAAAAATACGATCTGAACATGATTTACGTTTCCGGCCCAGGCCACGGCGCGCCGGCTGTGCTGGCCAATGCGTATCTCGAGGGGACGTATTCGGAGGTCTATCCCGAGAAGAGCCAGGACGAGGAAGGAATGAAGAAGTTCCTCAAACAATTCTCCTTCCCGGGCGGCATTGGCAGCCACTGCACCCCGGAAACGCCAGGATCTATTCACGAAGGCGGCGAGTTGGGCTACAGTCTCTCGCACGCCTTCGGTGCCGCGTTCGACAATCCTAATCTCATTGTGGCCGTGGCGGTCGGCGACGGTGAGGCGGAAACCGGACCGCTGGCGACCTCCTGGCATTCCAACAAGTTTCTCAACACCGTCCGCGACGGCGCGGTCCTGCCAATCCTGCACTTGAACGGGTACAAGATTGCCAATCCCACTGTCCTCGCCCGCATCTCACCCGAAGAGTTGGAGGACCTGTTTCGAGGATTCGGCTGGACGCCCTACACAGTCGAAGGACACGAGCCGGCAACGATGCACCAGCAAATGGCGGCAACGCTCGAGCGCTGCGTCAACGAAATTCGCGCGGCGCAAGACGAAGCGCGCCGGGATAATAAGAACGGCAAGAACCGCCCGCGCTGGCCCATGATGATTTTGCGGACGCCGAAAGGCTGGACGGGGCCGCCGGAAGTGGATGGCCACAAAGTGGAAGGCTTCTGGCGGGCGCACCAAGTGCCTATTCCCGACGTGGAGACTCGCCCCGAGCACCTCAAACAACTCGAAGCGTGGATGCGCAGCTACCAGCCGCACCAACTGTTCGACAAGAGCGGGCGGCTGGTGGAAGAGTTGCGCGATTTAGCGCCGCGAGGCACGCGCCGCATGAGCGCCAATCCCCACGCCAATGGCGGTCTGGTGCGAATCCCATTGCGGCTGCCGGATTTTCGTTCTTATGCCCTTCCTGTTCAGCACCCCGGCGCCAGCGAAGCTTCAGCGACGCTCACGCTCGGTGGGTATTTGCGGGACATCCTCCAATTGAACTCGAACAATTTTCGCGTCTTCGGTCCGGACGAAACAGCCTCAAATCGCTTGCAGGCTGTCTACCAGGCCAGCAAGAAAACCTGGGAGGCTACCTTTCTGCCCGAGGACTTGGACGGCAGCGAGCTTGCGCCCGATGGCCGCGTGATGGAGATTCTCAGCGAGCACACGCTCGAAGGGTGGCTGGAGGGATATCTGCTCACCGGGCGGCACGGCTTCTTTTCCAGTTACGAGGCGTTCATTCACATCATCGACTCGATGTTCAATCAGCACGCCAAGTGGCTGGAAAAGTGTAAGACCGAAGTGAAGTGGCGCGCGCCCATCTCCTCGCTCAACTTCCTCATCACCTCCGTCGTGTGGCGGCAGGATCACAACGGCTTCACACATCAGGACCCGGGCTTCCTCGACGTCGTCACAAACAAGAGCGCCGAAGTCACCCGCATCTATCTTCCTCCCGACGCCAATTGCCTGCTCAGCGTCGCCGACCACTGCCTGCGCAGCGTGGACTACGTAAACGTCATCGTCGCGGACAAACAGCCTCACCTGCAGTATCTGGATATGGATTCAGCCATCCGCCACTGCACCAAAGGCATTGGCATTTGGGATTGGGCCAGCAACGATCAGGGGGTGGAGCCGGACGTCGTGATGGCGAGCGCAGGCGACGTGGCCACGGCCGAAGCGCTGGCTGCCACAGCCATCTTGCGCGAGAACTTCCCAGACCTGAAGATCCGCTTTGTCAACGTGGTGGACCTGTTCAAATTGCAGCCTTCGACGGAGCATCCGCACGGACTAACGGACCGCGACTTCGATACTCTCTTCACCGCCGACAGGCCGATTATCTTCAACTTTCACAGCTACCCCTGGCTCATCCACAAGCTCGCCTACCGCCGGACGAACCATGCGAACCTTCATGTGCGCGGCTATAAGGAAAAAGGCAGCATCAATACGCCGCTGGAATTGGCCATTCTGAACCAGGTCGATCGCTTCAGCCTGGCGATTGACGTAATTGATCGCGTCCCGCGTCTTCGAACTGCAGGCGCGCACGTGAAAGAGTGGCTGCGAGACCAAATCACCGACTCCATCTCGTACGCCCGCGAGAATGGCATCGACCGCGCCGACCTGGTGAATTGGAAGTGGTCGTTCTAGTGCAAAGGCGGCAGGGAGAGATCGGTAGCGCCGCTTGGAGCCTGCCCTGACGCAGGAAGGGAGCGGCGGCTGTCATCTGAGAAATAACCGGCGATCATAGGCCGCCGCTACAGAACTTATGAACATCCTGGTCCTCAACTGCGGCAGCTCGTCGGTGAAATTTCAACTCATCGAGACAAGCCCGGAGCAGATCGCCGCGCGTTCCGACCGAGTGCTGGCGCGAGGGGCGGTGGAGCGGATTGGCGAGCCGGAACCGGTGCTGAAGGCTCAGGCCGGCGCGAAACCTGCCGAAAACAGGAAGGTGCAAGCCGCGAACCACGGCGCCGCTCTCGATGTGGCTTTCGATTGGATGACGTCGCGTGGCGCGCTGAAACATGCCGGCGAGATTCAAGGTGTAGGTCATCGCGTGGTACACGGCGGCGACTACTTTGACCGCTCCGTGGTAATTGATGAAGCTACGCTCTTGCGGATTCGGGCCTGCAACGACCTTGCCCCCTTGCACAACCCGCACAATCTTGAGGGCTTCTTGGCCAGCCGCGAGCGCTTGCCCCGAGCGGCCCACGTGGCTGTGTTTGATACGGCGTTTCATCAAACCATGCCGCCGCGCGCCCACCTGTACGGCCTGCCCTGGGCGTGGTACGAAAGCGGGCGCATCCGCCGCTACGGATTTCACGGCACGTCCCACCGCTACATCATGCACCGCTTCGCTCAGTTGCAGAACGCTTCTCCCGAAACGTTCAAGCTCATCACCTGCCACCTGGGCAATGGCTGCTCCGCCTGCGCCATTGAGCGCGGGAAGTCTGTGGACACTTCGATGGGGTTCACGCCGCTCGAAGGACTTCTCATGGGCACGCGGGCAGGCGATCTTGGAGCCGGCGCCCTTTTGTACATCCTCAAGCTTTTCGGCATGAGTCCTGATGACGCGGAAGAGACGCTGAACAAGAAGAGCGGATTGCTCGCGTTGTCCGGCGTCTCCGAAGACATGCGCGAGGTCCTCAAGGCCGCCCGTGAGGGCAATGCTCGTGCGAAGACTGCCGTGGAGGTTTTCTGCTATCGCGTGGCGAAATATGTTGGGGCTTACGCGATTGCGCTGGGTGGCGCCGATGCCGTGATTTTCACCGGCGGAATCGGCGAGAATGCGGCGCCAATCCGCTCGGCCATCTGCCGGCAACTGGCTGCGCTCGGAGTGCGACTCGACGAGGAAGCCAACTCGGGCGCCGCCGGCGTCGAACGCGAAATCAGCCGCCCGGAGTCGGGCGTACGCGTGTGGGTGATTCCCACTGACGAAGAACGCTTGATCGCTCATGACACGGTCCGGTGCATCCTGGGTCTGCCGTGCCCGTGAGCGCACGACTCCGGAGGAAGCATGAGAAATCGGATCGGGGTTTTGTAGCGGCGCTCTGCCAGCGCCGGCTCTTCAACTTCCGACGGTCATAGACCGCCGCTACAGCTCGAGTGCATCACGCCTTCAGGAGTCGATCGAGGAGCGCCCGCATTTGAGTGTTCGGGACAGGTTTGCCGCCGAAGCGGAGCGCGTTATAGACGCGCGTAAATTCGTCCGCCGCAGGGCCAAGCGGCGAACTGGTAAGAGCGCGCGCAAATTCACGCGGCGTCTGGGCAGGTGATTTCTGAAATCCGCGCGAGCGGGTGATCTTGAGGAACTGATGGTAACACCGCGCAGCCTGGTTTGGAGGCAGACCCTTTCGGCGCCAACCGAACCTCAACTGCCATCGCAGGCGCAGCCCGTCCTTCGTGGCGAGCGTGACGTAACCTGCGAGACAGGCAACCAGCAGCGCGAGCGCTGCCAAGAGTTTATGCTGGACGAGACCCTGCCCCGTCGCGAAAGCCCACCGCGCCGCCCGATCTCGCAGAAGGTCGAAGCGCCGGCGCGCCGCGAGGCGATAGCGCCGCGAGTTGCGGTCCACCTCCCGCGCAAGCAGGACTTGGTGGGCGAAGTCGTAGTTGATGATCCATTCGTCCCAGAACAGGCTGGCAGCGTCGAGGTAGTCGTCGAACGAGCTCCAAGCCGCGCCTTCGCCGGGGCCGGCCGGAGTTGGGTCGAACGAAAACCATCCGTACCCTGGGAAGTACACTTCCACCCAACTGTGCGCATCCCGTGCGCGCACCACGAAGTCACGACCGATGGGGTTGTATGTACCGGTCTGAAACCCGTTCACAATCCGCGCCGGAACGTTCAAGGCGCGAAGCATCAGCGTCATCGCTGCCGCGAAATAGGCGCAATAGCCTTTGCGCGACTTGAACAGGAAACTGTCGACAGGATCATTCGGGTTGATTCCGGTCGGGTCGAGCGTATAGCCAAAATTGCGGCGCAGGTAGTTTCGAATCGCCACGGCGCGGTCGTAATTGTTCGAAGCAGAGCCGGCAACGCTTCGGGCCAGCGCGGTGAGCTTAGGATCTGGACCCGGCAGGCTCAGATAATGCAGCCGGATTTCCGGGCCGTAATCTGCGCCGGCGCGCCGCAGCGCATCGGCCGGCGGGCGGCCAAGGTCGGAAACTACCGTGTAAACCACCGGAACCCCGGAGTGAGAGGGATCGTGCAAGGATCCGGTCTCGTCCATTCCGAGCGAAGGAAAGTTGCCAAAGATTTCGCGCGGCTGTGCGGCAGCGAACAATACGTCGGTGGAGAGGCTTGAGAGCAGCACTTGGTAACGAACTGGCCGGTGCGGCCAACTCAGTTGCGCCGCGCGCCACGGCAGCACAAATTTCCCGGGCCAAGCTGGACTCAGGCGGACCTGCGCGGTATCGTCGTTGTACCAAACTTTGCCCGAAAAGCCAGCCAGCGCGATCCCGCGCCATCGGACACCCTGAAACTCGCGCGCGTCGCTCCCCACCCTTACCCGCATTACGACGAGGTTCGAACGCTTCACGGCGCCGATTGCCTCCAGGTTTACGCTTTCCGAAAACCCCGTCACGTTCTGAGTCTGGAGGGCAAGATTGGTAAAGCAGGCCGCGTGATAGCGCGGGATGAGGAAAAACAGCGCTGAGCTTCCCGCGGCGATCCCCAGCGCTAAACCGAGTGCCGTCATACCCAGAGAATTCTCCACGGCAATCCGGTTGCGGGCCGGGCTCGGATAAGGTCCGCGGGGAGCGTGGGTAGCTGTCTCGATGCCGCGCTTCAACTCGTAACCGATGAACATCGAGATGGCAAACAGCACATAAAGCGCGAGGCCAAGCAGATACTCCGGGCTCACCGTGAGCACGGCGCTTACGAGCATCATCAGGAAGGAAAGCGCCGCCAGATACCCGTAATCGCGATAACGCCGAGCCGAGAAGATTTTGACCACGGTAACGAAAAGAATGAGATGGATGGTCGCGGAAAGCATCCGGTTGAGCAACTCCGAGCCCGGCGCAAGGAAGAGAAAATCCAAAACGAAGAAGAACAGGTAAAAAATCGAAAGGCGATTGACCGTGCGCGCTCCCAGGCGATAGCCCGACTCGCCACGCGCATAAGTCCAAAGCTTTACGCCCAGCGCCACGCCGAACAGAACGATTGAAACCGCATCCAGCCGCCCTGTCCAGGTGAGCGTCAGGAAGCTGACACCCAGCATGAGCAGCAGCGAAATCTCGAAGTAGCGCTGGACGCTGATGTGCGGCGGCTTATCGGTTGAGCGGGCGGTTTTTAGAGCCAGACGATTCATTCACGATGCCTTAGCACTTCGCTGCCGGCCTCGGAGGCATTGATAGCCGCCTGTCCAGGCTCGCCAGCGCAGCGCAACCAGTTCGCAAAACATGCGGGTTGAGTCGCGAAACAGGTGCACCTTGGTGGCCGGATCATTGTTCCATCGCACCGGAACTTCAACGATTTTCCCGCCGCCCCGCTTGATAAGGAACAGCAGTTCAGGGTCGAACCCGAAACCGGTAACACGCTGCAGCTCAAAGGCACGGCGAGTGGACTCGCGGCGAAAGAGCTTCATGCCGCATTGCGTATCGCGCACAGGAAGGCCGGTGAGGGCCCGTACAAAAACATTGAACAGCCTTCCGCTCCACTCCCGGTATGCAGGCTGGCGCACGCCAATCAGACCGCGGTCGAGCGCTCGCGATCCCACCGCAACGTCCGCCCCAGACGCTTCAAGCGCTGCAAGCAACTTGTCCGCCTCTTCGATCGGAGCGGAAAGGTCGGCGTCGGTAAAGAGCACGTATCGTCCGCTCGCTTCGAGCACGCCGCTCCGGACGCTGTACCCTTTGCCACGGTTGGGCTCGTGGCGCAGAACGCGCAGGCAAGGCCACTGCTCGGCCGCCATCTGCAGAAGCGCCTGCATCCCGTCGGTGGAACCGTCATCCACCACGATGAGCTCGGCGGGAAAAGGTTTCGAATCAACGTACCGGTGCAGCTTATCGAGAGATTTGCCGATACGTGTCCCTTCGTTGTACGCGGGCACTACGATACTTAAGCATGTCTCCATTGTGTTTGCCTGTCCGCGCACACAAGTACCTAAGCCTCGCACCCCGTCATGAGACAGTATCGGCGGGGCATCGAGTCAACTTTTGCCGATCTTCTTGAGTGCCTGGCGCGCTGCCTCGGCCTGCTTGAACTTCGGATTGATCTGCAGAGCCCGCTCGAGTTCCGCCTTGGCGCGAGTTCGATCCCCGAGTCTTTGATAACTAAGCCCGAGATGATAACGAATAGACGGGTCGTTGGGCGATTTCTGTATGGCCTTCTCCAGGGCGCTGGCGGCAAGTTGATACTGCCCATTGTAATAATAAGCCCAGCCAAGCGTATCCTGAGCGGCGGAGGAATCCGGCAAGTTCTTCGCTGCGTCCTGCGCAAGCGACAAGGCAACGGCCGGGTTCTGCTGATGCTGAATAAGAAGATACGCGAGGTTGTTTTCGACAGGCGGGTAGTCCGGCTGGATTTGCAATACCTTCTGGTAAAGGCCCTGTGCGTCTTGCCACCTTCCCATCTGATCGTTCAACTGAGCCAGCAGAAGGTAGGGCCGAATGTCGAAAGGAGCGATCTGAATAGCCTGCTTGTAAGTTAATATTGCCTGATCGCGCGCCCCGAGCTCCGTCTGGGCTTGACCGAGCGCGAAATAACCCTGAAGATTCTTCTTGTCCAGTTGTAGAGTCCGCCTGGCCGCGGATTCGCCTTGATCAAACTGATGGTCAATCTCGTATACTTGCGCGAGGATCGCAAAGTAGACGCTGTTCGCCGGGACGCGGGAAATTTGCTGCTTGATTCGCGCGATCGCCGCGTCGGGCTTCTTCTGGATCAGGTCGATCTTGACCAACTCTTGTAAGGCGGGCGCGTAGGCCGGGTCTTTAATAAGAGCCTGCTCATCGAGCTGCTTCGCTTCCGGGAATCTCTTCTGGCCGGCGCGAAGCTCAGCGAGCGCAGCGTAACCTGCAGGGCTTTGGGGTGCCATCTGAATGGCTTTTTGAAGGTGGCCTTCCGCAGCGGAGACATCTTTGCGGCCCAGGTCCGCCTTGGCCAGCAAAACATAGCCGTCGGGCGACTTCGGGAAGAACTTGATGATCTGCTGCGCACTTTCCTCTAGGAGACCGATGTCGCCTTTCTGAATGGCCAAGCTGGCCAGTGCCCTCTCCGCCGCCAGCATCTGAGGCTGGAGACGAACCGCATCGCGCCATTGACGCTCTGCCAAATCCGCTCGGCCTGTCATTCTGAACGCCACGCCTAGGAAGTAGTGCGCGGTGGCGTTCTGCGGCTGGCTTTTCAGTACGGTGCTTAGCGCGGCGATGGCTTCTTGAGGGCGCTCTCGAATTTCGTCGATTTGCGCTTCAATCAGCAAGCCGCCAAGGTCATTGGGATTGGCCTTCAAAATGTCAGCAACGACCGCTGCCGCGTGATTGACGTGATGGGTCAAGATAAGCAGTTGCGCGAGGTAGCGTCGCACGGCTAGATCGGAAGGATGATCTTTTTCGAGAGCGGTGAACTCGGCCATCGCTTTGGCGGTTTGGCCGGTTTGGAAATAGAACTCTCCGAGCAGGAGATAGGCGGCTGGATTTTCCGGCATGGCCTCCTTGGCATCCTTCAGAACCTGCTCGGCCTGGGCTTCTTTCCCTTCAGCTAGATAAACACGGGCCAGCGCCGCCCTGGGCAACGGATTCTGCGGAGCCACGCTGATCGCCTTCTGAAAGTGGTCTGCCGCCTGCGCCCAGCGGTGCTCGCGTGCATAAGAATCCCCGAGGGCCATCAACGCTTGCAACGATCCCGGTTGTTCATTGACCGACTTTTTCGGATTCTCTCCAGTTTGTTTGAATTCTTCGGAGGGCGGCAGGCTAATCCTTGGCACGGCACCGCCTTTTGCGGTCCCTGTTTGGGGGGCAGGCCCCGGTGTGCAATATCCGCTTTGCCCCGCCATCAACCAAAGCAAGCCCAGGCTGAGAAGCCAAGCTTGGGTCTTCCTCACAACTTCCTCCTTCTCGGCTAAAACGGCGCTCTCCGAGCGCCGGAAGTGGTCAATGTAACGAATCGGCGGTCGATAGGCCGCCACTACAGCACCGCTCACCCCTGATAGTAAAACGTGGGATTTTTCAATTTTTCAAGGGCAGTGGTCCAGATTGCATCCTGATCATCCACCGCGGCCCACTCCGCGAAAGCAGCGCCCCTGCCTGCCCACTGGGCAAATCGTTTGACCGCTGTTCGGTGCGGCTCGGAATTTATGAACTCGTTCATGCGCTTCCGGTTCAGTCCAGATGGACAGCGTCCAGAAGTGCCTGTTCGCCACCTTGGCTCGCAAGCCGTAACTGACCACCCCGGATGAGTGCTTGAGTTGCTTTTCAATGCGCATCGACATTGCCAGAAACGGAATTACATGTCTCCATCCTTTCAACGGAAGGTAGGTGGCCACATGAAGCAACTCCGCATCGTCACCCGCGGGACTAAGCTTGTTCCATATCTCCATCAGCAGCCTCCCCGGAGGGTCGCACCCGGCCTTGTACTTCAGATGCAGATTGCCACAGCGGGGGTCAAACCTCAATCCAAGTTGGTAACCTCAATCCAAGTGCGCAAGATTTGGTTCTGGCCCCCCTTGTGGACCGGATTACGCCGCCACATTCAGCTGGATCGGTGCAGGTCTCGGAAAAACGCGCCGTTACTCCGAGAACCCATGTTTCTAACCGGCCAGAGGAAGCAGCTTCATTTTCGCCCTTTTACAAACAGAGCCGTCGCGAAGTTTAGCGCGCCATTCTTGCCTCGTGTGGCAGGATGAGAGCCATTCGCTTACGAAGAGCGAATCGGCATAAGTAATGATGGCGTACAAAATGTTCTTCGGCAACGTGTCAGGCACCGGAGAGAAAAAATTTACTCAATTGCGGCAATTCAATAGCCTGCTTCGCTAAATGTCAAGCTGGAATCGAGGCTTAACATAGCGTATCCTTAAGTAGATAAGTAACTTAGATCAAGCACGATATTGTGCTCCTCGAAACGCGAGATTGGCACCTTGGTTGCACATTATTCTACCGCTAATAAATGAAAACCGGGTTCTTGGGTGAGAACGCGGCGAAGCTCCGCAGCGCTGGCTGAGCGAAATTTGCCGGCTCAGCCCAACGGAAAGCAAGGGGTATGTACAAAAAGTTTTTCGGTCTTCGTGAGAACCCTTTTAACATCACGCCGGATCCGCGCTATCTTTTTGTTACCCAGCACACCGAAGAGGCGCTTTCCTATCTAACTTACGGAGTCCGCAAGCGCCGCGGATTCGTATTGCTCACCGGCGAAGTCGGGACTGGTAAAACGACCCTTTTGAACAAGGTAATCCAATGGTTGGACAGGGAAGGCCATCGAACGGCGTTTATCTTTAATCCGCGCGTCACGGAACAACAATTCTTTGACCTGATGATGGCTGATTTTGGGATTTCCTGCGACACGCAGTCGAAGAGTCAAATCTTGCTGGCCCTCAACCAGTGGCTGCTTGAGGCTTATCGTGCAGGCGAAACCGCCGTCTTGATCGTGGACGAAGCTCAAGACCTCAGTCCCAGCGTGCTGGAAGAGATACGTCTGCTGACGAACCTGGAAACGCGCAGTGACAAGCTCCTGCAGATTATCCTTTCAGGCCAGCCGGAGCTTGGAATGAAACTGAAACAGCCGGAGCTTCGGCAGTTGCTACAGCGCATTACGTTGCGCGCAAAAACCTATCCTCTGACGGAGGCCGAAACGGCCGGCTACATCAACAGCCGGCTGCGTGTCGCCGGAAGCGGTGGCCAGGAGATATTTGATGCGGGCGCCGTGGGGGCGGTCTATCGCTATTCCCAAGGCATTCCTCGGGTCGTCAACGTGATATGCGAGCACGCTTTGCTGAGCGCGTTCACGCGGCAGGTCAAACCCGTTACCGAAGAAATCGTGCGTGCCGTATCAGAAGAGTTTGACCTGGCCCCGGCGTCTTTCGGAGCGGAAAGCCCGAAAACTTCCGAGCGGCAGACTTTGGAGGAATCGGGTTCCTGGGTCGCGTTGATGGACCGAATGAGGCACTCTCCGTAGCCTCGCGGCTTCGAGGTGACGGGCAGTGGTGGCCGCTGCTTAACGAATCAAGGAAGAACAGAAGGAATATCCGCCGTGGTTCGCGTCTTTAACGTTTATTATCCAATTCGCGCGCTGGTTCTGATTCTTACGGAAGCGTTTATCATCAGTGCTTCGTTTGTAATCGCCGCGATGATCCGTCTTGGTTCCAACTCGATGCTGGTTCTCGGGTACGAGGATGGCATCTACAAGGTCCTTGCGATTACGGGCGTCGCCCTCCTTTGCTTCTATTACTTTGATCTTTACGACATGCAGCTCGTTTCTGAAAAGGGTGAAACCCTCTTCCGCCTTCTTACGGTTTTAGGCGTGCTTTCGCTGGTACTGGCAGGGACCGAGTACTGGTTTCCAGACCTGTTGCTCGGCAGAGACGTGTTCCTGCTCGGCCTGCTGATTCTTACTACTGCGTTAATTGGCTGGAGACGGACCTACGCTTGGCTGATGGCCAGGCCTATCCTGCGGGAGCGGGTTTACGTTCTCGGTTCCGGCAAGCGCGCCCAAAGGCTGGTTGAGGCCTTGCGCTCGCGCCCGGACTTAGGTCTCGAAGTGGTGGGGTGGGCAGGCGCGACGGGCGACGGATCGCTTACCCGAGAGCAGCTCGGATCGCAGTTGTTAGCAATGGATGAAAAAGGAACGATCGACCACGTCATCGTGGCCATGAATGACGGACGCGGCAAGATGCCAATCCGCGAGTTGCTCGACGTGAGGTTGTCAGGCGTCAAGGTGGATGACGCTACGGGGCTGCTGGAAAAGATCTCCGGCAAAATTGAAATTGACAACCTTGCGCCGAGCCGGTTGGTGTTTACCGAAGGCTTCCGGCTGAACGATTTTTTCCTTTTTCTTCGCCGGATCATTTCGATCATGCTTTCGCTGACGGGTCTCATCGTTTGCCTGCCGCTGATCCCTTTCATCGCTCTGGCAATTAAGATCAGCTCCCCGGGTCCGGTGTTCTACCACCAGAAGCGCGTGGGACAACGCGGCCGGATCTTTACCTGTTACAAGTTCCGTACCATGAGGGCCGACGCCGAAGCCGATACTGGAGCGACGTGGGCCACCGACGACGACCCTCGAATCACGGGCGTTGGCCGCGTCCTGCGCTACTTGCGCTTCGATGAAATCCCGCAAATGTGGAACGTGCTTCGGGGTGACATGGGATTCATCGGCCCCAGACCCGAGCGGCCCGAGTTCGTGCAGCGGCTCAGTGAGCAACTCCCCTATTACAACCTTCGCCACATCATTCGGCCCGGCATTACAGGCTGGGCCCAGATCCGTTACAAGTACGGCAATACCGTTGAAGACGCCAAACAGAAGCTTCAATACGACCTCTTCTACATCAAGAACATGTCGATCGGCCTCGATTTTTGGATCGTTGTGCAAACTATCAAGGTGATCCTCCTCGGGCGCGGCGCACAGTAGCGCCCGAGATCGGAGTCCCACCACCCCAACCTCAGCGGAAATAAATAATAGACCCGCAAGACGAGTAGCGTCTCAGTTTGATTTGGTAGCGCTGGACTTCCGTCGCCAAATTGCGGCGCGAAGCCGCCTCTACCTCCAACTGAGAGATAACCGAAAGACAAACCTGACCTTTTGGTTTAGAAATGAGGTATTCTTTTCGGAATGAGCCGCATATGAACGTTCGCGGAGGACCCGTGAGCTAAACGACTTGTTGGAAATAGATAACTGGGAAAAACCAGCGCTGGAAAAATGCACCCGCCATCCGCAAGGCACGCACCAGTAAAATCGAGATTCACAATACGGGCATGCCGCAGTCACGACGACTTCCTAAGTTGCCTCGAACTTCAGAAGCGAATCTGGGGCTACGCCGAATCCGAGCTTTACCCGGCGCGCCTATTCGTCAATCTCACAAAGGTGGGAGGACTGGTGCTGGGGGCTTTCGCACCAACCGAGATAATGATCGGCTTCGCCGCTGCTATGCCGGCATGGCGGGACGGGCAGCGTTACTTCCATTCGCTGGCGCTCGGCGTTACACCCAGGCATGAGCGCCGGGGAATAGGAAAGGCGCTGAAATGGGAGCAGCGGCGGCGCGCGCTGCGGGCGGGAATCGATCTGATCGAGTGGACATTCGACCCGATGCAAGCCCGAAACGCCTTTTTCAATATCGAAAGGCTTGGCGCCGTCGCGGGGAGGTTCGTGGAAAACTATTACGGAGCGGTCCAGAGCCGATTGCAGCAAGGCCTGCCGAGCGACCGTCTGATCTGCGAGTGGCATCTGCGCTCGCAGCGCGTGAGGCGGGCGGCCCGGGGCCTTTCCCCGCGTTCGGGTAACCTCAAAGGGACCGTGCTCGCTCCCGTACCTCCCAGCTTCGCAACCATCGCCGCATCGCGGCCCACGGAAGCGCGGGCGCTGCAGGCGAGCGTCCGCAGGCGGCTCGTGGGACACTTTCGGCACGGTTTCGTGATCACGGGATTCGTTTCGGACAATCTCGGCGGCAGTTACGTCTTAGAGAGAATCCCCAAGCTAATCCGAAACAGCCCGTAACAGCTGCTTACAAAGAGTATGGAGGTCAACAAAGCCTGATCTATGCGAATCGAGCGGATTGAGTTGCGCGAGCTGCGCATGCCGCTTGTCAGCTTTTTCGAGACCAGTTTCGGCCGCACGGTGGAAAGGCGAATTGTTCTGGTCCGGGTGGACGCGGACGGCTTGACAGGCTGGGGGGAAGTCACCTGCGGCGAAAGACCGTTTTTCACCTATGAGACGCCGGAAACCGCCTGGCACATTCTGCGTGATTTCCTTATTCCCTGGACGATTGGAAAACCTTGGGATTCACCCTCCTTGTTAGCAACACAATTCCGTCCCATCCGCGGCCACAACATGGCCAAAGCAGCGCTCGAAAACGCGCTCTGGGATGTACAGGCGCAAGAGGCAGGCGTCCCGCTGGCTAAGCTACTCGGCGGCACGCAGATCGAAATCGCTTGCGGCGTGTCGATCGGCATACAAGAAAACGTCGCCGAATTGCTGGACAAGATTGAGCACGAGGTCGAAGCGGGCTATCAACGCATCAAGGTGAAAATCAAACCTGGCTGGGACGTGGAAGTGCTTGAGGGCATCCGTTCCCGCTTTCCAGACATTCGCCTGATGACGGACGCTAACTCCGCCTACTCGCTCGACGATCTCCCTCACCTCAACCTGCTTGACCAATTCGGGCTGATGATGGTGGAGCAACCGCTCGGCTGGGACGATCTGGTCGATCATGCCCGGCTGCAGCGCGAAATCGAGACGCCGGTGTGCTTGGACGAATCGATTCATTCGGCCTCCGACGCGCGCAAGGCGATTGAGATCGGCGCGTGCAAGGTTATCAACATCAAGCTTGGTCGCGTGGGCGGGTTCACTTCCGCGCGCGAGATTCACGATCTGTGCCGCGCCCGCGGCGTGCCGGTGTGGTGCGGAGGAATGTTGGAGTCTGGCATCGGGCGCGCCCACAACATCGCCCTTTCCACCCTGCCCGGGTTCACTCTTCCCGGAGATGTTTCTGCCAGCAGACGCTATTGGAAGGAAGACATCATTGAGCCGGAAGTCAGTGTGAGCGCGCGAGGTACAATCTGCGTACCCGAGCGGCCCGGCCTTGGTTTCGCTCCTGTGCTCGACCGCATCGAAAAAGCAACCATACGGAAAGAAACCTTCGCTTGACACTCCGCCTTCAGGCTCGTAGACTCGATAGCGAAATAATCGGGAAGGGGCTTCGTGCTCATTCCGCCCTTCTCTAGGCCCACCTGATGCTCCTCGAAGCCCCGAGGAGGAATTCATGGTGAAAATTATAAGTTTTTCGGCGCTAGCCTTCGCCTTGGCAAGTCTGCCCGCCTTCGCTACAACCGACCACAACATCCCGCTTGCCGCTGGTACGCTGATCCGCTGTGTAGTCTCCGAGCCGGATTTTTCTCCTACTACCGTGAACAAAGGCGACCCTCTGGTTTGCTACGCCCGGCCATTCCACGAATTTGCTTGCTCGGCCTTCCCCGCCGGAACACAAATTTCGGGAAGACTCGTCGACTACCGCAAGCCTGGCCGCTTCTTTGGCAAAGGGTGGATGGAACTGAAATTCAACCGTCTCATCCTGCCGGTCGGCGAGACGGAAATCGACGCGCGAGTAACGGGAGTGCAGGGGTTTAAGGTGGATCGCAAAGGCAGAATTCTAGGTCATGGACACCCAGTCCGAGATGCCATCGGCTGGATGATTCCATTCCTTTGGCCAATTAAGGTCCTGACACTTCCGATGCGCGGCCCGGAACCGGCGCTCAAGGGTGAGCAGGCCGTGACGCTGCGCTTGATGGACGACATCACCTTACCTTGCGAAGGAATCCTCGGAACGGTGCTGAGCCCATACACCTCAAGCCTCATTGAACCGTATTCCGGTCAACCCATTTTGCCAAGCTTTCGCGCGCTGGAAAAGCAAGCCTCGGAAGCATTTCGAGCGTGGAAGCCGTCGCTTATCGTTGACGAGCCCCCATCTTCAACCGTAATCATGCCCATCGACGCGCGCGCCACGGACAACTTATTTCCGCCCAGGCCTGGACCCGAGGTTGACGCGGCAGCAGGATCGCCGTCGCCGTAAGGGGTCTCGCAAATAGCCGAAATGACGGGCCGTAACTTCGATGCTGTTCAGCCCTCCGCGGGGGAGTGCTTGCGCGGGGCCATTGGAGCGTTAGCCGATGGTCTGGCTTGTCGTGCCCTCGCGGGCATATACCCTCTGCCTCATTGTCCCCGCTTCCCAGATTGGATCGATCACCCCTAGGGGAAGGAGGAAGTGGGTCACCAGGTCGCCCTGGAAGGACCCACCTCCCAGGTAGTCATAAGTGTTGGTTACTTTTTAGACGCCGCTCTGACTTCAAAGGTTGTCAAAAAAATTTCTCGTGCTCGTCTTTGAACAAAAATTATACTCGCGTCGTGACATGACGAAACGCCTTTCACTCGTCAGACAGGCTTCAGGTTGACGCCTGTTCTCACACAGGCTAACCTTGTTTATAAACCATGTGCGGCATTGTTGCCTATGTGGGCCGCGGGACCGCCCGCAACATTTTGATTGAAGGCCTGAAACGATTGGAATACCGTGGGTACGATTCGAGCGGAATCGCCATCCTGAATTCCGCGCCGTATCTGGCCAAAGCGGTAGGCAAAGTTTCGCAACTCGAAGAGCGCGTGAGGCGAGACGCCCCCGAGGGATGGGCCGGCATTGCTCACACGCGCTGGGCCACCCACGGCAAGCCGACGGAAGCCAACGCCCATCCCCATACTGACTGCAGCGGACAAGTGTTTGTAGTCCACAACGGCATCATTGAGAACTATCAACGCTTGAAAAAAGCGCTCGCCGCTTCCGGCCACGTGTTTCATAGCGACACCGATACGGAAGTCCTGGCGCACTTGGTGGAGGCGTGCTACAAAGGCGACCTCGAAGCGGCGGTTCTGAAGGCACTTCAGGACGTGCAGGGTACGTACGGTCTGGCTGTGATCCATGCTAAGCACCAAGACGAGATCGTCGTGGCGCGCCGGGGTAGCCCGATCGTGCTAGGGATCGGCCCGGAATACTCGCTGGCCGCCTCTGACGCCTCGGCCTTGTCTCAACACACGGACCAGGTCGTTTTCCTTGAGGATAACGAGGTGGCCCGGCTCGAGCCCAGCCGCTTTATGATTAAAACCTTGGATAACCGCCACGTCAGCCGCGAGGCACAGACTCTGGAAGCTGGCTCCGAAGCTGCGGACAAGGGAAGCTACCCGCACTTCATGCTCAAGGAGATTTTTGAGCAGCCCGAGGCGGTGGAAAACGCGCTTCGAGGTCGGCTGAATCATTCCGAGGGCGTAGCGAAACTCGGCGGACTTGAGTCGGTAATGGACCGGTTGAAGGCGGCGCGGCACCTGATCATTGTGAGCTGCGGGACATCGTATTACGCGGGCCTTTACGCGCGCTATGTGTTCGAAACACTCACAGATTTGACCGTGGAAACGGAGCTCGCCTCCGAGTTTCGCTACCGCAAACTGAACATTCGCGACAATACCGTCGTGCTGGCTATCAGCCAGTCTGGGGAAACGGCAGACACTCTGGCCGCCTTGCGCGAAGCGAAGCGCAAAGGAGCCCTGGTATTGGGGTTGGTGAACGTGGTTGGGAGCACCATCGCGCGGGAAACGCACGCCGGAGTTTATTCGCACGCGGGCTCCGAAATCGGGGTCGCTTCAACAAAGTCGTTCGCCTCGCAGCTTACGATCCTGGTGCTGATCGCCTTGCTTTTGGGCCGAAGCCGCGATCTGTCGTACGAAGAAGGCGAGAATTTGCTGCGCGGCCTGGAGGAAGCGCCAGCGCAGATTCGTGAGGTGCTTGGGCAGTCGGAGCGCATCCTGGAACTAGCCCAACAATACTGCAGCGCGAGCCACTTCCTCTATATCGGCCGCAAATACCAGTATCCGATTGCGCTTGAGGGAGCGCTCAAGTTAAAGGAGATTTCATACATCCACGCAGAGGGTTATGCGGCCGGTGAAATGAAACACGGTCCCATTGCGCTGATTGACCGCTCTTTTCCTACCGTAGCGCTCGCTCCCGAGGACAGTTCCTATGAAAAGATCATTTCGAACATTCAAGAAATTCGCGCCCGCGAGGGGCCGGTGATCGCAGTGACCACGCGCGGGGCCGACCGCCTGCGCAGCATGGTGGATTGCGTGATCGAGATTCCACGCAACCACAGCATCATTATGCCGCTAATCAGCGTCGTTCCGCTCCAGCTTTTTGCCTATCACTGCGCTGTGCTGCGGGGTTGCGACGTGGACAAGCCAAGGAACTTGGCAAAGAGTGTGACGGTGGAATGAAGTTTTTCATCCTGGGCGAGCGCGTAGAGCGAAGAATCGCCGTACTTGTCGCGTTTCCTAAATACAGTCTGTTTTCGCGGTGCTCATCGAGATGACAGCTCTGTGGCTTGCGGTTCGGTCATGCGGCGCGGCCGGTTCTTCGCTTGGAGACACTCGGAATGGCACACCCGGTGTTGACTTACATGGATACGGTCGGGGTGGCACCGCCCTTGCCCGAGGCCGAGGCTCGCCGCATTGCGGGTGAGCTTGGCCAATTGAGCGGTCTCGCGATTTACCCACGCTCGATCACGGCCGCGCAGCAGGCGCTCTTTGCCTTAGGTCGGCGCAAGCTCACGGAAGAAAAGTACCTCGTTTTTGTCTCGCCAAAACGAGTCCCTGATGAAAGGTTCATCGGCCGCTTCATCCAGGTGAATTTTAGCGGCGTGTCGATGACGAGCGCGGCCTGCACGACCACGCCGGCGAACGCCGCCGCTTTGCGCGACGTCCTTCCATTTCTCGTACCCCAGACGATTGGCCGGCGTAAGTCGGCTGGATGTGGTGACCGGTTGGGGCTGGCTACGCCGGGGCACGTCCGCGCCGTTCGCCATTGGGATATGGCGCCCATTTTTCCGCAGCAGTCGATGCGGGAAAACGCGCGCACCGGGCGCACGCCGCAGCAGGTGATCGACGACGCCATGTGGGGCGTCTTTGAAGAAGGCTGGAGGGACGGCTACGGAGCGGATGCCGACCACCTGAAGACAACGGATGACATTGATATTTGTGCCGCCGCCGGATACACATTCTACACCGTCGATCCGGGCGAATACGTTGATAACAGTGCCAACAACGCGCCGCCAGACGCCCTCCGACAAAAGGCCGAAGTGCTTCCCTGGGACATCCTCGAAAGTTCGGTGGCGGACTTGGAGCGGCAGCTCGGCTCGAAACCAATTGATCTGGACGGCTTCAGCCTCACCATCAGCAAGGAAGAACTGCTGCGAGCCGCAGCCAAATACGGACGCGCAGTTGCCCACACGGTGACGATGTACCGCTACCTTAGCCAATTGATGAGCGGGCGGCCCTTCGAGCTCGAGATGAGCGTCGATGAAACGGAGACGGTCAGCACGCTGGCCGAACACGCTTACATCGCTCACGAGCTCAAGCGGACGGGCGTGAAATGGGTGAGCCTGGCGCCGCGCTATGTGGGCGACTTCGAGAAAGGTGTCGATTACATGGGCGACCTCGGCGCATTTGAGCGGTCATTTGCGCGCCACCTGGCGGTCTCGAAAGCCTTCGGCCCCTATAAGCTCAGCCTTCACTCGGGATCGGACAAGTTCAGCATCTACCCCATCGCCTCACGCGTGGCCGACGATCTTGTCCATCTCAAGACAGCGGGCACGAGCTACCTCGAAGCTTTGAGGGCCATTGCTTCGCTCAACCCAGCCTTGTTCCGCACCATCGTTTCTTTCGCCATCGATCGCTATCCCGCCGACCGGGCCAGCTATCATGTCTCAGCGGACGCTGCTAAGGTCCCCAATATTACCTCGTGGCCGGATGCCCAACTCGCCAAACTCCTCGACGATTTTCACGGGCGAGAGGTGCTGCATGTCACGTTCGGCTCGGTCCTGAATCATCAGCCCTTTCGCGAGCCGTTCTTTTCTACTTTACGCAGAAACGAAGACACGTATTATCAAATTCTGGAAAGGCACTTCGACAAGCATTTGGCGCCGTTTGGCAAGGCATCAGCTTCCGCCAACAGATAGAACGCCCTATTCACAAGCTGATGGAACTCAAAGATGTAACAAAGATGTATGACTTTACCGGGCGATCCGTAGTCGTTACCGGAGGCACCGGCGTACTATGTCGGTGCATGGCCCAGGCGCTTGTCGGCTGCGGGGCCAACGTGAGCATCCTGGCGCGAAACAAGGCGAAGGGTGAATCGCTGGCATCCTCCATGTCCGGGCCAGGCAAGGTTATCGTCGTCGAAGGAGACGTACTCAAACGAGACACGCTTGAAGCGGCGGCCGCAACGGTGGTTGAGAAGTTTGGCCGAGTGGATGGTCTCATCAATGGAGCCGGCGGCAATCAGCCGCAGGCCACCACCCAACCCGACCTCTCCTTCTTTGATTTGCCCGAAGAAGCGATCCGTTACGTGTTCGACTTAAACCTGCTGGGCACGTTGCTTCCGAGCCAGATATTTGGACGACCGATGATCAAACAGGGCGAAGGCGCAGTCTTGAATATTTCCTCGATGAGTGCAATCCGCCCCTTGACTCGCGTGGTGAGCTACTCCGCCGCCAAGGCAGGAGTGAGCAGCTTCACCCAATGGCTGGCTGTGCATCTTGCACAGGAATATTCGCCCCGCATCCGAGTGAATGCCATCGCACCGGGATTTTTCGTGACGGAGCAGAATTGTTCCCTGCTCATCGACGTAACGACCGGCAAGCTGACCGCCCGCGGCGAAAGCATCATCAGGCACACGCCCATGGGCCGTTTCGGCCAGGCTGAAGATTTACTGGGCGCGGCGCTGTGGCTGCTTTCGCCAGCGGCCGCCTTCGTCACGGGTGTGGTGGTACCCGTCGACGGCGGCTTTTCCTCGTTCGCCGGGGTGTAAACCTCAGCCGCAAAGCTTGACAAGAAGCCGTCAGGACAGTTACTTCTAGAAATGCGTTCATCGTGGGAGGTCGTCTAACGGTAGGACTGCAGACTCTGGATCTGCGTATCGGGGTTCGAATCCCTGCCTCCCAGCCAATAAAATGAATCCGTTAGCGTTCGCTCGCTTCATCTGATCCTGCAACTTGGCAACATTTGGCAACAATAAGGCGTCGAGTTCACCCACAGCCTTGCGCCTCTCGGAGATGTCTGGATCCGCGTAGAGGAGCGTCATGTTGGGGTTGGAGCGACCGAGGATCTGTTGCTGCACTTTGAGTGGCGCGCCCCCAATATGCAAGGCGGTTTCAGCCGAACGCCGGAAGGAACGCCATGTGAATGACGGGATCTTCAGGCTTTCGGCCAGTGGCTTGAATACCCGCTTCGTGACTTCCTGTGCGCTAAAAAAATTACCCGGCCGTTCGTTTTGACCTCTACCACCGTTTCGCGGTGAACCTCGCCGGACCTGAAAGCCTCGGGCATGGAGTCAGGTTGGTGTGCTGAGTTGCTCCTGTCAAACGGCTATTATCGGCTGCGCTTTCAATAGGTTAGCAGAACCTATCAGTGAAGCAGCTACAAGGATTTTGCTTTGGTCGGATGGATTTCGCAGATCACTTGTCGTTTAGGCGAGTTGACAGCGCCGCCTGTAACATGTAATCATCTGCTTAAAAGATGCTAATGCGTAGAGGCGCGCTATGATTGACCTTCGTGAAATCCGCTCCGTCACCGAGTTTCAGCGCAATCTCAAAGATTACGTTGGCCGGCTCAAGGAAAACAAGACCCCTTTGGTCCTCACGGTCAATGGCCGGGCTGAAGTCGTCGTCCAGGATGCCACCAGCTATCAGGCGCTGCTCGACCGACTCGAACGTGCTGAGACCGTGGCCGCAATCCGTCAAGGCATTGAACAATTCGAGCGCGGCAAGCGAATTCCGCTCAAGCAGGCCGAGCGGCGGCTTCGGAAACGTCATGGCTTTTCACGTTGAGATTTCTCCGCGAGCTTTCTACGACCTGGACGAAATCGCGCGTTATATCAAGGAGCATGGCAGCTTCGAGCAGGCGGAAGACTGGTTCAATGGCATCATCGCCGCTATTCGAACGCTCGAAGACATGCCCCACCGCTGCCCCATCGCAGATGAATCCCAAGAGGTTGGGACGGAACAACTTCAGGAATTGATGGGCACCCGAACCATCTGAATTCCGACTCCAGGTCTTCAAGAATCAGCCAGTAACGATCGGCCTGTGATCCAAATCCGGGCCCAGGGTGATCAACTGCCATGGGCCAGTGCGATTCGAAGATTCTGATAGCCGTTCGAGAGTTCAACCATGAAAGGAGTAAAAGGTGCGCTTCGCGGGCAAAAGTCGTTTAGGTTTTTACCCCCTTCCGTTGGCTGAAGCGCACCGCAGTCGGAGATTCCTCGCCTTTCCGCCAAGTGTTGCCTACTCAGCGATTGATCCCTGCATCGGCGATGCTGTGGCGTTTGAGGCTATGACCGAAAAGACCCAGGCGTTTCGTTACGGTATCGAGCTTGATGCTTTCCGAGCAAAGCTGGCCAGAACCCGGATCCCGGACACAATTCAAGGAGACTCGCTCGAAGTCCATTGCCCAGTCGAAAGCTTTGGATGCGCGTATTTGAATCCTCCATACGACTGGACCTTGGCTCCTGGCGAGAGTTGCCGCACAGAACACGCATTCCTAAACCACATTTATCGGTGGCTGAAGCCCGGCGGAGTTCTGGCGTTGGTGATCCCGGCGGAACGCCTGCGGGAGTGTAGCGGCATCCTGGCAACGCAATTTCGCGACGCCCGCGTGTACCGGCTGAGCGAACCCGTCTGCGTGCGCTACAAGCAGGTGGTCTTGCTGGCGGCACGGCGCAGCAGGCGGGAGCGTGAACGAATGCGGGATGAAGAGATCACCCGCGTGCGGCTCGAATATGCCGGCTTCGCACGAAACCTAGCGCAATTGCCAGCGCTGCCGGAAGAGCCTGACGCCATGTATGCTGTGCCTGAAAGCGGCCCCGTCCAACTGGTCTACCGCGGGTTGCCGCTGGATGAGATTGAGGATCTGCTACCTGCGTCCGCAGCCTACCGGCAAGCGGGGCGGCTGCCCTTCCCGGAGTCGTCGAGGATTTCCGGCCGACCGCTGCTTTCACTCAAAAGCGGTGCTGTCGGGCTTCTCGCCGTGGCCGGCGGATTGGATGGAGTTTTCGGCTCAGGGCCCGACCGGCATATTTCGGCGTGGCAATTGCAAAAGCAGACTGACCGGTTCGAAGAAACTGACGGCGAAGGTACGGTCACGATTCACGAGCGGGAGCGGTTTGCGCACGAGCTGGCACTGGTTTTCGTCAGCGGGGCCGCTGCCATCCTGAAGTGAGCGGAAGAATATTTTGGTAAATTCGGCACGCCTCGTCGTTTTGTAACCGAGAGGCACATCTCCTCGGGTATCTGTTATCGGCTCTTCGTCTTCAAGTCACGAACTGTAAATCAGCGCGGCAAATCCTCATTCCCCTTCCTGTCTCAACGTCCGTTGCCCTTCCCTTCCATCTTTAATCCCTGGTCTCCACGCCTGGCACCACTCTCGATAAGGTGATTTCCCAATGAACAATGCCCACGAGCGGTTTGGACGTCTGGAATGTACCCGTCAGATGCGAGACACGACCACTCAGGTGCGCCTCTGGATGGACCGGTTCATCGGTGAAGAAGTCGAGCGAGATGGCGTTGGCCAGGCCCACTTGGCCTCGGTGGTTGGCGGAGACCAGGATGTCGTCGCGGTCTGGGCAGGCGTGGTTGAAAATGATCCCTTCACGGTATCGGGACTAGGCCTTGAGCCGATGACAGTTTCTTTTGGAGAAGAAGCGAAATGCTTTCGGGGTACATTGAATATGGACGGCCGTAAGCGCCCAGTCCGACACTTGGTAGTGGTCTCGGCAGAGATGGCAGAACGGGCACCCCAAGACGGAAAGATCGTCCGGACGATCCTGTGCGACAGCGATCCTGAATTTGTGCTCTACCGCGTGGCCGGGCGCATGGGGCTGCCGGTCGTGCCCGAGTGGGCGAATTGGTTCCGGCAGGAACTTGAGCGGCGGAAAGCAGTTGCGCCTCTGATCGGTGTAGGCTGCAAGCCACTGGCGGTCAGAGCGAGAAAGCAGGCCGTCCTCAAATGGATTGGCCGAGCAGTAAAGCGCGGCGAGCTTTGTTTACCTGAGCAAAATGGACCGGTCGTTTGGAGGGTTTCCAACAATTTTCTTCGGCTGGCGCCGGAAGCGGGTACCGAGGGAGTGGCCCAGGAACCCGAGGTGGTGGGCGAAGGCACGTTGCCTTGACCATTTCGAAGAATCTACTGGGAGGCGATGAGAATGAAACTGATATCCAATGTTTTGAGCCACAACGAGAACGACGACGGCGGTTGTGCGCTGGCGGCCATCGATTTGACGCCACAGCTCGCACAACTGGCCTTGAGACGCATCGAGACTTTCCGTGCGGTCAAGGCCCACGACGAAAGCGCGGACGAGATCTATTACTGGAATTATGATCCGATCTTCTTCGATCCGTTCATAAGCGTTGAAGGCGACCGCGGGGGAGAAGATATACCCGAAGGCCGGAAAGCCCTGTCCGGCGAGGAAATTCTGGCGCGTCTTGACAACTCGCCCAATGATTTCATTGAAGTCGATGCGGCCAAATGGCCGTGAGGAACGATGGAATCGCTTTTGTGGCAATCCCCAAACATGCGAGCTTCTACGTTGAAACCTGGGAGCTCCCGATCGAAATTCTGCGTCGGGCAGCAGAACTTTCCTAACGAAGTCCTACTCGACTGACGATTCCCGGTCAATTCCAATCCCCGTTGATCACCAGGAGCACCCACCATCCCTTTCACAGGAGTGTGCCCGATGCCGATGCCGACCGATATCTCAACATATCTCGCGCAATACGCCCATGAGCTCGCCGAGAGAATTCTCAAACTTTACCCTCCATTGCACAGCGTTGAGGATCCGGTTTCACCTCTGCTCCACCGGTTGTTACGCAAGCCTTTCAAGGCACAGGCTGCCGCCGTCATGAGCATCGTGAAGAAATTTCGCGAGAGCCGCGGTGGTAGCGGAGTGCGGAGCGGGTAAGACCTTGATTGCCTTGGCTTCCATTTGGGTGCATAGCGGCGGCGGAAACGCCACAACCCTCTACCTCTGTCCTTCGCACCTGGTCATAAAAGTTGCAAGGGAGGGTTTCTTGACGCTACCCCGAGTGCGCGTATTCTTCATCGAGGGCATTCGCGATCGAAATAATTCCGATGCGCCGTCCGGCGTTACTGAAGTAAAGTTGCGGCGCGGGCAGATTGTGCGCGAAGGATTGCGGACAACTTTGACGGAGATGCGCCGGGCCAGGAACGGCAAGTCGGCTCGTGAGCTTTGGCGGGAAATTTGTCCGGGACCCGCACTTTTTATCTGCTCACGAGAGCGAATGAAATTATCTTGCCGCTGGCGGCATGCCTACCGGATCGCCGAGAGCGGCCGCTTCCAGGGGCCGTCATTAATTCGGACAGTGGCCGGCCCGTCTATCAAGGCCAAGACGGGGAGAGGCTACTTGCCAGCGACTTCAAGAAAGCCAAGTTCAGTGAAGTGCTCGGTCGGCGGAATGGCGAATCGAGCGAAAAAGAACGGCGCACCCTCTTCAGCGCGTTGTGGCAGGCCGATGGCAGCCGGCTGCGGCGATTTGCACCGGCCACATTCATTGGTCGGCACTTGAAAGGCTTCTTCGATGACTTTATCGCCGACGAGGTGCATGAACTGAAGGGCGAGGACACGGCGCAGGGGAATGCCCTCGGGACGCTGGCCGCTTGTGCCGGGCATACCCTGGTGCTGACGGGAACATTGCTCGGCGGCTATGCGGACGAGCTCTTTCCGGTCCTCTTTAGATTAAATGCTCCCAAAATGGTCGCGCGCGGCTTTGAGTACGACGAGGGCGGAATGCGAGCGTTTGGAGAAACCTACGGCATGCTCGAGAAGATCACCGTCATCGAGCCGACGGACAACGTCTGTTCGGAAGGTAGGACCACGAAGCGGGTGCGGCGGCGGCCGGGAGCCTCCCCGCTGCTGTTTGGCCACTAACTGATGGACTTGACGGCTTTCCTGTCGCTCGAAGACATCTCGAACGCCTTGCCGCCCTACCGCGAAGAGGTTGTACCGGTTGAAATGGATGAACTCCTCAAGGCGGCTTACAAGGAGCTCGAATCCGAAGTCAAAGAGGCGTTGCGCTCGCATCGTGGAAATCAATCAGTCGTGAGCACGGCGCTCAATGCTCTCTTGTGCTATATCGATCGCCCTTTCGGATGGGGAGAACTAACCGGATACGAATATAACCCGGAGACTCAGCGCCGCGAGCGGTTCGAGATCGCGCGGCCGCGGGAGCTTGATGAAACATTTGTCTACGCCAAAGAGCGGCGTCTGGTGGAAGAAGTTAAAAAGAGCGTCACCAGCAACCGTGGCGTACAGATATATGCCGTTTATACCCAGAAGAGGGACGTAACGGCCCGCTTGGCGGAAATTCTTGCGAAAGAAGGTTTGCGGGTTGCGGTGCTGAAGGCGGAGGTCAAACCGGAAATCCGTGAAGCGTGGTATGAAAAGAAACTCCGCGAAGGCGTCGAAGTTTTCCTCTGCCACCCGAAGCTTGTCGCGCTCGGGCTCGATTTGAACTCTGCCGTTGATATTTTCTTCCGCCAGACCGGCTATTCGATCTTCACCTTGCGGCAGGCAAGCCGGCGCAGTTGGCGGATCGGGCAGCGGCGGAATGTTGTCGTCAAGTTTCTCCATTACGCCGACACAATGCAGGAGACTTGTCTACGTCTGATGGGAAAGAAGTTATTGGTTTCCCTAGCCATGGAGGGAAAATTTGCGGCCGAAGGGCTTCAGGCGATGGAGAGTGGTGACGACATCCTCATGGCCATGGCGCGCGAACCGGTAACTGAGCAACACATTGGGGAGCCAGCGGACGAAGTGTGGCGAGCGTTGCAGAAAAAGCACGCGGAAGTGTTCGCCGCACGGGCCGTAGAAGCTTTGGAGGCCGCTGTCGAACCCGAACCTCCAGATCGGGGGATGCCGGATTCCGTCATCGTGCCCCAGCAATGACGCCGACCCTCGAGAGACAACTTCTGATGTTCGGCGCCAGGCTCGAAACAGCGCGACGGCACAGAAGCGCGCGACGCGTCGCGGGTGGCGTCCCAACATCTGATCAACTAGCATTGTTCAACAATTGAAGGCGAACATGGTCGTGATTCCAGGGGATGGGCATGTCACGTGTGCTGAGTAAAGGTCCCTCGGCCCCCAAGGTTATTGCGGCTTACCCCGCGGTTTGAACTCCTTCAGTTCTCCTTCCCCTACTTGGCGAATCATCCTGTCCATCAGCGAGGCCGGCACGTCCATCTCCTTGGTGATCGAGCTCCCGATCTCTGTCTGGGGCGACCCTTCGGCGTTTCTTTCCCAGTAGGCGCTTACGCTCCTTCGCGACCGTGGCTCTGATTTCGGCCAAGTCATGCGCTGTCGGCTCCGCTGGATCACTCAGCCGGTCGCTGTGCGGCAGGCAGAGCTGAAGATGGACATAACCAATTCAAATCGAAAGGGAGACGACAGCGATGCCACTGAAATTTTCGAATGGAAGCGATTTTCATCTGGATGAGGATCATTATTTCGCAGACACGGCGCGCTGTATCGAGTGGTTCGTCGAAGACGGCATCCGACAAGGCACAAACCTTTTTGTGCTGAACGGCGATCTCACCACCTACAAGCAGACTATTCGGGAACGGAAATTCTGGGTAGATGCCGTAATTCGCATTGCTGATCATGCGCCGGTCGTCTTAATCGCTAGGAACCATGGCAAGGAGCTTGAGAACGACCTATACCCTCTGGCTAAAGTGAGGGGGAAGCATCCTGTTGTCCTATGTACCGACCCGGATTTTATTGAATTAGACCACGTCTCGATCGCGGTCTTCCCCTATCCACGCAAGGAAGAGTTTGTGTGCGCCGCCGAAGACGGAGGTTTCGCGCAGGCGTTTCAGGCCAAACTCCAGGAGTTCAACGAACAGTTCGAACAGTGGCACGATTCGTACCGGCTGTTCTTCGGCCATTTCGGTGTAACCGGCGCCCGGGTTTCGAGCGGCCAGCCGCTCGTCGGCCGCTGCGCTGAGTATCCTCTGGAACCTCTCTTGAGTCTGCGCGCGCATTACGTTGGCCTGAGTCACATCCATTTGCGGCAACAGCTAGGACCCGCGTGTTTGGTATGCCGGCTCACTTTCTCGTTGCGATTCCAGCGAGGTTGAGGCCAAAGGTTACAACCTCGTAACACTTAAGAGTCCCGAACTTCGCCCAAGTCTTTCGGACCGGAAATTGAGTTCAGGACGTCACCGACTCGCCGAATGGTCGAGATCAAAGCTGACTTTGAGAACGGCGAACTGCGGCTGCCTAAAGACTTGGATCCAGTGGCATTGAAAGACTCGCGAGTAAAGGTCGTGGTGAGGGTTCCGAACGGGCCGGATCGCCTGCTGAGCCGCGAACAGCAGGAAAATCTCAAGGAGAAGTTGCTGGCCGCAGGTCCTGTGGAACTGAAGATTAAGATCGAGCGCGATACCGAAGTTGCTCCAGAGCCCGCGCCAATCTCACTTGCGCGCTCCGCGGAAGGAAAGCTGCGCGCATACTGGGGGATGAAAGGCCTTCCGCCCGCTGACCGTCAGGAGAGATTACTCGCCAAGCTGGCGAAGGTAGAGGCAGGGGTAATCGGAAACGTGGCCCCGCGGTGATTCTCGTGCCTCTCGCTAGATTGGAGGCCACAACCTCGGGTAGGCCGTTACCCGTCAAAGTGGACCCCTGGAGCATGTATTCACGATGAATCCTTGACTCTCGGCGACGGACTATTCCTCATGCGAAGCCCAGGATTGATGCCTCGGTCCGTCTTTCGGTCCATTAAAATGGGGATATTCCATAGAACGATTTGGACGAGTCGTCGGACCATCACGATCTATCGAGGCCCGAACGGCAAACCCAGAAGGGTTCGTAATGCAGACGGCGCACTTTCCAGCGATGTGTGCAACCGAATCGCTTCCGCCTGCCGCGCAAGGAGCCTGGAGTGCGTGCTCCCATAGACTCCTGCCGAAAGATCCCCTCGCTGAAAGCTCTGCGGGGCTGCCGAAGTTGTTTTCTCCAGGATGGCCAGTCGCGCATCGAGATCCCGAAGGTGGCGTTCCTTGATTGTAATGGCATTCCAAGCTTGACCGGCTTCGCCCACAGCCTGACCAGGCGCGGCTAACAACCGGATCACGACTCAACGTCAGATTGACGCTCAGACGGGGAATTGGGCAAGAGTAGCCTGACTCACGCTCTGATCCTGGGCTTGGTAGTCGCCCTTGAGCGTAAGCCGGTCCGAACAGCGATGGAGCAGCCCGGTTACGACCCCACCAAATTGCTCTGGCCAAAGCGGCGGCTGGCTTGCTGGGCCGATCAGCCGAAGATGGACATTGGGATCAAGTCCTATCAACTGGTTCAGCGCATGGCGCGTCAGGTTGGAATCGAGCTGGCCTATGCGTAGATTTGTCTCCGCGTCCGTCAGCGGCGTGAGATCTGGGGCAGTGGTGTTTAGCGTGACATTGCCTATCTTCAGCGCCTCCCCATCCGGGCGGAGCGCGTCCGCGGCGGCCTGGGCAGCGGATTCACCCGGAAGTTCTTCCAATCTTCCGATAACTGTTGCCCCCCGTATCGGCTGCGGACAGTTGCTGGCCGGAATCGAGGCGGACCGGTGTGAGGCGCTGTTTGCGCAGCTGTACGGAGTTCAGAAGACGGTGCGGTTCATCCTGAAGGTACTTACGCGCGACACTATCGCGGCTATGTGGTCGAGCGTGAGGCTGAAATGCAGCCCCCGCCGCTCGCTCAGGATTAACGTGCCCCCGCAAGATGGTGTTGATGCCCCGAAATGCTGCGGCGACCCGAAGGCCCTGGGCACACGATTGGGCTGACACCTCAGGGCATCAACGCGGGCAAGGGCTTCGTCTTTGTGTCCCATTTGGGAGAGGTCTACCCGAACGGCTTTCTGCGCTTTCGGCGGGTAATTGACGGGCCCAAGGATTGGCTCAGCTTTATCGAGACTCCCCGCACTACGCACGCTGTGTGATCCCGATGCCCGGCAGGGTCCGTGCCACGAGTGCGAGTGTTGCACCCTCTGCGGTGGCTCGCGCCCGCGAGCCTTCGCGCTGACCGGCGACTATCTAGCGACCGATGTATGGGGCGTGTGTCAGCCCGCCCCCGATGCGATCTAGTAGCACCGTCTCCGCTGTCGCTTGGTGTATAGTCAAGGGGGCGAGAAAATGTGGCAGATCTCACCGGTGTTCGAATCTCTACGGAATGGCTCCGGCGTTTGGAGCGGGCGGAAGACGAGTTGAAACCAGAGTGCAGCAGCTGCCCGGTTCTAAGCGGCGCGCTGTTTCGCCGCTTTTCGATGGAGCAGATCTCACGCTTCACGTGTATTTTTCGCCCCGCACGCTACCGGCGAAATCAAGTCTTGTTTTTTGAAGGCGGCGCGGCTCAGCATCTCTTCGCCTTACGTTCGGGACTGGTCAAAATGGTGAAGCCGCTGGCGAACGGCAAAGAGCGCATCGTCCGCGTCATACTTCCGGGAGAGATTTTTGGGCTCGAAGCGCTGAATGAAGCCCATTACCCGCTGACAGCCGTGGTGCTTCAGGGTTCAGAGATTTGCTCGATTGGACGTGATGAATTTTTTGTTTTCTTGCGTGCCAACCCCGATATTGCGCTCGAAATGGTCCTCGTCCTGGCCGGAGAAATTGCCGCCCTTGGCGCGCAGATGACCAGCCTGAGTTTCAAGGACGCGCGAACGAGGCTGGCGACGTTTCTGCTCTCGCTGGTACCTCTCGGGCAGGCGCTTTCCTCCGGCAAGTGTTCACTGACGCTAGCTCTCTCCAGCCAGGAAATTGCCGAAGTTTTGGAACTGTCCTCGGAAACCATCAGCCGCACTTGGCGAAGGCTCGAACGGGAAGGGTTGCTCGAGAAACACGGTCGGCAAGTTGTGATTCAGAACCTTCCCGCTCTCGAAAGCTCCGCACGCGGCTAAACCCCCACCGCGGCCATTGCCCAGTCCTCCGCCCACTGCTGCGATTTCCACGCAAGTGCAGTTCATTCCCTAGCCCGGATTGAGTAGGTTCAAGACAGTAGGCCGTAGCATCGAACCAAGTACCTCTACAACTTAAAAGAGCTATATCGTCTGTATTGAGATTCGTCAAGCGGATTTGTGAGAGAAGTCATTGAAAGCACCCCCCGCCCTCTGAAAGTATCGGACGCTTGAATCGGAATTGGCCTTTGAAATCGGAAGGCTTAGTGGCACCTACGGATTGGGTTCACGGTGAGCGATGGGGAAAACCGGAATTCAGGCGACGATGGCTCTACTCGTAACGCTGGCAGCGTCCCGTCCTGGATTCACGGCTTCACTTCAAGCTTTGGCGCACGCGTGGGCAAAAATGCTTCCCGACATTGTGTTTGTTCAAACGCCCGCCGTCCAGCCAGGCGAACTGGAAGATAGATTTCCGAAAGGAAGCCGTTTGGCGCGACTGGAAACTCGACCAGCACATCGAGTCGTTGAGGACTTAAGCCCGGGGTTTTTCGCCGCCGCCGATCCAGCGGTCTCCTTCGACGGCACGAAAATCTTTTTTTCCGGCCAGAAGTCGGCGCACGCGCGCTGGCAGATATGGGAAATGCTGGCAGATGGTTCGGATCTCCGCCAGATCACTCAGTGCTCGGCCAACTGCCTGGGGCCGGTTTTACTGCCTCGCGGTCGAATTGCGTTCACAAAAATTGTGGGCAGAGATTCGCGCCGGTCATCCGCCGTCTATGTTTCCCGGGAGGACGGCGCGGATGCCCATCCCATTACGTTCGGCCCCGGAAACTTCCAGGTTGAGACGGTTCTGCGAAATGGGCGGCTCGTTGTTTCAGCGGACGATCCGCTGTTTCCTCACGGCTTGGCCGAAGGCTCGCGCGCGCTCTACACGATCAACCCGGACGGGTCGGAACTCAGGCTGTTACGGCGCTTCCGCCACCGCGGGCTTTCCCGGACGGATGCCGAGGAGTTGGATAATGGCGCAGTGCTGTTTGTGGAAAGACCCGTCGCGACGGGGCGCAAGGGCGATAGCCAACTGGCCTGGATTCGCCGCGGGCGGTTGCACAGTTCCGTTCTCACACCTTCTCAAGCCGTTTACTGGTCAGCTCATGAGTTTGGCAGCGACTCACTATTAGCCGCCACCCAAGACCCGAGTGGTGCGACGGACGACCGAAAGCTCGACCTCTACACTTTTAACCTCGCCGACAAGGCGCTCGGAGAGCTGATTTATCGCGATCCGAAGCTTTCGAGCCTGCAAGCGGTTCCGCTGGCGCCTGAACCCGTGCCGCGCACTTATTGGAGCATTCTCCATCCCGCAATGATCACGGGGCGCATCCTTTGTCTCAACGCCTATCTTTCGGCCGATGTCCCTGACGGCCGCTTCACAACGCCGATCGCAAAGGTTCGCATCATCACGCTCGATCAACCCAAAGACCGGGAAAGGACGCTCGGCGACGCTCCAGTGGAAAAGGACGGTTCATTCTATCTTCGGGTTCCGGCGGATCGCCCCATCCGGTTTGAATTGCTCGGCGCAAACGGCAATGTAATCCACGCGCAGCGAAGCTGGATTTGGGCTCGTCCCGGTGAGGATCGTGCATGCCTGGGCTGCCACGAAGATCCCGCGCTCACGCCGGCAGATCACTGGCCGCTTGCGGCCAGGCGCAACAGCGGCCCCACACCTGTGGGCTTGCCTATTCTGCCGCAACCGGCACATTGAGGAGACGATGAAACTTTCTCGACGACAGTTCGTGACTCTGGCGGCCGCCGGTGTGCCGGTTTTGTCAGCTCGAAAACTTGAGGACGCCTTTGCCCGCCGCGATCCCTTGCCGCCGCTGCCTCGATTCGAGGACGTCACCGAGAAAGCGGGAATTCATTTCCACCATTCTTTTGGCGAAAAACAATTGAGCTCCATCCTGGAAGGCACCGGTTCCGGGTGCGCCTGGATTGACTACAACAACGACGGATGGCTGGATCTCTACGTGCTCAGTGGCCGCTATGTTGAAGGCCTGACGAATCATTCCGCGCCGGACGGCGTGGACGCGACCAACCATCTTTATCGTAACAACGGCGATGGGACGTTCACCGATGTTACGACGCAGGCGGGAGTCCCCGGGCGAGGCATGATGACCGGTGTGACGGTCGGAGACTACGACAACGACGGTTACGAAGACATCTTTGCGACCGGCTACAACGTGGCGATTCTTTATCACAACAACGGCGACGGGACTTTCAGCGACGTGACGGCGCAGGCGGGCGTGGAAAATCCCTATTTTGGTATCGGGACCGCTTTCCTTGATTACAACCGCGACGGGCATTTGGACCTGTTCGTAGGAAACTATCTGAAATTTGATCCGAGCTACCGCTATTACTATTCCGCCCGGCATTACCCCGGGCCGCTGGATTATGTGCCCGAAGCAAGCCGCCTTTTCCATAACAACGGAGATGGGACCTTCACCGACGTATCGGCCGCATCGGGAATTGGCAAACTTAGGGGCCGCGCAATGGGCGTAACGGTCGGGGACTACAACAACGACGGCTGGCCGGACATCTACGTGGCGAACGACACCATGCGGAGCTTCCTCTGGCGTAACAACCATGACGGGACCTTCGCCAATGTCGCCGAGGAAGTGAATGTCGCCTACGGGCAGAATGGCGAAGCCACGACTGCCATGGGTCCTGTCTTCGGGGACTACGACAACGACGGCTGGCAAGACTTGTTTGTTTCGGACGCGAACTATCACCGGCTTTTTCACAATCCCGGTAAATGGCCCGGTTATTTCTTGGACGAGACCGATGAAACCGACGTCGGACGGATCTGCGGGCGTTATACGGGTTGGGGGGATGGCTTCTTTGATTACGACAACGACGGCTGGAAGGATCTGTTCATCGTCAACGGCGGATTGACTTGGCTGATTCCCATGCACAGCAACTTGTTGCGTAACAACGGCGACCGCACGTTCAGCGACGTTTCCACCGAGGCGGGAAGTTTCTTCAGCACCCGCTATGTGAGCCGCTGCGCTTGCTTTGGAGACTATGACAACGACGGATATCTGGATGCTTTTATTTCGACCCTGGGTGGCCGTGGCATCCTGCTGCACAACACTCCGCCGCCCAACTATCGTAACCACTGGCTAACCGTCAAACTCGTCGGTACCCGAAGTAACCGGGACGGCTTCGGCGCGAGCCTGGAAGCTGTAACAGGGAATTTGCGTCAGGTCGTGCAGGCTGTCTCAGCCGGCGGTTACTTGTGCCAAAACGATCCCCGCCCTCATTTCGGGCTGGGACCACGCACCGAGGTGGACAAGTTGATTCTTCGCTGGCCGAGTGGCGCCGTCGAGACGCGGGAGCATATTAAGGCCGATCAAGTCCTGACCATCGCGGAGCCAACCAGTGGCTCCGATGCGGATGAGGCAAAGAACCGTAAGGGGCATCAATGACGGGAGGAAGCGGCAAGGCTGGCATTGCGACGGTCGACGGAAAGTGGAGGGTCTGCCTCACCATCGTTCTATTTTTGCTTGCTGGATCGCACCGAGCAGCCGCTGCTGGAGCTGGTTGGTCGGAGCGATGGGCCTCTGACCCCGGCTATCTCAACCCCATTGACCTGAAAATCTCGCCTGGCGGAAGCCGCCTCTATGTCGTTTGCGAAGAAAGCAATGAAGTCCGAGTCGTGAACACGCGCACCGACGAGGTGATCGGGCGAGTTAAGGTCGGGTTGAAGCCGGAAGCCATCGCGTTGTCTCCGGACGGAAAAACCCTTTATGTGTCGAATGAGCACAGCGACAGCGTCACTGAGATTGATGCCAGATCGCTCCGAGTGCGCGGGGTACTAAAGGCTGGCTGGGGTCCGGTAGGGCTTACGACTGACCGGGCGGGGAAATTTCTTTATGTCGCGAATACGTTGGAGAACGACGTTTCCATCATTAACCTTGCAACGGGGCACGAGGTCAAGCGGGTAGAAACCAGTCGCTTTCCAGAGTACGTGGACCTTTCGCGGAGCGGAAATCATGTCTATGTATCGAGTCTGTTCGCCCGATTAGGCCCGTATTATCGGCCTCCGGTTTCCGAGATTACCGCAATTGATACGCGGAGGCAGCATGTGTCGGAGCGAATATCCGTGCCCGGAGTCATTGAGCTGCGGCATGTCGCGCAAGTGCCGCGAGGCGCCGGGGGATACTTGCTCGTTCCTTTCATGCGGCCTAAGAACCTCAACGCTCTAATTCAGATTCCGCAAGGGTGGTACGTCACGCACGGCATGGCGATTGTCTGGCCGGCGGGTTCGGATGGCCGATCAAGAGCACGGGTTACCGAAGTGCTTTTGGACGATATTGACCACTACTACGCCGACGGCACGGGGGCGGCCGCGACGTCGGACGGCCGTTGGGCGCTGATAACTGCGGCGAGCGCGAACATCGTTTCGATCATTAATGTAGCGAGTCTAAATCGTCTTTTGGAACAGGTGCCCGCAAATGATCCAGAGGCTTTAGCGGATCGGCTAGATTCCGCACGCCAATTTGTCGTGCGGCGCCTTCGGACCGGACGCGACCCCACGGCGGTGGCCATCTCGCCGGACATTCATTTTGCCTACATCGCGAACCGCCTGGACGATAGCATCAGCGTGGTGAACCTGCGGTCATTGAGCGTGACGGCAACGATTAACCTCGGCGGGCCGAAAGAAGTTACGGTGCTGCGCCGAGGGGAGCAACTATTTTACGATGCCCGCTTTTGCTTCGAGGGCCAGTTTGCTTGTGTCACGTGCCATCCTCATGGTGGCCTCTCCAACGGGCTAACGTGGAGCTTCGAAACCCCTAAACTGGGCCATGACGTGGTGCAAAACCGCACCCTCCGTTCCATCGCCGGCACGTCACCTTTCAAGTGGAATGGGATGAATCCGAACCTCGAGACTCAAGACGGCCCACGAACCGCGATGTACATTTTTCGGTCACAAGGCTTCAGCCCGAGTGAAATACGGGATCTCACGTCTTTCGTCCGCTCGCTTCGGCTCCCACCCAACCCGTATGATGATCCGGGCGGCGATCTCACTCCCGCTCAGAAACGCGGGCGGGCTATTTTCTTCCGAACCAAAACCAATGATGGGCGCCTGATTCCCCTGCGTGATCGCTGCTATTACTGCCATGCTCCGCTCACGCATTACACGTCGCGGGTTCGGATGAACGTTGGGACGGCCACCCCTCATGACACCATTAAGTCATTTGATGTACCGCAACTGCAAGGGGTTTGGATGCGTGCCCCATATCTCCACAATGGCGAGGCGCTGACGCTTGAAGAAATCTGGACCAAGTTTAACCCCCATGACCAGCACGGCATTACGTCCGATATGAACAAAGCTCAGTTGAACGACTTGGTGGAGTTTTTGAAAACGCTCTAAGGAGGACAGGGCTTGGCCTGTTCGCCGCTTGGCTCGCCCTGCTACTAGCGATGAGATTACGATTATTGCAGAGTTTGCGACTCGCGACGCTGCTAATCCTGGCCGCAGCGAGCAGTCTCGCCGCCCAAGGTCCGGCGCTTTACACGAGGTGGATCAATTACACGCCGGCAAACGGGTTTCCCGAGGGCGAAGTCTATTGCGTGACGGTAGATGGCAACCGTGTTTGGGCGGGAACGGCCAATGGACTGGCGTTGATCGAAAACGGGCGAGTGAAGAGGGTCTTTACAACGGCGGACGGCTTGGCGGGTGACGCCGTGATGTCGGTGGCTGTGGACAAGCAAACCGGTGACGTCTGGGTCGGCACCTTTGGCGGGCTCAGCCGATATTCCGGTGGACGCTTTAAGAATTACACCAATCTCTCGAGCGGAGTAGCCAACGATCTAGTTTATGGCGTGGCCGTTCAGGGCCGATACGTTTGGGTCGCAACGGCGGCGGGCGTCAATCGCTTCGATACCTACACGGGCGCTTGGTCCATTTGGAATGAGACCAACGCGCCTTTCAACGAACCTTGGTGTTATGCCGTCTCCCTCAGCAAGAAAAAGGTCTATGTGGGCGTTTGGGGGGGCGGCGTGCTCGTCTATGACCTCGCCGGCCATTATTGGAAGCCTTACAGGGATCCCGACGGTTCGATGGAAACCGTTTTGTACCGAAATCAAGGTCTCATTCACAACATCGTAAGCGGCATCGCCTATAACCATGAAACTCACATGTTTTGGGCCTCAACCTACTTCGGGTTGAGCGGCTTTGACGGCCGGAACTGGCACAATTACCTGACCAAGGACAGTGGCCTCGCCTCGGATTTCATCAACGCAGTCCAAACCCACGGCAATGAGGTGTGGGCCTGCACGCAGAAGGGGCTGAGCGAATTCGACTACAAGACTAAGATCTGGGTGACCTATCGCCCCGCCAACTGGCGCGCGCTGGACGCGGCGAAGGCCGTGAAGGATGGCCGGGGCGAGATTATCGTCACGCGGCCGGACGGCAACAAGAGCAAACTCGAGACCCCAACTTCACCGGCGCATAACTACATCCTCAATCTTGCTTTTCAGGGTAAGGATATTTGGGTCGCCACAGCGCAGGGTTTGAGTCACGGCATTATCCAATCTCAGCAGAAGGGAAAAATTAATGAGTCATCCACAAACGGACGTTGAAATGACGCCAGCGGAGCACGCAACCCACGTACCGATTCAGAAGAAAGCCATCTCCGCGGCGCAAGCATTAAACGAAGCTTATTGCTACGCGCGTCCTTCGTCGTTTTCACGCGGGCTGCGGTTGGATATCAGAGGAGTGACCATCCTCCTGATCTCCGGCACAGCAAGCGTAGGCGCCAATGGTGAGACGCTATATCCGGGAGATTTCCAAGCCCAAACCTGGCGGACTTACCAGAATATCACCGACCTCCTCGCGTCGGAAGGCGCTACGTGGAACGACGTTGTGCGAACGACATGCTACCTGCGAGACATCGAGCGTGACTACGCCACCTTCAACGAAATTCGGACGGAGTTCTTCAGAAGACAGGGCTTGGACCCGCTGCCCGCTTCCACGGGCATCCAGGCGATTTTGTGCCGCCCGGATTTGCTGATTGAAATCGAGGCGATGGCGATTTTCGAGTCGAACGGCAGTCCGAGCAAGAGCGGCCCGTCGCTTTGATGATGGCTGTTGTTGACCCGACTCTAGGGGCGGCGCCCCTGCCGGTCAAACATAGACCGCCGCGCCGCTTCGCCGCAGCGGGGCGAGTAAAGCAGCGGTGACCATGCGAATCGCCGGAAAAGTCGAGCTGGATGATCTTCCGCGAATCTGCCCGCTGATAAGCCGCAAGAACAATCCGAAGTTTAGCGGCGCGGAATTGCTCGTGGTGGAGGTCGGCCCTGCGAAGTTCGGCGGAGAACTTCCCGTCGTGATTGCCGGGCCTTGCGCGGTTGAGAGCGAGGAGCAGACGCTCCAAGTCGCGCGAAGCGTTAAATCAGCCGGTGCAAACATGCTGCGCGGCGGGGCCTTTAAGCCGCGAACGTCGCCGCATGACTTCCAAGGGCTGGGACTGGAAGGTTTGAAGATTCTGCGGGCGGCGGCAAAGGAAACACGTCTGCCCGTTGTGACGGAGGTGATTGACGTTCGTTTGGTTGAGACCGTCGCCCGGTACGTGGACCCCAGCCATGCCACCGGTGTCGCTTCTATGGTGGAGCAAGCCAGCCGCGCGGCCATCGAGGCAGGTTCGGATGGACTGATTATCGAAGTGTTTAGCGGACGCGCAGGCGCTGAGCGACCCAAGTGCGACGCGGATCAGGCCATTGATCCTCTGACTTTATCCAGAATCGTGCGCCACGCTCACCGAAAGGGGAATGGAACGGTGTTGGTGGTCGGGCACTGGTTCCGCTGCGCCTAGGACCGGGCGACAGGCGTAAGGCCTGCCCTCCGCCTACAACGCGCCGCAGAACAGGATGAGGAGGAACGCGAATGAAGGCCATCCATTATGGAATCCTCGGGTGCCTTGTTCTTACGTTTTATGGGTCGGTCCAATCTGCTCTGGCGAGGAACGCCCACCGGAATCGGGTGGATCCAATTCCTTACGCCAACATGCCCAAATGGGCCGTTCCGTTCGGGCGGTTCCGCAAACCTTACCATCGTTGGTATGTCGAGCCGAATACTCTCGGTTATGACGGCGCAGCGCGCGAAGTGCCCGACGGAATTCTAACCCACTTGAAAACAGTCAACATTGGAGTTCTTGCCCCACTGGATCGTAATAATCCGGATTCAGCTTATGGAATTCCAATGCTTCACGGGGCCGAGTTGGCGGTCGAGCGTGCCAATGCGCGCGGTGGCAATGACGGAATACCTTTCGCTCTGAGAGTGCATGACGACTTGCCTCTTTGGGGGGCGTCTTGGATGGCCATCGTCAAGATGGACTACGATCAGCACGTGTGGGCCATGCTGGGCTCCGTCAATTCCGCCTCGACCCACATCGAGTTGCGTGCCACATTGAAACTCGAAATCCCGATCATTGACACCGCCACCAACGACCCTACCGTAACGGAGACACGAATCCCCTGGCTGCTGCACAATTTCCCGGACGACCGGCAGCAAGGTTACGCGCTGGCGGATTACATCTTCAATCAGCTCAAGCTGAGACATGTTGCCGTGCTGCGAGCCACCAACCGTTACGGGCGACTGGGCGACGCGGTGTTCCTTAATTGTGCGCGGCGACTCAGCCATCAACCTGTGCTCGAGGCCAAGTACAGTCCCGGCGAGCAAAGTTTTTCCACCCAATTAAGGATGTTGCGGGAACAAGGGATTGACGGTCTGGTGATTTGGGGGGATGCGTGGGAGGCGGGCCGGATTCTGAAGCAAATGCGCGCCTTGGGCATGAAGCAGCCGGTTTTCGCCAGCAGCCGCGTTTGCTCCCCCCAAGTCATTGAAATTGCGGGGCGAGCGGCTGAAGGACTGGTAACGGCTTGTGCCATGAATCCTGATCGAACGAATCCGAAATGGGTGCGGTTCCGGCAGGCGTTCCTCGGGCAATTTCATGCCGAGCCGGATGCTTATGCCGCCTACGCTTATGACGGAATGAATATTCTAATTGGCGCGATCCGAAAGGCCGGGCTCAATCGCGGCAAGATCATGGACGCGTTGCGCCAATACGAGATGAAGGGTTACCGAGGCGTTGCTGGCTACGCCTTCTTTGATTACACGCTGAATAACATTGCGCCGATCACCCTGGGTCGGGTGAGAAACGGCCATTTCATCTACTGGCCGGAGCGCCGCACAGATTGGGGAGGGCCAGTTCCATCGTTCATGCGGGCCGAGGCTCTTCAGGAAAGCCGCTAGGACTGGACGCTACACTTCAATGCTCTATAAACATCTCCTCGGCGACGCCCTTCTGCTGGTAGGGTTTACTGCTCTGGCGGGGTCAGTTGCTTGTTCCGCTCAGCAATCAAAGCCACAACCGCTGCCGTACGCCTCCATCGGCGCAGCCACCTACGATGGTCCCAACCGCGGATCCTCGTACGACTTGAAAGGGCCCATGATTCGCATCGGGTTGCTGGCGCCCCTCCACGGCCCGGAGGAGCCCGCTGGCCAAGCGATGGTCGCTGCGGCGAAGCTGGCGCTCCAAGATGCCTCTCGCGTATCGTGGCCTGACGGGCGCGAGCTTACCCTCGATACAGTGGATACGAGCGTTCCACCGTGGGGGGCGCTCGGAGACGAAATCATCCGGATGGTGATCCAGGAAAAGGTTGTCGCAATTATCACCTCGGCCAATGCGGTGTCGGCCCATCTGAGCGAGCAGATTGGCACCAAGATCGGGGTTCCAGTGTTGACGATGTCCAGCGATCCCACGACGACGGAAATTCATCTGCCTTGGATCTTTCGCATGGGTCCCAGTGATAAACAGCAGGCCCGCCTCATCGCACAGAAGCTTTACCAAGAGGATGGCATGCACCAAGTGCTGCTGGTGAGCGAAATGGGCCAGGACGGGTGCGCGGGCGCAACGGCATTCAGGAGGGCAGCCCACCGGCTCGGAGCTCCGCCTCCCATCTCATTCGTCGTTAACCCTTCTCAGCCAGACCCCGATCATTTGCTGGGATTGATAAGAGCTGATTTTCCACAGGCCCTCGTTCTGTGGACGGGTCCGCACGAAGCCAGCCAGGTAATCCCATTGGTCCGTCGGGCCGGTAATGGCGCCGTCATTTATCTTTGTCAGGCAGCCGCCCAGGCGGGTTCTGGCGTGGCCTTCCGTCCATCCGACGCGGCGTTTCAGCCAGCTCGACCGGGTGACCAGGCTTCGGTCGTGGTTTCTCGGCAATGGGGCAATCGCCCTGAGTTGCCATTTGCGCGGCGGTACGGAGCTGAGATGGGCAGGCAACCGACTCCGGTCGCCGCCGAGACCTACGATGCTGTGACCCTGATTGCTCAGGCACTTCGCAGAGCCGGCCCAAACCGGGCTCGTCTGCGCGACCAACTCGCGGCGGTTCAAGGCTTCCACGGTGCCTCGGGGCTGATTTCCTTTGATAATCAAGGAAACAACCGCGCAACCCTAAAGCTTATTATCCTTCGATTATTCAAACGTCCAGAGACAAAGGCAGACGCGAGACCGGTCTCCGATTTCGAGGCTTTCTCGAGCAAGAAAGAATTGCTCGGCAGAACAGAATAGGTGACCGATTTGAGGAGAACATCATGGCGGGGTTGATTTCGAGCTCTAAACCCTATGACGTCATTATTGTTGGGTCCGGGGCGGGTGGCGCGATGGCAGCGTATGTCCTCACGCGGGCGGGAGCGAAGTGTCTGATGCTGGAAGCCGGGGATCGGTATGATGCCGCCCGCGATTCCAAGTGGCTTGAGTGGGTGTACGACGCGCCGCATCGCGCCGCGGCGCCTCCCGCGACGGCTGGCTTTGATTCCTTTCTGGCTGCGGTGGGTGGTTGGCAGGTGCCGGGCGAGCCTTATACCTCAGCACTTGGCACAGAGTGGATGTGGTTCCGCTCACGAATGCTGGGAGGCCGCACGAACGCCTGGGGACGCATCTCGCTGCGAATGGGCCCTTACGATTTCAAGCCTTACAGCCGTGACGGCAAAGGTTTCGACTGGCCGATTACCTACGACGACCTGGCACCGTACTATGACCGTGTCGAAGAATTAATCGGTGTCTTCGGCTCCATCGAGCACATCGAAAACCTTCCCGATGGGAAATTTCTGCCTCCTCCCGTGCCCCGCTGCTACGAACTGCTAGTCCAGAAGGCATGTCGGAATCTTGGTATTCCTTGCATCCCCTCCCGTTTGGCGATTCTTACCCGCCCGCTCAACGGCCGTCCCCACTGCCATTACGTACATCAGTGCGGCCGCTGCTGCCGCCTAGGGTCCAACTTTTCTTCTCCCGTCGTGCTGCTGATGCCCGCGCGTAACACAGGTAACCTTGAAATCCGAAGCAACGCGATGGTGCGTGAGGTGTTGACCGGGCCCGATGGTTCGGTTACCGGTGTTTCTTACATTGACAAAAAGTCACGCCAGGAAATTCAGGTCCTCGGCAAAGTGCTTGTACTGGCGGCGAGCTCGTGCGAGACAGCACGCCTTCTGTTGAACTCGCGCAGCGGTCGCTTTCCCCAAGGGTTGGCCAATTCCAGTGGCGTGGTCGGCAAATACTTGATGGATACGGTGATGTCGGATGTCACGGGGTTTTTCCCGCGCATGATGGCTCTGCCGCCTCATAACGAAGACGGCGTGGGTGGCATGCACCTCTATATGCCATGGTGGAACTACCAAAAGCAGCTTCGTCACGAACTGCCTTTCTCGCGGGGTTACCACATCGAATTCGGCGGGGGACGCGCCGGGATGCCGGCGCCCGGAGTGCTCAGCGGATCTGAAAATTATCTGGGTGGCGGATATGGCGAGGCGCTGAAGGAGAGGTGTCGGAAGCTCTATGGTTCTTTCATCGGCTTCCATGGCCGCGGCGCGATGATCCCAAACGCCGAGAGCTATTGCGGGATTGACACAAACGTTTTGGACCAATGGGGGATCCCAACTTTGAAATTTCATTTCAAGTGGAGCGGTGAAGAAATTCGCATGGCGCGCCACATGGAAGAAACGTTCGCTGAGATCGTCGAGACGGCTGGCGGCAAAGTGGTGCAATCCGCCGGGCCGGAAAGCCACTGGGGGATCTCTTGCGGTGGGCAAGGGATTCATGAGGTAGGCACGGTTCGCATGGGAGCCGACCCGAAAACGTCGGTGCTGAATCCGCATGGGCAGGCATGGGATTGCAAGAATCTTTTTGTCGCCGATGGGGGTCCCTTTGTCAGCCTTGGCGATAAAAATCCTACGTTGACCATCTTGGCACTGGCTTGGCGAACGTCGGAATACATCGCGGAGCAGGTGAGAAAGAGGAATGTCTAATGACGATGGGAAACAATTCCCGCTTGCGATTTGAGCGTCGTGATTTGCTTAAGACGCTGCTCGCGGCGCCGACCGTGGCACTGGTTCCAGGCGGCCTGGGACGGCCTGGATTAGCACAACCGGTAACGAGCCCGTCTGAATTTGCGGGTGCGAGGTCCACAAATCAGGCGAAGGTCTTGAGCACGCATGAATGGAAAACGATAACCGTTTTATGCGCGCTGATCATCCCGGCGGATGCTCGGTCAATGAGCGCAGCCGAGGAGGGAGTGCCGGCATTCATTGACGATTGGCTCGACTTCAAGCGCGGCGACCTTCTGGTTGAGATTCGCGGCGGACTGACGTGGCTGGACATAGAGTGTCAACGGTCGTTCGGGCTTAATTTCGCGGATTGCTCGGTTTCTCAGCAACGGCAGATACTTGACCGCATCGCGTACCCTCAAAAGGCAGCCGCTGAAGTGGCCGCGGCAGTGGCATTTTTTAACAGACTCCGCGACCTTGTGATAAGTGGCTTCTTCACGAGTCGGGCGGGAATCAGGGACTTGCCTTACATCGGCAACGAACCACAATCGGAGTGGAACGGCTGTCCAGCTACGGCGCTGGCGCAGCTCGGAATCCATGAACCATAGAAGTGACCGACGTCGCAGAAAACCGGCCGGGCTGGAAGGAGCCGGAACGGTCCTGTTGTGACCACGCTTTCCAACCAAGTCCACGATGGCGCGGTGGTCTGCGCGTCGCTGGACCAGATCAACGGTCAGTTCGGCGAGTTCACGACGCCGAAGGCCGCAGCCCAGCAGGACGGCGAGGAGGGCTTGATTGCGCTTGGCTTTGAGAGTCTGGGTACCCAGCGCCTGCCAAAGACGACGAGCTTCCTCCGCCGTCAACCAATTCCCAAGCACGACCCCGAGTTTCGGGGCTCCCTCGACCTGACGTATGCCGGCGGCAAGCTCCGGGCTCAGTAGCCCGGCATCGGCAGCCTCATACGCGAGTCGGCGGACCGCAGCCAATTGCACGTTGATCGTCCGCGGCGCTAGTTGTCGAGCTTCAAGATGAATTCGGTAACGCGTTACGACCGTTTTGTTGAAAGACAGGCGAGGCTCGGAACAGTACCATGCAATGAATTCATCGATGGAATGTCGGTAGCCGCGTTGCGACTCCGGCGAGCGTAGGCTGTTGAGCACCGCTGACCTTGCTTGATCAAGATCGGGCAGTCCGAGCTTCATCTTCGGCTGGCGAGATTTCCTAGCGCGGAGTCTTCTGTTTCGTCTCATAGCCAGCCGCCTCCTGACGGCTGGCATTGAGCATAGGGGGCTGGCCCAGCATCAAAAACTGAGCACCTTCACGCCCTACGAGGAACAATCGCGTAGTTCTCTGAAGAGTAGGAAAAGAAAGGCAACTTCAGCTCAACTTGACGATAAGTCGGCTACTCGGAGAATATCGGGAGGTCAGTTGACGGTTATGTCGGCTACCCGGAAACCTGATACCCCGCCGCCAAATCGTCCCCAAGGAATAGACGCCGAGTTAGTCGGCTATTATTCCCAGCCATCCGAGAAGGAGGTCCGCCCGTGCGGCTTGCAACGATCCGGCTTCGCGGTATTAGCGAAGCCTTCCCCAACGAAATATCTGTCGACTTCGACGCCCTCGGTCCCAGCCTAATTGCCATCGTAGGGGAAAATGGCGCCGGCAAATCCACCTTGATCGGCTCAATATTTGCCGCGCTGTTTCGTCAACTGCCCGGCCAAAAGCGTTCGCTGTATGACTTCGCTACGCATCCCGAACCCGAAATCGACCTAACATTTAGTGTCAACGGGAGTCGCCTCCGGTCCTTGCTAAAGCTCGATCCTAAAGCCCGCCAGATGGAGAGTTATATGTTTAACGCGAACGGAGCCCCGTTGACCAACGGCAAGAAGGAACCATTTGAGGAGCTGATCTGGAAATACGTCGGCACCCCGGAATTCTTCCTTTCCTCGATTTTTTCCAGTCAGAAGCGGACAGGCAATTTCCTGTCACTCGATCGGAGTGAGCGCAAGGAGCTGTTCATTCGTGAGCTGCTGGATCTCGACCGCTTGCGACTGATTGCGACCGCAGCCAAAGAGAGAGCAGAAGAAGCTGCGAAGAGTGTGACGGGACTGGATGGCCAGTGCAAGAGCCTTCGGGAGATCGTGGATGCGCCGGTGGAAGATCTCGCCGCTGTTGAAGCCCAGCTTGACGACCTGTCATCCATGCTTGAACGTCTCGAAGGCGAAAGGCAAATGGCCCAGCAGCACCTTCTCGAACTTCAGGCAACAGAGGGAACTCGGAAACCTCTGATGGCTGAAGCAGAGAACTTGAGACTGCGGCTGGCCAGGGCTGATGCGGAGATCGCGGAAGCCAGACGCCAAATCGCAAAGGATGAAAAGCTGTTGGCGGGAAAGAAGCATCTCGCCGATTTGCCGGAACGAGCGAACGAGCTCACCGCTCGCATTCAAGACCTTCATCGCCAAATTCGCGAAATTCAAGTCCAGGAAGCCGCGAATCGCGAAACTGAGCAAACTGTCCAAGAGCTAACCGCGGAGCTGAAGGCCAACATCGCCGAGCTCGATCGTCTGCGAGTTGAGCGGGAGGAGCTTGCCAGTGTTCCGTGCCGGGGGGAGGGCCCATACGCTGGCTGCCCGAAAATCCGGCGGGCGGTCGAAGCAGGTCAGAGAATTCCCAACCTGCAAGGCAGTGTCGACACGCTTTCACTCGAAGTTGAAGTTCATCGGAGTTCGCTGGTCCAGATTCCGAGGCCGTCCTCGCAAGTGAGCCGGCTACTGGAGGGTTGCGAACACGAGCGAACGAAAGTCGATTTGGAACGACGGCGCCACGAGGAATTGCAGGCCGTTGAAGCACGACGTGATGAGCGGCTCAAGGCACTGCAACGCCTGTCCCACGACCGACTTGATTTGGCAGAGGAATTGGCCAAAAAGGAATCCGCACTGACCGGCTTCGGCGATCTTGATGCCAAATTGAACCCAGCGCGCAGGGGGACCGCCAATATAGACCGGGCGATCATTTCGGCCCACGGGGAGCGCGACAACGTCATTGCACGACAAGCGCAAATCAAGCAGCGCCTGGAGCAGCAGGAGATTGCCCGCGTTCGCCTGGCCCAAGTCGAAACCGAACTCAGCAAGCAGAACACTGAACTCGAGGATTACAGTTACCTTGCGAAAGTCTTCGGTCCCGATGAAATCCAACTCTGCGAAATCCAGGCAGCTGGACCCGAAGCGTCTTCGCTTGTGAACGCCTTGCTCGAAGGCTGCTTTGACAACAAATTCGAAATCCGCTTCCGAACGCAGCGCCCAAAAGCCGACGGGCACGGCATGGTGGATGACTTTGATATCGAGGTCCGAAACAAGAATCTGGACCGAACCTGCCTCGTGGATGAGCTTTCGGAGGGTCAATTCGTGTTAGTCAACGAAGCCGTGAACTTGGGCATCGCCATCTACAACATGCGTCAGGGCGAGGGCATCCGATATGAAACCATATTCCGGGACGAAACCGTGGGCGCTCTAGATTCGGCCAATGCCAAGGAGTACGTTGGGATGCTCCGCCGGGCGATGGACCTCGGTGGATTCCATCAGGTAGTTTTTATTTGCTATACGCCGCTCGTCTGGGAATTAGCGGATAGCATCCTTTCAGTTGGCGGGGGGCCAGGTAGTGGCCGGCGACCGGCATGCAGCGCTCGCGTGAGAATAACACGGCAAACGTTTGCCACGCCTGAAAGTAACGTTGGCTACACGGCGAAACGTATGGCCATTCAGGACTTGGAGACTACGTGCTAACGGCCTATGTCACGCTTGGCGGCCAAGGTCGGGCGACAAGTCTCCGTCATTATTGCGGGTTGATTTTTCGGAGGCGGTAAAACCCGGAGGCCGGAGGGTCGCGCGCCAGCGTGAAAGCAGAAGCCCCCAGTGCCGCAGGCGCGCAGGCAGCTTTCCCAGTTCGCCGTGCCCGCAAGAAGAAGGGACGCTAGAAAAGGGGCGAGCCCGAGGAAATCGGGGCAGACAGGGGACAACGGGAGAGATGGTGAGAAGGAAGCACGACTCTGTGAGTCAAACGGTGGAGCGGTACTAAGGAGCGAGCAAATGCTGTGAAGCGATCGGGGGAGGTTGGGAAACCTTCACGAAGACTAAAAGGGCTTCAATCGAAGAGACTCCACACGCGGCTTGCGGAGGTGGAACAATCCGGTAGAGGCGTACTTCCATATTCGAATTTCCCATGGCGCTCCGGCTCCAAGGATTGCCATAAGTGGCACTGGCGCACGCGCGGGCGCGTGTGCCGCAATTCTCTTGAGGGTATTTCTGTCCATCTTGCTGAGGTAGGCCACTGAATCAGGGTGGGAGTGCCAGCGTAAGCGCTAAGATAACGGCAGGCGTTGGAGTTGGGGAGCCCTTTTCCGGGTGCGCTCGGCCAGCGCCATCGCGATTTCATTCCAGTGCGTGATGACCTGCCGCAAAGCCAATCTGGGAGCGATGCTTTGCTGGAGCTGATGCAGAGAGAACTGAAATTCACGCCAGGGACTCCGCGGCCGTAGTTTGCCAGAGATCGTAGCCCCAGGGGGAAAGAGCGGAGCCCAGGCGCACCAGCTTTTGCGTGAGCAACGCCACCAAGATTTTTCCGTAGAGCCAGGCCCGAGAACTTCGATCGTCGTACTTGGGCAAGTGGCCCAGTGCCAGGATGGACTTGAGCTGCTTAAACACCAGTTCAATTTGCCATCGAAACCTGTAGTGCTCCAGCACTTCGAGCAGGTTCATCTCGGATTCCGGCACGGTGGTGAAGACGATCACGTAACAGGCGTACTCTCGCGTTTCCGGTTTGCTCGGGCGCTGCCTTTTCTGGTCGTGGCGGGTAATCCGCCGCTGCGCCAAGGCCATCGCCTGCTCGCTCTTGCGCACGGCACAGAGCCGTCCCGAAATGCGTTGATGCTGTTCATGCACCTCCACGGGCCATTCCCGCATCGCCCCGGCAGTCTGTATCTTCCGAAGCTGCGGCAACAGGCGGAAGCGCCGGCCCGTGGGTCCGAACAACGGCAGGGTCGCCGTATTCAGCCGGACAATCACGTCCGCTCCTTGACGGGCCAGCGACGCCACGCCGGCGGGATTCGAGTAGCCGCGATCCGCTAAGATGAGATCCTCCCTCGTAGTCTGGAAACGCCTCAAGTGCTCGCCGCTCCCCCTGCCCTCGGTGGCCGTCAGGGCGAAAAAATCGCAACTCAACTCGGGCAGGCGGAGGCTGTAGTGAAGCCGCCACTGGGACCCAGTCTTGCCCGGCTCTTTGATCACCGTGGCGTCCACGGCCCGCACCCGCCGCCTTGGTTCTGGCCCCCGCCATTGCACTCCGCTCTCCGTCAGCAATTCTTGGCATAGATGCTGCAGCCAGCCCTCCGCTTGCCGCAAGCGGTTTAACAGCGTCACATCCGACACTTCAGCAACACCAAGCGCCTTCGCTCGTAACACCGTCTCGCGCAGCGAGTACCCACAGCCAACATGCAGCAACAGAGCGCGTAGCACCTCGTTCACGGAAGCGAACCCGCGAAGACGCGCCACCGCACCCTTCTGCCGCGCCGCAGTCTCCCAGTCGGGCGGAAACAAGCTGAGCAGGATGTCCCAGTCTTCCCCAAGAGCATTCATGCCTCTCAGAGTACGAAAAGTAGAGGCTCAGGTCAACTGTTATCTTAGCGCTTATGGGTGCGACTCCACACCTGGGCCACAACTACACGGGAAGAGGAGGTAATTCCGGCCATAAGCAGTCAGCTAAATGTACTTTGAGTCAACACCGGGTACAATTTTGACTTGCCTGTCACGCACGAGCCCGCGAGCTAAAAATCGGACGCAACTAATTGTTGCCAGAACTTGGCAACAATTTGGCAACGTTAAGCGCCGAAAAGCATGCAAAACCGTGAGGCAGGGCGCGGGAAAGTACAAAGCAAACCAACAGGATAGAAATTCAGATCCAGACTCTGGATCTGCGTATCGGGGTTCGAATCCCTGCCTCCCAGCCAATCATCCTGAAGAGTACCCGGCCCGCAATACATAAATGGCGCGTTGTTAACGGTCGGGCGAATTGTGCACCACGCTGCACCCGTGTGAACTCTACAACCGATTTTTTCCGTCCGCGATTTTTACGAAATATTTATATCTTCCTTATGCCTTGTTTACCCCCAAAGGCGTACCCTCAGCATGTATGGCCCGAGTGATCACTCGAATTAACGGTAGGCCCCTGAGGTTTGAACTGCAGCCAACGACGCCTGACCTCAGCGAGCCAGAGAATTCCGCTAAATTAGAAGTGAATGTGATCTTGACGACATTTGAGAACGCGGCAGCCGCCTTAAGAGCCGCGGGGAACCTGGCCCGGCGGCTCAGCGCTCGGATCCGCATCCTCGCGCCTTACGTTGTTCCAATGCAACTGTCCGTCGAGCGCCCGCCGGTTTCCACCGCGTTTCTCGAAAACCGCCTTGTGGGATTAGCTCGGACGTGCGAGGAAGCTTTCGAAGTGCGTGCCGACCTGATGCTCTGCCGCGACGCGCGACGCTGCATCCTGCAGGCGCTCGGCCCGAACTCCGTGGTGGTACTGGGGAGTAAGAAGCGCTGGCGGGCGAACCGCGAGCGCAGGCTGGCGAAAGCGCTAACTTCAGAGGGCCATCACGTAATACTTGTCGAATCGAGGTAGAGGTTGATCCTTGACTTGTTCTACGTCGGTATCGCAATAGCGACGTTTGTTTTCTTGTGGGTTTTTACCCGGGCATGTGACCGGCTGTAGGCGGGAGGTGCGGCTTGGACTTCATATTTTCAGGAGTAGTTGCGTTTTTCTTGTTCATCTACCTGGTTTTCGCCCTGGTGCGCCCCGAGCGATTCTGAGGAGGAGCAATGACTGCCGCTGGAATTTTGTACATCCTCGTGTACTTTGTCGTTCTATTTGCGATTACCAAGCCTTTGGGTCTCTTCATGGCGCACGTCTTCGAGGGCGAGCGCACGTTCCTGCATCCCCTGTTACGGCCGTTGGAGCGACTGATATACCGGCTAGCCGGGATACACGAAGGTGCCGAGCAACGATGGACTCAGTACACAGCTTCCGTTCTCGCGTTCAGTCTGGTCAGCTTCCTGTTCGTTTACGTCATTCAGCGCCTGCAGGGCTTCCTGCCGCTCAATCCTATGGGTTTCAGCACCCACCACGCTCCCGCCAACGCCACGCCCATGACGCCCGACCTCGCCTTCAATACCGCAATAAGCTTCATGACGAATACCAACTGGCAGGCCTACGGTGGTGAGACCACGCTTAGTTATTTCGTTCAAATGACGGCTTTGACGGTTCAGAATTTCGTCTCTGCTGCCGCGGGGATTGCGGTGGCGATTGCGCTCATCCGGGGTTTTGCGCGCAAGCAGGCGAAAAGCATCGGAAACTTTTGGGTGGACCTCACACGCGCGACCCTCTACGTGCTCCTGCCTCTTTGCTTTGTCTTCGCGCTCTTTCTCTGCGCGCGCGGCGTTCCGCAGACGCTGAAGGCGTACGTCCAGGCACACACTCTGCAGGGGCCGACGCAAACGATTGCGGTGGGGCCGGTCGCGTCGCAAGAGGCGATCAAGATGCTGGGCACGAACGGCGGCGGATTTTTCAACACCAACTCTGCACATCCCTTCGAGAACCCAACACCTGATACCAATTTCTTTGAAATGCTGGCCATCCTGGCGATTTCGTCTGGACTCACATACACCTTCGGGAACATGGTGGGTGACACGCGGCAAGGGTGGGCGCTGTTCGCCGCCATGCTGATCATGGCCGTTGCGGGCGCTTTTATCTGCTATCGGGCCGAGGCAGGCGGAAATCCCATACTTGCCAAGCTGGGCGTCGAAACCACCGCGACCCGAAACCAGCCAGGAGGCAACATGGAAGGCAAGGAGGTGCGCTTTGGTATCGCCAGCTCGGCCTTGTGGGCGACTGCCACAACCGACGCAAGCAATGGAAGCGTGAACTCCATGCACGATAGCTACACCCCCATCGGCGGCCTTGTGCCGATGTTCAATCTTCAAACCGATGAAGTGATCTTCGGCGGCGTCGGGTCAGGACTCTACGGCATGTTGCTCTACGCCATCGTCGGCGTGTTCATCGCCGGGCTGATGGTGGGAAGAACTCCAGAGTATTTGGGGAAGAAGATTCAGCAGAAAGAGGTGAAGATGGCGATGGTGGCTGTCATCGCCACAGCCTTTTCCATACTGGCCTTTACGGGGATCAGTTCTGTCGCGCGGTTTAAGAAGAATGGCTACTGGAACCCGCCCGGCGCTGCAACCGCTAATCTTGCAAATTCCGGTCCGCACGGTTTCAGCGAGATACTCTATACCTATACGAGCCAGACAGAGGACAACGGCAGCGCCTTTGCCGGGATCGACGTGAACACACCTTGGTACAACCTTACCGGCAGCCTGGCCATGCTGCTAGGGCGCTTTCTTTTCATCATCCCGTCGCTGGCAATCGCCGGAGCGCTCGCTGAAAAGAAGAAAGTGCCGGTCACGAGTGGAACGCTGCCAACGCACGGAGCGCTCTTTGTAGGCTTGTTGATTGCGACCGTGATTGTGGTTGGCGCGCTCACGTTCTTTCCAGCGCTGGCGCTCGGTCCGATCGTGGAGTACTACTTGATGCACAGCGGGAAACTCTTCGCGAGCCTGATGCGTTCTGCTGCGGCATAGGCAGGGGTTTGAGCCTTATGACAGGGGTATTGATTTATGACGACGACCGCTAATCCTTCTCAGGTGCTTGACGATTCGACGACGCTGATTCCGAAGAAGCTGGTGCGTGCGCGCTCGCTGTTCGATCCGGAAATCGTTGGGCGTGCCCTGAAGGCATCGTTCGGGAAACTGAACCCCGTTACGCTTCTCAAAAACCCGGTCATTTTTGTGGTTGAGGTGGGAGCGGCGCTGACGTCGCTCTTTCTGCTCCGGGACGCTTTTGCGGGTGGCCGCGCTTTGGGATTCCAACTTCAGGTCGCCTTGTGGCTCTGGTTCACGGTTCTTTTCGCAAACTTCGCCGAGGCAATGGCTGAAGCACGAGGCAAAGCGCAGGCGGACACGCTGCGAAAGACGAAGACGGATTCAATTGCTAAGAGGATTGGCTCAGGCGCGCGCATCGAGACCGTGGCGGCTTCGCAGTTGCGAGTCGGCGACCTCGTGATCTGCGAAACTGGTGACACCATCCCTGGCGACGGTGAGATTATCCAGGGAATCGCGACCGTGGATGAGTCCGTGATTACGGGCGAAAGCGCGCCGGTCATTCGCGAAGCCGGTGGCGATCGAAGCGCGGTGACGGGTGGAACTAAGGTCCTCTCCGACCGAATCAAGATCAAAATTACGTCCAATCCCGGCGAAACCTTTCTTGATCGCATGATCGCGCTGGTTGAAGGAGCCGAGCGGCAGAAGACGCCCAACGAGATTGCCTTGAACATCTTGATTGCGGGGCTGACGATTATCTTTCTCTTGGCCGTGGTCACGTTGGTGCCTTTTGCAGACTATAGCGTGAAATCCGCCGGCGCCGGATCAATCCCAAGCGTTGCAGTTCTCGTTTCACTGCTGGTCTGCCTGATCCCGACGACGATCGGCGGATTGCTTTCAGCCATTGGCATCGCCGGAATGGATCGCGTGATGCAGCACAACGTGCTCGCCATGAGCGGAAAAGCGGTCGAAGCCTCGGGCGATGTCGACACGCTCCTTCTCGACAAGACCGGAACCATCACGCTTGGCAACCGGCAGGCCACCGAGTTCATTCCCGCCACGGGAGTCACCGAAGAAGAGCTGGCAGATGCGGCACAGCTTTCGAGCCTCGCGGACGAGACGCCCGAGGGTCGGTCGATTGTGATCCTTGCCAAACAGAAGTACAATCTGCGCGGCCGCGACGTATCTCAGCAGGAAGCCCGGTTCATCCCGTTTTCGGCCTACACGCGAATGAGCGGCGTCGATCTGGACGGAAGGATGCTCCGCAAAGGGGCCACTGACGCGATTGTCAAGTTCGTACAGGAGCAAGGCGGGAAGGTCTCACAGGATCTGACAGAAGCCTCGGAGCGGATCGCTCGCGTGGGCGGGACGCCTCTCGCCGTCGCGGACGGATCGAAAGTGCTCGGGATCGTTCACCTCAAGGACATCGTAAAGGGAGGCATGAAGGAACGGCTTGCGCAGCTTCGTGCGATGGGTATCCGCTCTGTAATGATCACGGGCGATAACCCGCTCACCGCGGCCGCCATCGCCCAGGAGGCTGGCGTCGATGACTTCCTGGCCCAGGCAACGCCAAAGGACAAAATGGATTACATCAAGAGAGAGCAGGCGCAGGCGCGCCTCGTCGCGATGACGGGAGACGGGACGAACGACGCTCCCGCGCTTGCCCAAGCCGATGTGGGAGTGGCCATGAATACCGGCACAATGGCGGCCAAAGAAGCCGGCAATATGGTAGATCTCGACAGCAATCCCACCAAGCTCTTGGAGATCGTCGCCATCGGAAAACAGCTCCTTATCACGCGGGGAGCCTTGACGACATTTTCCATCACCAACGATGTGTCCAAGTATTTCGCCATCATTCCGGCGATGTTCGTCACGACGTACCCTGCACTCAACCAACTGAACATCATGCACCTTCACAGCCCGCAAAGCGCCGTTCTGGCAGCCGTCATATTCAACGCCTTGATTATCGTCGCTCTCGTACCGCTTGCTCTGCGAGGTGTGACGTACAGGCCGCAGAGCGCCGCCGCGATGCTACGCCGTAACCTCTGGATTTACGGGCTGGGTGGTTTCATCGCGCCCTTTCCCTGCATTTGGATGATCGACCGGTTGCTGGGATTTTTGCATCTGGCTTGATTGCAGAGCCGGGCTTTAGCCCGGCACGTGCCGGCCTGAAGACCGGCGCTACGAAGGAGTTTGGACATGCGCTATCTTGGGCCAGCTTTTCGGATGATGCTTTTGATGACGTTCCTCACGGGTTTCGTTTACCCGGGCGTCGTAACGGCACTCTGCCAGATCTTCTTCCCAAGACAAGCGAATGGAAGCTTGGTGAAATGGGATGGTCACGTGGTAGGGTCCGGGCTGATTGGACAGAATTTCACCGGGCTCCAATATTTTCATGCGCGCCCCTCGGCCGCCGGAAACGGCTACGACGCAAGCAATTCCGGCGCTTCCAATTATGGCCCCACGAACCAGCACCTCATCGACCGTGCGAAGGCCTCCATCGCGCAGTTTCGGAAGGAGAATCCGGACTACCATGGTCCAATTCCGGCTGACCTGGTGACGGCTTCAGCCAGCGGCCTTGACCCGGATATAAGCCCTGCGTCTGCTCTCGCCCAGGCTTCGCGCGTTGCAACAGCGAGGGGCGTTTCTGTGGGCCAAATTCGGGAGCTTGTCGACGAAAATACCAAGGGTCGAATACTTGGCTTTCTTGGCGAGCCCAGGGTTAATGTCCTTCTTTTGAATTTGGATTTGGATCGCCGCTTTGATCGGCATCAATAGTCAGTGGGTCGGTCGTGCGATCCGAACGCCCATTTCAACCTACATCGGAAAGAGGAGAGCAGCACAGTGAACTGGCTCAGTCTGTTCGGGTTGTTTGCGGTAACCGCAATGCTCGTGTGTTACTCTCTCGAGAAACGCAGTCCGTGGTTCAGGCTCGGGTTCGTTTTCTCTTGCGCGCCTGGGTCGGCCTATGGATTCCTCCAGGGTGCTTTGGCCATTTGGGCTGATCGAAGCCTTCTGGTCGATTGTCACGCTACGAAGATGGTGGCAACAGGCCGGTTAACCACGCGCTCCTGGCCCATTCGCTTTGCCTTCGCCGGACGCTGCCGGCGTTCCCTTTTCGATTCTTCTCGGCGATAATAGAAGCGGAAGGTCCCCATGCCTGAAACCTATGCCCTTCGTCGCGACCCTGAGCAGTTGCTGCGTGAAGTCGAGGCTCAAGAAGCCTACGAACGGCGTGGTCGGCTGAAGATTTTTCTGGGCTACGCTTCGGGAGTCGGCAAGTCGTACCGGATGCTTGATGAAGGCCGCCGTAGGCACACCCGCGGTGAGGACGTTGTGGTGGGTGCCATGCAAGCGGTGACGTCGGTTGAAGTCCAGAAGATTTTGCAGACGCTCGAAGTCATTCCGCTGCAACGTCTGAACGGCGGCGAGCGAATGGACATTGATTTGATCTTGAGTCGTCGCCCGCAGGTCTGTCTGGTAGACGGGCTTGCTTACAATAATCCGCCCGGAAGCCGGCATGCCGAGCGATGGCAGGACGCGGAAGAGCTGCTTGAAGCCGGCATCTCCGTCATCGGAACAGTCAACCTCCAGTACATCGAAGAATACCAGGAACAAGTGGAGCACGTTACTGGAAGCAAGACCACAGAAACGATTCCTTTGGGCTTCGTCAATAACGCCGATGAGATTGAAGTTGTCGATGCCCCGCCTGAAGAGTGCATCGAGCGCTTTGGGTGCAACGATCCCAAGCGCGGCACCGCGGCCAGCCAGGAGCAGCTCTCGCAGTTGCGCGAGATCGCGCTCGTGTTGGCGGCCGAGGTGGTAGACCGGCAATTGGAAGCTTATGTTCGCCGCCATGGACTCGAACAACTCTGGGGCGTACATGAGCGCATCCTGGTTGTCCTGACTCCGCGCGCGAACTCCACTCACATGATCGAGAGCGGTGGCCGCAACGCCAGACGCTTCCGTGGCGACTTGTTTGTCGTCCATCCCGGCGACCCGTACTTCACGCCGGAAGAAAAAGCCCGCCTTGAACCAAACCTAGCGCTGGCCAGCCGCTTGGGAGCAGAGGTCGAAGCCTTGGATGGGTCGGACCTTGTCACTTCTGTCCTCCAATTCGCCCGCACCCGAGGGATCACTCAGATTTTCATCGCCCGCAACACCGCGGAAACGTGGTGGGAACGCCTCCGCGGAGGCGATGTGGACCGCCTCATCAGCGAAGCCGAAGGCATCGACGTCCGCGTCTTTCCTAGCTGAGGTTTTTTCAATGAACCAGTCCGCTATCCCATCTCGCGGCTCACTAAAAATCTATCTTGGTTACGCGGCCGGCATCGGCAAGACGTTCAAGATGCTCGAGGAGGGCCAGAAGCTCAAACGGGAAGGTGTGGACGTCGTCATCGGATATTTTGAGCCGCACGGCAGGAAGGACACCATGGTCGTCGCGGAGGGCCTCGAGCTCATTCCGCGCCGCAAAATCGAATATCGGGGCGCCGTTTTTGAGGATATGGATACGGAGGCGATCCTGCGGCGCGCGCCGCGCGTGTGCCTGGTGGACGAATTCGCGCACTCGAACGTTCCGGGCAGCGAGCGCGCCAAGCGCTGGGAAGATGCCCAAATTGTGCTTGACGCCGGGATAAGCGTGCTCACCACCATGAATGTTCAGCACATCGAAAGCCTGAACGACCAGGTGTGGCACATCAGCGGCATCCGCATGCGCGAGACCGTGCCGGACTGGGTGATCCGGCAGGCGGATGAGGTTGTGATGGTGGATTTGCCGCCCGGAGCGCTCCTGAACCGGCTGCGGCGCGGGGCGGTCTATCCGCCGGAAAAAGCCAGTAAGGCCCTCGAGAATTTCTTCAAGGAATCGACACTCGTGGTGCTGCGGGAATTAGCGCTCCGCCAGACTGCCTATGAGGTGGACGTGCGCACGCCTAGCCCGGAGACCGAAACCGCTTCTTCGCCCGAACCCGCGCCGCCCGCAGGATCGCAACCCCTGGCGACGGCCGCGAACCACGATCGCATCCTGATTTACGTCACCCACGATCCCCTTTCAGCCATTGCGATTCGTCGCGGACGACGCGTCGCCGATTATCTTCACGCCGATTGCTTTGCTGTCGCGGTCAGGCAGAACGGCGGGGGCCATTCCTCGCTCACGACCGTAGAGCGAGAGGCCCTGGACAAGCACCTGGACTTCGCGCGCAATCTCCACATCGAGACGCGAGTTCTCGAAGGCGAAAACATTGCCGAGACACTGGTCAACTTTGCCCTCCAGCGCCAAATTACCCAGATTTTTCTCGCCCGGAACAATAGTCGCTCCGGAGTATTTCGGAAGGACTTCGTGCGGCAGGTTGTCCACCTGGCCCGCGACATTCAAGTGACCATCGTGGCAGAACGGCACCGGACCAGTGAACCGCGTTAAAGGGGCTGCCCAAAGGGCGTGGCGGAGCCGTGGTTTGCGGACCCGAAGGCAGGAGCAAGCCTCTACACTCCAGGCTGGCGCGGCCGGATGCCGGCGAACCCACGACGCACCCTCTACCGTTGCGGCTCCCACTTTTTGAAGAAGGCAGCGAAAACCGAAGGGCTCATGGAGCCGGCGTTACTGAATTCACCCGGCTTTTCGGCGTGCAGCAGTTTGCCGTGCGCGTCTAGGATGGCAATCGCAGGGATTCCCCTCGCTAGTGAAACATGATACTGGCGGGCAACATCCTTGTTGCGGTCGTAATTCCCGACGCTGATGGGAACCACGACGAAATATCTCTGCATCATCGAGGCTAGCGGGCCCACCATCTCAGCATGCAGAGCCTGGCAGTCCGGGCACCAGTTGGCGCCAAATACCAGAACGATGTTTCTTTTACTTTGAAAAGCCGCGCGAACGGCATTAAGAATCTGGCGGCGCGCGTTGGCCGTGTCGTCATAGATCTGCCGCGCAGCGTGCCCGCTTCCCTGCCCCGAAAGTCCCGCCAATAGCGCGAACACTGCCAGCTTGCGGAGTCGCATTGTTCTTCCTTCGAATCAACGAGCCGGAATCAAATCCGCTTGAACGTATTCTCAATGGTCGTCAGATCCGACTGAGCGACTTCGCTCGGCGACGGGTCCGACTCCCGGCGTGCGTAGATATGCCCATCGCTCTTCGCAACCTCGACCATTTGGGTCCGGTTCTTGGAACCAAACGTCACCTTGAACGTATAGATCGGCTCGTTGAAGCCAAACTTCGAATTGCCGGCCTTCGGAAACGAAGATGCGGTCAGGTTACGCAACGCCGAAAGGAACGCGTTCACCTTGTCGCTGGAAACGGCTTTTTTAGCCGGCGCCGTTTCCTGCCACTTTGCTTTAACCTGTTGAAACGCCCAGTGTCCTTTGGGTGTGGTCACTTCAAAACTCTTGACGTCGAACATGTCCCAGGAAAACAGGTCCTTGTCACGGAAGTACGAGGCCTTTTTTTCGAATTGAGTTGTCGAATCACTGCCCAGGGTGAAGACAGGGTCAAGCCCCGAGTTCATCGCGTAATAACCTTGGCTGGCCTTCTTGCCGACCACGAGCTTCTGGCTGGCGCCCGGCGTCTTAAGGGTAACGGCTAGGGTGGGGTTCGCGAAGCCATACTTGGCGTCATCTCTTTTTTCTTCGGCCACTACGCTTTGCATCGTTAGGTCTTGGAGATCGTCCACCAGGCTCTCCACGTTGAAATGGTCGGCACGAACCGCTGGAGGCAGGGAGACTTCCCATTCGCCCTCGGGATTCTTGAGCAATGTGTAACTTTTTGTGCCGTACTTGACATGAATGGATTGGAGCTTGTCCGTGTCAAGCGTAACCGCCCTCGTATCGCGGAGATCGAAGAGCTTCTTTTCAAGAGCCGTCTTCGTATCTTCGCTCAGGGTGACAACGCGTGGGCTGCCCGTCACTTGCGCGTAAACGCCCGTACTCGTGGGTGTATCGTCGCCCAGCAGCAGGGTCACCTGGTGAGGGTTCGTGTCTGTCGAAATCTGGAGAGTCTCGGCAGCGGGATCGAGGCCAAAATCTCTCAGGTTTGCCGGGTGAGTGCGGATGACCTCAGCCACAGTTGCCGAGGTAAGGCTATCCAAGAAGGAGCTTACTTTGCTTTGGTCCGCCGGGATTGGCAACGGCTTGACGATGCTCCAAGTCTTACCGTGGCTCTTGCTACAGGTGAAGCTTTTTCCGTCCCGCGCCGTCAGCGTGAAGGAATCAATCTGGTTCTTCTTAAGCGGCAAAAGCTTCGCTGCCGCATGTTTGCTCTTTTCCGCCTTACGGCTCTCGTGCGCATTCCAGGCCTTAAACGAAAACCAAAGCGCCGCAAGCAGCACGACGGCGATCAGAGTATTCAAGTATCTTCGAGTCATCTCCCCCGTTTACCTCTAACGTGTAGCGTGCAGCACAGATTTCGCGCCTTTTGAAGTCTGCGGCTTTTTCATCCGCTCTGAGCAGACCCGCACACTCTCTGAAACACGAGACTCTGCGCTACCGCCTTCTGTTTTACCGCCTGCTCCACCATACGCCCACGCCGATGATGATAATGCAGAAGGGTATGGCCATCAGGCGCATCAGCAATCCGCCCATCTGTTGTGCGGTCAGATTGAGTCGCTGCGCAACGGACTTTTTAGGCCGGATGGAAATCAAGCCTTCGTTCGAGGCAAGCCATTCCACCATGTTCATTACCAGGTCGCGGTTGCCCTGAAATCCAAGGTACGCATTCGCGGCGATTAACGACGTTCCCACAGCGACAAAACGGCCTTGCGGAGCCGGCTTCGGGTTCGTGATCGTCCCGGATGCCGCCACCACCAGCGGCCCCTTCGTGTCTTTGCCCGGGCGGTAAGAAACCTCCTTCATGTTGGGGTTGAAATTCGATACGCTGAAACTTGCCCCGGAAGTCGAGCACAAGGAGTTGAGTGTGAGGTCCGTCTGAGACCCGCTGTTCACCACAAATGAACGGGAGAGAGGAAATAGCGTCGCGATGCGCTTGAGCGGTTGCACGATGGGACTGTCCCCGTAACTCATAATGAGCGGCATGCTCGGGCTTGTGCCGAAAATCTGCGAGACGGGATTTTCGTCGATCACCAAATCACTGCGCACGGTCACGCCGTAATTGGCGAACATCCCCGCAAGATTCGGCAGAGCCACTCCGGGGTCGAGAAAAGCCAGAACGCGACCGCCCTTTTTCAAGTAGTCCTCAATGGCCTTGATTTCCGGCGGGAGATAGTCGTTCTTCGGACCCGCGATCACCAGCATGGTGGCATTGGCTGGAATCTGCATCGTGCGCATCAAAACGAGCGGCTTCACGGCGCTGTCTTCATTTTTAAGAGCTTGCTCGAATTGGGAATAGCCGTCGCGAGCCGTGCTGTCCAGGTCACGCTCGCCGTGCCCCTGGACAAAGTAGATCATCTTCTCTCCTTTGAGAAGGCGGATCAACGCGTTGGTGATTCCTTGCTCAGTTGAATCGGAGGCCTGAATGTGCCGCCCGCCCGTTGCAACGAAAATGGAGCCGTAGTTTTGCACGCCGAATTTTCGCGCTACTGCCGGATCGCGGTTCGGATCCACGTAACGGACCGTCAGATAGTGCGATGCCGAGGAGTAGAGGCTCAGCAGGTCACGCCGGCTCCGAAACGCATTCCCGCGGTCGAAGGCGTAGAGCGTGACCGGACGATCAAGCCCCTTCAATATCTTCATGGTCTCGGGCGACAGGCTGAACTCTTTGTTCGGAGTTAAGTCGATGTGATGGTCGTTGCGCTGCGCAAACCAGTTGCACAGCACGACGATCGCCAGGATGACAAGCGTGTAGACGGCGAAGTTGGTTCCGTGCAGGATCTTACGCCGTTGCCCGTGTTCTGCCATGCCTACGTCCTCCCCTTCAGAGCTTCAAGTGAGCGGGCAGTGAGAAATAGACCAACGACCACCACGGACAGATAATAGACCACATCCTTCAGGTCGATGACGCCTTTTGCGAAGTTATCAAAATGCGTGGTTAGCGAAAGATAAGAAAAAATGTGCCCTAGCGTGCTGGTCGAAAACGCGTCCACCCAGTTGAATACATAAAGTAGCAAGAAAAGAGCAAACGACACGGCCCCCGCGATGATTTGGTTCCTGGTGAAGCTGGAAATCCACATTCCGAGCGCCAGTAATCCTGCTCCGAACAGTAGGAGTCCGAGTGCATTGGCGATGAGCGGCAGGCCACTCGGATTACCGTAAATAAACAACATGGCAACGTAAACAAAGGTTAACGCGACGAGCGCCGCGTAAAGCCCGAGCGCGCCCAGGAACTTTCCCAGAATGATCTGGAAGTCGGTCAAGGGTGAAGTGAGCAGCAACTCGATCGTGCCGGAGCGCTTCTCCTCCGCGAACAGCCGCATTGTGATGAGCGGGATCAACAGCAGCAGCACCACGGTAATGATCCCCTCAAACAGCGGCCGAATGATCCATTGATTGATGTTCGGGGAGGGGCCGCCCATGCTGCCCATTTCCATCATCCGAAACATCTGGACGACGTACGTCGCGACAAAACTGTAAAAGAAAAACCCACACAGGCCGGCATAGATCGCGAGCACCAGGTAGGCGATGGGAGAATGGAAGTAGGATCGTATCTCCTTGCCGGCCACCGCTAAAATATTACGCATGTTAACCTCTACTAAAATCAGAAGTCAGGAGCCAACACCATTTCGTGCTATCCGGAAAATTGCCGCTCCTTGTCATTTCCGCCAAAGCGGGAATCCAAAGGTCTTTCGCACAGACGCAGGCTTCCGCTTCACCAGCCGTGACAAGCCTGCGGATTGTCACGGCTGCCTGGAAGCTGTAAAACCCAGGAATTGCCATCCTGAGGAGTCCCGCAGGGCGGGACGACGAAGTATCACTGCCCTTGGTTGATCCTACAAGTCCGGGCATGCTTCACTTCGCTCAGCATGAGAGCGCCGAAGGACTTTTCAGCATCACGACCGTCGGTGCGCCCCCCGCCCATGTGACACCTCATCAGGTCGCGTCTTGTCTGGCGGTCATCAGCCATCGGACTCCGCGCTCTTCTGAGTGCCAGTTTCTGGTTCTTGACCTTTCCCCGCTTCCTCGCTGAGGTCTCGCGTGGTCAGCTTCAGGAAGATGTCCTCCAGGCTCAGGCCGCTAGAGCGGAGCTCGAGCAACGGCCACTGCGACTCGACGATGGCGCGCGCAAGTTCCGGGCGCACGTCTTTATCCTTACCGGCATGGACCTCAAACGTCGCCCGGCCATCCATGCCCACGTGTTCCTCGACCAGGGTCACTCCGCCCACGCGCTCGAGCCGAGCCTTCACTTCCGCCTTCGGACCCTCCGCAACAACAAGCACCGTTTCAAAACCCTGGAGCCTCCGAGTAAGTTCCTCCGGCGCGCCTACGGCCACCACTTTCCCGGCGTTGATCACGACCACGCGCTCGCACGTCTTCGATACCTCGGGAAGGATGTGGGTGCTCAAAATCACGGTATGCTGCCCCGCCAGCCCGCGAATCATCTCTCGGGTTTCGATAATCTGCTTCGGATCGAGACCGGCGGTCGGCTCGTCCAGTACCAGCACGTCCGGATTGTGAATCAACGCCTGCGCCAGTCCGACGCGCTGGCGGTAGCCCTTTGAAAGCTTCCCTACCTGACGCTTCTGCACGTCGGTGATCGCGCACTTTTCGCTCACCTCGTCGATCCGGCGGCGGAGATCACCTCGCGGTACGCCCTTGATACGGCCCACAAAAGCAAGATATTCGGAAACGCGCATATCGGTGTACACCGGCGGGCTCTCGGGCAAATAGCCGACGTGGCGGCGCGCCTCAAGCGACTCCTCTACCACATCGTACCCAGCCACTGTGACTTTCCCCGAAGTCGGCGGCAGGAATCCCGTAATCACTCGCATGGTGGTTGTCTTGCCGGCACCATTCGGCCCAAGGAATCCCAAAACTTCACCCTTGCGGGCTTCGAAGCTAAGGTCGGAAACCGCCAGCGTCGGTCCGTAACGCTTGGTCAACTGCTGGACTTCTATCATCAGGATCAATCCTTCATGGGGAAATGTAACTTCCGGAAGGCAGACGTCCGGCCTGCACACCGGGTTTTATCCGCAAGGTTTCGGACGAAGGCTTGCAGGTTGAACCTTACCTCTAATACGAATACCAGAATAGGGAGAAGGTTGCCAAGTGGCGCCTCGTTTTCGCAACGCTTCTCCGTTCAGCTCAATCTGATGCATCACAAGCGCACAATACACGAAGTCCTCTCAATGCGACTCGCCGCTTCGCGCGCCAAAAGCGAAGCGCAATACTATATCACATCGGAGTAATTCATGTAGCACGGCGGATCTTTTCGGTAGTGGCCCGCTCAACGATCCTCCATCGCAACGCTAAGGGAGCAGCGTTACGGGCGGCAGGTAAGACAGATGAAAGGCTTCTTTCAGCAGCCAGTGAGCGGTTCGTTTCCAGTTGGCCTCGCGACGCCGACGCAAGATCCGCCCTCACTGAATTCCTGGAAACCTCGCCTATCTCTGCCGGTGTGACCGTTGTAAACTGAAACATCGAGGGCCTGTAGCTCAGATGGATAGAGCAACGGTTTCCTAAACCGTGGGTCGGGAGTTCGAATCTCCCCAGGCCTACCATGTTTTCAATAAGTTAGCCGGAAGTCGGCAAATCGACGAGTACAAATTCGTACAAGTTGGGCCTCACGCCTTCAACAAGACCCGCACAACTCGCTCCACGGCTTCCCTCTTGTCCTCAGAAACAGCCTAGGTGTAGATGTTCATCGTGGTCTGGATATCTGCGTGCTGCAGCAACTCCTTTTGCACGGCCAGCTTCGTCCCAGTTTGGTGGAGGAGTGAGGAAAATGTGTGTCTGAATGTGTGCCACCCCACCTTGCCAATTCCCGCTCGCAAGGCGGCAGGCTTGATGTGGTCGGTGAGCAATTGGGCTAACGACCAGATCATGAGCGAAATTTCCTGATGAAAATGGGTGACACTCCAAAGTCTAGGTTCCAGGAAGGAACCGAAAGGGGTGTTAGCGATGGAAGGCAACGAGGGAGTTGAGAGGAGGAGGCAGAGGGCCCGTCCCCGGAGGGGGGCGGCGCGGCAGCCGGCGGCCGAAGGTGGCGGCCGCGGTCAAGGCGAAGGTCGTCGATGTGAAGCGTCGTCATCCCGACTTGGGCATCCAGAAGATCAGCCAGTTCCTGCGGCGCGTGATGTTTCTGCCGGTAAGCCGGGAGGCGGTTCGCCGCACGCTC
>JAKAWG010000020.1 GCA_021817045.1 Acidobacteriota bacterium
AGGCCAGCCGCCGGCAAGCGCAGCCCGAAGGAGGAGAAGAAACGCCAAGTCCTTCGCTTGGCTCACGGCAGGGGAAGCAGAAAGACGAGACCGCCGGTAACGGCGCAGGGGCACAGCAAGCGGGCAACACAGAAAATTCTGGAACGAAGCCTACCAGGCCTTTAGAATCAACACCAGAATCGCCCGGCCACCCATCCCGTGACGCCATAAGCGCTAACTTAACGGCAGGGCGCTGGCCGTGCGCAGGTCCCGCGAAGCGGGATACGGTGAATAGCCGTAGGTGGAACCTACGCATAGCAGGAAAAAGATCGATCAGCCCCGTCAGGGGCTGAATTTGGGGTCTGGTGGGAAGCGGTGTACGACCCCTGCGGGGTCGCGATGTTGGCTTGGGGCTTCGGTTTCCGTAGGTTGCACCTACGGCTATTCATGGGATTGCCCTTCGGGCAATCCTCGATGCCACCCGATGGTAAGGGGAATCGATTTTTGTTTGACAATCGCCATTTCGGCTTAGTAGGGTTGGTCTACTGTATGAGCACACGGATACCCAGGCGGGCCTTTCTTCGTGCTTTCGGAATGGCAGGCGCCGCTTTGACAGCCGGTAGCCGCGCCCAGTGCTTTTCTGACAGCGGGCCTTCCTCCAGTTCCCCCCAACCGGCTCAAGAGGGTCAGGCGACTGGGATGGGAGGTCTCCAAAGCCACGGCATGACGGACAAGGCCCTGTCTACTACCGATGTCTCCGGAGAGTCTCAGGCTGAATATCTCTTCCGACTTTTCAAGAAGCCTCCAATCTACCCCCAGGATTTACAACTCATTGCCGCAGCCAGGGGACGAGCGCTGGCTTCGGGCCTCAAGGATTTTCAGGAGGAGTTGGAGGATTTGAGCCATCAGGATACGAAAAAGAGCGTGTACCTGAGAATGCTGGGATACAAGGATCTTGCTCAACTTTGGAGCTACGAAGGGCATATGCAGAGAGCAATAGAAAATTTCCGCTTGGAGTATAAAAGCGCCGGCGCGTTGGGACTAACAGACAAACAGCTCGAGATAGAGGAACAAATTGGGATCGCCGAGATGCGGCAAGGGGAAAACGAGAATTGCAGAGAACATCATAACGTCAAGAGTTGCATTTTCCCGTTGTGTCCGGAGGCGCAGTACACGCAGACATCCCCCTCGGAAAATGCAATCCGGCATTTCCTCGAATACTTGAGCAAGGAGCCTGGCGACCTGGAGGTAAGATGGTTGCTCAATCTAACGAATATGACACTCGGAACCTATCCGCAAGGCGTTGCGCGGAAGTACGTCATTCCTCCACAAGTGTTTAGATCGGCGGAGGACATAGGAGAATTCACGGACGTAGCTCCCGCGCTCGGGCTGAATCTATTCGACATGGCCGGCGGCGTCATCATCGATGACTTCGATAACGACGGGCTTCTCGACGTCGTAGTTTCGAGCTACGACGCAGGCTCGTGTCTCCGCTATTTTCACAATAATGGTAACGGAACTTTCAGCGACCGGACTGAGCAGGCAGGGTTCTCTGAGCAGTTAGGTGGATTGAACATTATCCAGACTGATTATAACAATGATGGCTGGCTCGACATACTTGTGATGCGCGGCGCGTGGGAAGAGCCGATTCGGAAATCGCTGCTTAGAAATAACGGTGACGGAACCTTTACAGATGTTACGGCAGTCGCTGGTCTTGCCCTTCCTGCGACCAGGAGTCCAACCGCGGTGTGGGCCGACTTTGATAACGATGGTTGGCTGGACCTCTTTGTGGGAAATGAATTTTCTCCCAGCCAGTTGTTTCACAATAACGGGGACGGGACATTCACCGATGTCGCCCGGCGCGCGGGGGTCGCCCAGAGTGCTTTCACGAAGGGGGTGGTGGCTGGCGATTATGACAACGACGGTTACAGCGACATTTACGTCTCAAATTTGGGCGCCAAAAACTTCCTCTACCATAATAATGGCGATGGAACTTTCACGAACGTTGCCCGCCTCTTGCAAGTGGAGCGCCCCCTCCTAAGCTTTCCCGCATGGTTCTTCGACTACAACAATGACGGCTGGCTCGACCTGTACGTTTCAGCTTTTACACCCTCCCTAACACAAATCGTGCGGAGTTACCTGGGACTCGCCGTTCCGCAAGATGATATGCCTCGGCTTTACAGGAATACGGGCAAGGGAACATTCGAGGACGTGACCGCAGAAGTCGGGCTCGCGCGCGCACTGATGACGATGGGAGCGAATTTCGGCGATGTCGACAATGATGGGTTTTTGGATTTCTATCTAGGAACGGGCAATCCATCCTATGCCGCCTTGATTCCCAATCTCTTGTTCCGGAACCACGAAGGGAAGTATTTTGCCGACATTACGACTTCGTCGGGGACTGGATCTCTCCAAAAGGGACATGGCGTTGCGTTCGCGGACATTAACAATGACGGACAAGTAGAAATCTTTTGCAAGCTCGGCGGTGCAACGCCTGGCGACCGGTACTTCAGCGCCTTGTACCGAAACCCAGGTCACCACGAGAACAATTGGATCACGATTAAGCTTGTGGGTGCGAAGACGAATCGTGCGGCGCTCGGGGCCCGTATTAAGCTCACCGTCACCGCTCACAATGGCAAGCGCCAGGATATCTACCGCCACGTGACGAGCGGGGGGTCTTTCGGTGCTTCACCCCTCCGCCAACACATCGGGATAGGAAAGGCGCCAAGGATAGATGCGCTCGAGGTCTGGTGGCCTACAAGCAAAACGCGCCAGGTCTTCCACAACATAGACCCGAACCAGTTCATTGAGGTAAAAGAATTTGAAAGCTCTTTTGTCAAGCTCAAATGTCCAACATTCGTAATGCCGCAGGTTCGTCAATAGCCATTTGGAGTGCGGTAGCTTGCTACCGCTTTGGCCGCGAAACACCCCGCCGCTTCGCGGCTCCCCTCCTTACAAAGGAGGGGAATCAGGAGTGGTTTTGCGGCCAGCAAGCTGGCCTTGTGCAAAGCGGCGGCAAGCCGCCGCAGTCCAAAGCTTCGCAGGGCTACTTCTTCTTGGCTGGAGCGTATTTTTGAAAGAGTTCTCGCTCTTTCGCGGCTTGGTCGGTTTTGCCCATTCGGAGATATACCTGCATGAGGAGGCGATAATTCGAGGGGTCGCGCGGGTTGTCGCGAGTGGCCAAGTTGAGAGCGGCTTCGGCCTCGGCAAGGTTTCCTAGGGATAGCTCGGCGAGACCAAGGAAATGATAGACCTCGCCCGGGTATGGCGTGTGGACTGCCAGAGCAGCGTTCAGATACGGGATCGCCCGCGCCGGATCGCCCTTGGCAACCCAATATTCTCCCAGGCGCCGATTCGATTCTTCATCCATGGGATTAAGGAGCAGTTCGGCTTGAAACTCGTTTGCAGCAAGAGCGAACTGGCGCTGCCGCCAATAAATCTCGCCCATGGCGCGATGCGCGCCCTCCAAATTGGGCTTCAGATTGAGCGCCCTCTGATATTGAAGCAGCGCTCCAACCGTTATGCCTTGCCATGCCAGTTCCTGTCCCTTCAGCTCGTCAACGCGGTAGGAATGCGGGCTAAGCTTTGCGATGCGATTGTAATAATTCTGCGCGCTCTCGCGGTAAGCTTGCACCAACAACGAATCGGCTTGAGCGCCGATTCGATCGTCGTCGGAAGCGCGCCGCAAGTAGGGAACGGCAGACTCCGGCTGGTGGTCAGCCAGGAGCGCCGAGCCAAGCCATAGGCTTGCCTCCGGGAGATCAGGCTTAAGCCTCAACGCGCGGCGTAACGGGCTCAAGGCTTCGCTAAAGCGCCCGGTTCGATAATAAGAGATGCCCAGAAAGAGGTCGGAACCCCAAAGGGACGAGTCAAGCGACAGAGCATGTTTAAGTGGTGGAATAGCGACATTGAATCGACCCGCCAGGTAATAGACCAGCCCGAGGCGCTGGAGAACATCGGGCCGGTTTGGATGTGTGGAGAGGAATTTCTGATATAGGGCAGCGGCCGCAAGAAAGTCGCGTTTTGTTTCCGCCGCCCTGGCCTGGGCCAGCAGCTCTTGCGCGGCAGGGGGGCTCGCAGCCTGCGTCTGGGCTAAGAGCTTGGCCGGCAACAAGCTGGCAAGCGCCACCAACACCGCCAGAGCCAGCCGACGCAGGAGCTGTCCAGGAGTCAACCGCCTCAAGCAGAGGCGCCAAGACTCCGAGAAGCACCAAGAAGAAGTCATCCGCGGGCACTTCTGAACTTTGCGGCTTTGCGTGTTTGCGTGGCGTCTTTTCTGTGTAAGCCCGATTCCTTCATCGGCTTGCAGCGCCGGACCGAACGTGAGGACAGGGTGCACCGCGGTCATCGCTTTTTCCTGAAGGGCTTGTAAGGCGATGCGATTCGGCCTTGTCCCTCGCGCACGGCGACCGCCTGATTGGCCGCAAGGTCAAGCAATCGGTCCACGTGCCCGCTCGGCCAGTGGATCTCAACCGAGTCAACTTTTTGGTGGCTTCCAAGGCCGAAGTGAAGCCGCATATCACACTGCGAATAGAATGCACAACCCGTCCGCACGCGGTCGTATTGCACGAGGTCGCCGGCGACAACCTTGACCAGCGCCCCGATGCCGTCACGGTTGCTCTTCGTTCCGGCGGTCTTCACCTGAAGCCAGTTCCCAGCACGGTTGCCTCCGTCGTTGCGCAGCACAACGGGGCGGTCGTCAATGCAGATGATGGCAGCGTCCAAGTCGCCGTCGTTATCGTAGTCGCAGCAGGCGCCACCCCGCCCGGGAATGTACAGATCGCCCAGGCCCAGCTCAGCCTCAACCTCACGAAACCTGCGGTTGTGCAAGTTTTCAAAAATTTGCGGGCGCTGGCGATAAGGAGCGCGCATTTTGCCGCCCAACGCCTCAATGTAAATGTGCCCTTCAACGCAAAAAATATCCTTCCAGCCGTCGTTGTTGTAATCAAGGAAGAAGGTGGACCAGCCTTGGAAGGGAATGGTCGGCGTGCCGATGCCGGAAGGGTAGGAGATGTCGTCAAAGACGCCGTGGCCGACGTTATGAAAAAGCGTGAAGTTGTCGTCGGCAAACGTCGTTACGAAAAGGTCCATCCAGCCGTCGTTATCGATATCGCCCACTGCCAGCCCCATGTTGGATTGCACGTGGCCATCGCCGTTGTACGCCATGCCAGCGAGCACGCCCATTTCCTCGAAGGTTCCGTCGCCTTTGTTGTGGTAGAAATAGTTGGGAACCGAATCGTTCATCACCAGGATGTCCGGCCGGCCGTCACCGTCGATGTCCTCGAAAGCGACCGCGAAGCCGTAGCGGAGTTGACTGTCAGTGACGCCCGCTTTTGCTGTGACCTCCGTAAAGGTTCCATCTCCGTTGTTGTGGTAGAGCGCATCGGGCGCGCCCGGCAGACCCAATGGGCCGCAAGCGGTCACGGGCACGCCTTCGAAGCTACAGTGCAGGTGCGGCGGATGTCTCAGGTCCAGATTAATGTAGCCGGAGACATAAAGATCGAGATACCCGTCGTTATCGTAGTCGCCAAAAGCTGCTCCGCCGCTCCAGATGATGTTATCCCCCGCCACGCCCGCCTTGGCCGTCACGTCCGTGAAAGTGCCGTTGCCGTTGTTGCGATAAAGGATGTTGGGGCCATAGTTGTAAACGAAAATATCGACAAAGCCGTCGTTATTATAGTCAGCAGCCACGGCGCCGACGCCCCAACCCTTTCCTGGCACGCCGGCCTGAAGCGTCACGTCGGTAAAGGTACCGTCGCCATTGTTCCGATAAAGATAATTTCGCGGCGGTTCGCCGGGCAGGGAAGGGCTCAGCATCCACTCGAGCGTCGAGCCGTTGACGATGTAGAGATCAACATAACCGTCGTTGTTGTAATCAAACCAAACGCATCCGCTGCCATTAACTTCGAGAATCGAGCGCTTGTCTTTGCTGCCGCAGACGATCAGCGGCGTAATGCCAGCCTCGGCCGCGACGTTGCGAAAGGTGATGTCCGCCTCCGTCGCTGCCTGCGCTGCCGCGGGATTTTTCCGCGGTGTCGCACCGACAAGTGTTGCGGACGCCGCGAGCCGGCGCAAGAATTCTCTTCTCTTTAGACCCATTTGTCACAACCGCCCGTTGCTGGCCGTCTGGGAAGGATAACTGCGCGGTGCATGGGCGTTCCTCGTGGCCACTTCGCTGGCGTGTAGCTTTTGAAACATCGATTCCGCCTGCACAGCTTTCTCTCGTTGACCTAACCGCATGTAGACCTGCACTAGGTCAAAGTAGAGCTGTGAATCATCCGGTCGAACCGTTACGGCGTGCTGAAGTTCGGAAAGAGCTTCCGCGAGGAGCTTGAGGCTAATCAAGCTTTCCGCGATCCCGTTCAACGCAAGCTCGTTCGTGGGCGCAATGTTTCTGGCCTTGCGAAAGTTGGTGAGAGCCGTCTTGTATTGCCCGCTTTTGGATAGAATGTCTCCCATCAGGTCGTAGGGTTCAACGAGAGTCGGGTTCATGCTAATGGCTTTCTCCGCATACGGGCGGGCCTGCTGGTAATTACCGATGTTGGCGAGTTGCTGGCCTACTTCGTAGACCGCGCGCGCATCGTGAGGAAAGCGCTGCGCGGTTTCCTGCGCCGCCTTCAAAGCGTCTTGGAAATTGTCTTCCCGCTGATAAGCGTCGATGAGGAGGTATCGCGGGCCCAGATTGCCTGGGTCCTGCTTGATAGCCGCTTGCAAACACAGGATCGCGTTCGCCACATACTGCCCGGCCAAATACTGCTCTCCGAGGAGGGCCAGGATGCGCGGATCGTCCGGTGCTGCCCGCTTGGCCACCCGGAGGCGCTTGATGGCTTCCCGGTTGTTGTTTTGGTTCACGTAGATCACAGCCAGAAGCTTGTTGACTTCCGGCGAATCCGGCTGGAGTTTCAGCGCGCGGTTCAATTGCGCCTCAGCCTCTGAAGTTCGGCCCAGCTTGAGCAAGGTAAGACCCAGGTTGAAATGCGGCTCAAAGGAGTTGGGTGCGAGTGCGATGGCCCGCTCGAAAGGCTCGATAGCTTCGGAATAAAGACCGCCTTTGCCGAGCAATACCCCCTCGGAATCTAGGATTTCAGGGTCCTGGTGCGCGCTTGCCGTGTTCAGAACCAGTGCCCGGAGCGCGTGCACCTGGTCCGTCTGGTGGGAATGAATTGCCTCGGCAAGCTGCAAAAGCCTTCGAATCGACGCCTGGTCAGTGTTCTTCAGGCGGCTCGACGCCGCGAACTCCTGGCGAGCCTGAGCCATGTGGTGCTCGCTCTGGTCAATGCGTCCCAATTCGTAGTAGAGCGAGCCGTCCCAAGGTGTTTCCGCAAGAGCTGCTTCAAAGCGTTCCCTGGCTTGGACAAGCTTTCCCTCATCGAGATAGACCTCGCCCAACCGCTTATTGGTGTCGTAAAGCGCGGGACCCAGTTGCAGGACGTCTTCATAAAAGACGACCGCGCTCTTAGGGTCGCCCAGAGACTGGGCGATTCGCGCCAGGAAATAGCAGGTGTAGGCATTGTGCGGGTCAAGCTGCCGAGCCTTTTCAAATTCTGCCTTCGCCGCTCCCCAGTCATTCAGCGTCCATAGCGTGTAACCTAGGTAGTGATGAATGCTCGCCTGGTCGGGAGCCAGGCGGTCTGCCTGGCGGAGTAGGGGAAGCGCCTCGGAATAGTGCCCGGCCCGGAGGAGCACCGCAGCTTTTTCGAAGAGTTGACGTGCTTGGACGATTGAGCCGGAAGGTTGTAACGCAGCGCGCCTGCCCGCCTTAGTTGCTGGGCGTCCGCCCTGATTTTGAGTCTGAGGGCGCCCGGAAGCAGCAACCAGTAACACGGCGACGGCCGCTACCGTCCCAAGTCGTTGCGGACGAAAGCGCATCGGGACTATAGTGTAAAGCATTCCCAGTTCCAGTGACAACCGCGGAACGACGCTTTGCCAAACGAGCGGGGTCTCTTTCCGCTCGCGCGCAAGCTTTTCGCGTTAGGCTTTCAAGGGGAAGGAGCGCCGCTGTTGCACTGTAAAACTCTTGGCAAACTCCTTAATTTCGATGAATTGGTTCATCGTCACGTCGTGGAATATCTGTCTGGACTTGCTGGTGGGCCACCAAACTTCTATGGCTTCGATTCGCTTTGCCTTTCCAAGGCCGATGTGCTGCCGCAAGGGTGATGCCCCGAAAGAACCACCACTTCCCACGACTCTGTGAATAGACCGAGTCCGGCCGTCGGCGGTTTCCACAGTAACCTTGATGCGGGCGCCGATGGCCGCGCGATTGGTTTTCACCCCGACCAACTGAACGGTGATCCAATTGTTTTCGTTCGGAGGAGTTCGGAAGACCAGCGTTGCGGACTTATCCCCGTATGTCATCCCTCCCATCTTACTGAAAAGCTCTTCCACCCCATCGTTGTTAATGTCCGCGAACGCAACACCGTGTCCTTTTTCTAGAGAACCCGTTCCCGACGAAGCGGTGATTTCAGCAAAGTATTCTCCGTCGTGATTCCTGAATAGAACGTTCGGCACGAGGGCCCCGTAGGATGGCATGCCCGTGCCCAGGTAAAAATCGAGGAAGCCATCATTATCGATGTCACCGAAATTGGCCCCCATGGGCATAAATGTGCGGTCGAGCCCTGCTTCCTTGCTGACATCTTCGAAAGCGCCCCGCCCGGTGTTCTTGTAAAGTTTGCAGCCTTCCGCCTTTAGCGGCAGGTGCAAATAGCCTGCAGCCACTTCCACTACCGAATGGTAGTCACTTGGGACGAAGATATCCAGCCAACCATCATTGTTGTAATCGAAGAACCACACGGGAAAGCTGAGCAACGGCAACTCGACGTGCAATTGTTTTGCAACATCAGTGAAAGTTCCGTCGCCGTTGTTGTGGTACAGATAATTCTCGCCGTCCAGATTCGAGACGTAAAAGTCAGGGAATCCATCGTTGTCGTAATCACCAGCCACCACGCCCTTAGTGGCTCGTATACGGGCGACGCCGGCAGGCGCCGCCACATCCACGAATGTGCCGTCACCCTTGTTCCGAAAAAGTTGGCTGGGAGAGTTTTCATTGCCGACGAACAGATCGAGATAACCGTCGTTATCGAAGTCAGCCCAGGCGGCTGTCTGGGTCATAGTCGCGGGAACTGCGAGGCCGCTCTCCTCTGTGACGTCGGTAAAGGTCCCGTCGCCGTTGTTCCGCAACAGAGACTTGCGCATCGGAAGTTCCCATGCCCCGCGGAGCACCAGGATATCCAGCCAGCCGTCATTGTTGTAATCGGCCTGAATGATGTTCAGTCCCCCAAGTTGCTTCGAAAGGCCTGACTCGACACTTCGATCAGTAAACGTTCCATCCCCATTGTTATGGAAATAGCGCATAGGGGTACAGGCGCCGTAATCCGAAATCACCACATCCAGAAATCCGTCATTGTCAAAATCATCGACGATCACGCCGCCGGCGAAGCCAACGACGTTCAGCCCGAGTGACGGGGCGATGTCCACAAAACGTCCAATATCTTCCTTGGACTCGAATGCGGCCGGAGGAATAAGGTATGTGGCGGGAACGCCGTTCGGATACCGCCCGAGTTTCATATAGGCAATATTAAGCAGCCATTTCACCTCGAGGTCCGTAGGCTGTTGCTGAAGATACGTCAGGAAGTGCTTGATAGCTTCTTCCTCGCTAGCGGGGAGCTTAAACTTCGCTTCAGGACGGATGGGGAAGAGAGAGCTTTCGATGCGCACAGTTTTTGCCAAGTTCTCGATGTCGCCTTGGAACATGTAGGCGATGCCAAGCTTCTCTTCCAGTTGGTGCGCGGCAGCCGATCTTCCATTCGAAACAGCGATCTGGTACTCGCTCTGGAAATCCTTGATGGCTTGCCCGATCTCGCCCACGTAGGACTCAATTTGGGCCAGGCCCTCGTAGTCACGCATCATTCCGGCCAGATTGGGCAGCCTCGTTTTCCGCACCTTTGAGTCCTCCAAGCGGCCTGTAAATGTCTCAATCCCTCGCGTGATCGCGTGACGGTGCAACCGGCAAATCATTGGCAGGTTTTGATTCCAGTTGGGCGGCTTAGCCTCATGGGCGAAAAAATCCTGCACCCAGGAGAAGCCATCAACCAGGACAACGACTTGAACCTTCGAGTGCGCCGCCTCCGCCAAATTCCACTCCTGTTCGCGGGTCTCGAACTCGAGAGCCGAAGCTTCGGGAAGAACCCTCAGAATCATATAACCGGAGGGAGTGCTGATTACTCCACTCACTTGGCCGGGAACGAGGCGCTCTACTGCCGCCCTGATCTCCGGTGTCAACGCTGAGATTCGTACTCTGCCCACATAGCCGCCATCGGCTGCCGAACGATCAATAGACCGCTCTTGGGCAACCTGGTTGAACGGCTCACCGGCATTGAGCCGTGTAAGGATTTCCTCGGCCTCCTGACGAGTTGCGACAACGATAACCTGCAGGGCGACTCGTGGAGATTTGCTTTCTGGCAGTACAGGAGCCGCAGCCTCACACAGCTTGCCCCCAACCAGCAGCCCTGTGGAGGCGGCGATTCCGGTACCCTTCAGGAAGGCCCGCCGGGTCAGAGATGGCGGTTCCGTGCGGGCCTTATCGTGCTCATCCTTCTGCCGCTTCAAAGTGGGCTCCATCGGGAGGGTTGCGATTTCCGCCGGACGGAATCTATCGGGGCGGCCCGGACACTCTCGAACATACGGTCATCGTTATACGTGAACCCGGCGACTGTGTCAAAGGTCTTGTGAGGGGATGCGGTAATTTGATCTTGACGGTCCTCGGGAGTGAATGATAATGTCACCATCCGCAAATGGTCTGTTTAGCATTTTTCACGGAGGGAGATGGTTAATGGATCGTCGCAGCTTTTTACGCGGTGCAAGTGGCCTGGTCGTGGGTGGCGCAGCGGGGCGGGGAGCATACTCGTCTCCCTTTCCCGTTCGGTTGGCATCCGCGCAGCAAGACCCCAAAGACGAGAATCCTAATTGGGTGGATCCCCGCCACGGTGCCATCGCCCACGCATCAAGTTTCGTCGCCGATCCGCCCTCGGGTTACCTCGCCTCAAATGTTTTTGGACGCAACATGTTCCTTGGATGGGAGGCAGACAGCCAGATGGCGGGCGCGTGGCTCGAAATCGATTTTCCTGAAGAGCGGCCAGTCGCCGAGGTCTGGCTTGTCACGAAGCCGTGGCCGCACCAGATCCTTGGCCAGGATCCCTATATGATGACCTACTCCCGCACCGCTCTGTACGCATCACCGCGCCGCGTTCGATTGACTCTTTCCGACGGGTCCGGGCTCACAGCAGACTTACAGCAGGTTGACTACTTTCAAATTATTACACTTCCGCGCGCGCAGAAGACGGCTTCCGTCCGTCTATTGATCGAATCCGTGTGGTCACGACCTGGAACCCACGAAACAGGGTTCGGCAAAGTTCGCGCTTTTCCTCGTCCCCACGAGGCGGGCTTCGAAATTGACTCTTACGCGATGTACGACGTGCGCGACCAGAGAGCCGTGCAGGCAACCACGCTGCACCTGGTTAACCCAGGACCGGAAGTGACGGGGGCAAAGCTTAGCGTTTCTCAAAACGGCGCCGTGCTGATGACCATTCCCTTGGCGTCGATTCCGGGAAAGGCTGTGACCAGGCAGGATGTCTGGATTCCTGCTCCATACCAGGAGGCGGTGATGGATTTCAGAATCCAGTCCGAAACCGCACCGTTCGGAATCAGCCGCTCTCTGCAGATTCCGGCTTACCGGTCTCATTTTGACGGTGGTAGCTTTTCACTGAACTGTACTTGCCACAACGATCTGGGCTGGCTCAACACGCAGGAAAAGACGGCAGACTATCGCTCGGCCGAACTCATCCTGCCCGCTTTGAAGTTGCTCCGTGAATACCCGGAGTTTTGCTATTCGATGGAGTGTACAGCCTACTTAATGGAGTTCCTCGAGCGCCATCCGGAGCACCGCGAGGAAATGGCGGGCTACATGCGCGACAAGCGGTTTATTTGGGGCGCGAGCTACGTGGAGAACCAAGAGGTTCATGTAGGCCCGGAAAAACTGGTTCGCCAGTTTTATTTTGGCCGGCGCTGGTTGAAAAAAACGTTCCCCGGAGTAGATACCCGTTTCTATGTGAAGACAGATCCTCCCGAGCTCACTTTGCAGATGCCGCAGATCCTGGCTCGGGCTGGAGTCACTTACTTGATCCAGGGGCGAATGCCCTACGGATTCTATCGCTGGGAGGCCCCCGACGGCTCCTTCGTTTTCGCCTACGCGTACCACTATGCAGACCCAATGAGGCTGCTGGACCCAAAGGGAAACCACGGTTGGCTCTCCTATGCGCGTGAGCGAGATTATTACTACGTTCCGCATCACCTGCCGCGCATGTTTATTTACGATTACACCAGTGATTATCTTCCCCCTCAACCCGCGCTTCCTCCTTATGTGCGGGAGCAGAACGAGGCCATGAAGCGCTTTGCTCGTACGTGGAACGAGCACAATTCAGACAGGCAAATCCATCCTCCCGTGATGGATTTTGTCACTCCTGAAGGGTTTCTGGATAAGTTCACCCAGCACCCACTGGACATCACAACGCTTAAAGGCGACTGGGCTTTTAATTGGGCCTATTATGACGAGCCGAGTAACCGCGAAGCTCTCTTGGCAGGCCGAGAGGCGCACAATAGGCTGCTGATCGCTGAGCGGCTGTTTGCCGGACTAAGCCTTGCCTCGGGTTTTCATGATTACCCGCAGAAAACCTTCACTGAGGCCTGGCGTGCAAACTGCTGGCCCGACCACGGCTGGGGTGGCAACCGCGGAATCGTCACTGACGCTGTTTACAAGGAATCGTACGAAAAATCTAAGCGGCTCGCTGACGGCTTGCTTGCGGATGCGGGCGCAAGACTGGTCCACAGAATTCAGAAGCGAACTGAGAACCAGATCCCGGTGGCCGTGTTCAATCCGCTCACGTGGGAACGAACGGATGTGGTTCATTGCCGATTTCGTAAACCTGCCGGGTGGCAGGGATTTGTGCTTAGAGATGAAACAGGGCGCCCGGTGCCTTATGAGACCTCCGAATCTTCTTCAGGTGAGTCCGAAATCGTCCTGGTGGCTGAAGGTGTGCCTTCGCTCGGGTATCGTACGCTTTATCTAGAGCCCTCCTCCGCGCCGCCACCGCCATCACCGCTGACTGGCCGAAGAGTTGAGAACGATTTCTTTAAGATTGTTTTCGGCGACGGCGGGCTCAAGCACCTCTACGATAAAAAGCTCAACTGGGAAGTGCTTCGCACCGAAAAGTTCGACGGTGGTGAGGTCATTCAGTTTGGCGCACCGGGAGAGGCGTGGGAAGATCCGGAAATTGTGACCATGAAGCATTTCGACAAGACCAGCAATCATTCGTTTCCCTTCAAGCAATTTAGCCGAGGTGCGACCCGGATTACTGCGGTACGCGAAGCCGCCTTCAAGCACTTTTTTCTGCGCGAACACTTTCACTTTTACCATCGGCTGGACCGCGCGGACATCGATTTGGAGATATTGAACTGGGACGGCCAAAAAGAGCGGGAGTTGCGAGCCGTCTTCCCAGTGAACCTGGAAGCTGCCCGCATCACCTACGAAGCTCCTTTTGGGAAAATCGAGATGGGAAAGGACGAGCTGGATTTCACTCTGTTGCCTCCAGATCCTGACACCGCTTTCCGGCCGGACCTATACGGCGGCGATCACCCGCTCGCATTCCGCGAGGCGATCAACTGGATTGACGCATCGAGTCGTAACTACCTGGCACGTGGATGCCTTTCAGCGTCCGACATCACGGTCCACCTGTTTCGCGACGAAACCTCGAACCCGGTTTCTTATCCGATGCTGCAACATGTCCTGCTTTCCACTCGCAAGAGCCTGGCCTGGAACCCGGAGTACTGGTTCACGCAGAAGGGAAGTCACCGGTATCGGATGTGCTTGCTGCCCCATCGGAGGGATTGGAGGTTCCGATACCGCGAGGCCATCGGCTTCAACTATCCCCTCATGGCCTTTCCGGGTCTCAATAATCCACCCTCTGCTCAAGCAACTTCTTCGAGGTCCGCCTTTTTCCATTTGGCGCCCGCAAATCTTGTTCTTACCGCTCTGAAAAAGAGCGAGGATGACGATCGCCTGGTGATTCGGTTTTACGAAGCAGAGGGTTTCAAGACCCCGGCCCGAATCCGCTTCGCGAAGCCGATCGCGCGGGCGTGGAGGGCTAGCCTCATTGAAGAAGACCAGGCGCCACTCCATCCGTCGGCGGATGGCTCGCTCAGTTTGCAGGTTAACCCCTGGGAAATAGTGACGCTGAAGGCAGCCATTTAAGCGCCGAAAATTGTTCTTCCGCCCTGGAAATACCCAGCCCGTCGGCAGCACACGTGCCGTTCAGGGGAATCTGCGGTAAATCGGTGTCGCAGGCCCGCGCTCGCTAACAAGGGTACCATTTCGTCGGGTTCACCGTCGATTTCGATGAAAGGGACGAGGGCGGCAATACGGTTTTCATCGATACACTGGTTATCCTCAGTCATCCTGATTCGTTCTAGACCGAAAAGCTGGGGGAAAACCAGCCCACTTCTCTAAGTTTACATAATATAGGTTATCAGACGTTTCGAATTTGCGGTCGCAGCATTTCCTTCGTTAGGAGGGACGATGCGGCAGGAGTTAAGGCAGCGGTCTGACGTGACAAGGCAGTCCGCGAGCGTGGACCGGCGCGAACTACTTCGTTGGCTGGCGAGGGCAGTGTCTGAAGGTTCTTGGGCGAACTTTCAGCCAAGACATACGGGCGTCCGTTTAAGGATCTCACCGAAGATGAACAAAACAAGGCGGTAAGCTTCGCCTCTACTGGCAAATCTGGCCGAAAGCTCCGTGGGCTTCCAGCCTCCGTTCCTAAAAATCACGAGAATGGGAGTTTGGCCCCGCCATCCCTACCTAGCCGTCTGCGAGCATTTTGAAAACTTAAAGCAATGGGTGAAGAAAGCGTACGTCTCGTCAGAAACTGGAATGAAGTCATTCGGCTGGACCGGACAGGCCTACTGGCATAGCTTTCCCGGCTGTGCTCGCGCTCATAAGCGCGGTTAACCCTTCACACAGTCGGACGCCTGCAAGCCGTGGGAGGAGCGTAGTGGTACGAGCGAAGTTCTTCTATCCCGGCGCCGCTTTCGTCAGATCGGCGACTGGCATGGCGGTTTCGGTGTAACCGAAAAAGCGGTGTCGCTTGATTACCTCTGCGACTTCCGGAGGGACCATATCTTCCCAGGTTGCGTCCCGGTGCTTGATTCGCTCCAGAACGTCTCGCGAAAAGATGTGCAGCAGGCTCGGGTCGTAGTTATCGAGCTGTTTGATTTTGCCGCGCTCCACCAGATGGTGGTAGAGGTGACGAAGGCCTTCGGGCATTTCAAGGCTTTCCACGTTTTGCAGTTGCCCGGTTCTCTGATCGCGTAACGGATAGATATAAATGCGGAGATTCTTCGTAAACAACCTGCCGAAGGCTTCGAGAATTCCACCCTCGAGTTGCGCGTAATACTCCTCTTTGAACAAATCCAGCAGGTTGGCAACACCCATTGTCACGCCGACGGGCTCCGTGGTATAGCGCGCAAGGTAATCTGCCAGGCGGTAATATTCGAAATAATCGGAGATCAGCACAGTCTTGCCAAGGGCAGCCAGAGCATCAGCGCGCGCTAGAAAGTCCCGCAGATCGATCTTCCCTTCGGTTAACAGATTGCGCATAGTGATCTCCATCAGTTCGACCACGTGCTCTTCCTCTGACCCAATCTCCGCGAGAAAGCGCGAGTGAGCGCACGAAATCATATCAATGTTCACTTTGGTAACCGGACGAAAACTGCCACGTTCAATCAGGATTGGCCGCTTGTGCAGCACTTCAGAAGGTTGCAATACTTCGCCCGACGATTTAAACATCGCGGCGCCGCTCAGCCCAAGTTGCACCAATCGAAGATTCATCACACGATTGTCAACGTGCCGAAACTCGATGCCAGAGAACTGGACCACGTCAATTTCCAGGCGGTGCGTTGTGAGGTTGTCGAGCATGGATTCCAGCATCACCTCTGGTCTGTGGTGGAGGAAGAAGGCGGCGTAGAGAAGATTGACGCCGACGATACCCAGGGCGTCCTGCTGCTGAACGTTCTCCTTGTCCAACATGCGGACGTGGATAGTCACCTGGCTGTCCTCATCCTTCGGATGGGCCTGAAATTTCACGCCCATCCAGCCGTGGCACTCTTTCGTGTCTTGATAGCTTCGGGCTGCGACCGTATCGGCGAAGGCGAAGAACGCGGTCGTGTCTCCACGCGAATCTCGCAGTCGTTCCAGGTTAAGATTCTGCTCGTGGTCCAGCATGGCCTGCAAGCGCTCGCGCGAGACATATCGTTTGCAGTGCCCGTAGATGGCATCGCTCACGGACATATCGTAGGCCGAGATGGTCTTGGCAATCGTGCCTGCGGCACCGCCCGCCTTGAAAAACCATCGCGCAACCTCCTGTCCGGCACCGATTTCAGCGAAAGCTCCATAGCGTTCCGGGTCGAGATTAATCCGGAGGGCCTTCTGGTGGGTGGTCAATTTCACGTGCTGGTCGCTGTCAGGTGTCGGCTCAATCGTACCGTACATAACTCCTCCTCATTTCAATTTGAGCTTCCACCATGTGACCGCCCTTCATTGGAAGATTAGGTGAGCGCTTAGAAGCCTCCCTCGAGTCCGCGTTGCCGGCTTCGAACCCAGGGGGAGAGGCACGCGCTGTAAACTTGCCCGCCGGGCGCGCTTCTTCCTGGTAGCTCAGCGCGGTGAAATAAACCGCGCGATCGAAGAAGGAACTGGTCAAATTGTAAAGCTCAGCGAGTTGGTACAGCTCGACCGTCGAGTTCACCCATCCTTCCTTCAGGACGAACTGACGCAGGGTTTGCTTCGTGAGCATAAGTGCGTACACGACCTCCGCCAGCGGTATCCCTTCCCGAAACCGTTGCCGGCCCAGTTTTCGGTAAACGCTTTCCGTGGCCGCCTCCGACTTGGTGTCCAGCCAAAGCCCCAGGCGGCTCACGACATCAAAGACCCGCTCGTGGTCTTTCTCCGGAGAAAGCGAATGGTAAGTTGGAGTATGCGGGTCAGTTTGTAGGTGGTGCGTGATCTTTCGCGTGAGATCCTCAGCGTGTTTCTCAATGAGATCTACCAGTTTCGCTGCCAAGATGGTTCTACCTCCCCAGTGCACATGTTTATCCCCTCCTAGCTTTCGCCTCTATCGGCTGCCGCGCCTTTGAGTGCTAATAGGTCACGACTAACCACGATAAGGGGAAGACCGAAATTGGGTAAACGAGCGAAAATGGATTAAGATTGGAGTCGCCTCAGAAAATCCGGCTCGAGTCAGCGTTAAGACGAATGTCCGACGAATACTTCGACATCTCGGGTTGGGGGCCGGGGCGCGCTCACCACGCGGTTCTGAAGCGGGCTCGCCATACCAGTTGAGCCTTGAAATCCTGTGTGGGGGCAAAATTGGAGCACTGAGGAAAACAACCATTCCCCATCCCCAGATGGAGATCAAGCCGGCCAGACAGGGTAAAACACTGCCACCACTTACGGCAGCTACTCGACCGGCTTTCATGCGACCCACCGCGGTTATTACCGGGTGCGGAAGAGCAGCTTGCCGGCGTCTTGCGGCCTACCTTTCTCCAACTAACCCTCCTCCCGTCCCGTTTGAGTTGGATTCACGACGTCGCGCTGGCGTTGCCCTTAACCGTGACGAAAGGCTCAGTGGCAGGGCCACGGCAGACTCCTGCGTTCGCAGCCAGCCCTGGCGAATGTGGACGGCCGCAGGCGCTGCGTCCGGAACGGCCTCAATGCGGTAGTCGTTTGGGATGGGAGGGCCAAGCTTCACTTCAATGGTTAGGCGTTGGCCGAGGCGCTCGACTTCAAACGGGACCACAGAGCCTGGCGGGTACATGCGAAGCAAATCAGGCAACTGCTGAGTGACAAGCGAGAGTTGATCGATGGAGATCAGCACGTCATCACGACTTATGCCGGCGCGATCTGCAGGCCGGCCGGGCTGGACCGAAGTAACACGCAGTCCCGTCGCGGCAGGTTCGTCGAGAATGCCGAGCGAGGGCGGAGACCCCGGGTCGACTCGAACGTCAAGGCGCAGTCCGGCCGCGTCCAGGATTTGCGCGTAAGGTAAAGGGGCCACGCCCTGGACGTAGCGGTGGAAGAACCGCGTGAGGTCGGAGCCCGACACTTGGTCGAGCGCATCGAGCACATCCTGCTCGGTATAACCGCGTCCGGGGAGATAGTAGGTCGCGGGAGGCGCGTCGTAGAATTTCTTGTACATCCAGCGCATCACATCATCCAGGCTTTTCGTGCCGCCGGTTAGCTCGCGAATTTTCAGATCCAGAAGCATGCCCAGTAACTCGCCCTTTATGTAATAGGAGATGGTCGTATTGGCGAAATTTGTTTCCTGCATTTGGGGGACGCGGTCGTAGTACCAGGCGTCAAAGCTCGACTGCTCCGCCGACATCAGCCGCCGTCCGGGCTCGCTCTGCAACTGGCGAATATCGGCGGCCAGATGAGTGAAGAAGTCGAGCCGGCTCCACAGCCCCGCTCGGAGCAGCGTGCGATACTCGTAATAATTGGTTATCCCCTCCGCGAACCATAATGAGCGCGAGTAGACTTCGTGCCGGTAATCGAAAGGGCCGAGGCCAACTGGACGCAGGCGCTTCACATTCCATACGTGAAAGAATTCGTGGGCAGCCACCTCACAGGCTTCACTAAGCGTATCGGGACCAGGCGTGCCAGGGATAATGATGTCGGTGGAATTAAGATGCTCCATGCCATCGCCTTCCCTGATGAAGGGCGTGACGTGGAAAAGAAACGTGTAGGCCTTGAAGTCCGGCGCAGGCATCATCGTCATTTCGGAATCGACGATTTTGTGCAGCGCCGCTGTGAGCCGCGCGATCCACTGCGAAGGGCGTTCGCTACCCTCGCCGTAGGCGTGTACGACCACGCGAAAAAGCTTTCCATGGTCTTGGAATTGCGCTTGCAAGCAATAAGGAGAAATCTCCATTGGCGTGTCGATGAGTTGGTCATAATCCGGGGCGTGGAAATCCTCCTGCGAGGGCGATAGGGAGAAGCCGCTGTAAATCGGCCACGGACCGGACTTCTCTTCCGGCGGAACGACGCGCAGGGTTACGGGTTCGGCTTTGTGCCCGGCAATGTACATGTAAACGCCGGCGCCGTTGATCGCAGCGTGAGACGAATCAAATTGTGAAAAGCTGCCCGTCAGGTCGTTAGCAAAGACGGTGTAATGTACCTTCACCTTTCCGCCCGCAGTGCGCGTGTCCACCCTCCAGGTCTCCTTATCCATCGTCCTCCACGGCAGAAGCTTACCTTCCGCTCCGAGCGCCGCGAACTGCTGCACATTTTTCGCAAAGTTGTAAATGGCGTATCGCCCCGGCGCCCAGGCGGGCATGACAAAATCGAGCGTCGGCCCATGGACGGCGCTCACGTCGATCTCCACCTTGATCAAGTGCGTCGTGGGACGATCAAGGTGCAGCACGTATTGAATGGCAAGCAGACCTTGGCTGCGGGGAGTTGCAGCGCGCCCGCAAAGCGCAAGTCCAAAAGTACAGGCCATAAGCCATGCGGCAAGCCAGACACAGCGGGGCACGCGACGAATTGTCATGGTTCTCATTCTTTCGTGATGAATGTTTACGGCGCGACTGCGAAGGGGACTTTTAGCCGTGTGCTGCCAGCGCGTATCTCACGAGAATCGGCAGCGAACCCCGGAAAAAGCGGGGTTGCTCTGAACAAGAGATGTTAACCGCAGGGAGAGAACAAAGTCAAAGTTCCTTTTATCACGTTTCCTTCGCGTGGCATAATCGTTAAGTTGGATGCGCGCGGGCCGCACGGTGGAAACTGGCGCGCGATTCGAACGAACAGGGAGGCACAATGGTCTCGTACGATGTAACGCTCCTGACCGACGACGACCTTCATCTATTTAACGAGGGTATGCATTGCCGGATTTACCAAAAGCTCGGAGCGCACACCATCAATGAAAATGGACTTGGTGTCTACTTTGCCGTATGGGCTCCGAACGCGGAACGCGTCTGCGTGTGCGGGGATTTCAATTTTTGGGATAAGAGCAACCGGCCTTTGAAGGCGCGGGGAAACTCGGGAATTTGGGAAGGCTTCGTTCCGGATGCTCGCGAAGGGCACAAATATAAATATCAGGTTTCCTCACGCTTTGAAGGCTACGTGATTGATAAGGCAGATCCGATTGCGTTTTACAACGAAACGCCTCCACAGACTGCCTCAATCGTGCGAGGTCTGAATTACGATTGGAGGGACCAGGATTGGATGCAAAAGCGCCACACCCGGAACTCAGCGGCCAGCCCGATATCGATTTACGAAGTTCATCTCGGCTCCTGGCAACGCGCTCCTGAAGCGACGAATTTTCTGCTCGGCTATCGAGAGCTCGCTTCCAAGCTCGCGGACCATGCGGAGCGAATGGGCTTTACCCACGTGGAATTCCTGCCCATCATGGAGCATCCATACTATCCCTCCTGGGGATACCAGATCACGGGTTATTTTGCTCCGACCAGCCGTTATGGTACTCCGCAGGATTTCATGTATCTTGTCGATTATCTTCATCAGCGAGGCATCGGCGTCATCTTGGACTGGGTACCTTCGCACTTCCCGAACGACGGGCATGGCCTGGGATTTTTCGACGGCACCCACCTTTACGAGCATGCGGACCCGCGGCAAGGATTCCATCCCGAATGGAAAAGCTTCGTCTTCAATTACGCTCGGCACGAGGTACGCAGTTTCCTCCTGTCGAGCGCGATCTTCTGGCTCGACCAGTATCACGCCGACGGCCTGCGGGTGGACGGAGTGGCTTCAATGCTGTACCTCGATTACGCGCGCGCCCCGGGCGAGTGGATTCCGAACCGTTACGGAGGCAAAGAGAATATCGAGGCTATCGATTTTCTTCGGCAGCTCAATATCCAAGTCTACGGGAACTACCCTGACGTCCAGACAGTTGCGGAAGAGTCCACGTCGTGGGCGATGGTTTCTCGTCCCACCGAGGTGGGCGGGCTGGGCTTCGGCATGAAGTGGGACATGGGCTGGATGCACGACACGCTGGAATATTTTAGCCACGACCCGATCTATCGCTCCTACCACCACGGCCAATTAACGTTTCGCATGATATACGCGTTTACGGAAAATTTCGTCCTGCCGCTTTCACACGACGAAGTGGTACACCTGAAAGGATCGCTTCTGCGCAAAATGCCGGGCGACAACTGGCAGAAGTTCGCGAACTTGCGCTTGCTCCTCGGCTACATGTACGCGCAGCCGGGGAAGAAGCTGCTGTTTATGGGCGCCGAATTCGGCCAATGGGACGAATGGCGTTACGACCACAGCCTGGACTGGCACCTAGCGGAATTTCCCCCGCATCAAGGCGTGCAGAAATGGGTGGAAGACCTCAACCGGACATATCGTTCCGAAGGCGCTTTGCACGAACTGGATTTCGAACCCGGCGGCTTCGAGTGGATTAACTGCCAGGACGCCGCTTCCAGCGTCATCAGCTTCATTCGCCGCGGTCGCTCGACCGGCGAGGTATTCCTTGCCGTGCTCAACTTTACTCCTGAGGTACGCGTCGGGTACCGGGTGGGCGTTCCGTACGGGGGGTTTTGGCGGGAAGTGCTGAACAGCGACTCTATGCTCTACGGTGGCAGCGGCCAGGGAAACAAGGGCGGAATAACGGCCGACGACGTCGCATGGGACGGGCGCCCATGCTCTCTCTCGCTGAACATTCCGCCTCTGGCGGCCACGTTCTTCAAGGGCGAAAACGCGCCCTAATCCCAGGAACCGTAGTTTCCGCAAGGAGAGCGATGAGGCAGATTCTCTGTGAACCGATTGACAATTACCTAAATTCCCTGCTCCCGCCTCGCGAGGCCGTCCTGCGTGACATGGAGCGCTATGCGGCTGCACATGACGTCCCGATCGTTGGCCCGGCGTGCGCGCGAGTGCTTTTCCAATTGGCTCGCGCTATCCGCGCGCAACGTGTGTTCGAATTGGGTTCTGCAATTGGCTATTCTACGCTCTGGCTGGCACGAGCTGTTGGCCCGCGAGGACGGGTTTTTTATACCGATAGCGACCCGGAAAACCTCCGCTGCGCGCAGAGCTATTTACGGCGCGCCGGAGTGTTGAGCCGTGTGAAACTTCTCTGTGGTGACGCCCTTGAGGCGCTCGCATCCACAGCGGGAAGCTTCGACCTGATCTTTAACGATATCCACAAGACGCAGTACCCCACCGCGTTGCGCGCGGCCGCGCCGCGCCTGCGGCGGGGAGGCTTGCTGATTACGGATAATGTGCTGTGGTACGGGCGCGTCGCGGGAACTGCGGAGCCGGGCGACGCGGAGACTGCCTCTATCCAGAAGTTCAATCGGCAACTCTTCAGATCGAAGGATTTTTTCACCGTCATCACGCCCTTGCGAGATGGGCTCGCCGTAAGCCTTAAGGTGCAGTGAACGCTGACGCAAACCGCACCGCAACCTCGGTGTGCCTACGGCAGTTGTCCCAGCGAGGGCATTTGAGAAATGTCCCAGCCGCCCCCGAGAGCTTCGATCAATTGAACGTCGGCCACCATTTGCTGCACGCGGAATGCCACCAGCGTTTGCCGCGTATTCAGTAACTGCCTCTGTGCGGTGAGGACGTTGAGATAAGGGTCCAGGCCGCCCTGGTATCGCGCCGTCGCTGCTTGCAGGTATCGTTCCGCCGAGTTCGCTGCGGCTTCTTGCTGCTCGATGTCCTGTCTAAGAAGCCTTAGCGCCACCAGATTATCCTCCACCTGCTGGAACGCCGTTAAGACCGTCTGCCGGTAGTTGGCCACGGCTTGGCTGTAAGACGCCTGATATTGTTGGACCGTAGCCCTACGTAACCCGGCGTCAAACATCGTCTCTGTGAGCGCCGGGCCAACGGACCAGAAGCGTCCTGGCCAGGTCAGCCAGTCGGCCACGGATGTGTTGCCCAGACCGCCGGTGGCACTGAGAAGTAAGTTGGGGAAGAAAGCTGTCTTGGCCTCGCCGATCTGTGCGTTGGCCTGTGCAACGGTACGCTCGGCGGCAGCGATGTCCGGCCGGCGTTCCAAGAGCTCTGACGGAATGCCCACAGGAATTTGCGGCGGATTTTCGTTGAACTGCTTTGGAGCGATTGAGAATGCGGATGGAGAACGGCCAACAAGCAGCGCGACAGCGTGCTCGTACTGGGCGCGGAGGATGCCAACATTGGTGGCTTGCGCTTCCGCGGCCTGCAACTGAGTCTTTGCGGAAGCGACCGTTTCGTCATTGGCAATTCCCGCCTTATACTGCGCCCGGGCCAAGTCAAAAGCTTCACGGTAATTGGCCACCGTGGAGTCGAGCACCTGTTGCAGCGTGTCCTGGCCTCGCAGCTCATAGTAATAAGTGGCCAGTTCGGCGTGTACGGACAGTCGGACGTTTTCGAGATCGGCAGCGCTCACCTGCGCCGCAAGGTAGTTCGTTCTTACAGCCAGCCGGACGTGGCTCCACAAATCCGGCTCCCACGAAGCCTCAAAGGGAAGGCCGTAGTTCGTGAAGGAATTCACACTGAATGTGTGTCCGGACGAACTTTGAAGTCCGCCGAATTGACCCGGTGAAGGGCGGGCATTCAGGATGCTCGGGCTTCCAGCCACGGACGGAAAGTACTGCGACCGGGCTTCCCGCACCATGGCCCGCGCGGCGAGAAAATTCGCGGAGGCTGCGGCGATATTCTGGTTTGAAATATCAACTTGATCTTCCAGCGCATTCAACTCGGAATCGCGGAATGCTAACCACCATCTGCCGCGAATCGAATCGTCTTTCGGGTCGGCCCGTCTCCACGTAGCAGAAGTTACGGCGTGTGAAGCATCTAGTTCTTTGTACGCCGCCGGCGTTTCGAGCGGCGGCCGGACGTACCGGGGCGCGATATGGCAGCCGGTCAAAAGGTGAACTGCAAAGAGCAAGAAGCCGAAAGCGGGAAGCCGGGTCGCAAAAGTCACCCCGATGCTTTCCGTCCTCCTCGTTGCGGCTGGTGGTTTCGGAACAGGCTTATTGACCGATGTACACATCGACTAATTCACCCGGATAGAGATTCACATTCTTGGGCTTATCGAATTGGAAAATAATTGGCAGAACTCGGACATCCACCTGCTCTGTCCGCTGATCCGAAAGCTCGATTTTCGGAGAAACGAATGGCTGCACCCGCACGAAGCTCAGCGGAACTTTGTAGTTGATGCCCCGGATCGACATCTCCGCCTTCATCTTGGATGGAGGCGGAAGCCGTGGCACCAGAATTTCGTCCACATAGCAGCGAACATGGAGGGTTGTTTGGGGCGCGCTCAACGTCAACACCGGATCGTTCCCTTGAGTATACGCATCGTAAGCGCCTTGTGGAGAAATGTAGCCGCCGACTATCGTATTGATCGACATGACGACGCCATTCGTGGGCGCCCTCAACGTGTACTTAGCGAGTAAGGCGCTCCCGGATGCGTAAGCGTGACGCAGGGAGCGGTAGGTGCGCTCTTGATTCCGAATGTCGTAAATCCAGGCGCCTGCCTTGGTCAGGTCAAACTGCTTTTGGGCGACCAGGAGGTTGGCCTTGGCCGTGGCGACCGCATCGATGGCGCTGTCCAGAGCGTCTTTGCTGACGGATTTCGGATTCAAATCGTATGCCGCTTGCTGTTTATCGAACTCGTCTTGAGCCGTCTTAAGGTTTGCTCGCGCTGCCACCACCTGGGCCGCCGCCACGTCAAGAGTTTCTTTTCGGGGCTGCGCCTTCAACTCTCCGAGCAAGCTTTCGGCTGCGTTCGCCTGCATGAGTTCTTGCCCCACGGTCGCCCTTTGAATGGAGTCATCGATCAGCAAGAGAGGCATCCCGCGGCGCACGGTCTGGCCTTCAGCCACCAGGATCCTTTTCACCGTGCCAGCCACTTCCGGGTACACATTAATGTTCTCGCCGCTCGCCTGTGTGCTCTCCACGATGCCCTCGGCGTAAATCCCATTGGCGTAAGGATCGGCGGGCGGCGGGAAGGCCGGCGGAAGCTGCGGTTTTTGAAGACTAAAGACGTAGGCTGCTACGCATCCAGCCAGAATGCCGGCCGCGGAAAGTACAAAGAGCAGCTTAGTTTTCATCCTGAACCTTCTTGGCAGCCGTGAGCCGCCCGTCTTCCATCTCGAGAGTCCGGTCGGCATATTCGTAGATCCTACTGTCGTGGGTGACAATCACGATGCAGCGATGGTCGTTGAGGATATTCTCGCGCACGAAACCCACAATCGCACGCCCGGTTTCTCCATCGAGCGAGGCCGTCGGCTCATCCATGATCAGGATGTCCGGTTGTCCTACGATGGCGCGGGCAATCGCCACGCGCTGCTGCTCCCCTCCGCTCAACTTCAGCGGCGGAAGTTCCGCCTTGCCATGGAGGCCCACAATGTCCAGATATTTGGTCGCATCGTTCAGCGCCTTATCCCACTGGATACGTCTCAGGATCAGAGGAATGGCCACGTTTTCGGCTGTAGTCAGACGCGGGAACAGGTGATAGTCCTGAAATACGAAGCCGAGCTTGTTCAACCTAAAGTCGGCGAGCTGGTTTGCGTCCAACGTCCAGATATCAGCGCCTTCCACGCTCACGTTTCCTGCATTGGGCCGAAGGATTCCAGATAGGACGCTCAATAAGGTTGTCTTTCCGCTTCCGGACGGGCCAACGATGTACAGCATTTCGCCAAAGAACGCCTCCAAACTCACTTCTTTGAGCGCTGTGGTTTTCGCCTCGCCCTCTCCGAACCACTTCACGAGACCGCTCGCATGAATGGCCGTGCGCAGCATGTCATCCTCGGAAGATCTCGAATGGCTCAATCGCCAGCACGCGGCGAACTCCAAAGTAACTGGAGATTGCCGTGATTACGACCACCATCAAAAAAGGAACAATCACACTGAAGGCTGTCACCATCGCGGCGTATTCAGGCATCCTGAGCTTGGCAATGCCAATCAACGTCACGCAGAGACCGACTCCCAGGCCGTAGCCGGTCAAGGATGTAAACGCAGCTTGAAAGAGAATGATGCTGACCAGTTCTCGGTTCGTCGTACCGATCGCTTTCAAAGCGCCGAACCTCTCCAGATTCTCCAGAATGAAGGTGTAAAAGGTCTGGCCCGAAACCGACAGGCCGACAATGAAACTGACCGCTGTAATAATCAGCAGGTTCATGCCAAATCCTGAATGAAAGATGTAGAAATCAACCGTTCGGCCAATAAATTCGTCTTTCGTCAGCGCCAGGTAGCCGAGCGCCTTAGCTTGCTCTTTGATCCTTGGGATGTCGCTCGCACTCTGGGGCACTATCAGAACGTAAGAGATGGTGTACCGGGGATTGGGAATGTACTGGAGGCATCGGTAATACGTGGTGTAGAGAGTCGGCAGACCGAATAAACTCGACGTCGAAACCTTAGCAATCCCTACAACGACTGCGCGATGATCGTTCAGCTCAAATTCCGTGCCGATATGAGGATTTCCAAGTTTGGGAAAGTCGGCATCCTTGACTGCGACGAAGCCGCCCTCCGCGTAAATATCCTGAATTTTGCCTTGGATCAGCTCGGGCCGCCCGTAAAGGCTTGTGTCGTCCAACCCGATAATCATAGCTGGCTGATAGGCGCCGTCCGAAAGCTTAAGAAGCGCGCTGCCGGAATAAAGCGGGACGGCGTATTTGACGCCCTGCATGCTCCGCACCGCGTCCAACACGTAATCCGGTATGCCGACGGTGTTTAGTGGGTTTTCGACCGACGGATCCATGACCCAAATCGGAGCGCCAATGTTGATCACGGTCGCGGCCGAATGGTTCATGACACCCCCAAACATCGACGTAACGAACATCATCAAGAAGACCGCGAAAGTGATACCGGCCAGTAGCGCAGTAAACTTTGACTTGTCGTTGACGACGAGCTTGTAGGCGAGCTTGAGGATTCCCTTCATCGCACACGTTCCACACAAGCATTGTCGTCATTCCCCAGATTCCGCGCGGTGACGTTCGTCACACTACTTGCACCGCGAAGCCTGGTTGTGCTAACCCTGCGTCCTGCCGAACACACGCGAAACGTCAAAGGAGCCGCGAAAGGCTGCCTCACGCTTTCCGCCCATGTTCCTGGAGGCACAAACCGCCGATTCCTCTTAAAAGGTCCACCTCAGGCCAAGGCGAAAGGTTCGTGGGGGCTCAATAGCCAAAGGGACGCGATCCTGGAACGTTGGTCCCGTCAGAGGATTCTCCAAAGTATTGTTGCTGGTGTTGAGGGCGTTAAAAGCGTCCAAAAAAGTGGAAAGCTGGCCCCGAAGCAGGTTAAAGTCTCGAGCCAGCCGGAGATCGAGCGTGGAATTATATTCGGTTTGGAAGCCGCCGGGGTGTCCGCGCGGAGTTGCCATCACGAAAAATGGACCTTGATTGAATCCATTGACGAACAGCAGGCGTCCGAAGGGTAAGCCGTCGTAATATTTCCCAACGGCGGCGACATAGAACCCATGATGGAAGTGATAAATCGCAGCGAGCTTTCCCACGAAGGCACGATCGAAATACGTTCGGCCCGTGGCCATCACGAAAGTGTTGGGGTCGATGCCAAGGGTTCCAATGGCGCCCGTGTCGTTTTCGAAGACCGAATCGCCTGGACTGGTTGTCGCCAGCGTTCGCAGCCCTAAGAAGCTTGCCGAGAATTGCACGCGCCGCTCAACGCTACCTTGTAAGCGAATCTCGAAAGCTTCGGAGTGCGCCTCAAGGCCGGGATTGGTCAAAACGAGCAGGTCGTGCCCGAGCGCCGCGAGGTTTTCGTTATAAAGCGTAAGGAGTTGGTCGTCGGAAGTTCCGTAAATGCCATCGTTTCCAGGGTCCAACACGGGAACCGGCGAGTAATCCGCAAAGGGGACGCCGGCGTTGCGGATGCCAACCAGGCGGTAGTCATCACGGCGGAGCAGGCGCAGGCTGGCCTGTAAGTGTGGGCCGAAATCCTGCTCCAGGCCGGCGGTGATTTCGTCGGTGAAAGGATAAGCGAGACCAGGATCCAGCACGGAGTGCGGTCCTCCAAACAGGCGCAAGATTTCTCCCGAAGCCCGGTTGATGGTTTCTCCGCCGAGAGCGGCGGGATCACCGAAATCCAGATATTTTCCCTGAAGCAGGTGCGCGTACCGCGACCAACTGGCACGCAGCACCGGGCCGTGCCGCGTCAAGGGCACCGTAAGGCCAATCCGAGGTTCCACGGTGGTCCAGTTGATTCCATTGTTGCCGCCCGTCGCTCGGCCGGAGGCGAAGTCCGTTCGCAGTCCGGGCGACAATGAAAGACACCGAAAAGGCTGCCACGCATCCTGGAGAAAGAGGGCCAGGTTTTGGACGTGGGCACGTGCCTTCGTCGGCGTATTCCAGCGCACGAGCTCCGACGGACTTCCGGACACTAGAATTTGCTCTTCGTTACCGAACGCGTTCCACCGATTGGCAAAATCGCTCCTTTCCCAATCAACGTCTGCCCGCAGGCTATGAAATCCCAAGGTATTTTTCAAACCGCCCTGGAAAGACAGGTAACCCTCATAGATTCCTCGCCAACCGGAAAGCGAAAACGGCGCCACACCCGACCGCTGCATGGACGGAAGGTCCAGCGTACTGAGAAGCGGAGGGCTATTTTGGAGCCCGGAGGAAATCACCGCGTTGGTCACGCCGAAGCCCGCACTGAGCACCTTTGAGGGGCTCAGACTCTTGTTCCAGGTCGCCTGAAATTGATTGAAGCTTCGGTCGCCGATGGTTGTGGAGGTCGGGCTAATCAGCAAGCTTGCGCCCTGCCGCGAATCAAATATGTGCTCGGCGGCGTAAAGGAGGTTCCATTGCTGCGTCGTGTTCTGCCAGGGCGTGAGCCGAAGCAGCGCGCGACTGACGTGAGCACGAATGGGAGCTGAGAAGCCGCCCAGGCTCTTGTCGAGCCGCTGGGTTGAGCCGGAAACAAAGAATGGCATAGTAGCGCCGCCCAGGCGCAGCTTTCCGCCCAATTGGCCGCTGAAATCCTCCAGGTTGTTCATTCGCTCAGGCCCAGGAAAATGGAGGCGCCGCAAACGATTATTCATGTTGTCAGACTGGAGCGCTCGGGCCGAATAAAAGAACTGCGTTGCTCCATGGAGCGTCTTGGACGGCGGCGGCACTTCAACGGCGACGTCGCTTCCGGAACCCGCCAACGAAGTCGGTTTGGACGCTGTCGTCACATTTACCTCGCGTAGGGCGTCGATTCCTGGATCAACAAGCGCCTTTCCCGTGGTGTACGGATCAGTTTCGTCGAAGCCGTTCAAACTGTAGCGATTCTCCGTCCAGGAAGCGCCAAGGGCGCCAAATAGGGCGGGATTCGCGGTTTCGAGTTCAGAGACGTCCAGATGGGTGGTGACGGTAGAAGTTACCTGGCTCTCAAGCAACGACCAGACGTTGCGGGAGTTAGGAAGCTCTTGCAACCCAGTTGAATTGACGTCCTTGCCCCACCACGGCTCGATCCGGTGTGAACTGATCAACAAGAGTTCAGGCTTGGTTCCCGCGCGTGGCGGCAGGAGCAAGAGGCGAAGGCTTATGGTGCCGTCTGGAGGAAGGAAAAGATGACCCACACGAGCGTGCCAGGAACGGTACAGCGAAGTGAGCGCGTAGGAGCCGTTCGGCAGTCCAATAAATTCAAAGTTGCCGTGGCTATCTGAAGTGGTTGCCGCAAGTGGTGTCTTGCACCCGGATCTGACCAGTTGCAGGCGAACCCCGGAAATGGGCTGGCCAGAAGAAGAAACAACCGAACCGAGCAGCCCGCTTGACCGCACTTGGCAGCAACCCAGCCTGCCAGCCAAGAGAATGGCCGGAAACACCCAGGAAACTGCCCCAACGAGCCGCATGGTAAGCGATCATATTATGCCTCTTCTTGCAGGAATCGCTCGGCATCAATCGCCGCCATGCACCCAGAGCCGGCGGCCGTAACCGCTTGGCGATAGACGCGGTCCTGCACGTCGCCGGAGGCAAAAACGCCCGGCACATTGGTTTTGCTTCCGTTTCGGGTCTTGAGATAGCCGAGATCGTCCGTCTCAAGCTGGCCCTTGAAGAGGGCGGTGTTGGGCGAGTGGCCGATGCCGATGAAAACTCCGTCGCAAGGATAGTCGGATTCCCTGCCCGTTTTCACGTCCTTCAGTTGCACGCCCGTCACTTCGCCTTTATCCGGATCATGGATGTCGGCCACAACGGAATTCCATATCATCTTGACCTTCTCGTTGCGAAGCAGGCGGTCGGCCATGATCTTAGAAGCGCGGAGTTGGTTGCGCCGGTGAATCACGCTGACGCGGTTGGCGTAACGAGTTAGGAGGAGAGCGTCTTCGGCGGCCGTATCGCCGCCACCCACCACGGCCACTTCCTTGCCCCGAAAGAAATAGCCGTCGCACGTGGCGCACGTGGATACGCCGTGACCGAGCAGGCGCTTTTCGGATTCGAGGCCAAGCATCTTCGCCGAAGCGCCGGAAGCGATAATCAGCGTGCGTGTTTCGATCGTTTCATCGCCCAGTTCCAGCCGGAACGGGCGGCGCGAAAGACCCACGTGAGTCACGTCTCCTTCCTTGAGCTCCGCGCCAAACTCCACCGCTTGTTTCTGCATCATCTCGATGAGCTCGGGGCCCTGCACGCCTTTGGGAAATCCGGGATAATTCTCCACCAGCGTGGTGAGGCTAAGCTGACCTCCCGCTTCGAGGCCCCGGATGACGAGCGGGGACAAATTAGCCCGCGCCGTATAAATGGCCGCCGTCAAGCCGGCACAGCCAGAGCCTATTATCACCACGTTTCTCATCTCGTCGCCTCCAACTGGGCTACCCACACCTTCACGCTTCGCGCGGACTCATCGCGCGCCAGGCTGATTTGATGCGGGAGAGGTTGAGTCCGTTCTATCGGTTAGCGAGGGCGAAATATCCCGTCTTGTAGCGCACCTTCACGTCGCGCCGCCGAACGACAACCCGGATGCGGCGATAAGTTCCGTCCAGGTTTTGGTCCGTCGGCGTGTAGCCGATGCTGTATTGAGAATGAAGCTCACGCCCGAGAGATTGCAGCGCGTCCGAGAGGTGCATCAAGCGCTCGGCGGTGTATATTCCGCTCCTTGCACCGAGGCCGATATTTTCGTAGCCGGACGGATCCATGGTCCCGTGAGAGAGATAGCCGGTGGCAAGGTCGGCTCCAACCTCTTTTTCGAGGGGAAAGAATGAACCGCCCCCCGTGTCTTCCGCTAGTTCGCGCAGGTACTTGTCGCCTGGGTTCGCGAAACCGTAGGTTGAATTTCCGATCGTATAGATTGCGGTCTCGGCGCGGTGAGCCATGGAAATCGCCTCAGCCATGGTGTGCTTGCTCTGGACGTCCAGGCCGTCACTGATCACTACCAGCAGCCTCCGCGTGTCCTCAGGCGGGCCTGCATGAAGCATTTTTTCGCAAGCGTTGTAGATGGCGTCGTACAAGGCCTTGCCGCCGCCCGCCTTCAAGCTGCGAATTTTGGTGTTCAGCAGATCGGGGTCGGAGGTGAAGTCCTGAACGAGATTGCTGCTTTCGTCAAACGTTTCAAGAAAAATCTTGTTGCGAGCGTTCTGGGCGGCAAGAATGTTGTAAACGAATTCTGAGGCGGCGTCGCGCTCGAACTTCATCTGCATCTTCATGCTGTTGCTGGTGTCGAGCACCAGGCCGATACGCAGAGGCGGGAGGGGTTCCTGGCGGAAATAAGTGATGCTCTGCCGCTTCCCGTCTTCGAACACTTCAAAATCTTTCCGGGTAAGGTCGATCACCGGAAACCCGCGCTTGTTCAGCACGCTGACGGGAACGTTGATGACGATGACTTTTCGAACGATCTTACCGGCGTTAGTGGGAGCGACCTGGCTCGCGGAGAAGGCAGCAGGCGCAGTCGTGGCCGTGCGCTTCGAGGATCGTGCGCACATTACGGCCGGCGCCGCGGCGAGGATTGCCGCCAGCACTACCGCTCGCGCGCCCAGCCTGATCAAAAATCCAGGAAACATCACCTTTCGGAGCATGGTTCTTTCACCTCCCGGCAGACGCTCAACCGCAGACCGGCTTGGCCTTTTATCATACCGCAAAGCGGGCGCACTTGCAGGCTCGGCCGCCAGGTCCTGAGGATTGCACGGTCTACTGACGAGACACTCGTGAAGCGCATCTTGCCGATGTGGGCCACCAGGAAGCCGCTGCCGTTTGCATCCTTCGGGTGTCACGAAGCGGCCTAGCGGACTGTAGTGAAGTCCTCGAAGTGATTCCACGAGCGGCCATCCAAACCAACACGCCGGAACGCTGCGATATTCGCCGTCGGCGTTTCTACGGAGACAAAATCTTTGCGATTTGTGCGGATGAAGGCTACGACTTTGCGGATCGACGGCAGCCACATGTCGTCAAGCGCAATATAGCCGCCTTGCGGGCAAAGCTCAGACCCCAGAGTAAAGTCCACCAAGGCATCGTCGAACCTATGATTTCCGTCAATAAAAATTACGTCAAACCGTTCGCCCGCCTCACCGAAATTCGCTAGTGCCGGGACCGACTTCGCGTCCACGAAGCGGAATTTCTCCTCCATCCCCAGTGTCCGGACATTCGCAAGCCCGATACCGTGCCACGCGGATCGCTCGAAAGGGTCCACGGCGGTGTGGTGGCCAATATTGTTCCGAGCGATTGCAGCCAGGAAACTGACAGTTGAAAACCCATAGGCTAAGCCGACCTCAAGGGTCTTCTTCGGTCGCTCCTCCAGACACAACTGGTAGAGCCACATGCAAGTTGGCTGCGTAGCCGAAGTAACGCCGTCAAGCGGATATGCCCTGCCGTCTTCGCCAACCTGCGGCTCTCCCGAGAACATCGAAACCAGGCGAGCCCCAAACGGCTCGGGGATATCGATCGGAGCCACCGCCGGCGCCGGGTTACGGTCCCGGCCCACGAGCCTGTTCATCGCCCTCATGCTCTCTCTGAGATTCACCTTGCCTCCGCCATGTCGGGTCTTGAGCTAGGTGCAAACGATGCTCACCCGGGGTGGGAGCGAATACGGCCCTAGATTGTAGCGCCGCCTTCGGTCTGCAACGCTTCGGCTGTTCCCGGCGCCCAAACAACAAGCCGCGGGCCAAGGCATGTCAGCGGCTCACAGACCCAGGCGTTTCCGAGCCAGAACGACGGCGCCGAGAGCGCCGGCGTCATCACCAAGCTTTCCCGGAAGGATCTTCACTCCCTTCACCGCTTTTGCATGGAGGAAGTATTCTTGTGCGGTCTCGCGGATAGGTTTGACGAAGTCCTCCCCCAAGCGTTCGGCGATGCCGCCGCCCACGATGACGCGCTCCGGATCGAAAGCATTGACCACGTTGGCAACCAGGATGCCGAGATAATACTGAGCACGCTTCATGACCTCCTTCATGACCGGATCCTCCTTCGCCAGTGCCACCTGGATGATGCTGCTCGTCATACGGTCTTTTTTCCGCTCATCCATGATGTCGAACACGGCGCTTTTGCGGCCACTTTTTACCGCGTCGCGCACGTCGCGCTCCATCGCCGTACGACTGGCCAAAGCCTCCGCGCAGCCCCGCCGCCCGCAACTGCACACCGGGCCGTCAGCCAACAACACCGTGTGACCCAGTTCTCCTGCCCAACCGTGTCCGCCTTCGTAGAGCTCTCCATTACAGATGATGCCACCGCCTATTCCTGTGCCGACGAATATCCCAACGAGTTGGGCAACGCGTGCGCCCGCGCCGAGAGCGTGTTCTCCCATCACGCCGACGTTGACGTCGTTATCCACCACCACGGGCACGCCGAGTCGCGACCGTAAGCCTTCGCCCAGCGGCACATTCCGCCAACCCAGGTTTGGCGCTTCGGTAACCACGCCGCGCTTGACGTCAATGGCTCCGGGCGCGCCAATGCTGACGGCAGCAAGCGACTTCACTTTCACACCCGCATCAGCGGCCGCCTGCTCGACGACGCGGGCGATTTCATGGATCAGCGCCTTGGCCTTCACCCCCGCATCCGTCCTCTTCTTTCCGGTGGCCAAAATCTTGTAATTGCGGTCGGCCACAATGGCTTTAATGCTCGTGCCGCCCAGATCGACGCCTGCTACGATCCCTCTCTTCTTGGGCATCCTCAACCTCGATTTCGCTTCGTGTCACCCCCGCGAAAGCGGGGGCCAGCTTCCTGGATTCCCGCTTTCGCGGGAATGACCAATACGGGTGACTCTCGAACCATGTAGCGCATCAGACCCCGATGCGAGGCATAGGGTCTGCGGTTTGTCCGAAAAGCCGCGGACCCCATGAGGTGCGCGGTCCGCGATGCTCACTTTGTGTCTAAGTGGTGGCCATTAAGAAGTGCCTTTCACAAGTCCCTCAGAAACGGGTTCTGCGCGCGCTCGCTACCTAAAATCGTGGAAGGCCCATGTCCTGGAAAGACGGGCGTTTCATCCGGGAAGCGGCGCAGAATTTGATGGAGCGAGTGCAAGATTTGCTCATAATCCCCTCCCCACAAGTCCGTTCGCCCAATGCTGCCTTTGAAAAGCGTATCTCCCGAAAAGAGTCTAGCACTTTCACCGGTAAGGTAAAGCGAAAGGCTGCCCGGAGAATGTCCAGGCGTTGCCGAGACCTCGAGCCTCAGTAGCCCGGCGATAACCACGTCGCCATCCTTGAGGCGCTCATCCACCTTAGCTATTTCCGGGGCGCGCACGCCAAGCCAGGCCGCCTGCTCGGCAAGGTTTTCGTACAGTGGCAGGTCCGCGCCGTGCATCAATACGGCCGCCCCGGTCGCCTTTTGCAGTTTGTGAATCCCGCCAACGTGATCGATGTGAGCGTGGGTGGAGACGATGTATTTTGCCTTCAAATGATGACGCCGCAAAATTTCCTGCACGCGTTCCGTCTCGTCTCCCGGATCGATCACCACGGCATCGCCTGTGGTTTCGTCGCCGAGAATCGAGCAGTTGCAGGCTAACAGACCGACCGGCAAAACCTCATGGATCATCGTTCATTCCTCACGATCACGACAGCGAAGAAGCCGTCCATCTCGTGAATCCACGGGAGCGTCTGCAAGCGGCCCGACGGCACAAAGAGCGTGGACATCTCCGGAAACTCGCCGGCAAGCTCGCTGACGCTCAACAACCTGAACTCCGGCATGGCCGCAAGAACTTCGGAAACCACTTGCTCGTTTTCCTCCGCCTCAAGCGAGCAGGTGGCGTAGACCAAGCGACCGCCCGGCTTGAGGATTGCGAGAGCTTGAGCCAGAATCGCGCGCTGCGCGTCAGCCAGCCTCGGCAAATCCTCTGCTTTAAGTCTCCACTTAATCTCCGGGTTGCGCGCCAGCGTTCCCGTACCGGAGCACGGAGCATCGACGAGCACGCGGTCAAAGCGTGGCGCGAATGGCAAGGGGCGGCGGGCATCAAGGAAGACACGGTGAAGATGAACGTCCGGCAGCCACGCCTTGGGCCTGATCCTTTCCATCGTTCTCATTCGCCGCGGACTTCGGTCGCACGCCACGAGCGTTCCAGTGCGCATCATTTCCGCCAATTGCGCGGATTTGACGCCGGGCGCGGCGCAAAGATCAAGCACCCAGTCGCCTCGCCGGGGAGCGACAAGTTCCGCAACGAGCTGCGAAGCCTCATCCTGCAGCGTCACGCGGCCATCATGCCACGCATCGCTCGTCATCGCCTGCCCGCGTTCAACCACCAGCGCCCGGCGGCCATAAGTCCCCAACCGGGTCCTGATCCCACAACTCTCCAGTTCGCGACGAATCTCCTCTCGCCCCTCCGCGCCACCGCTCACTCGCAAGCAGGCGCGCGGAATCTGCTGGCTGCCGAGGATCAACGCACGGACGACGTGTGGCGGGAAATTAAGCTCCCAGCGGTCGAGAATCCACGACGGAATCGAGCGGCGCGCGCTTGCAATGGCTCGTTGGTCGGCTGCAAGCTCTTCCGCGTGCCGTACGGCGAACGGCGCCCGCTCGCACTTCCGCAAGATCGCATTCACGAGTCCTGCTGCGGATTTCTTCCGGGCGCGCTTTGCCAGCTCAACGCTCTCGTTCACTGCGGCCGACTTCGGAATGCTCGTAAGGAAGCGGATTTGATAGACACCGAGGCGCAGGATTTCCGCAATCTCGGGGTCGAAATACGACAGTTCCCTTCCCGATAGTCGCTCGATTTCGAAGTCGAGGTCGCCGCGCCATCTCAGCACACCCATCACAAGCTCGGTCGTCAATCGCCTGTCTTCCTCTTTGAGGCGCGGGACCTCCGGCCGCTGAAGAAGGTCAACCGCAAAGCGCGATTTGGTTGCAAGAAGCACTCGGTAAGCCGCCTCGCGAGCGGGCGAAATAGGCGTTATTTTGACGGAACAAACTCCACTTTCCACTCCGGTTTTTCCTCTAACCGTCCTGCTTTCTGTAACTTTAATCTCGAGGAACAATTTCGACCGGTTAACCATGTGGATTCAATAAGATACAGGCTATCCGGGAGATTGTTCCTAAATCGTTCCTCTAATAATCCTTTGTTTTCAATGAGTTGTGGCGTTGCCCCCCTAAATATTCTTTTTTTCTTGCAGCCACTTATCACCTGCGGCTCACCGTTACGCTAAATTCTGCCGCCGGTTTGCGACTTTGTAAGGTGTCTTCACGTCGAGCTTCGCCTCCATTGTATCCCTACGCCTTGGTTCAATGGAGACACATGAGACAAATGAGACAGAATTTTTTCGAGGGCTTCAGACTCTCCAGTCGCGCGAATCCCGAAGACAATAACACGCGGCGGGTGGAGCGCCCGCTCGGGAGTTCGATAGCATTGAGTACGCTACCGTACGTTTTCGCCGCCGGGAGGGATTTGGGCCAATCGGGCAGAAGACGCTTGTTGATACCGGGCGGTTCCTGCAGGAAGAGGAATCAATCTGCTCTACTGGCTGCTGACTCCCGCTGCCGCGAGGAACGCATCGATCGCCGACGTTTGACTTGCGGCGTTCCCTGAGTCCTGGTTCTCAAACGGACCTGACCAGACTTGGCCAAACTGGTAGCCGGGTCCCTGATCGTTTTTCCAGATGCTCTCCGCGTTGGCCCGGAGAAACGTTGCGTAACGGCGCTGCGGGACTGCCCGATCGAGCCTCGCCAGATTTCTGACGAAGATGCCCTTGAACTGCACGCCATCGGCCCCACAGTTCGGCTCACAAACATCGTGCAGGGTGCCGTGGCTGTCGGTCAGGTGCGAAATGGCCGCCATGGCGATCGCCTGCGCTGTCTTTAGCAAAGCGGCGTCGTGGGTGTCGGCGAAGAGCGCGCTCAACCCTCCCAAGATTACCCCCTGGTTGTAACTCCACTCCGTCTTGTGGTTGTTCCGGCAATTGGAACTTAGCCCATCGTTGATGAGGTTCTCGGAGTTGATCATTCCCGATTGCGAGAACCATTGCCATTCTCTCTGCGCCCAGGAAAGAGCAGCCGCTCGCTGGGAAGTATCCGTCACCCGGTTCGCGAGGCGCGCGGCAACGGAGAGAAACAATTCGTTAGCAATGGCGTTCTTATAGGCACGATCTTTGCTCCACCACACGCCTCCGCCACACGTGTCATCCCACCCAGTGGTCATATTCGCAAAAATGCTGCTGGCCGCGTTCAGATAGGTCACCTTGTGCGTCTGGTCGTAGGCAGCGATCCAGGCCAGCGCCCACCATCCCTCGTCGTCATAGTAATTGTTCAGGAACCCGCGGCGGACATTTCGGGAAAACGTGCTGGAAACGGCAGAAAGGTATTGGTCCGAAGCGCTCAGCTTCGAGTATTCGACGAGTACGGTCACTGCGTTGGCGGCGTTCCACCACCCGGTTGTATTCCATAACCCGGTTTGCGGGTTGTACCAGTTGTTTTGCAGCCTCGAAATGGCATCGCTGGCTCTTTGAAGAAAGCACGGCGTCGGGGCACGTGCGGCTCCGACTGGGGCCGCAACGCCGCTTCTAGCGGGACAGCTAAGAAGGATCAAGAGAGTGAAAATGACGATGGATGTTGCTCGCATTCATATGCCTCGAAAAGCTCGTAGGTGGACTGTGTCGGCCAGCAGGTCCTGTCCCGCCGGCTCAGAACGTGTGACATATTCGAATCTGCCATGCTGGGCCCGTTCGCCTTTCCGCTGTGAACGGCCCTGAGCGCAGCGAAGGAGCTCAGGATAAACTCCGCGAAGCATTCCTGTATTTGGCTGGGAACAAAATGCCGTGATCCTTCGCTATCGCTCGGGATGACAAGCGTCGACGATGTGAACAAACGGAGGACGTGTGACACGGGTCAATCTTATACACCCAAAACCCCACGGCACAAAGCCGGTGCCGGGGCTGCCCGCTAACCTGCGCGGGGCGAAGCATGGCGCAGGGTCTCACGCTCCGCTCGGCGAATTTCGGCGGCGCGGTCGAGGATGGTTTTCTTGCCGATTCCGGCTTCTTCGTACATGGCAAAGATATTCTCGTCCGGGGTTTCGGGCGGGACGGTGTGCGAAGCCGCCAGGATATATCCGCCGCCATCGCGCGTCATGCCCTCGATCAGCCGCGCCGTGGCCCGCCGCACCTCTTCGACGGTTCCGGTTGGAAGCAGACCCTGCGTATCGACGCCGCCCATAAAGGCCAAATCCTTCCCAAATTCGGCCTTAAGCTCAAGAGGGTCCATGCCAGGGCAATTGCACTGCACGGGATTGAGCACGTCGATGCCGATCTCGATGAGGTCCGGGATGATCGGCCGCAGCGCACCGCAACAGTGATAGGCCACCCACAATCCCTTCGCTTTGCCGACGGCAACGACGCGCGCCAGATGCGGCTTGATGAGCTTGCGCCAGGAGGCGGGGCTCATCAGCATCGAAACTTGGGAGCTTACGTCGTCACCCGTCCACAGCCAGTCCAATGGGAACCGCTCGACGGCGGCTCGGGAGAGTTCGACCGCGAAGTCGGCGCACCGCTTGAGCATTTCATGGGCGAAACCAGGATCGTCGGCGATTTCGAACAGCCCCCTTTCCATTCCGAGCAGCCGCCAATACATTTCAAAAACACACGGAGAGACGTCACAGCCGATAAAGTAATCGCGCTCGAGCGCGACCACCGGAAGCATCAACCGCAGCAAATCCTCCAGATGGTCGATGGGAAACTGATAGCGCAGCGCCTGCTCGCGGCTCGCCTCCGCCAGAGGAAATCCCGTGATTTGATTGAAGCCCTGTTGCTTGGTCCACTGCACACCCCAAAAATCTACGTGCGACTCGCCTTCATGATCGTGGACGATTCCTTCCATTCCGTAGTTGTTGTTCACCCAGGTTTGGCGCACATCATCACCCATGACTTCGGCTACACGGGAGGCGGGGATCTCCAGAATTCCAGCCAGACGCTGGGCCGTTTGAGGATGAAACCACATGAACACCGGCAGGCGATCAACCGGCTCCCGCCGCAAGGCGGCGTGAACGCGTTGTTTCGAGTTCATAAATTGAGCCCTCGGAAGCATATCATCTCACGTCCCGAACCGTTCTGGCGTTGCCACCCTAGCGCAGTTGTGGTAAGTATCTACCTGCTCTGAAAAGCCTGCACCAGTCACCCCCCCGCGAAAGCGGGGGGCCAGGCGCTGGATTCCCGCCTACGCGGGAATGACGGTCCCCGGCTTTTCATGCTTCGCGGGTGCCGTAAAGCGACATGAGCGGCTCTCGCAAAAGTTTGGAAGGGATCCCGATGAAGCTTGCCGCATTCCCGAAGTGCTATATCGACCAGCTCGTCGTCGAGCACAGCATGACGGTGTTTGATTGGATTGCGATGGCTGCAGAACTGCCGGTTGACGGTTTGGAGATGTACGACGGCTTCTTCGAGAACCTGACGCCGGCCTACTTGCGAAGAGTCCGGCGGGCGCTCGAAGAGCGAAATCTGGAAATGCCGATGCTCTGCTGTTCGCCGGATTTTACGCTTCCTGACCCGTCCGAGCGGCGCACGGCGGTTGAACTGGAGAAGCGCATGATCGATGTCACGGCGGAGTTGGGCGGAGAGTTTTGCCGTGTTCTCTCCGGCCAGCGCCGGCCGGAAGTCTCACGCCAACAAGGCGTCGCCTGGGTTGTGGAATGCCTTCACGAGCTTTTGGACTATGCCGGCCGGAAGAAAATTGTTCTAGCCATGGAAAACCATTACAAGGACAATTACTGGCAGCATCCGGAATTTGCCCAGAAAAGCGACATTTATCTTGAGATCATCAGCCAGATTGATTCACCGTGGTTTGGCGTGCAGTACGATCCTTCGAACACATTGCTGGCGGGCGAGGACCCGATTGAGTTGCTCGACAAAGTTAAGCACCGCGTCGTCACGATGCACGCCAGCGATCGCAGTCTGAAACCCGGACACACACTTGAGGAGCTGCGTCGGGTGGAAGATGCGATTGGCTACGCTCAAATTCTCTCCCACGGTGTCACCGGCAGCGGCTTGAACGATTATCCAAGGATTTTCGCGACTCTCCGCGGTGCCGGCTTTAACGGCTGGGTCTCCATCGAGGACGGACTGAACGGGATGGATGAGCTGCGGCAGTCGACAGAATATCTGCTTCCCTATGTACGCGGCGGACCAGTGAGGTAACCACAAAGATTGGGGTGAGCGACGGGATTCGAACCCGCGACGTCCAGATCCACAGTCTGGCGCTCTACCAACTGAGCTACGCTCACCGCATTGAGGACCATCTGGGATGGTCTTGAAGAAGGGGCTTTGCTGTTCCGAGAAGAAACTGCAGCGATTCCACCTCGAATGGAACCGCGCGGCCATGCTTACCACATATCTCTTTGTAGCATCGCCTCTCTGCCACTGTCAATGAAAGGCCATGTGTCTGTTTGGCGTCGAGGGGGCGTTGGACCGCATTGGGCAACCGTGGTTCGCTGCGACAATATCAAAGTGGGGCGCGGCCGGAGGATATACAAGAGACTGAAATGATCTCGCCACGCGGTTCACCGGTCAGTTAATAGTGACGCGGCTCGCAAACCCTTCTTACCTATTTCGCGCAAATAAATTCAATCCCCGGCACTGCTCCATGAACGCGCCTTGCGTTCGTCATTTCGGCGCCCGCTGCCAACTTGAAGATTTTCATGGATTAACTCATGAGTCGCAGCAAACAACCTCTTGCTCAGAGTTTGGGTCATGAATTGCACTGTTCATCAGTGTTGCACCTTCAGAAGGCGTTGAATCGGGGGGTATTTTGAACTTTCAACTCAGGCAAAGCAAGCGCGCTATTCGCCAATACTTGCGAAGCGCCTACAGCGATGAGCGGCTCGCCTGGCTCTTGGCGCACGCCCGGAGCGGAAAACTCGTTTACCGCTCCTGCTGCTGCCTGATTGGTGTTGCGACAGCAAACCACGCTCTCCGCGGCAGGGCGGATGTTAACCGCCCCGCGGCCAAGCATTATCACTTGGCGAGGAAGTTCATCGGTGCCCAGGAAGCAGAACAGGCCTACTGGGAGCTTGGATACAAGGGGGCACCGCGCCAGGAGTTCTCAGACGATGATTTGCGCCGGCGGCGATTAATCCCGATGATCCTATCGGAGATGCGCCGACGCGCGCTGCTGCGGGCGACGAGCCCTGAGGAATCCGAACGAGAAGGGCTCGACTCACTGTCCCGCGAGTTATGGAAGAAAGGGCTTTCATCGTAAGGGGGGAGGGAGTGAAGGGGGAACCGTGAGGGCCGCTGCCGTAGCGACCCTCACGAGTTTGTCTACCAGCGAGGGAAGCATGGAGTTGGAACTCGCGACGGCCGAGTCTATAGCCGCACTAGAAGAGCAATCCACCGCGCCCCAGGCCGTCCATCAGCAAAAAAGACGCAGAATCGTTTTCCTTACTTGCTGGCCTACCTTCGGCGGGGCAGAACAAAATACCATCCACGTAATGTCCCGGCTCGGCTTTAACCGGGTGCAACCCGTAATTATCTGTTGCGAGGGAGATCCGTACAGCCGCCATCTCACCGAACGCTTACTCCGAGAGACTGAGATACGCAGGGTTAAGCGTCCTCACGGAGTGTTGGGGTACTGGCGCGCGTTGGCGAAGGCAAGGCCCTACGCGGTCTGTTTCGTGGACGGCGTGGCCTTCCCATTTAGCGCATACTTGGCCGCCCGGCTCGCGCGCGCGCGGCGCATCGGTGTGGCAGTGCGCTGTTTGGCTTCCCTGCTACTATCGCCTCTTCCGGAGTTGGAGAAGCCTTCAAATGCGCACGGCGTTGTCGGCTGGCTTCTCCAATCTCATGTTTGGAGAAGAGTGCTGAAGCCAATCCTCGGCTGTCGCGCCAGAATCGTTCTCAAACGGCACCTTCTTTACGGGTGGCTATGGCCAAAGCTGGTAGACACGGTCACCTGCGTAAGCGAGGCCGCTCGCCGAAGCCTTCTCGAAGAATTTCGCCTCTCCTCTGGAAAAACGACCGTGGTACTGAACGGCGTTGACGGGCACTACTTTTGTCCGGCCGAGCGGCCCTCGACTCTGAAGCGCGAACTGGGAATAGCGACTTCCGATAGGTTGCTACTCGATGTCGGAAGGCTTGCGCCGGAGAAGCGCGTTGACGTCCTGCTTGAGGCTCTTCTCCGCCTGCGGCAGGAAGGTGAGCGGATAACATGCCTGATCGCAGGCGAAGGAGGGGAAGAGCAAAAATTGCGGCACCAAGCCGAAAAAAGTGGTGTTGCACCGTATGTCCGGTTTCTGGGCTTCCATAGAGATCTGAGGCCGTATTATCGCGGCGCGGACTTGCTGGTGCTCCCTTCTCGAACGGAAGGCCTCCCGACGGTGTTGTTGGAGGCGATGGCGTGCGGCGTGCCTTGCGTGGCCACGCGCGTCGGAGGCGTGCCGGAAGTGATTACCGACGGGGTGGACGGGTGGCTGGTGGAAGCAGGATCCGCTGGGGCACTCGCGGAAGGAATTCGCAAAGCGCTGGCCCAAGGCGGCTGGCTGAAGGAGTACGGCGCGCGAGGACGGATCAACGTGGTGGAGCAGTTTAACGTGGAAAAGCAGGCGCGTGAACTAGCCCGCACGCTTTTTGGGGAATGGGCGGTGGTCCAGAGGTAGCTTCGGCGAGCGCTTATGGATCCAGCCGCCTCGCGCTGGGCTATTCTACGGCGACTCTAACGGGCCTCGCTGAGACAGGCTACGAATCGTTCCTGCAATCGTGAACCGGGCATTGACTCCTGCCCCGAAACGATCACAGGCCTCCTTGCCTTAACCCACCGAAGACAGGCTTGATGACGCGCTCCCAACCGCTGCAAACGCTCTTTCCTCTTCGATTTCCGACGTTACAAAGACCCTGCGCAGACGCTTGGAAAACAGCAGCTTGCCGGACGCCGAATCCAAGTCTACCGTAACGACGTCGCCCAGTTGGATCTGCGCCGTGGATAAAAGGCTTGCAATCGGGTAAACGAGGTGCCTTTCAATAACCCTCTTCAGATGCCTGGCGCCGAACTTGGCGTCCGTTCCTTCCTCGATCAAGAAGTCGCGCGCTGAACGCGTGCACTGAAAGACGAATTGCTGTTCGCCCGAGCAGCGCAGGATGCGATCCTGAACGCGCCTCAGTTCGATATCGAGCACCTGTTCAAGTTGGCAGCGTTCGAGTCTGCGGAACACGATCACCCGGTCGATGCGGTTCATGAATTCGGGCGAAAACTTCCGGCGCGCCGCTTCCGAGGCGGCGCGATAAATCTTTTGGTCCAACTCAGCACCGTTGTCGTCTTCACGCCCGGCGAAGCCCAATCCACCCTCGACGAGCTTCGCCATCTCTTGAGAGCCAAGATTTGATGTCATGAGGATCAGGCAGCGGGAAAAATCAACCCGGCTGTTGTCACCAAGAGTTAGCGTTGCCTTATCCAAGACACCCAGCAAGAGCTGCCACAGCGAGTCGCTGGCCTTCTCGATCTCGTCAAACAGGACAAGGGAGAGCTTGACCTTGTCAGTGTGGAAGCGGTCCAAGGCTTCCTGGGTGATAAACGGATGCGTTTCCCGATGACCCAGATAACCGGGAGGCGAGCCAATCAGCTTTGAAATCTCGTGGCTGTGCTGGAACTCAGCGCAGTCAATCTTGAGCACGGCCCGCTCATCTCCAAATAGAACATCGGCGGCAGCTTCGACCAGGCGCGTCTTCCCGGAGCCGGTCGGACCAAGCAACAAGAGGTTCGCGAGCGGACGCCCTGGCGCAGCAATCCCGGCGAGATAAATCTGATAGGTGCGCGCCAACTGCCCTACCGCTCGTTCCTGTCCCACGATCCTGGCGCGCAACTCGTCCTCAAATCGCTCGATCTCGGCGTTGCGCCGCGTCGGGTCAAGCATGATGCCTGCAGTGCCCATAAGTGACCTCACCAGCTTCGCCTTTGACCGAAGCCAAACATTTCCAGGAGCACGTTGCGTGCCAACTTCGAGCGCGAGTCCACATGAATCTTAAGGTCATCATGTTAGAGTATGAGCGACAAGGAGATATTGAATCAGTGACTTGAATCACTATGCCGTGCGAACGAACCGGAAGGTTTCAAATTGGGAATGTCGCTGCTCAAGTTTGGAAATTGGGTTCGACGCTTTTGTGTACAAAGACGAGCAGAGACGTGGAGGCTGGCTACCCACCTTCGTTTACTTCGAGCGATCTGAAGAAGCGGAAGTACAGGTAGATATTGAGGCTCATGATCACGGCATAAGAGTAAAACGGGAGGCCGATGTCGGAGAGATCGAACATGTAGCCAGTAAATCCGATTGCTGCCGAGGAAGCGGCCAAGCGCGCGACCTGGTTAATACCCATTGCCCGGCCAACCTCGTCGGGGCTCACCCATTCCGCGAGGGCGGTCTGCTGGACCGGCACGGCCATGACGCGGAGCGAAGGCGTGAGGAGATAGACGGCGACCGCCAGCGCGAAGACGTGAGTGAGAGGCAGCAGAAGGAGCAACCCGGTGCCGAGGCCGCGCGTCAGAGCGATGCTACGCACGAATCCCCACGTGTTTTCCAGTCGCGGCGCTAGGAGCAGCGCGAAGGAAGCGAGCGTTCCAGCCAAAAAACCGTACACCGACATCTCGGACTTGGGGACGTGATAGACGATGACGAAAAACGGAATAAGAAAAGGCACCACGAGTCCGGCAGCCAGCCCGTTCAGAGCGCCCGTGAGAGTGAACTGGCCGATAACCCGGCGGCTGCTCAGGTGGCGGATGTTTCCCCGATATTCCTGAAAGCGGATCGGGATGAGGCAGGCGATGCCTCCGAGCGAGAGAATCGTGGCGGCGAGGAAAGCGTTATGGATGCTGAACAACCGGGCCGAAAGTGCTCCCAGCGCCGCAAAGGCTCCGCTCATGAATGTGAAGAGCGAGAAAATCGACACTCGGTGTTCTGACGTCGTCAGGTGGACAAGCGCGACGAGCTGGATAGGTTGTGCGGCACCGCCTACCCCTCCACCCATCAACGATCCGGTGGCGGAAAAGCCTCCGAGCGCGCTCGCCAGAAATAACACGGTCAGGTGTCGAGAGCAGAAGATGAGACCTGTGCTTAGCGGCAGCAGCAGGCCAACCAGGTAGAGAGTTCTCTTCTGTCCCCAAACGTCGGCCAGAAACCCAAAGAACACGCCCAATAGGGCGGTGGCGGTCGCGCCACAAACATACAGCAAGCCAAGCGCAAAAGCCGACTTGTGGAGTTCGACGAGGACGAGGTAAGGAAATGCGATGGAAACAATTCCCGCCGCCACGCTACGCGCGCCGCGAAACACGGCGAGAAGCGTGAGGTACTGTCTGGATGTGCTCATTTGATAGTAACCGAGGAGAGACACTGCCACCGGGCGTCGTTTCGACGCTTGCAACGCCGACGCTCGGCTGACAAATGCGGGCGGGATTGATCCGGCCCGACTGCGTCGGGCCCCTCGATGAAGGGCGCCGGTATAGCGAAGGGGTCTCGACTCTCCTGGATGAAGGCGCTCGCTGATCAGTCGGCCGGAAACAACGGGACATCACCGCGCCGACGGAGGCGCTGGCGCGGGGAACGGTCCAGCGCGAGCGCCGCCTTGCGGGCGAGACCATTCCCCATCAAGCCAGACTTCCGGCCCTCATTCTCTCAGTGAATCTTGATGTAGACCATCGCCAGCGCATAGAGGGTCAAGGATTCGATGAAGATAAGCGCGAGGATCACGAAAAGCTGGATTGCCGGTCTCGCTCCGGGATTGCGAGCAACACCTTCGCAGGCGCTCGCCGCGGCTTTGCCCTGTCCCAGACCACAAAGACCGGCGGCTAGTCCCATACCCAAACCCACGCCAACGGGCCCCAAACTGGCCGCGCCTCCGGCGCCTGCTCCGCCGCTTACACTCTGCGCGAATGCCGGCACAGCGAGAAAAAGCCCGGCGAGTCCGCTGAACAATAACAATAGCTTTTGTCGCACTTCGCTACTCTCCTTTTATTCTTAATGTTCCTCGGCAGTTGCAAGGCTGATGTAAACCGCCGGGAGGATCATGAAGATATAGGCTTGCAAGAACGATTCGAAAATGTGCAAGGCCATAAAGATTGCCGGCACGATCAGGGGCACCAGCGAAGTAAACATTTTCTCCAGCAGGCCCCCTGCGTACATGTTGGCCCACAGACGAACGGTTAAGGAAAGCATCCGCATCAAATTGCTGAAAATTTCAATTGGAAGCATCAGGAAGGCTACGGCCTTCATGGGGCCGCAGAGCTGCTTGATGTATCCCCAAACTCCATGATGACGGATTCCCTGCGCGTTGTAATGCAGAAACACAACAACTGCACATCCGAGCGGAATAGCACCATGGGCCGTGGGACTATCTAATCCTGGAATCAAGCCGAGGAGATTACAGAGGGCAATGAAAATGCCCAGCGTTCCGATGATCGCCACGTAACGCTCGCCGCTGGCGCCAATCATATCCTCGGCCATGCCGCGGCAAAATTGCACAACCGCCTCCATGGCTAATTGAAATCTACCAGGGTCTTCCACCGAAAGCTGCGGACGCAGGACGAGCGCTCCGAGAAGAATTAGCAGGATAATCAGAATCTCCTCGCCTACGTAATTGGGGATGGGGCTCGATGGATGAGCTGGAGGGTAACCAAGCCTGACGAGCAAGATGGTCACCCATCCGCCGATCAACTTGTTCAGTAGTTGCGTAAGCCAGAATGAATGTTCTGCTGCCATTTACAGGTCTTTAGGATTCTCTCAGTTGCGCAGCGTTCACTTTGTAACGCTGCGGCTTGCCGCCGGTTGTCCTACTTAGCGAAAGACCGCACGGTCAAACTGCGGACGCTGCACCAAAAAGCGGGCAGCTTCTCCCCAGCTTTTGGAAGGCATGAACTCTGCTTCGTGCTACCGCCGCGAGGCCAGCACTACCACTCCTAATTGATAAAGGCACTCAACCACGCCGCCCGCCAGCGGAACAAATAAACCGGCGAGCACCGCTTCTATGGGCAGCCACCTTGTGCGGTAGAAGAGGTAGAAAGCGCCTAAAATCAAAGGATAGCGTAACACCAACTTAAACGCCAGTCCTTTTGAGGCTGCAGTTCGTCCGAGGTCCAGGGCCGCCGCAACCGCGGACCGTAACCAGAGGAAACCGATCACGGAAAGGGCAAATCCTGCCGCTAATCCTCCCGCGAAGCGACCTTGCCGCAGCACCAGCGCCGCCGCGACGGCGGCCGTCCCGCAAAGCAGCATCCAGCGCAGAAGACGGTCTTCAATGGGTGTTCTTCTTATCTCCATTTTTTCCCGCCCGTTTCACGAGTTGCAGGACTTCGAAAATTCCGGCGGCGGCGCCAACAAAAGCTCCCGCCACCGCAAAGCCTTCACCGGCGTGCAGCGCATCATCCAGAAAGCGGCCAATCAGGTATCCTGCCACCGCGTTGCCTGGAATGATGAAGCCCAGGCTCGCATAAAAGACGGCCTGCGCCCACGGATTTTCGGGCTTTTTAGTTGGGTCTCGCACGCCTACGCTCTGCCTGCAAGCCTGCCGCGCGGCTTGAGCCGCCCTCGTATGTACTTTCGCCTGGCACCAGTATAACGCAGGCAAGCGAGAGGGAACGGAAGCGCACGATTGAGATCATGTCCTTCCGGAATACCGATCTCTTCCAGACGACTCCAACCTAGCTTGGACGCGACGCTACCATCTATAACTGATCGTACAACTTGCGGCTCGCAGGGCTTTTCTTCCATAATAGGCCGATTAGACTTGTTATAGAGGAGGTTCGATGCAGCGTGCTATCGTCCGAAGTACGGCATTATTTTGCGTTTTTGCTCTTTGTTTCGTTGTCAGTACGGCGGCGGCACAGGATCACGTCGTTCCGGCCAGTCAGCTTCACCATGCCCTCCAGGAGGCTGCTGCGGCGCGGCAGAAGAATATCGCCCGGGTCGAAAGCTTCTTCGCCTCCAAGCCCGCCCGCCAAGCTCTGATGCGGGGTGGCCTCAACCTCAAGGAGGTTCAGCAAGCGGTTCCGCAGCTTAACAACGAGGAGCTTGCGCGGCTGGCGACGCAGACGCAGAAAATTCAAAACAACTTTGCCGCAGGCGCCCTTTCGGCCGAACACCTGACGTACATTGTCATTGCGTTGGCGACGGCCGTCGTCGTAATTCTCATCCTTAAGGCGTAATGGAATGCGGGCCCGCCTGCTGGCGTTTCTGGTGGCGTGCCTCGGCTTGGCGTGTGTGGGCCCGGCAAAGAATGGAATCTGGCTTGATGTACCGTACGTGCGCCAGCCGCAAAACGGCTGCGGGGCGGCCTGTATCGTGATGGTGATGCGGTACTGGGTGCGCAAGGATCCGCAATTCCACTGCCGCGTACCGGCCATTGAAGCCCTCCAGCGGACGCTTTACCGCCCTCGCGCTCGCGGCATCTTCGCCTCCGATATGGTCGATTATCTGCGGCGCGAGGGCTTTCGGGTGTTCGCCTTTCGCGGTGCGTGGAGCGACCTTTCGGAACATCTTGCCAAGGGTCGCCCTTTGATTGTCTGCCTGCGGCAAGGGGGCCTCGACCGGTCGCGCCACTACGTGGTTGTCGTTGGGCTAGACCCGGCTCGCGGCCTTGTGTTGGTCAACGATCCTGCTCGCCGCAAGCTTGCGATGGTCGCGCGCGCGACTTTCAGCCGTCAATGGTCCGCCGCACAAAACTGGACGCTTCTCGCCGTGCCCGCCTCAAACAACTAGCCGTCGCGCTCCTGGCGTCTCTTCCTCTGCTCTCGTTCCCCACCCTGAGCTCCCTCGCCCAGACGGCGCCGCGCGTTTCGAGCGCCCGCCTCCGGGTTCTCTACTCAGCCAGACGATGGCGTGTGATCGTCCGCCTGACCCGGCCCGCACCTGGCCAGCCGCCTTACATGGATTACTACCGCGGCATGGCGCTGTCCAAGCTTAAGCGCTGGCCAGAGGCACGCCAAGCGTTCCTACGCGGTTGGCGGAAGGCTCCCAGGGACAAGCGCTTCCCTACCGAGCTTGCCGGCATCGCCTTTCTTGAAAAAAAGTACGGCATCGCTAAGCATTACTTGAAGCGCGCTCTTCGAATGGATCCGCACGACGCGTACGTCCAAAATTTTCTCGCCACCATTTATGACCTCGAGGGCAATTTGCCCGCGGCGCTCGCACACTGGAACCGCGTTAAGATGCCGGCCATTCGCAGGCTGCTCCTCAATCCCCAGCCGGCCGTCAATCCGGTCTTGCTGAGCAACGTCTTCGCCTTCTCTCCTGGCACGACGCTTACAGCAAGTCAGTGGCTTACTACCCAGGCGCGGCTAAACGCAATGGACATCTTTTCCAGCACAAGACTTCAGCTTGACCCGCTTCCCGGCGGCCGCTTTGACGCTCAACTGGTCTCAACAGAGCACAATGAATGGGGAAGCGGCAACGTTTTTCGTGGGATGACTTCCCTTCTCCGCGGCGTCCCTTACGACACGGTCTATCCGGCCTTCTTCAATATTTGCCACTCGGCTACGAACCTTACTTCCCTGCTCCGTTGGGACCCACAAAAGGAGCGGGTCTACTTCGCCCTCGATGGCCCCATCGCAAACAGCCCTCGCTGGCGATACCGCGCCTTCCTCGACGGCCGCCGCGAAAATTGGAATCTCGTAAGCGCCTACTCATTAACTCCGGCAAACGGCATGCAGCTCGAAAAAATCGAAGGAGACGCGGAGATTGAATCCATCGTAAGCGGCCGTCTCCGCTGGAGCACAGGCGTCGATCTTTCCGGCCGGACTTTCCGGCGAGCGCCTTCGGCCACGGGCTTTTTTACCAATGGCTTTGCCTTTGAATATAGCGCCGACCTTCATGCCCTCCTCCTTCAGTTCCCGGATCGCCGGTTCACGCTGCAATCGAGTGCAGCCACCCAGTTGGGAAAACTCTTTGCGCGCGGATCAAGCCCGTACTTGCAAAGCGAAGCCGGCCTTTGTGCCCGCTGGTTTCCGCGGGCTGCGGGCGACGATTATAAGATGACCGCCCGGCTGCGCGCAGGCAAAACCTGGGGCCTGCCACCCTTTGACGATTTATTCATCCTCGGCCTCGAACGAGACAATAACCTGTGGCTGCGCGCAACCATCGGCACCATGAATGGCAGGAAAGGCAGCGCCCCTCTCGGCCGAAATTACGTGCTCGCCAACTGGGACGATTTCAAAACCCTTTACTCGAACGGGCTGTTCTCCATTAAGCTCGGCCCTTTTTTCGACACAGGCAAGATCACTGACCCGAGCCACGAATTCGGTTCCCGCTGCTGGCTCGCAGATACCGGCTTCGAGTTGAAGGCACGACTCCTCAGGGGCCCAACAGTTGAATTATTTTTCGGGAAAGATCTGCGGACCGGACGCAACACATTCTACGGCCTCACCGAACCCATTTACGGGCAGTAGCCGCAATGTGCTACGTCACCGTGAACGGCGTCAGCGTGAAGCACAAGATAAACATCAGAAGAGCCGCTACGGCCAGGAAGCTCCGGCCTCGGTCAAGACGGCCTTCGTCCGCAAGCGGTGGGGGGTGGCGTAGTCCGATAACAAGCATGAGGGCTGCCCAAACCAGCCATCCCGGCCAGCCCAGGATGCCAAGAGGCAATAAAGCGGCAAAGAACCCGAAGGAAATATAGCGATGCCTGCGGCCGAACACCGCGTAGACAATATGTCCGCCGTCGAGCTGGCCCATGGGAAGAAGGTTTAGAGCGGTGGCGAAAAGCCCTACCCAAGCACCAGCTCCCGCCGGAGTGAGCGCGATCCTTCCGGCCGGAAGCGACGGATGGAGCAGGCGCGCCGCGAGCGTCAGCGCAAGGGGGCTACCCAGCACAATGCTTCCGTGCGGAACTTGCACCAGTCGCGCGCCGGCGTGCCACGTTGTGGCGAAGAGCACCGGGAGCGCTATGACAAAACCCGCAAGCGGTCCGGCGATACCCACGTCGAATAGCTCCCGCCGGGTGACGAGCGGCGACCGGATGCGAATGAAGGCGCCCATTGTCCCAATCAGCGTCGGTGCCGGGATGAAGAACGGGTAGGTGGCGTCGACGTGGTAATAGCGGCAGGTCACATAATGACCCATTTCGTGCGCGAAGAGAATGCCGAGCAGCGTGGCCGCGTAGGGCGCGCCTGCCCACAACCCGGCCGGATGCCGGAGGAGGTCGTTCAAGAGAGCCGACGAAAGGTCGAAATCGAAAATCGGCAGATGGCACGCATAGTTACCCGCCATATCCGCGCCGATCACCAGCGTGCTGAGCAGCGTGAGCAGGAAAAAGATGATGCAAGCAGGAAGGGAGGTGAAAAGGCTGGAAAGAAATACCTTGAAAGCCCTCAGGCGCGAACGCCTCATTTCCCCGCCAGGAGACTCCGTGAGCGTGGGATGGCTCTGGGCGTGAAGATGGAACCCCTCACTCATAAGCCGCCGCGGAGTGCGCCGGTCCTGGAGTTTGGAAGACGGTCAAAGCGACTGAAGCTCTTTCCCAGGCTTGAACCGCACGGCCTTACCAGGCGGGATGTTCACTTCCTCGCCTGTCCGCGGGTTACGGCCGATCCCTGTCTTCCTCGGCCGCACGTTAAATACTCCGAAGCCCCGCAATTCGATACGGTCTCCGTCCGCCAAAGCCTTCTTCATCGATTCGAAGACCGTCTCGACGGCGACTTCCGCCTTGGTTTTGGTGATTCCCGTCCGCTCCAGCACCTCGTTGACAATGTCGTGTTTTATCACGCCGATCTCCTAGAGTAGCAAGAACTTCCATCGTAGGAGCTTAAGTTTGCCATTGTCAAGGCTTTTTGCCTGTACTATGATGGCTCACCTGCGTCGGGCAAAATGAAACGCGTCGATGCGATCCTTCGGTTCCGGCCGTATCAGGCTGTAGGCGACTAACGTCACTGGCGGGATCAATACGCCGCTGTATTACTGCGAGGCAAAAGAATGGCAGTCAAGAACGATCTTTGGATCAAGCGCATGGCGACCGAGCACGACATGATTAAGCCGTTTGCGGAAAGCCAAGTGCGTGACGGGGTGATCTCCTACGGGCTCTCCTCTTACGGCTACGACGTGCGCGTCGCCGACGAATACAAGATTTTCACCAACGTCAACACCACCATTGTGGACCCGAAGCAATTCGATCCGCGCTCGTTCGTGGAATTCCGCGGCGAGATCTGCATCGTCCCTCCCAACTCCTTCGCGCTCGCCCGCTCGGTGGAATACTTCAAGATTCCGCGCCGCATCCTCACTGTCTGCGTTGGTAAATCCACATACGCGCGCTGCGGCATCATCGTCAACGTTACACCGCTCGAGCCGGAGTGGGAAGGTTACGTGACGCTCGAGATCTCAAATACGACGCCGCTTCCCGCCCGCGTCTATTCGAACGAAGGCCTGTGCCAGATTGTCTTTTTCGAGTCAGATGAAGTTTGCAGCGTTTCTTACAAGGACAAAAAAGGCAAGTACCAGTCCCAACAGGGGATCGTCCTGCCGAAGGTTTGACAATTCCCGAGAACGCTTAGGACAAGGACACTTCCGTTGTGAATAACGGGGCCTAATGACCGTCGCAGTTTGTCAAAAGCGGCGCCCGCGACTGCCGACAGGTCCGGCGGCCAGAATCGTCGCTGCCCTGGCGACCCTTCTTATGATCATTGCGGTTGGCGGCGCGGCAGCCGCTTCACAGAATCCATCGCAGCCCAGGACGCCGCAAACAGAAAAGACCACGCCCCTGGATGTTTACGCACCGCCACCCGTGGTCCGCGAGCGCGCGGTCCGGTACTCGCGGATCGAAGACGACCTTTATTTTGGGGGCGTCGCGCTTTCTTTTGCCATCGACGGGTTCTTATGGCTGGCCGGATTCGGGCGGCGACTGCGCGAATTCGCCACGCACCTAAGTTCTAGCCTCTTTCTTCAGTGCGTCATCGTGGTTCCGGCGTTCTGGGCAGTCGCCGGAATGCTGGATTTTCCGTTGGCCTGCTATGGGGATTTCGTGGTGCCACGGCGCTTCGGGCTTTCAACGGAGACCTTCGCTGCCTGGCTAGGCGACTGGGGCAAAATGCTCGGTCTCAGCGCGTTTGGAGCCGTTTTCGTCGCCTGGATTTTCTACCGGATTGTGCGTCACAGTCCGCGCCGGTGGTGGCTCTACTTCTGGCTGGCCACCATTCCGGTTAGCGCCTTCGTGATCCTCATCGAGCCCGTCGCCGTCGAGCCGCTGTTTTACCATTTCACCTTGCTTGACCGAAAGCATCCGGCCTTTGCGGCTCGCGTGGAGGCGATGCTGCACCATGCCGGCCTCTACATTCCCGAATCGCGCCTTTTCGAAATGAATGCCAGCCGGAAGACGCGTGAGCTCAACGCATTCGTCTACGGCCTTGGCGCGTCCAAGCGTGTCGTCATTTGGGACACGACGCTCCGCGACCTCAGCCCCGATGAAGCGCTTGAGGTCGTCGGTCACGAAATTGGTCACTACGTGCTCCATCACGTGACCAAGGTCTTCGTGCTGATTGAGCTTCTCAGCTTGGGCGGTGTCTTTCTCGGCTTCTATGTCCTGAAATGGAGCATCCGCCGCTGGGGCGAACGGACGGGAATCGAGAGCGCAGGCGACCCGGCCAGCCTGCCGCTGATCCTTTTGATCTTAGCGGTTGGAGCGTTCCTGGCCTCTCCCATCGTCTGCGCGATATCGCGCCATTACGAGCACCAGGCAGACCAATACGCGCTCGAGCTGACCTACGGCATCGTGCCCAATCCGAACGCGGCGGCGGTCGGAGCTTTCCGCGTACTGGGAGAAAAGGATCTCTCCGATCCGGCTCCCGGCCGCTTTATCCGCTTTTGGCTGTATACCCACCCTCCACTTGCCTCGCGCATCCGTTTCGCCGCCCATTACAAACCTTGGGCCCAAGGGAAGCCGATGAAACTGCTGCACTCACGGTAAGGCCGCTCCTTGGTGTCCACCGCCGCGATGGCTCATGAAGCTTCTCCGCCTGCAAACAATAAGCTTGCGGCCCATCCCATCACAAACGTTGCCGTTGCGCCGACGGCCACGTACCACGTCCAGGCAATAGGGGTTAATCCGGCGACGAGGAGCAGAACGACAAGGCCGGCGATTGCCCCGGCAAACACGCCGCGCTCGTTGGCCCTGTTGACCAAAGCTCCCAGCAGAAACACGCCGAGCATGGAACCGTAAGGGAACGAAGCAATGGTCAGCGCCAGCACCAGCACGCTCTCCTTCATGCGTTGTGCGAGCAACGCGAAAACAATCAGCGCGATTCCCCAAAAGAGCGTCATCGCCCGCGACACTCGCACGTCCCGCGCCTCGTCTTCCCCACGCTTCCGCCAACTCCGGTAAAAATCCATCATCGAACTCGACGAGAGGGCGTTGAGCGCGGCGCTCAGGTTGGCCATCCCGGCCGCGATGATCGCCGCCGTGAGCAATCCTGCGAGGCCCGGCGGAAGCGAGTGCACGACGAAATACGGATAAATCTGGTCAGAGCGCGCAAAAGCCTTGCCGGGTGGAAATCGGTGATAGTAGGCAAACAAAACGACGCCCATCACCAGAAACAGCGCGAACTGAAACAGAATCACGAGTCCGCTCGCCAGCAGCGCCGCCTGGCTTTGCCGCTTGTTTCGCGCAGCGAGCAGGCGCTGCACAATCAACTGATCTGCCCCGTGACTAGCGCTGCACAGGAACGTACCGCCGATCAGCCCGGACCAGAAAAGATAGGGCGCGTGCCAGTTGAAGCTGAAGTTAACAATGGCGAGTTTGCGGCCGGAAACGCTCGCCAGTTGGCTGACGAAAATCCAACCACCGGGAAGCGCGTGCAGCGCTAGCGCCAAAGCCACGACCGTTCCGGTAAGATAAATGCTGAGCTGAATGACGTCGGTCCAGATCACCGCCGTGAAGCCGCCTTGGAGCGTATAAAGCACGGTCAGCGATGAGACAACGACCACAGAGAAGAGGATTCCGGTCTTGAAGATGACCTCAAACACGATAGCAATCGCGAAGACACGCACGCCTTCCGCCAAAGCGCGCGTTGAGATGAAAAGCCCAGCGGTAAGCGTCTTCAGTGCGCGCCCAAAACGCCTCTCGATAAACTGGTACGCCGTAAAAATCTCGCCTTTGAAATAGCGGGGAATCAGGACGAAGCTCACCACGACGCGCGCGACGAGATAACCGAAGATGAGCTGGAGGAAGTTGAGGTTGGAACTGTATGCGATGCCGGGCGTGCTGACGATGGTCAGGATGCTGGTCTCCGCCGAAACGATGGAAAGCGTGATGGCCCACCACGGTAGCCTCCGCCCGCCGAGGAAATAATCTCGCAAATTGTGTTGGCGCCTGCGGAAATGAGCGCCAAAGAGCGTAATGCCAGCGAGATAGGCAACGACAACCGCAAGATCAAGAGGTGTTAACGCCAATCGCTCTCCCGCTCGATCCGGGCTAGGGATTGCCCGGAAGGCGCTCGCCGGACGATCTGGCGCGAGCCGGCGCGAGTCTACCCAAGGGTCACCATCATGTCAAGCAGCACGGAGCCCGGAGTCCGCAGAAGGACACAAGAAGCGCCGCCACCGTGCCAATGTCACTCGTGGCGTTAATTGCCGTGCTATTTCGGAACCGATCCATTACAATTTTTTATGTCAAGAACTTGAATACTACGAACTAGGTGGAAAAATGTACAAGCTCGTTTTGCTTCGCCATGGCGAAAGCGTTTGGAACAAAGAAAATCTCTTCACTGGGTGGACAGACGTGGACCTTTCGGAAAAAGGAGTGCAGGAGGCCAAAGAAGCCGGCCACGTGCTCAAGGAGGAGAGATATACTTTCGACCTTGCGTTCACCTCGGTGCTGAAACGTGCCATCCGCACGCTCTGGATCGCACTCGACGAGATGGACTTGATGTGGATCCCCGTGATCCGCGACTGGCGTCTGAACGAGCGCCATTATGGGGCGCTGCAAGGCCTGAACAAAGCCGAGACAGCGGCAAAATACGGCGAGAAGCAAGTGAAAGTCTGGCGGCGAAGCTACGACGTCCGCCCGCCTGCTCTTGAACCGGACGATCCGCGCTATCCGGGCCATGACCCGCGTTATCGCTGTCTCACCAAGGGGCAACTTCCCCTCACCGAATGTTTGAAAGACACCGTCGTGCGTTTTCTCCCCGCCTGGCAGGAAGCCATAACCCACGAGGTTCGCTCGGGAAAGCGCGTGCTGATCACGGCTCACGGCAACAGCCTGCGCGCGCTTGTCAAGTATCTTGACAATGTTTCCGACGAAGAGATCATTGGATTGAATATTCCTACCGGAATGCCGCTGGTTTACGAGCTCGACGACGATCTTCGGCCGCTCCGCCACTATTACCTTGGCGACCCCGAACGCATTCAGCAAGCGATGGAAGCCGTGGCCAGCCAGGGCAAGGCGAAGAAAACGTAAGAAATTTCTCCGTCCGGCGAGCAAAAGCGGATTCCTCCGCCTCGACAAGCTCGGCGTCGGAATGACGTCATTCCTCGTCCCGGTGCAGCTCATCGAGACGACGACTCTGCCTTTGATTGCGCACCCCGCCGTACGCGATCTTGCCGGCAGCGCAGGACGGCGGCGCCGCGAATGGCATCGCTTTTCAGCCGCTTCACAGCTTGGTTTGCTTCGGCTAGCGGGAAAACCTCGATCTCGGTTTTGATGGGGATTTCAGCGGCGATCTTCAGGAAATCGATCCCGTCCTGGCGCGTATTGTTGGCGACACTGCGAATGACGCGCTCATGGTAGAGCAGAGGATATTCGAGGGGCGGGGTTGGACTCATGTGGATGCCGGCCAGCGCCAGCGTGCCGCCTTTTTTCAGCGCGCGCAAAGCTGCTGGCACAATTTCTCCGGCAGGGGCGAAGATGATAGCGCTGTCGAGTTTCATGGGAGAGTCTTCAACCGTGCCGCCAGCCCACGCCGCACCCATTTCCAGCGCCAGGCGCTGGTGGCGTTCGTCGCGAGTGCAGACGTAGACTTCCACCTTCCAATGGCGAGCCAGCTGGATGGCGACGTGCGCCGCCGCTCCAAACCCGTAAAATCCCAACCGGCCTCTCGGCTGAATCCCGGAGAGGCGCAGAGCGCGGAAACCGATGATCCCTGCGCACAGCAACGGCGCGGCCTGCTCGTCTGGAAAGCCCGCAGGAATCGGGTAGACGAAGTCTTCCGGGCAAGGATAACTTCGGCGTAGCCGCCATCTACCATGTATCCGGTAAACATCGCGCTATCACAGAGGTTCTCTTTGCCGGCCCGGCAGCATTTGCAAACGCCACAGGTGCGGTGCAGCCAGGGAACGCCGACGCGCGCGCCCACCTTCAGCTTGCTTGCTTTCTCGCCGACCTTCTCGACGACTCCTACTGCTTGGTGGCCTGGAATTACCGGCAATCTCTTGGACGGCAGCTCGCCTTCAATCAGGTGCAGGTCCGTCCGGCACACTCCGCAGGCATTAACCCGGATCAGCACCTGGTCACCGGCGGGCACGGGATTTGGCACTTCCGAAAAATCGAGTGGATTGGTTTCGACTGGTGCGATGACACGAAGCAAACAAGCCTTCATGGAATTAACCTATTCGCGCAGAGGCCTTTTATTGTAAACTTCCTTTTCTCATGGCGCGGCCCTTGGGGTCCAGGCATGGATTCCTGCTTTCGCGGGAATGACCATACTGAAGTTTTCATAGCTTTGCAAAAGTTGCAAAGCGACATGGCCACTCCTCAGAATGACACTCGGACGAGCTTTTCAACAACCTGTACGTGCAGCCACTGAAACTGAAGTGCTGCGGGAGGACCTGTAATGCGGGCTCTGTCCGCGAATGACCTCCGGGGCGTATGGGCGGCTATACCAACTCCATGGAATTCGGATTACAGGATCGACACATCGGCGTTAGAAGAAAACATCCGACGCTGCGAAATGTGGGGAGTATCCGGTGTTTACACCACCGATAGCGACGGCGAATTCTACGCGATCGAGTTAAGCGAGTTTCGCGAGCTCGTCCGTACGTTCGGCCGAGCCATGGAAAAAACGTCTCTCGATGCGGCCGTCGGCGTCACGTGGTGTAACACGACCGGTATCATCGACCGGATTAAAGTGGCGCTTGACGCGGGAATACCGAACATCCACGTTGCTTTCCCCTTTTGGATGCCCCTGGCCAAGCCGGACGTTCCGAGGTTTTTTGAAGACTTGGCCGAGGCCGTTCCAGAATCCCGCTGGATTCACTACCGAACTCCGCGCGCGCATATCGCGCCCAGCGGTATCGAGTACGCTCACTACCAAGCAATGTATCCCAATCAGTTCATCGGCACGAAGCTGGGGACCACGGACTTTGTGGATATTGTCGAAGTGATCGGGAATGCGCCGGCGCTCGCTCACTTTGGGTTTGAAGACAACGCTATACCAGCCGCGCTGCTTGGAGGCCGGGGCAATTATAGTTACTGGGTGATTGTTTTGCCGAAATGGACGCTGAAGACTTGGGAGTTGGCGGAACGAGGTCTTTGGAAAGAAGCAATGGACCGGCAGAAGAAATTGATCTGCTGGGAAAGTCAGTCCACTAAATTGCTTGTTGCGCGCGGGCACAATCATGCCATTCTAGGAAAAGCTCGCGCCTCTTTTACGGGCGCGATCATTGATAGCGGCCTAACACGCGCTCCTTATAATCCCGCCGACGCCGGACTCATCCAACAGCTCAAGAGCCAGTTTCAAAGCTTTTGGGCGCAAGAGATGGCTGAAGAACAAAACTTAGCATGTGGAGGGGACCATCTGTGAGCAATCGCTGCGCTGTTTTTGCGGCAATCGCAACTTTAGTCTGTGCAATCTCGCTTCTTTCCGCTGACTGGCCGACCTTCGGACACGATCCACAGCGTACGGGCTGGGCTCGTGATGAAGACGTGCTGAACGCCAAAGACGTTTCCAACCTGCAATTGAAATGGAAAGTGCATCTGAAAAACAAGCCGCTGTCAATGACGGCTCTGACCGCCCCGCTCGTGGCGAGCGATGTGACGACCGTTCAAGGCGTCAAAACCCTCGTCTATGTGGTTGGAAGCTCGGATGGGGTGTTTGCTGTGGACGCGGCGACTGGCCAACTGGTCTGGAACATCACTTTGAAAAGCTCCGTGCTTCCGAAGAATCCAGGAATGTGGCTGTGCCCTAACAACCTCAACGCCACTCCGACAATTGACCGGCGGGCAGGGCTCATTTTTGTTCTGGCATCGGACGGCAGGCTTTATGGTCTGGACTTGGGTACGGGCGCGGTCAAGTTTGGCCCGACTCAATTCGTGCCGCCTTACTCGAAGGATTGGAGCCTGAACCTGATCCACGGCTTCGTTTACACCACGATCTCGCAGGGCTGCGGCGGCGCGCAATCCGGCATTTATGAGATGGACGTTCGCAATCCGCTGAGGCCGTCCGTTCGAGACCTGTATGTGGCAAAGAAATACGGCGGCGGCATCTGGGGGCGCGGCGGAGCGACGGCCGGCGACGGCAACTTGATCTACGCGGCGACGGGAGACGGTCCAACCGATCCCGCCCACGGAGAGTACGGCAGCAGCGTGATCGCAGCCAAGTTGCCAAGCCTTAAGGTGGTGGACTATTACAGTCCGAACGATTACCTCTTGTTGACTCGGGACGATCTTGACCTTGGAGCCAGTAGCCCAGCGTGGTTTGCGCACGGGAATTATCACTTGCTGGCGGCCGGCGGAAAGGGGGGAACACTATATTTTCTCAATGCGGACCGGCTGGGCAGCGCCGATCACGAAACGCCGCTCCAGGTTCTACGCCTGTCGAACGATGAGCGTGCTTTCGAAATGTACGGCATCTGGGGCGGGTTCGCCACTTGGCGCGACGCCCAAGGCGGCACGTGGCTGTACGTGCCTGTCTGGGGTCCGATGTCGAAAGAGGCGCCCAAGTTTCCAATTAACCTTGGACCTGACCTGAACGGCTGCATTATGGCTTTCAAAGTTGGATTCGACGCACACACCCGAAAGCCACAACTCGAGCCGGAGTGGGTTTCGCGAGACTTCAATCGGCCAGAGCCGCCGGTGATCGCTGACGGAGTTGTCTTCGCGCTTTCAACCGGGGAAAATACCGTGCAGGCGCAAGGACCGGCGGTGGTACCGAAGCCCGGCCACTATGGCCGCATCTTCAGCGACAAGGAGCGGGAAGCTCACACGCGCCGCGCGATTCTCTATGCACTCGACGCGCGTACTGGCAAGGTTCTTTACAGCAGCGGCGACGCCATGACAAGCTGGGTGCATTTCAGCGGTTTGGCGGTCGCCAACGGGCAGGTTTACGCGGTCGATCACGATTCAAACCTTTATTGTTTTGGTCTGAAGGGCGATCAGCAGTAGAGGCGGTTTTATGGGGAGGGCGGAGATCGTGTTGTTTATCGGCCCAATTGGGCGCCGGGCTCGATCTTGAGGAGGCACAGCCCGCCGCCTGGAATCTTGTCGCGGCGAACGGTAAAAGCAAAGGCAGCCAGTTGTGCTTCCGTAAAACTCTTGCTTTCGCTTTCGGGCCAAAGTTGCGTCACCTTATAGCTCGCGTGTCCTGCGAGGCCGACGGCTTGGAGCGGAATGTTTAATTTCAGGTGGGCGTCCCGCGCCGTATTGAGGTTTCCTGCCACAACGATCGCCGCACTACGGTTCCAGCGGATGTAAGGAAGGGGAACCTCAATGTCGTGCTGGCAAGGCGCCGCGACCAGGTTGGGCCGCTCGTTTTCTGGCTTGAGGGTCAGGATTTCGGCTTCCTGCTTGCGCACGGCGATCATCTTCTTGACATCCTCAAACATCGCAGCGTGCTCCGGTTTCGACAATTCTTTCCAGTTGAGCCACTCTCCATAAAGCCAACGGCCCGAGCCCAGTCTGCCCCCTCCCCACAGATGCGGGGACAGCCAGGGAATGGGCCGGTAACTGGCGTTGAATTCTTCGCCTGCGAAAAAGATCGGAATCATGGGCAAGAAGAGGCACGAATAGCCAAAAATGGAACGGCTGCCTTGCGCCGCGTAAGGGCTTCTGTCTTCGGGGTAGCCTTCCCACCCGTAGTCGTGGCAACTGAGCTGGATCGAAGGCCAGCCAGCCGCCAGCGTGGCGAGGTAGATTTGAAAGGTGGGCGGCGTCCCTTCGGTGTTGAGGAGGCGAATAAGACCGGGTTCTCTTTTGTAAGTCATTTGCCATCGCCGTCCCATATCGTCTTCCACAAGGATTTGTTCAATCGGCTTGGACGCAACGTTTTCGACGGTGAGCCGGATGTCAGGAATGCCGTCGGTGTGAAAATCATTCGTGCGACGGCAACACCGGTCCGCGCCCATCCCATCCAGGCGAACTCGCAGGGGTCCTTGCCCGCTGGTGCTGCCTTCGACCCGGCTGCCGTCATCGTCGAATTGGATGACGACATGGTAGGGGCCAGCCTCACCAAAATCACGGTCGTAGAAGCCGGGGACGTCGCGGAGCAGAACTTGGTTCAAACTGTCCGGGATGCGGTTGTGAATTCTGAAGTTGTGGTCATGCTGAGTGAAGTCCGTGACGCCTGGAACAACGGCGTTGTCCTCCTCAAAGATGACAATTTCGTGGCCGGCCCGCACAGCATTTTGCCGGACCCTTTCCCAAAGATCGGGCCTGTACATAAGGTGATCCAGGCGGAAGCCGTCAACGCCCCATTCGGTCACTGCATCCGTCCAAATCTTAACCCACCAATCGTCGAGGTCCCTGTGCCCGCCGCTCCAATAGTAATCGGCCATTTGCGATTCGCCGCGACGAAACCATCGCGGATGCTCCTTGACCAGTGGGCTGTAAGTCATAATGCCCACCGTGTGAACATCCAGAAAGATTCGGATGCCGCGGCAATGCGCTTCGGCGATGAGTGCTTTGAATTCTTCGGGTGTTCCGAGAGAGGGGTCAAGTTTTTGGGGCTCTATGTTTGCGTATTGAGTCCAGATATTGTAGAAGAAGTGTTTGTCCGACAGCGAGTGACCGGTGAGCCAAATGCCGGTTATTCCTAGTTCCTCAAGGTAGGGCAGCTTGGTTTTCGTGCTGTTGAACGTCCCGCTTTCAGGACCATTGGGCGAGGTAAAGCCCTTCGTCGCGATTTCATAAATGATCAGGTGTTGCACCCACGCCGGCGATAGAGGCTGAACGAGTCTCGCTCCTGCCGCGCCAGGCACAGCGGTCTCGTCTGCAGAAGCCGTCGCACTGGATACAAGGGCCAAGCCGGCCGTGGCGCCGGCCTTGAGAAAGCTTCGACGGGAGGGTTTTGAATCATTTTTGGAGACTCTTCGCATCAGTTACTCCTTGGTATGCAAGAATTTCCAGTTCGGTAAGGATTCGCGCTTGAAACGTGTATCCCACGGCGCACCGTCGGAATGGAGGCGAAGGTCCGTTCTAATACCGTTCCTGATGATGGCGTTCTGCATCCCTGCAGTTTACGGATCTTCAAGCTGGGCTCGGCATTCCGACAGAGCGAAGCCCGTCGCACGCCGCTATCTGAACACTGCGCCGGGAGTTGGGTACGTTGGGTCGAAGGTATGTGGTAAATGCCACACGACAATCTATCAGAGTTACATTCATACAGACATGGCACACTCAATGTCGCTGCCTGCCGAGTGTCCTGAGTTTGTCAACCCCCGGCCACCTGTCACCGTCTACGACCAGAAGCTGAACCAATATTTTAAGGTCTTCCGCCGGGGATCGGTGTTTTACGAGACTAAGAGCTTATCCGTAAATAATGATGGTCTGGCGCCAACAGATCATGGCCGCGGCCAGGGTGAGTAGAGCCACGTAGCCTTCTTCGGTCTTTTCAAAACTCACCAAGAGCTTACGATAACGATTC
>JAKAWG010000111.1 GCA_021817045.1 Acidobacteriota bacterium
TGACGTAGGTGGTGCCGGCGGGTACGGGGAGATGGCCGTAGATGCCGTTCTCCATATCGAGCCCTGCATCGGGCCTGCAGGGGTTGCCGTGGCACATGATGTTGATGGCGTCCATGTGGCCGGCATTCGACTGGACGGTGGAATGTTCTTGGCGTGGATGAGGCAGGGGCTCGCGCCTGCCCTGCGTTCCGGAGATGTGGTGATCTTGGAAAATCTAGCAACGCACAAAATCCGCGGAGTCCGTGAAGCCGTCGGCGCCCGGCTGCTGTACCTGCCTCCGTATTCGCCGGACATCAATCCCATCGAACCGATGTGGAGCAAGGTCAAACAAATTCTGCGCAGCCACCCTCCCCGCACCGGTGAGCAACTGCTCCTGGCGGCCAAGACCGCCTTTCGATCCATTTCCGCCGCCGAGTGCAAGGCTTCTTTTTTTAGCGCCCTCTACGCTACATAATACATGGAAATTCTCTAAAATCCCCAGCCTCGTCAGGGGCGACATCTTCTGCCCGATTCCCTTCACAAAAACTGAGATGCGCACCTGAGCGACCAGCACGGTATTCCCGTTTGACACGAACCGGCGGACATCAGTACACTGCGACCGTGAAAGCCCTTCGGAGATTGCGTCGATCCGCCCGCGCTGCCGAGATTCAGGATGTACCTGTGCCTTCTCCAGGACCAGACGAAGTTTTGTTGGCTGTGAGTCATTGCGGCGTCTGTGGTTCGGATCTCCACGCTTTTTTGAATCATCGTGGTTATGAAGGTTTTCCGGAACAATTTACTTTCGGCCATGAATTTTCGGGTATTATCCAAAAGATCGGCTCTGGAGTCAGCGGCTGGCGGGTGGGAGATCGTACTGTTGTAGTGTCGGTGCAAGGCTGCCTCGAAAAGAGCTGTCCTTATTGCAGCATTGGTTTTTCACAGCTTTGCCGCAGCCGGAAAATTATTGGCATTCACCTGGACGGTGGCATGGCTGAATATTCGGTCGTAAACGAGAAATATCTTATTCGACTGCCCGAAGGAATGGACATGATGGCTGCAGCCCTAGCGGAGCCGCTTTCAGTGGCGGATCATTGCGTGAGCGATTGTGCAAAGACGGGAAAGGGGGAACTGGTAGTGGTTTCAGGTCCAGGGATTATTGGAATACTTTGCGCCTTGGTAGCGCGTCTCAGCGGCGCGGAAGTGGTAGTAGTTGGCACAAAAACCGATAATCATTTGCGTCTTCCGGTGGCGCGTAAAATAGGATTCGAGACGTTCGTGACCGGACCTGAGAAACGCACGCTGGCACAACAATTAAAAGAACGCTTTGGGCGTCTTGCTAATCAACATATCGAAGCCTCAGGCGCTCCGGCGGCCATGATCAGCGCCACCGACGCTGTTCGGCCGTTGGGAAACATCACCGTGGTGGGCCTCTATGCTGATGATGTGCCTTTAAGCCTGACGAAGCTGGTTCGCAATCAGATCAATCTCAAAACCAGTTATGTATCCGATATTCCCAATTATCAGCGAGCCATTCAAATGTTGCATCGAGGAGATATTCCAATAGCCGAATTGGTCCGCACTTACTCGTTGAAAGAGGGCCTGACGGCGTTTGCAGATGCAGAAAAACAGGCCGTGTTAAAACCAATTTTGGTATGCCAGGAGAATAACTGCCAATCAAATATCCAATGATGAGAAAACCATTTCGCAATACCGTTGTAGGAAGTTACCCTCGTGCGCAGCAGGTCGCCGATACCATGAAGCGGCCCAGTTGGACTCAGGAGGAAGTGGACGAATATATCTGCTGGGCAGCCAAGGACCAGGCCAGTCTCGGCCTGGAAGTCATCACGGATGGTGAAGGTTATCGTGAAAACATGTTCTATTTTTATCAAAGGCGTGTCGATGGCGTGACTTTCGATGGCATGGTGAAGCACAACTTCGGCGATACCGGCTTTGGTATCGAATGCCCGCGCCTTATCAGTGAGCTGAAAAACCCGCGGTTGAATCTGGCGCATAACTGGAAGCTGGCTCGCGAAGCTGCGCCGGCCTCAGCACGTGTCAAACAGACCGTGACTGGGCCGCACGTTCTGACGCGTTTCACTGTTAATGAGCGTCCCGATTTGTATCCTGATGCCCAGGCGGTATGTCGTGCGTGGGCAGAAATATTGATGATTGAATTGAAAGAAGTCGTAGCTGCCGGCTGCGATTTTATTCAATTTGACGAGCCCATGTGGACGGAGTCGCCGGGGCACAGCGAGTGGGCTGCGGGCATTCTGAATGAAATGATCGAAGGACTGGGGCCCAAGGTGCGTATTGGTCTGCATGTTTGCGGTGGTAATCCGCGCCGCAAACGGATTTATTTCACCAAATATACAGACCTCGCGCCTGCCTTTCACCAGGCAAAAATTCATGAAGTCTCGCTGGAACACTGCACATTAAGTTATAACCTGATGGATTTGTGGCGGCTTTGGCCTTTTCAGGGCGATCTTGCGCTCGGAGTCATTGACCAACGCAGTGATGAATTGGAGTCGATTGAAACGATCTGGAGCCGGGTGAAACCGGCGCTGGAATTCTTTCCGCCTGAACGTCTGATCCTGACCAGCGAATGCGGCTTTGGTCATGTACCTTTGGCAATTACACGTGCGAAGCTGAGTCGTCTTGTGGAAGCTTGTCAGGCCTTCCGGACACGTTTGTAGTGCCAGATGAGTCGTTGAAAAGGTGATACTTTCTTTGGAAATGAGGGATGCATGACGATGGATCTTAGAAATCCACGTGATCTGTGGGCCTCGTTGAAATTTCCGCGGGAAGGGTTCTTCCTCGCTTCTGTTGCACATGGTCAATTGATCGCCAGGAGTCGCAGAAGGAGAACACGGCACGTAGGAGTTCCACGCCAGCCCGTACATCTGCTGCTTCAGGGCCTTCAGGCGATTGATCTGCCCTTCCCCCGACCCGTTGCTCCACCTTTCCGTCACGGCGGCTACCGCCCCGAGGTCCTGCCGGAGGGTTCGCACAAAGCGTTCGAGCGAATAGACTCCCCTTTTCTCAGAATACTCCAACCAGTGATGCAAGGTTGTCACCTTACCTCGGCAGGGGATGCTACGAAACCCGAATGACAGCATACCCCGGACATTGGCCCTTCGGGATGTCGGCGATCTCCGCTTGCCGGGCCGTCAATCCCGGACGGGGCTTGCTCAGCAGAGCTGCCGCCACTTGGGGCGAATCTGCCGTGTTGTGGGCGGGCTGGTTACCTGCGCATTGAACAGTGGCTGGGTGGTTGGGACTTTAAATTCCGTCTCCGCTGGGCGCCACGGCGCCAGCACCTTAGCCAGCCTCGAATAGCAGCCCACGTAGCCCAATTGCCGGATTTCCGCGAACAACTGGCGACCGCAGCGACACCCTTATTCCCATCGCGCCAGCAGGTACTGCCGGAATGATTCCGCCCTTCCGGGGCGAGGCTGGATATGACTTCGTTCCGGAGGTTCCCTTAGCCGCACCCGCTTCTCCGCACGCCTTCGATTGATCCCCAGTTGCCAGGCAATCTGATTTGCTTTCATTCCCTCATCCTTGGAGTCCATTCCAAACCGGGGGCTACGCGGCATTCCGATGCTGATCAGTTTATGCATCACCGACCGGTTTCATGCCTGGATGTCAACGAACGAAGTCGTCTCGCCGCACGACGTCCAACGCACGGGTTCGCACCTGGTTAAATTTGCACAAAGCAGCCGGCCATCCCTTCGGTATGGTTATGTGAACCATAAACTCCGCTTCAGATGCTGGTAGGCCCGCTGCTCCATTGGATTAAAATCTGAGCACAGCGTGGCTCGGCAGCTAAGGCCGATAGTACAGTGGAGCGTTTCTGCCCGACACAAAAGCATGGCTCCGGACGTGGTGATTGTGAAAGTGGTGGCAGGTCAGAGCTTGAAAAAGGAAAGTGCCCGACCCCTATGGAGAGATCGTACAGGTTTCACCCCCCGGGCCGAGCCAGGTTGAGTTTGACCTGACGAGGATACTATGGAAACCAACCGGGAGCAGCAGAGAAAAGGCGTAAGGCAAGCAGTCCAACGGAGCTGGCATGAGATGAATCGGAAGCAGCGACGGGAACTCACCCGAAAGATCCGGGCTGAAGATCTCAGTTTGGAGGTCGTACATCCGGATGCCGTGGGCATCGATATTGGCAACGAATCCCATACCTGGCCGTCCCTTCGTCCCGAGATGGCCAGCCGGTGCGCCCGTTCGGATGCACCACGGCCGAGTTGCAGGAGATGGCTGCGTGGCTGAAGTAGTGCGGAATTCGGATGGTGGCCTTGCAATCGACGGGGGTGTACTGGATTGGAAATCTGCTGTCTGCAGTCATCCTCTATCAAAACGAATGCCGTTTCTGTTTTAGCATGACGGACTCTCGACGCCGCCATCCCGCCGGCGCTTTCCAGGTCCGGTCCGGCCTTGGGGAATCCAAGCTGCACGAAAGCATTCCTCCATTTTCCGGCTTCAAAATAGGATGTTTGCAAGGGGCGGGAAATCGCGGCGCCGACAAAAAGTGCTGCGCGGCATGTAACGTTTCCCACGCCTAGAATGTGACCGCTATCACAGCAACGCGTTCGGCATCAGTGATAAGCATGCAGTACAAAGCGAACTCGAGGGTGCGGTGTCCGCCGTTTGTCCCCGGCTCCCAGGAGGAACCTCGGTGAAAGACACGGTTCGATTAAAGCTCAATGGAAAATCCGTAAGTTTGCAGGTCGATCCCAGCCGGACGCTGCTGTGGGTCCTGCGCTACGACCTAAAGCTCACCGGCGCCAAGTACGGATGCGGAGAGGGTCTTTGCGGAGCGTGCACGGTGATTATCGATCGCCAGGACACCCGGTCATGCTCGGTCGCGATGAGTGACGTTGCCGGGAAGGAATTGATCACCATCGAAGGTCTGGAGCAAAACGACAAACTACACCCTTTGCAGGAGGCTTTCGTCCAGCATGACGCTCTCCAATGCGGCTATTGCACGCCGGGAATGATTATGAGTGCTTACGGCCTGCTCCTCAACAATCCGCACCCTACGCGCCGCGAGATTCTCAGACACATGGAAGGCAATTTATGCCGGTGCGGAGCGATACACGGATCGTCGACGCTGTCGAAACCGCCGCACGGCAGATGAGAGGAAGTGCGCGATGAAGTCCGGAAGTTCATTAACGCTTGAAGAGGACAACCTGGCGCTCGATTTCTCCGATGGCGCTTTCGATCACGGATCAGCTTTCCCGCTTGATCGCCGTGGTTTCCTGAAGCTACTGGGCGGCGGCATTCTCATTCTCTGTTCGGTTCCTCGCTCGCTGGCGTTACAGGAGGATGCAGGCAGGCGGGGGCGTAGCAGGGGCCGCGAGCTTCCGCACGATTTCAACGCCTTTCTTCGCATCGGCGAGGACGGGCGCGTAACCGGCTATACCGGAAAGATAGAAATGGGGCAAGGCATCATCACGTCACTTGCCCAGATGCTGGCCGACGAGCTTGATGTCTCGCTCGATTCCGTACGGATGGTGCTCGGTGATACAGCGCAATGTTCGTGGGACCGTGGAACGTTTGGATCCTTGACCACCCGCGCATTCGGTCCGCCGTTCCGCGCCGCGGCTGCCGAGGCAAAGGCCGTCCTGGTGGAGTTGGCGGCCGAGAGCATGGGTGTGCCTAAGAGCCGGCTGAAGAACAGGGACGGCGCCGTCTATGAGGTTGGAGGCAACAGGAAGGTCACCTACGCCCAACTCACTCGAGGAAAAAGGATTCTGAGGCATGTGAAAAGCGTGCGTGTCGAGACACCCGCTCAGTTCAGGATCATCGGCAAACCCGTTCTCCGGAGAGATTCACTGGAAAAGGTCACCGGGCGTGCACGTTTCGCCGGAGACATCAAGATTCCCGGCATGATGTGTGCCCGTATGCTCAGGCCGCCGGCTCACGGCTCCAAGCTGGTCAGCGTGGATACCTCCGCCGCAGAGAGAATCGACGGTATCCGGGTTGTTCATCAGGGAGACCTGGTCGCCGTGCTCCATCCCGAGCCTGAAAAGGCAGAGATGGCGCTCGGCAAAATCACCGCGAAGTTTGACGTGCCCAAACCGTACGTAGACGACAAAACCATCTTTGACCATTTGCTCAAGGTTGCGCCTCCGGGCGAAGTGGTCGCTGAGGGCGGCAATCTCGGGGAAGGGCGGAGGGCTGCAGACTACGTCGTGGATGCAACTTATCTGAATAGCTATGTCGCCCATGCTCCCATGGAACCCCACACGGCCCTGGCCAGAATGGAAGGCGGCAAGCTGACAATCTGGGCATCGACGCAGACGCCCTTTCCGCTGCGGGATGCGGCAGCTTCTCTGCTGGGTATGTCGCCTGCTGACGTGCGAGTGATCACGCCCTTCGTGGGCGGCGGTTTCGGCGGCAAGAGCGCTATCAGGCAAGCGCTAGAAGCGGCGAGGCTGGCGAAGCTGACAGGCGTGCCGGTTCAGGTAGCATGGACGCGGGCCGAAGAGTTCTTCTACGATACGTTTCGTCCCGCCGCTGTCGTCAAGATCAAAGCCGGGGTCACCAAAGCAGGCCTGATCACCTTCTGGGACTATTGCGTCTACTATGCCGGAGAAAGAGGCGCCGAACAATTCTACGATATTCCAAACCATCGCACCATGTCGTACGGTTCCGGCTGGACCGCGCCCCCCGGCGCTCATCCGTTTGCCACCGGGCCATGGCGCGCCCCCGGTAACAACACCAACACCCACGCCCGCGAATCTCACATTGACATGATGGCCAGCAAAGTTGGCATGGGTCCGATCGAGTTCCGGCTGAAGAATCTGAAGGATAAGAGAATGCGGCGGGTTTTGCAGGCCGCCGCAACCAAGTTTGGCTGGGTGCCGACCAGCTCCCCAAGCGGGCGCGGCTACGGCGTGGCTTGCGGCACGGACGTGGGCACGGTCGTTGCCCATATTGCAGAAGTTGCCGTAAATAAGAAGACTGGCCACGTTCAGGTCCGGCGAGTGGTGTGCGCGCAGGAAATGGGGCTGTGCATCAATCCTGAAGGGGCGCGTCTGCAGATGGAGGGCTGTATCACAATGGGCCTCGGATACGCGCTGACCGAAGAGGTGAAATTCAGCGGTGGCGACATTCACGACCGTTACTTCGATACCTACACGATTCCGCGCTTCTCATGGCTGCCGAAAATCGAAACGCTCATTCTGGATGCCAAAGACGAGCCGGCGCATGGCGGCGGCGAGCCGGCCGTAATTTGCATGGGCGCGGTGATGGCCAACGCCGTATATGACGCCAGCAGCGCTCGCCTGCTGCAATTGCCGATGACTCCCGAGCGGATCAAATCGGCGCTTGCTACCACGCCGCTTTAAGGCAAACAACCGAGTTGCAAACGTAAAATTCACGATATAGGCCCTACGCGACAAATGACCCAATTTCCGCTGACCCTATGCCTCAACTCCGGCTAACTGGATGGCAGGGACACACACTGATGATGACTAGGGGCCAACTCACGCTTTTGCCCGCTGCCTAGGTGGGAGACTGATCATAAGGACCTTTCTCAACCGCATGGATTGCGAGCGATGGGGATTAATTCCTGATGCAAAGTGACGTACGACTCAGTAACTGGCGGTGTTGTATCCTGGCTTCTCCTCTGACGGCGCCAATATGTCAATTGCTTGCAGACCTTTACTGTGGGTTCAGATGGATTCCGCGTGAGGATCACAGTGCCGCGTTGTTCGATCTGGTAAGTGCCTTCCCGCCTCAGTGTAATTGCCTGTGCCACGACTAAATTGGCGAGCGCCCAGGTAATCTGGTTATGCCATTTCGGGACGCCGTTTTTTAGCTTTTGCGTCAATTCCTCGGCGTTACCAGTCGGGCCCGAAGTAGGTAGACATAAAGGAGGCTATCGACTATACTCCCGGCGTGCCTAAGCGAGATACCCGGAAGTTGGATCACAAGACCCTGGAAGAGATTCGGAAACGCGCGGTGGAGCGCGTCCAGTCCGGCGAAAGCCTCGAGGTGGTGATGGCCGCGCTAGGATTATCCCAGGGGCACAACCTGGGCAATTCGCGGAGAGACGACGGTGCTGCTTACGACGGCGCAGCGTTTGGGGCTGAGTAGGATTTCGGCGGTGAGCGCCCACGGCGGACTGCGCGTTATGGTGGTGAAGAGCAACCTGAAGTCGGCGCGCTATGTGGAATTCCTGAATTGCCTGATACACAACGCCTGTCATCCCATTTTCCTGATTGTGGATGGCCATCCCGTTCAGAGATCGATGGCGGTACGTGCCTACGTTGCCTCGACCTCGGGTAAGCCGCGGCTCGTCTACTTGCCCCCGTACTCGCCGGAACGGAGTCCTGATGAGCAGGTCCGGAATCATGTGAAGCACCACGGTGTAGGGCGTGCTCTGCTGGAAGGCACCGAACACCTGAAAAGGTATGTGGGCAGCCAACCACGACGCTTGCAACAATCGCCCGAGTTGCTTCGCCGGTTCTTTCTCATGTCAGACACTCAGTACGCGGCATTATCGGGCGCCGATGTCTACATACTTCGGCCTGATTAGTAAATACCTCAGAGGAAAAAACATGACTTTGCAGAATCGATTTGCCATGTTGGGGGTAGTTCCCGGAAACCTGTCATGGGTGTGGCAAGCATCGGTCTTAAGGTTTGCTGTTCCTCTCTTCATCTTATGCATTTTCTTCATTAGCTCGAACAAGACGTACGCCGTGCAAGCTTCACATCCAGTCCGCGAGATTAATTGGCATGCCATGGGTTCCACGCCATGCATTTGGTCGCCGCCAGTCATCGGTGCGAATGGCGCGATTGACGACAAAGCCACGATTCAAATCCTGAAGGAGAATGGCACGGGGTGCTACGGTGCGCTGATCTGGAGTCAACGTGAACACGGGACGCAGACGTTCAGTTGGGCGAGTTTCAAGGCTTTTGTTGCCGCGGCACAACCGGCGGGAGTCGACGTCTGGGCGATTCTGATCCCGCCCAGCGAGGGTGCCGACTCCCCACCATTCAATCGGGACTACGTTCGCTGGATGCAGGAACTTGCCAGGTTCTCGCTGCGCTATCCCAGTCTCCGGGGTGTCAACATTGACGACTACGTGTCGGGAATCAGCAAGAAGACCTTCACGCCAGCCTACACGTGCGAGATCTATCGGGCCAAGCAGGCCATAAATCCCAAACTGCAATTCGCACCCACCATTTACGATCTGAATCGGTCATTCGCAGAGGAGTATGGATCCTGTATCGATGGGGCTTGGCTCTGGTGGACGAATCTCGACACACCAGCGGGTCTCCAGAGCTGGCTTGAAAACACGCGCCTCGCAGTCGGCGGGCGATTTCCAATTTACAGTGGCGTGTACGCAAATCACACTTCCTGGCATAGCGCGACTCCGAAGCCCGGCGTGCTGCAAGGTAGCGTTGAAACGGCTTGCCGCTATGCTAATGGTGCGATCATATGGCAAATGCCCCTCACTCCGCCAAATCCGCTCCTCAAAGTGGCACGCGCGTTTGGGGTCGGCGGGTCTTCACCTGTGGCGGGACGATGCGGAACTCTGGTCCATGAGAGCGGCCATTAGGCGGTGAAGCGCGGATAGCCCACGTTGGGCGAACCGCCATCGAGGTGTAATCAGCAGATGGTTGCTCCTGAGGAGCAACCGTCCGTTAAGGACCCTGTTGAACAGTGCAGGGGGTACTCCTAGGCGAACGTGCCAGACCTTCCGCGAGAGGTCTTTTCCGATCTAAGGCAGGGGGCGATGCGAAAAGGCATTGGCAATCAGGCATGCCTCAGCCGGCTGGTTGAGTGAATACTATATTTTCAAGGCGAGACTTCAATTTCTGTCTCCTGAGGCTGGCAATGGCGGCCATTGTTGGAGACAAGAGCAATGTCTGTAGCCAGGGTTCTTCGACATGGTTTTAGCCTTTGCCGCCCGATCTGCATGTTCGAACGTTCTTAGTTGGAAGGATTTAGAAAATCTTCCTGCTACGCGCGGCCCGAAGCCTTGTGGAATTATTCTAGCAAATGAAGGAAAGCGGGCTTTGAGTAACGCGCGCAGATCGTCGGGATGCCGGTTTTTCGCTTTGCAACAATGCGTTAGCATTTCTGCGTGTCCATTTGTCGAGCAACCCCTTGGCGCAAATCATTCGACCTACCCTAGAATAATTCCGATGGAAAACCGAATTGCGCATCAAATACGCCGTTAAAGATGAAGACTTGGCGCGAGTCTGGCTATTCCTCCGGGCACACGTGGTTCCCAACGGAAGCTATAACTCTTCACTCCGCTAACACGGGGGCTAACATTGCGTGTAATACGTTAGCTCAAAAAAAGAGCGGATCGTGGCCGTTACCCGCAAATGCTGAGCTTCTTCGCTCGCCCCGACGCGTCGGGGCTCGGTCAGAATGACATGTCTTTGGGTTGTGACCTAAGGCCGCGCTGCGTTACCCACTCCCTGAACAGGAAGCTTTACCGAGACGAAAGGTGACACGTCTGTCTTGAGCTCATGAAGAGTACCCGAAGGGTCTCAAGAAGGTTCGCTGACTTTACTGCTCTATTGGCTTACACCGCGTCATAACTCTTGACTGTATAGCCCGTGCAGAGGCTTTCAATCTGCGACCACGCCTTTTCATGAACGTCCGTAGCCACCCATTTCTGCTGCAAAGGCTGATTCTCGAACACGATGGTCAGGACATAGCTGTTCGCCTTATCGCACGGCGAGAGCAGTGCCACGTTGCGAAAGCCTTCCTGACGGGAAATGGCAGGCCGGAACGTTTCGTGGAAGATTTTCCGTAGCATTTGCTCAGAGCCCGGCTTGACTCTGAGCTCCACGTGCAGTGTGAACATATTCTCCCTGCATAGGAAGATTGAACACCTCAATGGCATTTCCGCCCATCACTTGGTCATAGACTTCCCGATCGAGATTTAGCGCTTTATATTTCGCAACTTCGACCGGGACATTGCTTGGCAAATCCGAGCCCATCATGACGCGGTCCGTGCCAATCGTGGAAATCATCCAGCGGATATCTTCGCCGATGCACCAAGAGGTCTCAAGATAGAGATTGCGGCAAACGGAGGCGGCCACCTGAGCTTCCGCCGAGAAAACGGCAAACCCTGCGTGTGCCAGGATGATCTTTAGGTCAGGATGCTTTTGGGCTGCGGGAATGCAAAGAGACGGTAGGGCGAAGGGCATTCCGGGCCCCGTATGAACCATCACTGGGATGCCCAGTTCGGCCGCCGTTGAGAAGACATATTGACCATCTTCACTGAGCGGATTAACGCCATGGCCGATGGTGTGAAGCTTTACGCCGACGAAATGAAGCGCGCGGACACACCGCTCAACTTCCCGGTGATAAGCCTGCCGGTCACCGTGCGGGCTGACGCTGGCAAGGCCAAAAAAGCGCTCCGGATATTTTGCGCAAAGCTCCGCAATGCGGTCGTGAGTTTCGGCGGCGTTTTTCGCTCCCGGATACGGCTGGACGATTGTGGCGTCTATGCCGCTCTCGTCCATGCGAGCAAGCAATGCTTCCTCAGTGCTCGCGAGATCGAACACACAGCATTTGCCTAAGTGCGCGTGAGCGTCTACCACTTTCAATGCTTTGGCCATCGTTGATCTCCTGACTCTGACGCCGTTCCGTTCCCACATCGTCGATCAGATCAGCTTGAGAAGCCAGCGGACAGCGTTCTTTTGAAGTTTCAGATACTCGGGCTGCCACATGGCATGAATGTTATGTCCGACAGCCGTGAAAACCACCCGACCTTTCTCGTACTCATGCGCCCAGCCGCTGATGGATTTCGCGCCATGATTGCCGTATGTTAGCCCGTCGCTGTTCTCCGCCCGCAGGAGGATGTTTTGGGGGGCCTTGTCGTAAGCGACAAAGTGTTGCTCATCATTCACCATGAAATCTTGAATCCCTCGGGTGACAGGATGTTTCCTATTGATAACCGTCACCTTGAATGGCCGCAGCGGCGGATGCCCGATGTATGCCCCTCCCATGACCTCTCGATAACTCTTCGAGGAAAGCGAAACGTGACTATTGTTGTGGAACGAATAGAAACCGCTTCCCGACGCCACAAAGTCCTTGACCGCTTCGCCCTGCTCTTCGGTAATCCAACTCCGGGGCGTCTCTGCAGGAAAGCTCGCGCGATTTTCGAGGTCCCGCGCATAAGTGCTATAAGCATCCGGCCCCAGGTAACCGCCTGGCCAGACCATCCCATCTCGAAAGGCCACGAAGAGTTGGTAATCTTGGAGCAGCTTTCGGGATAGATGATCGTAATTGGTCGTATAGTCCACGGGGAAACCCAATTCTCCAAAAAGCCTGTCCAGGCTGACGCGGATATAATCCGAATTGTGATAGCGATCGCCAATCAAAGCGATTACCCGAGGTCGCTTTTCGACTGTTTCCAACCGCGCGGCCGAAGTCTCCTTATCCTCAGAGCTACCCAAAGTGCTCATCGCCATGACTGCTCCCACATCTTGCAAAAGATGTCTTCTTGTTATCAGTTTTTTCGGTTTCATCGGAAAACCGTAGAGTTCTAAACCTCAGCCCGGATAAGCTTAACTTCTGCCTTATCGAGGAGCGCAGGCTGCAGTCCCGCAGCGTCCAGAACCATGTAGACGACAAAGCTCAGGATCACTGAGTAGAACACAGAAGGGTTATCAGCCTTCACCTATGCCACAGGCATTCCCGGCAAGCGGCTGGGAATGCCGACCAGGAAGCCTAGGACCCAGGCACTGTGATCTGCCCAATTGATTCCTTCTCGCGGCCCTGACCATCGCCGGCCGGCAAGAACATAGTAAGCCGCCATCACGCCGCAGATGGGTCCAAACGAGGCGCCCACGATGACGAAGAAACTCACGAGATACCCCGCAACCCCCGTAACCGCCAAGATGGCGCTTAGTGTTACCAATCCGAACGTCGAAAAGCTGTGCGTAAGTTTGGGCAACATCGTGCTGAAGTTGTTCGCCGCAATAAAGGACGAAAGCCATGTACACACCAGCGAGGCTGCGGCAAAGAGAAAGAATGTGATCGGAGTCAAAGCGCCGACGCTTTCAATCGCCGCAGTATCATCATAGCTTCGCGGTCCAACCCCCAGCCGTTCTAACCCGCCACGGAAAGAATGGGAAGCCCTCCGGCGATGACGACCGCCAGAACGATGCCGAAGATGCCGCCGAGGGCAACATCCTTGGTGTTACGATTGTTCATTCCGAGATCTGGTCCTTCGGCCCCGGCAGTCGCGAAATAACCGACCACGATCGTCAGCACGCTTAAAAAGCTGGATAGCGAGTCGCTGTGTGGTGGTCGGTAGCTGGAGACGCCGCTTCGATTGGCCCAGAAGATGATAATAACCGTAATCAATGGCACCCAGGTCAGAAATCTAGCCATTGGTCCGGTTTTACTAAGCCGCGCATAAGTAAGTAGAGCTAACAGGGGGCTATCGACTATACTTCCGGCATGCCCAAGCGAGACGCCCGGAAGTTGGATCACAAGACGCTGGAAGAGATTCGGACGCGCGCGGTGGAGCGCGTCCAGGCTGGTGAAAGTCCGGAGGTCGTGATCCAGACCCTGGGTTTCAGCCGCGCTTG
>JAKAWG010000112.1 GCA_021817045.1 Acidobacteriota bacterium
CAACTGCCGGATATCGGTGGCTCCGGCAACCGTAGCTTGCGCTTTGGAGACCAGTGTCCAATCGATACGTCGTGGTCTTGACATGCCGCGATTGTATCATTGCTAGTCTCATCTTGAAAGCTACTTATAATCAGGAAACGCCGCCAGCTACTTCAGAAACGCCGCCTGAGCCGTGAAAAAGTGGAAAAAGATTGTTTATTGCGGAACGAACTCCGCCTAAGCCTATGAAACCAAACGATCTAAATTTTGCTCTAGAGGGAACGAACTCTCTTGGACGCGGTATGTTATTGAATCTAAAGGAAGACAAGCCAAGTTCGTTCCTAAATATTTAAGTCGCATAAAACAGGCGACTTAATCGAAATTTTAGGCAGAAAATCGAGTTCGTTTTTCTAAAAAGGCGGCGAAATCACGCCTTCGTAGGGCGCACTGCGTAGAGTCGGGCCTCAGGGACGGTGTGACAACTACAGTTGTAGCGGCGGTCTATGACCGCCGGTCTTTATTAGATTCGGCGCCCATCGAGCGCCGCTACAGCACAAAAGCCGAGGCTGTCACACAGGCTCTTCAGACCGGCAGATGCCTCCCGTCCGGTGACTATCATCCAGCAACGAGATGATGGCTGGCAGTGGACATCACGAATTTGCCTCGATCTTGAGTATGCTGAGACCGCCGCTCGCCGTCTTGTCTTGCCGCACCGTCAACGGGAGGGCAGCGAACGCGGCTTCCGAATAGACTTTCGGAGCGCCTCCGGCCCATAGGTTGGTAACCTTGTAGCTCCTATGCCCGGACAACCCAATCTCGTTCAGGGGAATTCGCAGTCTGAGGTGGGCTACGCGCTCTGGATCGCGATTCGCTGCGATCACGATGGCGCGTAGGCCTCGCCAGCGCACATAGGGCGTCGGCACCGAAATATCGTGTTCGCAGTCGACGGCCATCACGTTGGGCCTGACGTCGTCCGGCTGGACGATGAGTGTTTCCGCTTCCTGCTTGCGAATGGCAATCATCTTCCTCACGTCGTCAAACATCGCCCGGTGTCGAGGCTCATTGTGCTCTCGCCAGTCGAGCATGCATCCATAAAGCCAACGGCCTTTGCCTGGTTCCTTGCCGCCATACAGAAATGGAGATTCCCATGGGATCGGCCGGAAGGTGGCGTTGAATTCCTCGCCCGAAAAAAAGATGGGAATCATCGGCGTGAACAAAACGGAGTAGCCGAAAAGCGCGCGGCTCCCTTGGGCCACATACGGGTTCTTGTTTAGCGGAAATCCCTGCCAACCGTTGTCGTGGCAGCTCAGGAGAACGGAGGGCCAGCCATGCGCGAGCGTCGCCAGGTAAAGCTGCAGAGAGGGCGGCTTCCCTTCGACCGCTAGTGGTAAGTGATTAGAACCGTGAAGTTGCCACTGTTCACCTATGCCGTCGGCAACTATGATATTTTCTATCGGCCTTGCGGCGACACGCTCGACTGTTAGTTGGACGTCAGCAATCCCATCCGGCTTGTTGTCGCCCCGTCGCCGGGAAACCATATCGCGGGTCAGCCCGTCCAGATGAACGCGTAGTGTTTCCGTGCCGTCCGTCGCGCCTTCAACCCTGCTTCCATCATCCGAATATTGGATGACAACTCGGTAGTTGCCGACCTTGCCGAATTTCCAGCCATAGAATTCGGGGATCGCACGAGCTAGAACCTCATTGAGCCGGTGCTCAGTAAGCAGAAGGGTCGCAAACTCCGAGAGGGTGATGTCGTTCTCATGCTGGGTAAAATCCTCGACACCGGGAATGGGTGCATTGGCCTCTTCGAAAATCGCTATGTCATGCCCCGCCGCCGCAGCGTTCTGCCGGATCCTTTCCCAAAGGTCGGGCCGGTAAATTGCCACGTCCAGGCGGTAACCATCTACTCCGTATTTGATTACATAATCGGTGTAAACCTTGACCCACCAGTCATCAAGATCCGTATGTCCGCCGTACCAGTCGTAATCGATCATTCCCCAACTTCCACCTCGAAACCAATGAGGATGTTTCTTGGTCAACGGGCTTTGTTTCATCACTCCGTGCGTGATGACATCCAGGAATACTCGGATGCCTTGCTCGTGGCATCCGTCGACCAGAGCCCGAAACTGCTTTCCGGTACCGAGCGTCGGATCCAACCTGTCGGGCTCGATAACGGCATATTGCGTCCAGATGTTGTAGAAGTGGTGGGGATCACACAGCGAATAGCCCGTCAACCATATGCCCGTTATCCCCAACTCGTGCAGGTAAAGGAGCTTTGCCGCGAGGCTCTCAAACGTGCCAGTTTCAGGTCCGTCGGGTGATGTAAATCCTTTTGTGGCTATTTCATAAATGATCAGGTCTTTCACCCACGGGGGCGAAGGCGGCTGAACGGAGGGTTCCAGGGAACCAGCCGCGGGTGCCACCTGGTTCCCAGCCCTGCGCGGACTGACTGGCAGGGCGAAGGCTGCCATGCCGCCCATTGTCAATTTGAGGAACTCCCGTCGCAGCGGGCCTAGGCTGTCACGCCGCCGTTTCTTCAACCTCTCGTCTCCCCTCCCGGGTCACTTCAAACAAACGCCCGGCCCGGTCAATCTTTCGTTAACGAGCACCGTCATCGGGTGTGGCCATTAAGGCAAAAGCGGCGTCAGACCCGGGGTCCTGCTGTTCTCCAGGAAAAAACTCGCCTTCGTGCCCGACGTAAAGCCACTCCAAACGCTTAGGTTCTACATCAGTCAGCACTCCTTCAGGAGATCAACTTCGGCGCCACCTGCATTTGGCGCGGCGTCGGCTGAGGTAAGACGGTTGTTTAATCATTCTGACCGTACAGACCTGCACCTAAGCAACTGGTTCTGCGTCCAAATCATTCCCTTGTCGGCCGCTTTTGATAGATTTTTTCAGCGCCTCAAAAGAGAAACCGGAGCGCGACTTGCATGGCGCGAGGCTGGTTGGCCTGAGTGGTGATGTTCCCATAGGCCGCGCTTGTGGGATTCACATTCGGCGCGCCGAACTGGGCCCGGTTAAAGGTATTAAACAATTCCCAACGGAATTGCAGGGTGTATCTTTCATGAATGCTGGTGTTTTTAATCAGAGACATATCCCAGTCGTCTTCAGCGTCGGCTCGTAGACTATTGAGCCCCCAAGAAGCAGTGCGAAGCGTAAATTCGGGCAAAGGCGTCAGGGCAGCCAGATTAAACCAGTCATCGACGCTCCGCTGGCTCGGGGAAAGCGTAGGATCAACCCCCGAAACAATGTTCACAGGCGAACCCAAGGTGACAGGAAAACCGCTTTGAAATACGCCACCGACTCCGTATTGCCACCCTCCTACCAGTTTCGAGAAGGCGCCACTCTTCCACCCAAACCTTCTGCCTGGACCAAAAGGAAGCTGATAAACACCAGACAAAGTGAAGCGCTGGGGCGCGTCGTAGTTGCTAATCATCGTGCTGGGCCCTGGATCACTTGTGTTAATGAACTCGTCACGGAGAAGGTCCTTAGACCAAGTATAGGTCCCAACGAGCATTAGTCCGTGCGAGGTGCGCTTGGTGGCCGTTACCTGGAGCGCATTGTAGTAGCTGCTTCCGGTGGTCTGTCTGGAGTCATCCACGCCGACAAATTCCGGATAATTGTTCAACAAACTCTCCAGGGAAATCGTAGGCGCCCCCAGCGGACTGGAGCTAGGAATCAGGCCGACGAACGGGTTAGGGACCGTCGTAAATAATTGCGAGCCGAGCGAGAGATATTGGGCCGGAAGATAGACGAATTGCCGGTCGGTTGAGGAAGGGCCCGAGGTAGCGATGTGAGGGGTAGGAGTAAAGACGGTGCCGGTGCTGGGTGACCCCACTGTCAGGTGGAGGTTCGTATTCCCCACATAGTCCACTTCCAGCATGGTGTTGGGCGTAATCTCTTGCTGGACCCCAAAATCCCAGCGCGAGGCGGAAAAAGGCTGGGCGTTTGGATCCAGGATTCCGAGCGAGCTGCCTAGCCCGGTTGCCAGGCCCAAGCTAGATCCCGTGACGGGGGTATAACCGCTCGGAAACGGATTGTCCAGCAGGTTGACCGGCGTGACGCCGTTAATGCTGGCCGTTACCGGGGTCTGCGCCGTAAACCCGCCCTGGCGCGTGAAACTGCCCCAGTAGATGGAGTGATATATCCCGAATCCGCCCCGTAATACCGTGTTGTGTCGCAGGCGATAAGCAAACCCGAGGCGCGGGTCCCAGTCGTTCCAATAGGTTTTCCCCCAGCGTCGGTTCGAAGGAGTCGCGTAAAGAAGTCCGCCCAAAATGCGATCCGAAAACTGGCTGGGAGTAAGCTGGGGGACAGGATTGAGGGCGTAGTTAGCGGTCGCTGCCGCCTGAATGGGATTGGGTGTATTAAATGCGAATCCCGTCGTCATGCGGTTGTACCGCTCGGTCGCTGGTTGCCATACCTCCCATCGGACGCCTGCATTCACGCTCAATCTCGGAGTCAGGCGGACATCATCCTGGAAATAGGCCGCGTAGTAAGGGAAGGTAGTCGCTTCGCTAGAATTGGTAGCCTGAAAGCTTTCGGTGGTCGGTGACATCGCGCCCAACAGGAACGAGGCGATACCGTAGCCACTGGTGGGGGCGATGAGCGTGGGGTTAGGACCCTGTGTGAACTGGCGATCGAATCTGAAGTTGTAGGAGTAAGGCGCGGCGCCGGAATTATCCTGCTTGACCTGCCAGGAGAATCCCCACTTTATGTTCTGCGAGCCGTGGGTATGCCCGATATTCAGGTTGAAGCCCCACGTCGGATCGTGATCGTAGGAAGTAGCGCCGTTCCCGAAAGCTGACATGTCCGAAATGCTGAAGTTGGGAATATATTGTGAGCCGTACTCCGAAAGAAACGCGGGTGAAAACCCCAGGCCCGACATGTTTTGTCGTGGCGTGACAAAGTCATTGGCCCATCCTTCCCAACCGACGTTGGCCTGAAGCACCCATGTGGGACTCGGGGTGGATGTGATCCCGAGAACGGTATTGATTTGCTGGGTGTCGCTCGGAGCGCTGGGTATGAGGAACGTGCCCGGGAGCGAAAGGGTTTTTTCTTCGGAATAACGCGCAAAAAGATGGTTGGCCGGTGTAATTGCCACGTCAACCCGACCGGAATAATCGTTCATTGGTGTGGAGGTGATCACGTTCTGAATGTAATTGTTGACGCCGGTAATCGGTTCGCCCGGCCGGTTGGGCGCCGGAAGGAGAGAGAATATGCCCTTGCTCGCGGGGTTGATATCGGTAGCGGGAATGATGTTTCCCGGAAACTGCGTGCGAATATACTGCCCCGGAATAGCCGGGTTAGGAATCGTGGAAAAAGGATTGAATATCTGAATCTGCGCCCCGTTCGGGGCAAAAGTCTGGGAAAAGTCACCACTGCGCTGCGCTGCGGTTGGGACAGTTCCAACATCGGTAGTGGGTGTCGTGGATCGAATGCCCTCGTAATCGAAAAAGAAGAAGGCGTGATTCCGGCGGATGGGGCCTCCCACCGACGCTCCAAACTGATTTATGTGAACGGGCGGCGTGGCGAGGCCGTCACGGTTGCTGAAAAAATTGTTGGCGTTCAGAGCGGTATTCTGGAGGAAGTCGTCGGCTTCTCCATGAAACTCGTTGGTCCCGCCTTTCGTAATCATGACGACTTGCGCCCCCGAGCCGTGACCATACTGGGCATCGTATGAGTTCGTAACCACGCTCATTTCCTGAATTTGATTCACGGGCGGCATATATTGGGCGCGGTCGGTGAGGTTGTCGGGATTGCCGTCCAGAGTAAATTCGTTACTTTCAAAGTCCCCTCCGTTCGCCGAGAAATAGGAGACGGTGTTCATGGCGTTGACATTCATCGCCGCCGCCGACAGACCGGGAGCAAACACGGTGGTAATTCCGGCGGTGAGCGGAACCAGTGAAAGCGCGTTTTGGCCCAGCAGAGGCAAGTTCGAGATCTGGGTATTCGTGATGACGTTGGACAGCGTCCCTGATGAAGTGTTGAGCAAGGGAGCGAGAGAGTTGACCTGAACCACTTGCTTGACGGCGCCGACGTGCAAGGTCACATCGACCGTGGTCGAACCCGCCGCCTGAACGATAAGCTCTTGGGTGAACCGCTGGAATCCCGGCGCGGCGGCAGTAACGCGGTACGTCCCGGCGGGAACAGCCGGGACCAAATATTCGCCGCGGCCATTGGAAACGGCGGACCGCGTAATCCCCGTTTGTGTGTTGGTCAGCTTTACAGTGGCTTTGGGCACCACCGCTCCGGCCTGGTCTTTGACGGTTCCAACCACCGTGCCAGTAGGAATGAACTGCGCAAAGGCAGTAGCCGCTAGTGCAAGCCATAGCAAGCAACAGACAACCGCTTCTATTAGTCTAAAATGGCTGTGAAGCTCTCTGTACGTCTGCATGATCTTTGCCCTCCTTATGGTCTGGTGAGGCCCAATACCCAACGAGTCAGTCGCCAGGCTGGGGGCTGGCTAAAAAACGAAAATTAGTCGCTTACAGCACACAAATAGTTCAGCAATACAGAACACCTTACAGTAACGCGGAATCATCAATACATCAGGAGATCATTGGTTGTCAAGAAGGATTTTTCCTGTTTTTCTGTCTACCGTCTGCTAGAATGTCTCGATTTGATCCAGAACGATCAGCTCCCCCTGCATTTATGAGCTATAGCCAAACCAGGACGAAGACTCCGGAACTCCCGGGAAGCCGGAATTCCGTTGACCGGCCCGGGTTAGTGCGGTATGCTTCATTTGGAATCGGCTCGTAAAAACTGTATGACATTCTGTAATACTGAATGTAGAGCCTAAATGAACAAAGGTCTTGCAGATATTAAGTCACGCTATGAGGTGGGATCGGTAGGCAAGGCGCTTTCCATCCTCTCGCTCTTCACCCAGGAAAGGCCGGCGTTGAACGTCACCGACGTGAGCCGCCTTTTGGATGTTCCCAAGAGCACGGCGCACAACCTTCTGCGCACCCTTCAACGTTTCAACTTCGTTTCCCAGGATTCGGTGAGTAAGCATTACCGTTTGGGACGGAAGTTGTATGAGCTGGGAACACTCTACTCGCGCGGGAACGATTTGTTGACTCATGCCTTGCCCCATCTCCTTGGATTACGCGAGAAAACGCAAGAGACAGTGAAGTTGGGAGTTCTGACGAATACGGAAGTCTTAGTCGTCAGAGCCTTGGAATCGCCTCTGATGCTTCATACGCGGGGAGACGAAGGACGACTGGCGCCGTTGTACTGCACGGGAATCGGAAAGGCGCTCCTGGCTCTCCTGTCGAATGAAGAGGTGCGTGACGTGCTGGCCAAAGTGGGACTCCGAGCGCGTACTCCTCGAACCGTGACTGCCCTCAGCAGGCTGGAAGAGGAGGTGGAAGAAGTTCGGAGGCAAGGCTTCTCGGTAGATTTGGAAGAGAACGAAGAAGGTGTGCACTGCATTGGGGCCCCCGTGGGCGAGGTGAGCGGCGAACGAGTAGCGATCAGCGTCTCAGGGCCAGCCAGCCGATTCAGCAGAAACAGAATCCCGGAACTGGCGCCACTGGTGGTGGAAACGGCGGGGGTAATTGCTGTATCGCTAGGGAAGACAGCCTCGACCGTAATGAAGTCTAATGTAGAACCGAGGCTCGCGCCCGCCAAGGCCGGTAGGGAAGAAAGAGACGGCGTCAAGCTGGCTCACCCTAACGCGCCGAGTTCCGCACTGCGCGAACTTTCGTAGGAGCTAGATTCATGGGCTCTATGACGCTCGGCAGGTGACCTTCACGAAGCGTTATTCCTACGGCTTGTCGCTGCTTGCGGACTACACCTATTCCAAGCAAGAAGAGGCACCCCTGAAGATCAACCCGATTAACCCTTATCCGATCACCGAGATTGGCACTTACTCTTATTTGGTAGTGCCATCCGGTCGTAATGAAGCAAGTGGGATGCCGAGCAATTATGACGTGCTTGTTGCTGGTTCAGGGGCTTCTGGGGGATGGACTTGCAAAAGGTGGCCGATTGGATGAGCCCTAGGCGACCTCTCCCGGTATGCCGTTCAACTGGCGGGGACGAGTGCGCATCACAGGCGGGCGAACCAACGTTTGGGGACGCCATTGTTGGGTAGATTTGGCGAGTGCTTGCCACGGTGGGACAATGATGTTGAAACTGATCCGAACGTAGTGGATGCTTACGGCATCCCTGGGCGCAATGGGACAAGAATTTCACCAATCACCTACCGGCTGTCAGGCTTGGAAACCGTTGTGAGTCGAATAAGCCGGAAAAGATTCCTTTCCGCAGGTCCCGCAATAGCGGCGTCTGCTTCGACCGGCAGGTCGGCAGCGCGGTCCATCTCGAACAGCCCCGGTTGGGCAAAGACGACTTCCCACGGCATGTTGCGAGGCCTTGAGCCCAGGCAGGGAGTGTGGATTCTCACTGGGCCGGACTCAACGTTCCAGGAGCAGCTCGCATCACGGGAGTTGGCGCGCGGTTTAAGGGGCCTCGGCCTTGTCCGTCCTCCTGTCGCGGAGTAGAGTCCATGCCTTACTGGCAAGTCGATCAGCAGACGACACCAGCGGAATATCTGCCGTGCCTTTACGTCCAGTGGAATTACGCTGCTGATAGGTGTTTTAGTGCTTAGCCTCGTGCCCTCGCTCGTGGCGGCGAGCGATATCGTCCGGCTAGACAGCGGTCTTGTTTCGAGCGCCTTGCGCTTGCCGGACGGGGTTCGCATCTTCAAGGGCATTCCTTTTGCCGCCCCGCCCGTCGGGAATTTACGCTGGCGCTCCCCGCAGCCGCCGGCTCACTGGAGCGGAGTGCGCAAGGCGGACAAATTCGGACCCGAATGCATGCAACCCTACTATTCCATGTCGACGCCCTTTGGTCGCGGGACGCGCGAGGAGATGAGTGAGAACTGTCTTTACTTGAACGTCTGGACGCCGGCCAACGCCGCCCACCAGCGGCTGCCGGTGATGGTTTGGATTTATGGCGGGGGGTTCTATGAAAGATCAAGTTCATTACCCCTCACCAATGGACATGCACTGGCCCGCATGGGCGTGGTTGTCGTCAGCTTTAACTATCGCCTGGGTGTTTTCGGATTTTTCGCGTATCCACAACTCACGACTTCAGCAGGGACCGAAACGTCGGGCGACTATGGATTGCTCGACATGATTGCGGCGCTTAAAGGGGTGCATAAACATCTCGCAGCATTCGGTGGCAACCCCAAGCGAGTGACGATCTTTGGTGAATCGGCGGGCTCCCTCGCCGTGAGCTATTTAATGGCGTCCCCGCTTGCAAAGGGTTTGTTTCAGCGCGCGATTGGGGAAAGCGGCTCCGCTCTTACTGGTCCCTTAGTCCCCCTTACGCTGGCTGGGGCGGAACAACAAGCACGGGAGTTTGCCCAGTTCGCAGGAGCGCGGTCCCTGGTGGACTTACGCGCGATACCCCCGGAGCAGATGTGCAAACTGAGCGAGGCGTTCGTCCGGAAGAACGGCGGGTTGCTGGCCACATTCTGGCCATACATCGACGGCTCGTTCCTGCCCGCGGCCCCTTACAACATCTTTGCTAAGGGAAAACAACACAATGTTCCTTTACTGGTCGGTTCAAATGCAGATGATGGTCAAGTCGCTCTTCAGCTCTACCCCATCTGCCCCCCGCAAGCGTTCGTTGAGCAGGCGCGACGCCGTTTCGGAAGTCAGGCTGGTGCCTACCTTAAGCTTTATCCAGCCAACTCTGAGCAACAAGCTACTCGGTCAGAAGTTGCAAGCCTTACCGATTGGTTCTTCGCCGCCCCCATGCGGGACTGGGTGCAATTGCAGACCGAAACGGGGAAGGCCAAGGCGTATCTATATCTTTTCAGTCACGGGCCGCCCGTGCCAGCTGCCTCGTACCACGGAGCTTTCCATGGGGCTTTTCATGCTGCGGAGGTTTTCTATGTATTCGACTCGATGAACCTCCACCCAAACTGGGCATGGACCGAGGCTGACCGAAGACTTTCGCGAACAATGATGTCCTACTGGGTTAACTTCGCAAGAATGGGTAATCCAAATGGGAGGGGTCTGCCCCATTGGCCTGCATACAATGAAAAAGACCAAGAGGTCATGGATCTTGGGACCAGGATTGAGGCTAGGCAAGAGCCGGACAGGCGCCGATTGGACTGGTGGGTTGCGTGGTTTGCCAAACAGCGAAGCGAGGCTCCCTAAGCTGGGCGAGCGGCTCTTCGCGTCAGTTCGGGGGTGTACTCTGCGGGAGGAAGCAGGCGTTCAGGGGAGAACTCGGTGAAAACCAGCAACCGGATAAGCCGACGTAGTCAGCAGCGCCTGCCGCGCGCGGCATCCAAATGGCGTTGAAGTTGAGGTTCCAGTGGGCATCGCCGGCAGGGAAGAAAGAAGCGGCGTCAAGCCACCTCACTGTAATGCGCCGAGTTCCGCTCTGCGCGAAATATCGTAGGAGTTAGATACATGCTTACATGGCTTAAAGGAATCATACCACCGCTCACCACGCCTTTTCAGGAATCGGGCAAGGTCTGGGCAAAGGCTCTCGAGGCGGAAATCGATTTTCACATCGCCTGCGGGGCGGAGGGAATCTGTGTGACCGGCAGCACCGGTGAAGGAGCGGGCCTTTCTCCCGACGAGATCTTTGAGATCGCCTCAATCGCGGTCAAACACACACGCGGCCGCGTCCCCGTCATCGGTGGACTGATTCCCGACACCACGGACGAGGCCACTGTTATGGGGCTGGCCGCGAAGAAGGCGGGGGTCAAGGCTTTGCAGGTGACCCCTCCTCATTACCTGTTCCAGCCGGATGCCCAGGGTTTTGTGGAATACTATTCGCGGATTCGCGAGGCTGCCGACCTGCCCGTGATTCTCTACAACGTCATTCCCTGGGCGCAAGTCAATGCGGAAGCCATCGCCCAATTGATCGACGCCGGTGCTGTCGACGGCATTAAACAAAGTGGCGCCAACCTGCACCTCTTGGCGGATTTGCTCTATCGCTTTGGCAAGAAGATCCCAATCCTCAGCGCCGTGGATGATTTGCTCCTTCCTTCCTTCGTGTTGGGGGCACCGGGCGCGGTAGCCGCCATTGTTACCGTGCTGCCCAAGGAATCCGTGGGCCTGTATCAGGCCGTGCAGCGAGGGGATTTGGCGCACGCATTGGAGTTCCACCACAAGCTGCTGGTGGTGTGGCAGGCGTTGGAAGGAACGCAAGGGTTCCATGCACGCATTAAATACGCCCTGGAACTTCAGGGTCGCCAAGCGGGGCTGCCTCGCCATCCGCAACGTCCTGCCAGCCCGGCCGACCGCGCTCGCGTCACCCAAGCTTTGCGAGAAGCGGGAATTGCTACCGTGGAAATGACGGAGATTAGGAAGTAAATATCGCCCAGCAAAGCCGGGGGCTTTAGGTTGTGAGCCGCTCAAAGCGGCTGTTCGCCGTCGCTAACGCAGCGCCGTCATGCGTGGCCACCTTACAGTGGCCGTTACCAAAGACCGAATTGGTCCAAGCGCCTGTCTTCTTCCTCCTGATTGCGTTCGTATGAGTCCTACTCACGCCCGCTCCTCGTGGCATCCACTCAGAGCTCCGGGGCGATGGCTACGAATTATTCCTGTAGCCCTCGTCATGTACACCATCGCTTTTATAGACCGGACGAACATCTCGATGGCGCTACCTTCGATAGCCCGCTCATTTCACATGACGCCTCAGGAAGCAGGCGACGTGGCCGGAATTTTCTTTTGGGGGTACTTACTTCTGCAGGTTCCCGCAGGACACCTGGCGAGCCGTTGGAGTGCCAAACGGATAATCAGCCTGCTATTGATTTCGTGGGGCCTGTGTGCCATCGGTTGCGGGCTGGTCAATTCGTGGCGTCAGCTTTGGATGATGCGATTCCTCTTAGGAGTCGCCGAAGGTGGGGTGTGGCCTTCCACGCTGATCTTGCTGGCAAACTGGTTTCCGCGCACTGAGCGTGCTCGCGCCAACGCCTGGTTCATGCTTTGCATTCCGTTGTCCGTCATTCTCGCGTCGCCACTATCGGGATGGATTCTGAGCCGCTGGAACTGGCGACTGATGCTGATTGCGGAGGGGTTTTTCCCGCTACTTTGGCTTGGGGTCTGGCTTCCGATGATCGATGACCGTCCGGGCACCGCCGCTTGGCTCTCCCTCGAGGAACGGAACGAACTCCAAGAACGTTTGGCCGAAGAGCGGGCCGAATTTCAAACCCCAAAGTCCGAGCGTTATTTCAAAGCTCTTATCGAACCCCAAATCCTGGTTATGGTAGCCATGTACTTCCTGTTTTCCGTTGGGGCAACGGGTTATCTGTTTTGGTTGCCAACGGCGCTTGAAAGTGCGCGGAAGCTGGGAGATTTCGTTGTCGGCATCCTGATGGCGGTGCCTTTCGTCGTCACAGGAATCATGATGGTGCTGAATTCGTGGCACTCGGACCTGGTAGGTGAACGGCGCGGCCATGTGGCGGCTGCTGTCGGGTCGGCAGGCCTTTTCCTTTTGCTTGCTGCGTGGACCAGCCGGCATTCCGAGCTGATCGCCTACATTTTTCTCTGCTTCGCCGCGGGCGGCCCCTATGTGGCGCTGGGACCCTTTTGGGCCGTCGCTACGGAAACGCTCCCCCAGGAGATCCTCGGCGGAGCGATGGGCCTGATCACCGGTGTGGGCAACCTGGGCGGATACTTCGGTCCATTGTGGGTAGGATACTTCGACCAGCGAACTCATAATTTTGTAGAAGGCTTTGACCTGATGGGCATCTGTTTTCTGCTGGGATCGAGTCTGACGTTCCTGTTGAGCTCCTCCCCAGTCGTGTCTGGCTCGCGAACTCTAAAATAAAAACGGAGAAACACGTGATGGCGTTGTTGAAAGGAATTATTCCGCCGCTCGTAACGTCTTTTGACGAGGAACCTGAAAACCAAGGTAGATCACATAAAACTTCACGGCCGGGTCAAGCTCGTTGGCAATCTATCAAACCCTCACCTTGTTCATGTTCATGACCTCCTTCGAATGCGCACGTGCTCCAAGCCGCGGCGATCCGATCAAACAGATCAGTAAGAGCCCCCAATACCCTTACTAATCAGTCCAGAAGTATGTAGACATAACCGAGCTACAGGGCCGGATACTGAGGATCGGGCATGAGAAAGAATCTTTGAACCACGCCCGGCGATTTCTGGAGGCTGCGCAGCCGACGGCCGAGATAGCTTCTCAGATGATCGACTTCCTGCAGGAGGGCATGCCCGACCCCGTGGTGCTTGACGTGATTCCACACCGGTTCGTCCGGATGCAGCTCCGGCGAGGAGGGCGGCAGGTAGAAGAGCCGCAGCTTTCCCTTCGTCGAGGCGACGTAGACACGAATCGCGCGAGACCGATGAACCGGATGGCCGTCCACGATCAGAAAAATCCGCTGCGGGAGAGGGGGCATCAACCGCTTCAGAAATTGCACGTAGCGCGCCGCGTTGAGCTTGCCTTTCACCACCATGAAGCGCAACTCGCCGCGGGCGCTCACCGCCGAAATCAGGTTCATGCCAAAACGCTGCCCGGTCGCCGGAACCTGGGGCGTCTGCCCACGCACTCCCCCT
>JAKAWG010000021.1 GCA_021817045.1 Acidobacteriota bacterium
CTCAGAAAGTCCGGGGCTTTTGGTGTCGAATTCTCCGACGAACCGCAGAGTTTAAACCGCGCAAACTCTACGCTACCCGATTACCATGGACCCGCCGCCCGCTTGACCGCAGACATCACAAAACGATGCGCCACCCACGATATTTTGAGCAAATACGGAGATGCTTCGCTGCGCTCAGCATGACAGATTCGAATAATTCACACATGCTGGGCAAACGATGGACGCGCGACACACGTCAATCTTCTACACCCAAAAGCCCAAGGCACAAAGCCCGTGCAGTGGCTGTCCGCCCGTTCATCTCAGCGCTTCATCGGGTGAAGAGAATCACGGCGGGGCTGGCGACCGGAAAATACCGGCCGGTGAAGGTAAGCTGGCCGGATTGCGCGTCGCGGCGGAAAAGGGTGACGGCATCGGCATGCTGATTGCAGGAGTAAAGGAACGTCTCGCTTGGATCGAAGCTAAAACTGCGCGGATAGTCTCCCCGCGTCGATTCCCCGCCCGCAAACGATAATGTGCCATCCTTGCCGATCGAGAACCAGGAGATGCTGTCGTGAAGGCGGTTCGCGGCGTAGAGAAACCTTCCGTCGCGCGAGATGCGCATTTCCGAGGTGAAATTGGTTCCGGCAAAGCCTCCAGGCAGTGACGAAATCGCCTGCCTGGGTGAGAGCTTCCCGCCTTCTGCGTCGTAATCGAACAGGACTACGGTGGACGCCTCTTCCTGAAGCGAATACATCCAGGGACCAGTAGGATGAAAGACGAAGTGGCGCGGGCCATCTCCCGACGGTAACGCGACGAACGGAGGATTGTTTGAGTGAAGTTTGCCGCTTTCAAGATCCAAGGTCCAGACATTGATTCTGTCCAGGCCGAGGTCCGTGTTCAGGATGTGGCGCTCCGTTGGATCGAACCCAATCATGTGAGGATGCGGTCCGTCGTGTCCGCTGATGGCAAGACTGCCCGGAGGGCCGCTCGTAGCGCGCTCTTTGCCGGCAGGCCCCACATCGTGTTTCACGTCCGTAGCAGAGCCAAGCGCTCCGCCCGGTCGAATCGGCAGCACGGCTATCGTGCCGCCGGCGTAATTGGCCACCAGCACGTAGCGGCCCGAGGGATGTACGCTCAAGTGAGCCGGCCAGGCGCCTTCCGAGCTGACGGTGTTCAGGAGACTTAGCCGACCCGTTGAACGCTCGATGGTATAAGCACTCACCGAGCCGGAACGCTGGCCCTCAAAATGCGCTACCTCGTTGCTCCCGTAAAGGTGGACGCCGTCCGGATGCGCATCGATCCAGGTGGGATTATTCCCGTTCACAAACACATCCTGCCCGATTAGGAAGCCGGTGGCCGGATCCATCTCAAAAACGTAAATTCCCTTCCCCTTGCCGGGGCTTTCTTGCTGAGCTTCTGTAGTGCTATACGTTCCGACGTAGGCCCGGATTGGTTTCGGCATCAGCGAATCTTTCCTCGCGCCGCTACGCGCCAGCACCCGACGACTTCCCCGTTACGAAGTAAAAAAGCTTCGTCGTGCATGTTCACGCAGGCGCATACGTGATTCGGAATAACCGTCAGTACATCGCCGACGCGGAAGGCGCGGGCCGACTTCGTAATGTCCAGGTGCCCGTGCTCTTCACTGAGCGCATAGAGTTCCGCACTTGCGTCTTCCATCACGCGGCCGTGTCCGCTCTTCGGCCCGGATTGGAGGCGGTCTGACGAGAGAGCCTTGGACCCTGCGTCGATCATGGCGCGGCCTGAAACGGCGGTCGAGACGACGGTTGTCACAACACGCACAGCACAGTCTTCCAGCGTGCAAACTCCCTGATAGAACGTGTTGAGATCGTTGAAAGCATAAGTGCCGGGGCGAATCTCCGTCAACCCGGGAATCTCGTGCGCAAAAGCTGCAGACGGCGTTGAGCCTCCTGAAACAATCTCCACGGGCATGTGAGCTTTGCGGAACGCTTCGCAGGATCTCTCCACGCGCTCGGCAACTTGCTTCATGCCTCTCTTCCGCTCTTCCTCCGTTCCCCATACGCTTCCAAAGAAACTCATGAGACCCTTAAAGCGCAATTGAGGCATCTTTTCAATCTTGCGAGCCAGTTCAACGAGCGCCGGCCCCGGCGGGAGGCCGCATCGTCCCAGACCTGAGTCGAACTCCACCAGCACGTCCACAAGGGATCTTTGCCCCTGCCGCTCCAGTGCCTCGGAAAGCGCTGCCGCCGTTCTTTCATCGTCCAAAGAAATCAGCACGTGCCGTTCGGCCGCAAGTTTCGCCAGCCTCTGAACGGCGTCTTTTCCGAAAACTGGAAACGCGATCAGGATATTATCCAGGCCCGCGGCTGCCATTACCTCGGCCTCACCCGTTTTGGCAACGGTCAGGCCAAGCGCGCCACGCTCGATCTGCTTGCGCGCAATTTCCGGAATCTTGTGAGTCTTGGTGTGCGGCCTTACCCCTAGCCGATGCTCCTTGCAATAATTTGCCATGCGCTCCAGGTTGCGATCGAGGATGCCCAGATCAATCGTTAGTGCCGGGGTCTGCAGCTCTCGATAGTGCATGAAGCTCATTGTCGTCTACGGTTACGAAGCAGCCATTGGTATGGGACCAAGGACAATCTTACAACGGGTCGATGAAGCGGTGGACGCGTGAGGCGGGTGAGATCAAATTATTTTTCTTGACGGCGGGTGGTGAGCACGTCTGGCATCTAGCCTTCAGAGGTTAGGAATCTACGCGAGCGAAGGTCAGTCTAGCCTACGGAGTCTGTGTAGCAACAAACCCCATGATCGTCATTCCGAGCGGAGCGAGGAATCTCGCTCTGAAAAAACCTGAACTCACGAGATTCCTCGTCGCCCGCGGCTCCTCGGAATGACATTTTGCGTAAGTTGTCACACAGACACCTACGGCGAGGGTACGACCGCTTCGGCAGAATTCGAATACGCGCTCTCTCCTCCGGTGGAATCGAGGGCGGTAGTTACGTAGTAATACGTCTCGCCGGCCTGGACCGTCGTATCCGAGTAGCTTGTGACGGTGACTTCCGCCGAATTGATCTTCGTGTAGGGACCGGTCGATACGGCTCCGCGGTAGACGTTGTATCCAGTGACGCCGCTCGACGTGCTGGCAACCCATGATAACGAAACCGAATGCGTATTGGCTCCCGTGCCGGAGAGAGCAGTGACGGTAGGGGAATTGCCGGCGTTCGAGACCACGGAAACGCTCCCCGTTACGCTTCCGGCTGAAGTGGGTGCGAAGGTGATGCTCAAGGTGGCGTTTTGGCTTGGCGCCAGGGTCGCCGGAAGCGTGATGCCGCTGGCACTAAAACCGGCTCCGACCAGACTCACCTGTGAGATCGTGACGCTCTGGTTGCCGGTGTTGGTGACAACCACAGGCAGAACGCTGTTGGTTCCCACCGTTACGTCGCCAAAGCTGAGATTCGTTGGACTGGCGCTCAGTTGGAGGGCGGTCCCGGTGCCGGAAAGCGCGACCGTCATGGGCGAGTTGGAGGCGTTACTTACAACCGAAATGCTGCCCGTAAGAGAGCCTGCCGCACTGGGAGTAAATGTCACCGAAGCGCTAACACTCTGCCCCGGAGACAACGTGAGGGGTGATAAGAGACCGCTTAGACTGAAGCCAGTACCGGCGACAGATGCCTGAGAGATGGTCACGGCGCCGCCCCCGGTGTTGGCGAACGAGACCGATTGCGTGCTGGTGCTGCCTACCACGACATCGCCGAAGGAAACATTTGTTGGGCTTGCACTGAGCTGAAGACTCATGCCTGTACCGGAAAGAGTCACGATGGCCGGCGAGTTGCTTGCATTACTTGAGACCGTGAGGGTACCGGAATAGTTGCCGGCAGCGCTGGGGGAAAAAGACACGGTCACCGAAACGCTTTGTCCGACGGACAAGCTGAGAGGCACGCCAGGCGCGCTTACCTCAAATCCGGCTCCAGCGCACGCGAATTGCGAAATGCTTACGCCGGCGCTACCTACGTTTGTCAGAACAACTTGCTGTGTGGCAGTCGCGCCAGTTTGCATACTGCCAAAGTTCACGCTGGTCGTGCTTGCATCAAGCACACCAAGCTTCGCCCCAGGCGGCTTAGGTCCACCATGCGGGGGACGAGGTTCCGCCAGCGTGGACGTCGGAGTGACTAATAAGAATAAAAGGGAAACCGCAAGGCGTCTGAGCGTATCAATGCGGCGCAGACCTTGGGGTCTTCTTGCCTCTTGGAACCACGCATTTGGAAATAGACGCGGTAACATTTTCAATTCTCCCTCTCAAGCATTTCGATCAATCAACATCTGTTGCCTGAGTGGTTATCGACTGACTTTGTAAGCCACTTGAGGAAGAACCGGATGGACTGCTCAACGATGGAGGCGCGGGGGTTTTAGCTGATTGAAAATCTGGAGTCCTTCCCCTCGGGGTTGGTCCTGGAGAAGATGAGGCAATCACGGATGAAGCGGTTCCTATCGCGGGTACGGCGACGGCGTGGCATTCGACTGATGCCAAAGCGATGCCGACATTAGTTGTGAGTAAATTTTGAAGTTCGGAGTCGCGAGGCCTGTGGTTATTGCAGAAGGATTTCTCTCGATCGCAAAGCGCGCCGCGCGAGTGTCGTGCGTCTAACGGATGTTTCCTTATGCTGACGGCCTTGGACTTCGGGGGCTTGCCGCCGCTTTAACCCAGGCCAACTCACTGGCCGCGCGACAGCACAGCGTTGAAACCCAGCCTTTGAGAGCCCGCACCTATCACCAACACGAGTGACGCTTATCACAGACGGCCCGCTCGACGGGCGTTAATAGAAAGACAGCGGGCGCTCGGCACCAGAGCGCCTTTACCTGCTGGAACGGAGACTTTATCCACGTGGGAGGAGGAGGCGAGAGCCGGATCATCGGCCGGTTCGGCCTGGGCGGTGAAGTTGGAGCCCTCGTGCCGGTGACAAACCAGTACGCTCTCACGACCGGTCTGGCCTCGGTGACGCCCACTTTTCATTTCGTTTCGAGGGACTCAGACCGCAAATTTGATCCCTTCGTGGGTGGCGGATTGTCGCTGCTTTACGAGAAAGGTACGGGGATAGCGGTTAATTAGGGCGGCGGATTTAACTACTGGCTGCGACGCCGTTTCGGCCTGCGATTCGAGTTGCGGGACCACGTCTGGTCACTAGAATCCGGCGAAGCGATCCACCTGGTGGACTTTCGTTTCGGGATTGTCGTGGGCCGGCGCTGATCCCGGCTTTCTGCGTGTGGAGACAGTCCGATCTCTCGCGAAGGAACACTCCCTGGTCCTCATACGCAGTCGGCAGACGCCACCTCCTCGGTACGCCGACTCGGCCGCGTATGTGCAGGTCAATCTGAATAAGGGTTAGCCGCGCGGTTTTGTATTGTCCGACGTTGGGATCTCCGTTGCAAGCAGGAAGAGCTGCATTTACTCGGCCAAGAGGTACTCAGAATCGCAATTCTATTCCTGTTAGGCGCGCTGGTTAGCGTCAAGCAAATTGCTGCCGGTTCCGTCTTGGATAAGCCCAGGGTGGCCGAATGGTTCAACTCGTCAATGTTTTCAACTTCTTCTTTTTGTTGGTCGTGAATCCCCTGGCCGCCATATTGCTGATCATTCAGCGCCCGACAACGATCGACGCTACCCACGTGACCTTCGATGAACTGTGGAATTTGAACATTTTGGAGTTCGCAGGGTTGGTGCCGTAAGTGATGGAATCTCTCCTCGTGGTAGGAGCGCTGATCCCACTCGGGCGGAATTATCAGCCGGGAGGCAGCGATCCCCGCCGTGGACATACGATGGTTAGGGATGGACCCTATAAACACAAAAAGGCGGTTGGTCAGAGCCAAGTGGACCATATTGGATCGTGACTAAAAACGGTAGGTTCGGGCAAGTATTTTAGAATGTTGGCGTCCCCGGCGGGATTCGAACCCGCGTTACCGCCGTGAAAGTGCTTACTAGAATGATCCGCTATAGTCAGTTCTAGACGGCAGGAAACGACTTAGCGCATTTTTGCAGCCTTTCCGAATCTGCCCGAATCAGCCCAAATTTGCGCGGCTAAGTCCCGCGAGAGTCCCGTAACATTCTTTGGCCTACTGTGCGGCCTTTGATACGCGGGCAATGGAATCACCTTGCCTCAGACGAGAAAATCGCTCTGCGGGCGATTCTATGCATCGGCAGGCTCCGCTCCATACCTCAGCCGCACTCTGGTCCTGAGAAGCGTTGCAAATAGCGTTGCAACGCTTTTATAGGGCGCTCCACGATGTGACCGGGTGAGCATTCCGCGATTAACAGGCTTCCCGGAGACAGCTTGGTAGCTCCCCGTAATTTTTGCAAAAATCGGCCATTGTCCCGGTTGCCCCAAGATGCAGCATGAATTTCGCGCCAGGATGCCCCAGGACGCGACGCTGGACAGTGAGCCATACTCTGGTACCCCCACTTTTGCGGCGCTACGCTCCGATCACGCTCTGGCGGATTTCGATATTTTCGTAGGGTACGCGGATGGCAAGGAATTGAAATGCCCGCGAAAACAAAGGTTTCCGGCAAGGCTTACAAAAAATGGTTTGCCCGGGCGCGGGAATAGCGACTCGTCGGAACGCATGAATGCCGGTCACCCCTCCAGCAGACGGCGCGCAAGCGCTGGTTCGGGTTTATTCGATTCATGCCGGTAAGTATTGGCTAATTTATACAATAGCTGTTGATTTTAAAGGGGTTGTGGTTAAGGAGGGGCTGATAGAGTGCCATTGCCGGGAAGATTTCACAGCACCAGCACATCCGGCAGTCGTGCACGGCGTCGCCAGCGGTGAATGATCTTCCGGCAATTCTCAGGGCATCGGAGGCTCTTTAGGTCCTCGGTTTCTTCGGGGGTCGGCGCATCGCGGGCGACTTTGACGAGGATCGCGTCGGTTTGCGACAGGGCGAGGATGTTCCATCTATCGCGCCCGGTAAGCCGCAGACATTCGTACCCGCAACTCTCCAAGGCTTTAACGCTCCGGCGTTCGAGCCGGGATTGCGCATCGCTCATGGTTCACCTCCAATCAGAAAGGCACGTCCTTGTCTGAAGCCTCGACGCCGGGCGCGTTGACGAACGTCCCGGACTTCACAACCTGTAATTCCAACCCCGCATCGGCCAGCTTTGCCAGAATGTCGGCCAGGGGCGGGCAGTGATGGCCTTCAGGCTTCTCAAGCCGACGTGCAAGATCGGCAAGATATGCCCGATAGAACTTTCCCGCGTTCGTCACGATGGAGACCGGCGCAACGGCGAAAGGGGCTTGCTTCGGTTGGTAGGAAACCAGGCAGACGCCGGCGGGCAACGCCGCTTGAATCTCGGTGAGCGAAGGCGGCCTGCTTCCCGACTCACGGAGAATCGCCAGCGCGTCGTCACGGCAGGCGCGTAGCTCGGAAACCAGGCGGGGGACTTCTGGCAGGTTCGGCCCGCGCACTTTGAGCTTTACGCCTTCCACGTGGACGGCGCAACCCAGTTCTGCCAGCCGGTCTATCACCTCGAATGCGGTCATGCTTCCCATTCGACAACCGCCTGCTTTTCGCGCCGGTTTTCCACAGGCCCGGATGCTGGTTTTTGAGCCTCTCCGTTCGCGGGAACAAGAAACGACTTTTGCTCCAAAGTGGGAACAAGAATAGGCTCAATGTTTATGCGGGTGTCAGCGGGTTTTTGCGTTTCTTGTTCCCTTGTTCCCACTATATACTGGGAACAAGAGAACGAGAATCGGTAACGGTAGGGATCACCGCGCTTCCCGCCGCCCTCGCGGGATACCTTGCCTTGCTCTACCAGCTGCCTCAGCGCCCGCCTCACAAACTCGGTCTTGCCCTCTACGGCTTCGGTAATCTCCGGCTCCGTTTTCGACTCCCCGGCAGCCTGCAGGGTATCGAGAATGTCCTTGCTCACGCTTTGCGCCTCGGCGTCCGCCCGCGCCGCCCCAAGTGAAAGTGTGCGGGTTGCTGGGTTGAATTCGAGGGTAATCTCTTGCAGATCATCCCCGTATCGTTGGCGGCTTTGCAGGGTCCTGTACCTTTCATACCGTTTCATTACCAGCGCGGAATCAACCCCCGCGAAAAGCGCAGTGCTCCCCAAGATTCCATCCATTGCTTCGCTCCGCTCGCCCTTGCCGAGATGGTGGACAAGCAAGACGTGGCATCCGTTTTCGCGGGCCAGCGCCAAAAGCGGTTCAAGCGCCGCGCTCACTTGCGAGTAGTCGTTGCCATCCTTCACGCGGACAAACCGGAAAACCGGGTCTATGATGAGCAAAACCGGCTTGTGACGCTTCACTTCCACGGTGATTGAGGGAATTGCGTCTTGCGGGGCGCTGGCCGCGTGAATGAGAATATCCTCTTGACCGGTTGCGCCCATTGCCCGGAAGTGGGCGCGAACCTCTGAGCGTTTTTCTTCCAAGGCCAAATAGATCACAGCGCCTTTCAATGTGGGCCGGTCAAGAAACGGCTCCCCGCTGGCCACGGCCAGCGCCAGGCAGCGGGCGAGGGTGCTCTTGCCCACCTTTGGTTTCGCCGCAAGCAATCCGAGGCCGCCAGCCGGAAGAATGCCTTCTAAGAGCCAGGGCACTTGCTCTTCCGGCTCTGCTATCAAGTCGCCAAGTCGCGTCAGGGTGAGGCCGCTCCCCTTGGCCGGTTGCCATTTCGCAACGTCCGCCGCCGTCAGTTCCGGCGCGTCCGCAATCAGCGCCTCAATCATCTGCCGCCGTGTCGCATCATCGGGGAGTTTTTCGCAAAACTCGCTCAGGTCCTTGCATAACGGCATAGCCTCGATAAGCTTGACCTCTCGGGCTATCCCTAAGAGCGACTGTGCAACCTGCCGCCCGTGGGCTACTCCGGGCGCGTCTGAGTCGCAGATGACCGTGACCCGTTTCCCGCGAAGGATTTCCGAATACTCAGGCCGCCACTTCCCCGCGCCGCCCGGATTGCAGGTTGCGATAATTCCCAACTTCCGGGCCGTCTCAACATCCTTCTCGCCTTCGAGTATCAGCACGTCCTCAGCTTTGATTGCTTCTGGCAGGTTGTAGGGAACCCGCCGCACACCGTTCAGACTCCAAGTCCACCCGCCCTTACCGTCAGGCCGCCGCTGGCGAAAATCCTTCGGCTCGTAGCGGACAACCTCGAAAAGCAACTTTCCGCTTTCGTCCTGGTAGGGGTACCTTGCGATCATTTCCCCGCCGTGGCCGTTGCCGTTCGCTTTCGGCTCGGTGAAAAGGTCACTCATCTCCAGGCCCATCGCCGCGACGATAGCCGACGTTTCGCAACCGGCAAAGCACTTTAGCAAGACCCGTCCATCGCTTTCTGTTATCGAGAGTGACGGGCTCTTGTCGGGATGAGCCGGGCACCGCGCCTGCCAGCCGCCCTTGACGGGCCGCACGGCTTCGAGCCTGGAAAGGAGCTCACGCGCCGTCATCAAAGCCCCTCGGCAAGAATGCGTGCCATCTCACTTGCGGGGATAAGCACGCGGCGTGAAAGGCGGATAGCTTTCAACCGCCCGTCATTGATGGCCCGGCGGAGGGTGTCAGGGTGGCAACCCAGAGACCGCGCGGCTTCTGCGATTCCGAAGGCCGTGCGAGAGACCCTCGCCTCAAGCGTTAGGGTTTCACTATTTTTATGCATTGCTTCTCCTCCGTAAAACATATTCACTTGACATCATATGTCCCTGAATGCTAGAGTCAAGTCGAATATGATCGTTCTAGATAGAAAAACGCGAATGCTTGAGAACGGTTCTAGACACAATTGGGCGCGGCTCCAGAGGGCCGTTGTCCGGCTGGCGAACGCGAGAGAGCTTGCGGACCTACGCGCCCTTGTGAAGAGCTTCCCGGACCTGATGCCGCCGGGCATGGAGCGCGTTAATTGGCAGGCGCCCCTCGGCGCGCAAGACAGGGCGGCGCGGGCCGCGTTAGAGCGAATGGTCCGTGTACAACTCAAGCTCCGCGCCGCATGGAAGCTTCCTCATGGCATGTTGCGGGAGCAGCTTCTAATTGAGCTTGCCGGTGATTACATCGGGCGCGCCCTTAAGCCTGCGCTTGATACCTTTGTTTTAACTGCGGGAGTTTTCGAGAAGCACAACTTTCCGCTGCTGCCCCAGCACAACGAGAAAGTGCGGGAAATAGAAGGTGCACTTCGCCAGCGCCACGCGTTTGTATTCGTTTTGACCGCCGCCCTTCGCGCCGCGCCCAAGATGCGCATCTGCGGAAACCTGGAATGCCCGCACCCGTTTTATCTCCGAAGCGAAGGCGGAAAACGGTTTTGCTCGCGAGCGTGCGCGGCTCCGTCACAGCGGGCCGCCAAGCTGAAATGGTGGAATGCCCACAAAGCGGAACGGCTCGCCCGGCGCCGGGCCGAATATCGCAAGAGAAGCAAGCGCGCTCCACGGCGCAAGAAATCCAATCGAAGGGAGAAACGACAATGAGAGGCGACGGAATTTTCAAACGCAAAGACTGTGACGGGTATTGGCTTTCATGGGTTGACGCGCAAGGCCAGCGCCGCAAACGGAAGGCGAAGGGCTCGACGCTCGGCGAGGCGCGGGCCGCGTTGGAAGCCGAGCGCGTGCGCGCCCGCAAGGCGATTGAGTTGGGCTTCACGCCGCCGAGCAAAGAAAGTTTCGCCGATCTTGCGGCGCGGTATCTCGCCCACCAAAAGCCGCGCCTCACGGATAAGGAATTCGAGCGCCAATCCCTCATTGTCGAAAACCACTTGAAGCCGTTCTTTCCGGTGAAAATTCGGGACATCCGGCGCGGGGAAATTCAGCGGTACATTACCGAACGGAGCCTGAAGGCGAAACCGGCGACGGTTCGCAAGGAAGCGAATGTCCTGAAGCACATGCTCAATCTGGCCGTGGAATGGGAATTGATTCCGTGGAGTCCCGCCCAAAGAATCAAGCTGCCCAAGCCGCCCGCTGGCCGCGTCCGTTACGCACAACCTACTGAATTGCGAGCGCTTTTTGAAGCCTGCCCGCCGTGGCTCCGGCCCATCGTGGCTCTCGCCGTCACAACCGGCATGCGCCGGTCTGAGATTCTGAAACTGCGCTGGCTTGACGTGGACATTGCCCACAACCGGATTCTGCTACCGCAGACCAAGAACGGGGATGGCCGAATCGTCTACTTGAACAAGGGCGCGGTTCGGACTCTGCGGGCCATGCCGTTTGATTCGGAAACTAAAACCACGGACTTACTCTTTCCCGATGTCACGCCGCCACAAGTGAGCGTGGCCTTTACGCGAGCCTGCCGGGAATCCGGGTTGCTTGATTTCCATTTCCACGATCTCAGGCACACGGCGGCAAGCTGGCTCCGAATGCAAGGCGCGGACATTCACACCGTGGCCCTCTTGCTCGGCCACAAAGACCTGAGAATGGCCGCCCGGTACCAACACCTCAGCCCGGCATTCCTCAGTGAAGCCGTGGGCCGGTTGGATTCGATTTTTGACGTTGAAAGTCCCGTGGGAGTCCCGGAAGAATCTGCCCAGCGCGATCAACTAACGCTAAGTGCTTAAGAATGTTGGCGTCCCCGGCGGGATTCGAACCCGCGTTACCGCCGTGAAAGGGCGGTGTCCTAGGCCGGGCTAGACGACGGGGACTAAAAGCGTCTCGCGCTTGGCACAGGCGCCACTTGGAGAGCAGGCAGATCTTACAATCTACCTTCCGCAGCGACTGTCGCAGCCAGACCCAGGCCATCCTAGCAGCCATTCTCAGACAGTGTCAATTTGGCAATCTCGCTACCGCTTACTGTCAAGGCGACGTGGCCCGCCACTTGGTAGGGCAAGGTGTACTACCACACCAAACTGAGCCTTCTATAAAGCCTCAAGTTTTACTTGAAGTGCGTCACTCGCCTTCTCCACAACTGCGAAGCAAGGGTTGTGGGCACCAACAGTCAGTGAGACGCGGATTTTGTACCTTCCCACGTCCCTTTTTCGCCGCTGGCGCTGGAAGACCAGGTTCCGGACAGCTTGCCGTTGTGGTAATGGGCCTTGAGGGTGTATTGAGTGTCTGGGGTATCGATTTCGGCTTTCAAGAAGTTATTGATGAAGGTTGCGGAGGCGATGTCCGCGTCTCCTATTGACGACGTAACGTCTCCGGTTACGGTTTGGCCATTTTGCTGAAGATCGAGCGTAAACGTCAACCCGCTGTGCGAGCCGCCGTGGGCGACGCAGTTCCACGAGCCGGTAAGAGTTTGTTTTGAGGCACCGAGCGCGGTGGCCGCGGGAATCAAAAGTGCTAGAAGGATTGCCAGACGGGTAATTTGACGCATGTTCCGACCTCCCTTCTCCTATTCTGCCAGAAACGGCTTCGGTGCGAAAGCGTCTCTAACTCGACTCGGTCGTGCCTCGACCGGCGTGAACCAATCGGTTTACAAATCAAGAATCACGCAGAGACGCAACGTTCCGCAACGTGAACGAAAGGACTTGTCTCCGTATTTCTTCCCGGCTTGGCGCCTTTGCGAGAGGTGGTTGTTCTTTTCGAAGCCCGCATTAACCAACGATGTCCCTTTCAATCCTCGAACTTATTGGCAATGGGAAAGCGGCGGCCTATGCCAAACGCCTTTGCGGTCACTTTGAGTGCCGGGGCAGCCTGCTGGCGTTTGTACTCGGCCGCAGTCACACGGCGCACCGTGTCGCGAACGAGTTGCGGATCGAGGCTGAGCCGCGCGGCGATTTCCCGCACGCGGAGATTTTCTTCGATGTAGGCCTGCAAGATGGCATCCAGCACATCGTAGGGCGGCAGCGTATCCTGATCGGTCTGGTTAGGTCTCAACTCGGCCGAAGGCGGCTTATCAAAACACGCGACCGGGATGGGTGGCGTTTGGTCTGCCTGCGCGTTGAGGTACCGGGCGAGTTCATAAACCATGGTCTTCGGCACGTCGGCGATTACCGCGAGGCCCCCCGCCATGTCGCCATAAAGCGTGCAATAGCCAACGGCCAACTCAGATTTGTTTCCTGTGCTCAGCACGAGCGCTCCCAGCTTGTTCGATAGCGCCATCAGGATATTGCCACGAATTCGCGCCTGAACGTTCTCTTCGGTCACGTCGGGCGGCAAGCCGGCGAACAAAGGGGCGAGCGCGGCAAGATAACTTTCAAACATCTGCCCGATGGGTACGACGTGGAAGTGAATGCCCAAGTTGCGAGCAAGCGCCTCGGCGTCACGCAGGCTGGCCGGTGACGAGTAGGGGCCGGGCATGGCCACGCCATGGACCTGCTTCGGCCCGAGGGCGCGCGCGGCCAGCACAGCGACTAACGACGAATCGATGCCGCCGCTCAAGCCCACAATGGCCTGGCGGAAACCGCACTTGGCCACGTAATCCTTCGTACCGAGCAGCAACGCCCGGCAGACGGCTTCCACCTCTGATGCCGGCGCGTCGTGCAACTCGCCCGAACCGCCCGGGACATCGCAGAGGATCAAATCCTCTTCGAACGAGACTGCGCGCGCAATCAGGTTGCCGCCAGCGTCGAAAGCGCAGCTCGATCCATCGAAAACGAGCCCGTCGTTGCCGCCGACGAGGTTGACGTAGACAACGGGCATGCTCCGCTCCCACGCGATGGCGCGAAGCATATCGTAGCGCAGACGGATTTTGCCGCGCATAAAGGGCGAGGCGGCAATGTTCAGGATGAGCGCGGCGCCGGCGCGCACGGTTTCTTCGACCGGGTCGCGGGAGTAGAGCTGGCGCTTCCAGAAGTTCTTGTCGTTCCAAACGTCCTCACATACAGTCAGGCCCAGCCGCTCACCGTCGAGCGTGTAGACCACCGGCCCGAAGCCTGGCTCAAAGTAGCGCGATTCGTCAAAGACGTCGTAAAAGGGGAGAAGGATTTTGGCGTAATCGACGACAATGCTGCCGCCCATGAGGAGCGCTGCTGCGTCCATGACGGTCTTACCCTGCGAGGCGCCTGAGCGCTTTACCGTGCCAACAAGCGCCGGAATAGGCGGCAACCGCTCCGCAAGACGCTTGAGCTCGCACTCGCAACTCTCGACAAAACTGGCCCTTTCTACCAGGTCTCGCGGAGGATAACCACACAAAGCGAGTTCAGGGAAAATGACTAGCCCCGCGCCGCGGTCGCGCGCTCGGCCGGCAAAAGCGATGATTTTTTCCGCGTTGCCGCCGAAATCGCCAACCGTCGTGTTGATTTGAGCCAGAGCGATCTTCATAAGAAGTCAGAGGATAGAAACAAGCTGGTCGTCTTCCAGCCGCTGCCCTTACTTGTCTCTTACCTCTCGCTTGTTAATGATAAACTCTATCGAAGCTGGCTCCCTCCGGCGGCTCGCACTGATTTTTGAAACCTGCGGCCAGGCAGCTTCGTAAGGAATTGATAATACAATTTTTTCGGCTCTTATTTATCGTAACCTACAGGAAAGGAAAGGCTCATGAATCGTATCCGTCGCTATCTCATTCTGGCCGTGACGCTCGCGGCTACTCTCACCGGGCTGCCGAGGCTGCGCGCTCAGCAAGCATCGACGTCACCCGAAAACGCGTTCAACCAGTCCATTGAAAGAAACTATACGCGCACCAGTTGGTTTCCCAACGTTGCGGGGCCGTATCTGCCGCCGCACACGCCTCCACTCAGTCTTGCCAACTCCCAGTATTTGTATGAGCTCATCCAAAACGGCAAGATGAAGCTTTCGCTCGCCGACGCGATCTCCCTGGCAGTAGAAAACAACCTGAATATTGCCGTCCAGCGCTATAACCCGGAATACGCGCAGATCGACAAGGTGCGCGCAGCCAGCGGGCAGGCAACGCGCGGCGTCACCGGCACATTTTCTTCCAACGCTCTATTTTCCGGAGCCTTAGGTGGCGGCATCTCAGCAGGCACAGGCGGGTTCTCAAACCGGGGCGCGGGAACGGCAACCGGAAACATCACCGTCAACCCTGTCAACTCGGTGGGATCTTTCGATCCTGTCGTCGGTTTTACGGCCGGTTGGGCTTACGGCCGAGTCCCCCTCATCAATAACGTCCTTTCCGGCGTCTCGGAGCTTACGGGCAATACGGGCGAGTACAACATGTTTTTCGGACAGGAGTTACCCACCGGCACAAGCTACTCCGTCTCATTCGGCGGACAACGCTTGGGAAACAACGCGATCATCAGTTTGTACAATCCCGAAGTGGTTACGGGAATGACGGTCGGCATCGAGCAAAACTTGCTTAACGGCTTCGGCCGCCGCGCCAACGCCAAGTTCATTCGCATCGCCGCCAACGACGTCGGCATCGCCAAAGACTACTTCGAGGAGCAGGTTACGAGCACGATCGGCCAGGTGGAGACCGATTACTGGACCCTGGTTGAAGACAAGCGGAACGTCGACGTCACCCAGGAAGCCGTCACGTATGCGAAAAAGCTTCTCGCGGACAACGAGCGGCAAGTACAAATCGGAACCCTCGCGCCGCTGGACGTGATCCAGGCCAAATCCCAACTTGCCACCGCACAGCAGAACCTCATCGTGGCTCAGACGACGTTCAAGCAGCAGCAGGAAGTGGTCAAAACGGATATTTCGAAGCGCGTGACGGGCGAACTGCTCACCGCAGACATCGAGCCTACCACATCGCTCCCTACCCCGAAACCTGGCGATGTCCCGCCGCTTACCGAAGCTTTACGCCTAGCCCACATTAACCGGCCGGAAATCGATCTAAACAATCTGAACCTGAGAAACGAAAGCGTCATTCTTAAAGCCAACCGGAATTCACTGCTTCCGACGCTCAACGTCTATGCGTCCTACACGCCGGCGGGACTCTCGGGACAGCGGGTCTGTTTCATTGAAGGATGTGCGGCCCCTCCTCCCGGTTTCATTCCAACGACTGTTGCGGGCCATCTGCCGGGCGGACTCGGCGGAGCATTGTCCGACGTTTTCAGTAACAGGTATCCGGACTACTCGGCGGGATTCGTCTTCGCAGTGCCGCTTCGCAACAGGGCTGCCCAAGCCGACGCGGCGCGAGCGCTGCTCGAAGAACACATGCTCCGCACCCAAGTGCAGCAGGAGTTGAACACGATCGATCAGGCCGTGCGCCAGGCGGAAATCGGCGTGGTTCAAGGCCAGGCGCGCGTGGACGCTTCGCAGCAGGCGGTTCTTTATGCGAAGCAGCAATACGTAGACGAGCAGAAGAAATTTCAGGTGGGCGAATCCACGGTCGAGCTGGTCATCCAGATGCAAAACAGTTACACGCAGGCAGAAGGCAACTTGGTCACGGCGAAGACGGCCTACGCACAGGCACTGACGCAGTTTTACGAGGCCACCGGCACGCTGCTCAATAAAGATCACGTGGAATTGGTCGACGCCATGAAAGGCCAGGTAACCCGGAAGATGCCGAACATTCCTGGCACACCTATCGCGCCGTCGAATTAGCGTCTATGGTTGACAAAACGCGCGCAAAGCGTGGCAGGGGCGTCTCGCCCGTGACTGCTGATGCGGGAAATACCCGTGTCACCCCGGACGTGTGTAATTTTTCGCACGAGGTATCCGCGGACCTGCTTGCCATCGCCCGGAGGCTTTGCCCGCCGCGTCCGGTGGTTTGTGATATTGGAAGCCGGGATGCCCTCGACGGACTTTGCCTGTGCAAGAGCCTCGATGCAACCGAATGTCACATCTTTGAGCCTAATCCTTCCGCTATTGAGCTCTGCCAGGCCAACATCGCCCGATATGGGAAAGGATGCAAAGTCTTTTTTAATCCCGTTGCCCTTACCGACAACCCAGGTCCCGTCAGCTTCTTCGCAGTCAATGCGGGCAAGTCCGACAATAAGGATATTGGTTTCTCTTCGCTCTTCCCGGTGAACCCCGCCTATGCCTCAAAGCGTCGCGGTGCGATTGTCCAGGATCGGATAACCGTCACCGGGACGACCCTCGACTTGTACTTTCGGAACCGGCAGAATCAGCCGGATCTTCTGTGGATCGACGTCGAAGGCGCAGAAAAGCTGGTTCTGAACGGGGCACAAGAAACCTTGCGGCACGTCGCTTTGATCCACATCGAGGTGTCGTTCCGTCCCATGCAGACCGGCAAACCGCTCTTCTGGGAGATCGATTCCTTTCTTCGGGAAAGTAACTTCAGGCTAGTCAAGTTCATCGGGGTTTCACGCGCAATGGCGTTTCTAATGGCTAGAAGACTCCTGCCGAACTTGCCCTGGCGGCTGGACGCGGCTTACTGTCGTGGAACTACCAGCGCGCTCGTTCGTTGACATTCCTTCCCTGTTAAGCTGCAATGAGTGACATGGCAAAGAGCTCGGTTGTTCCTGAGAGGCGTCCGAGCGAGGCCGAGCAGAAGTGGCGCAAAGATGTTCTAAAGACGGCCCTTAGCGTCTCGCGGGACCGGCAGGCCGTATTTACCACGGTATCTGGCACGCCGGTCGAGCGCCTTTACACGTCCGCCGACCTGCCGGATTTTGATTACAAGCGCGAACTTGGCAACCCCGGCGAGTTCCCATTCACTCGCGGCATCCATTCGACCATGTACCGCGGGAAGCCCTGGACCATGCGTCAGTTCAGCGGATTCGGAACGCCGGAAGAAACTAATCGGCGGCTACGGTATCTGCTCCAACAGGGACAAACCGGACTTTCGATCGCGTTCGATCTGCCCACGCTGATGGGTTACGACAGCGATCATCCGCTGGCCGAAGGCGAGGTGGGCAAGTGCGGCGTGGCGGTATCGTCCTTGGAAGACATGGAAACGCTCTTCCGCGGTATTCCGCTCGAAACCGTCAGCGTTTCTATGACAATCAATTCGCCGGCGGCGCCGGTGTGGGCGATGTATTTAGTGACGGCGGAAAAGGCTGGCGCAGACTCGAAGAAGCTATCAGGAACGCTCCAAAACGACATTCTCAAAGAATATATCGCGCAGAAGGAGTATATCTTCCCTCCCGCACCTTCGATGCGTCTCGCGGTGGATGCGATCGCATTCGCGGCGCGCGAAACGCCGCGCTGGAATCCAATTTCGATCAGCGGTTATCACATCCGCGAAGCTGGGGCGACGGCGGTGCAGGAACTGGCATTCACGCTGCGCGACGGCATTGAGTACGTCGAATGGGCGCTCAAGGCTGGGCTCAGCGTGGACGATTTTGCGCCGCGCCTGAGCTTTTTCTTTGATTCGCACAACGACCTTTTTGAAGAAGTCGCAAAGTTCCGGGCCGCGCGCAAAGTCTGGGCGCACGTCTGCCGCGAGCGCTTCAGAGCCAGCGATCCCCGCTCCTGGCGGTGCCGATTTCACGTGCAAACGGCGGGCTGTTCGCTCACCGCGCAGCAGCCTTATAACAACGTAGTGCGCACCGCGGTGCAGGCGCTTGCGGCCGTGCTCGGCGGCGGACAATCCCTGCACACGAATGCCCTCGACGAAGCCTGGGCGCTGCCTACCGAAAACTCCGCGCGCCTCGCCCTGCGCACCCAGCAGGTGCTCGCCCACGAAAGTGGTTTGACCGAAGTTGTCGACCCGCTCGGCGGATCCTACGTGGTAGAAAGGATGACGCTTGAAGCCGAGCGAGCCTGCTACGAATACTTTGAAAGAATCGATGCTCTTGGAGGTATGGTGGCGGCGATCGAGAAAGGATTTCCGCAGAAGGAAATCCACGAATCCGCTTATACCTATCAGCGAGCCGTAGAGCGGAAAGACAGGATTGTGGTGGGCGTCAATGAGTTTTTCGGTGGCAACGAGCGACCCGTTGAAACGCTCGGCATCGACGAAGACGCAGCTTCCGAACAACGGCGGAGGCTGGCAGAGTTGCGGAACCGCCGCGATGAGGCAAAGGTGCGCCGCGCGCTGGATGCACTCGCTCGCGCCGCGGCAGGCAACGAAAACCTGATGCCCCTTCTTATTGAATGCGCTCGCGCCTACGCGACACTGGGTGAAATGTGTGATGTGCTGCGTGGCGTCTTCGGCGTTTACCAAGAGCCGGGATTTTGGTAGATTCAATGGCGGTTATGCCTCATCGCCCTATTCGCGTCCTTGTTGCGAAACCCGGTTTGGACGGCCACGATCGGGGGGCCAGAATTGTTGCTCGCGCGTTACGCGATGCCGGGATGGAGGTGATCTACACCGGCTTGCGCCAGACTCCCGAACAGATTGCCAATGCCGCCCGAGATGAAGATGTGGACGCGATCGGCGTTTCCATTCTATCTGGCGCCCATAACACCCTGGTTCCACGCATCTGCGCCTTGCTCCGCGAGCACGGTATGGACGAGGTGCTGGTAGTCGTCGGCGGCATCATCCCCCTGGAAGACGTGCCGCTGCTGAAAAAGGCCGGCGTCACAGAGATTTTCCAGCCCGGCTCTTCCACCCAGGACATCATCAACTTCATTCGCAATCACGTTCACCGCGCGGAGCCCGTCGCCTAAAACCCATAGCCCATGACCTGGCTACCGAAAGCAACCCTCGATACGGCTTTTTGACCGGTCTCACAGCGCTGTGGCATAATGCGGCTAGTGAATTACAAGCAAGGCCGAGGACAATGCGAAAAATTCTGACGACAACAGGGTTTTCATTGACCCTATTTTTGTTCTGCGCTGGCGTGGCGGTCGGTGCCGCTTCGCATGAGGAGTCTAAAAGCCCCGCCGAAGCGACCGCAGCTTCTCCCGCTCCGGATCACGCCGGTTCTTACTATCACTTCATGCTGGCGCGGCGTTATGAGGAACTCGCGGGCATTTACAACCGCAGCGACTACGTGCAACGCGCCATTTCCGAATACAAGCAGGCCATCGCGGACGATCCCGCTTCCCTTTTTCTTCACATTCAATTAGGTGACCTTTATTGGCGCGTCGGCCAGGTTGGCGACGGAGTGCAGGAAGCGAAATATGTCCTCAAACGTAATCCCGACGATCTGGAAGCTCACCGGCTGCTTGCGACGATTTACCTGCACGACCTGAGCGGCGCTGAGGGGCAAGCAGAACAGAAGTTAACGCTGGAAAGGGCCATCCAGGAGTATGAGGCGATCACGCGGTTGGCACCCTCCGACACGCGCTCTGCCGTTCTGCTGGCGCGTCTGTACGCATTGGACAATCAGTCCGCGAAGTCCGAAGCGCTTTTCGAGAAGATCTTGAGCACACATCCCGACTCGATAAGCGCGCTCACAAATTTAGGCAGAGTTTACATCGACCACGAGGAGTACAAGCAGGCGATTGCCTTCTTTGAGAAGATTCCTGCCGGCCAGCGCGGTCCGGGTATCGCCGCGATGCTCGGATTCGCGTACTCGCAGACAGGTGACTACGAAAAAGCTGCCCAGAATTTCCGCAGCGCCGTTGATGCCGACCCTCAGAACATTGACATACGCCGGCAGTATGCCGACGCGTTGATGCGCTCCGGGAAATTGGATGCGGCAAAGGCGCAGTTTGAGACCATTCTGAAAGAACATTCGCAGGACGGACTGAGCCATCTGCGCCTGGCGCAAATCGCTCAAGCACAGGGCCGCTTCCCAGAAGCGACGCAACTTCTGGCGGAGGCGGCCAAGCTTCTTCCTACTGACATGAGAGTGACTTACCAGCAAGCGCTGCTCGATGCGGCGATCGGGAATAACGCGTCGGCGATTCAAATCCTAAATGGGTTGCTTGAACACACAAAGAGCGCGAACGGGAAGTATACGAGTGCCGCCGCCAGTAACCGCGCGGTGTTTCTGAAGCAACTGGGTGCGATCTATCGCTCCCAGGGAAAATATGACCAAGCGCTGGCTGCGTACCGCGAGGTTGTCACCCTTGGCCCCGACCAGGCTCCGCGCGGCGAGGAACTAATCGTCGAAACTCTGGACTTGGCTGGCCGCCGCGCGCAAGCGATCGAGGAAGCCAATCAAGCCATCAATAAATATCCGAATGACCGTTCGCTCCGGTTGGAGCGAGCCTCACTGCTGGGCGAGCAAGGACACGTCAACGAAGCTATCGGCCAACTCCGGGACCTCCTTGTCAAGAAGTCAGGCAACGATGTCCGCGTCGAACTAGCCATCGTGCAGGTCTATTCACGGGCCAAACAGTATCGGAAGGCTCAGGCGGAGCTTAATTCGGTCCTGCAGCAGGACCTGAAACCTGACGACCGGGAATTCGCCCAATTTCTGCTTGGATCGGTTTATGAGAGACAGAAGAAGTACGACCTAGCTGAGAAAGAATTCAAGAAGGTGCTCGCAACTGACCCCCTGAATGCGGAAGCGTTCAACTATCTCGGCTATATGCTGGCAGATCGAGGAGTTCAGTTACAGGAGAGCGTGAAGTACATCCAAAAAGCTCTACAGCTCGACCCGAGTAACGGCGCTTATCTGGACAGTCTCGGCTGGGCGTATTTCAAGATGGCGCGGTACAATATGGCGCGCGCTCCTCTTGAAAAGGCCGCGAAGCTGCTCTCGAACGATCCTACTGTGCTGGATCACCTTGGTCAGCTTTATGTGAAACTAGGTCTCCCTCGCCAGGCGGCGCAGGAATGGCAGCGAGCGCTCAAGAACTGGCCCAACTCGAACGACAGTGACTTCGACGCGGCACGCGCGGCCAAGCTTCAGAAGCGCCTCTCTCAGCTAGAGCGCCATCTTTCCAAAGATCAAAAGATGTGAGCGGGATGCCTTCGGATTTTCGGTCCCTGCCTTGAGCCACGCCATCCGCGTCCGCGCCTTTGCAAAGATCAATCTGGGATTGAAAGTCCTCTTTCCGCGTCGTGACGGCTACCACGAAATCCGCACCATTTATCAAAGCGTGTCGCTCCACGACCGTCTGAAAATCGGCCTGCGGCGGGGACCCGGAATCACCATCGATTGCGACGATCCTGCCGTTCCTGCCGGGCACGACAACTTGGTCTACCGCGCCTGCGAGGCCTGGAGAGCGGCGCGGAACTATGCCGGAGGCGTTGAGATCGAACTTCAGAAATGTATTCCGGTCGGGGGCGGCCTGGGCGGAGGGAGCAGTGATGCCGCCGCCACGCTGATGGGGATTGAACGGTTGACGGGAGACCGACTGGACTTTCCGGCACGTCTGCGCCTGGCGGCATCGCTTGGCTCCGACGTGCCGTTCTTTCTCGTTGGCGGCCGAGCCATTGGGTGCGGCCGCGGTGAAGAGATCTATCCGCTCCCCGATCTTTCCTCCCGGTTGTGCGTGATCGTACATCCAGGTATTCCGGTATCAACACCGGAAGCTTACCGGGAGCTCGGCTTGAGCTTGACAGAAGCTCGGGAAAAACGTAACGTAGATAGCTTCGGTGCGTGGTCACAATTTTCCCTGTTGGATTGGGGACCGGCCGAAAACGACTTTGAGCGCGTCGTTTTCGCGAGGTGGCCAGAACTGGGCGCTATCAAGAACCAGTTCATCCGGGCCGGAACCGAAACCGCATTGCTGAGCGGCAGCGGCTCAGCTGTCTACGCTGTCTTCGATTCCGCCCGTAAATTGAATCAGGTTTCCAGAACCATTCCACGGGGGTGGGCTGCGTTCCGTACGAGAACCCTCCGCCGGCGGGAGTTTCAACGCCTGTTGTTTCAGGTGTCGCCGAGGCGCCCTTGAGTGAACAAGGTGCTGGGAGGTCGTCCAGTGGTAGGACACATGCCTTTGGAGCATGGAACCCTGGTTCGAATCCAGGCCTCCCAGCCAGATAGCCAGCGCCGCGCTCGACCCGTGGGCGGAGAGGCCATCAAATTTTGCTTGTCGATTGCTTTGCAGTCATTGAAGCATTACACGGCGCCCTACCCCGGCTGAGCCGGCACCACAGACTCAGGCGCAAATTGTGGGCAGAGCGGGCGGCTATCTAACGCGGAGGTTGCGAGTTCCACGACATGGCGGATCACAGACTCCATTCGCTTAAAGTTTTTTCCGGAAACGCGCATCCAGAGCTGGCGAAAGAAATCTGTTCGTACCTGAAAGTTCCTTTAGGCAAGGCTCATATCGATCGCTTCCCGGACGGTGAAGTACGGCTGCAGATTCTTGAGAACGTGCGGGGCACTGACGTGTTTGTGATCCAGCCTACCTGCCGGCCTGTGAATGACAACTTGGTGGAACTCCTCATCTTGCTCGACGCCTTCCGGAGGGCGTCAGCCGACCGAATTACGGCCGTGATGCCCTTCTACGGTTATGCTCGCCAGGATCGCAAGGACAGGCCTCGCGTTCCGATTTCTGCCAAGCTGGTGGCGGACCTGCTCACTTCGGCTGGGGCGAACCGTATTTTAGCGATGGACTTGCACGCCGGCCAGATTCAGGGCTATTTCAACATACCCGTCGATCATCTTTATGCGACACCGGTAACCGTGGATTACTTTCGCAAGCTAAAGCTGAGCAACGTAGCGGTGGTTTCGCCGGACCCCGGTGGTGTTGAGCGCGCGCGCGCGTTCGCCAAGCGCCTCGATGCACCCCTGGCCATCATCGACAAACGCCGGGAGGACGCCCATACGGTCGAGGTAATGAACGTGATTGGGCGCGTCGAAGGCAAAACCTGTCTGATCGTGGACGATATGATTGACACCGGCGGGACGCTGGTTCATAGCGCGCAGGCGCTGCTGAATAACGGCGCCCGGCAGGTCTACGCCTGCTGCACACACGGGGTCTTTGCCGATGAGGCGATCCAAAAGATCGCGGCATCCCCGCTCACCCAACTGATTGCAACCAACTCGATTCCCATTAGCGAAGAAGGAAAGGCTTGCAAGAAGATCAGAGTGCTGAGCGTAGCCAAGCTGCTCGCGACGGCCATCCGTTCGATTCACGAGGAAACGTCTGTAAGCAAGCTGTTCATCTGAACAGAGATTGAAGGAGCAGGCTCCTATGGCCCAAGCAGTGAAGATCGAGGCTGAATTGAGGCAGGAACGCGGCAAGAACGCGGCCCGGCGACTCCGGCGCCGCGGACGCCTGCCGTGCATGGTCTATGGCGGCGGAGGAGAGGCGGTTGCGGTTGCGGTGGACCCCAAGGCGCTTGCCTCCATCCTGCACTCAGAAGCCGGACACAACGCCTTGGTTAACATGGAGATTCGCGGTGGCGAGACCGTGCGTGTGATCCTCAAAGAATGGCAGCAGGAGCCCGTCAAAGGTACGGTTTTACACGTGGATTTCCTCCGGGTCTCCCGAGATACGCGCCTTAAGGTCAAGGTTCCTATTCACGCCGTCGGCGAACCCAAGGGCGTTAAGCTCCAAGGCGGTGTTTTTGAGTTCGTTCTGCGCGAACTGGATGCAGAGTGCTTGCCGGACGACATTCCCGAGACCCTGACCGTGGACGTGACGGAGTTGGAAATTGGGCGTCACCTACGCGTGTCGGACCTGGCGGTTGGCCCGAACGTCAAGGTGCTCACGGATCCTGAGCGAGTGGTAGCGCACGTGGTTGCGCCCAGGCTCGAGGAAGAAAAACCTGCGGAAGTCGCGGAAGTGACAGCGGCCGAGCCGGAGTTGATCCGCAAACCCAAGGCCGAAGAGGAGCCGGGCGAAGCGGAAACGAAAGAATCTTAGCGTTGTGACCCGCGAGCGTGGTGGAACCAATAAGTCGCCTGAAGCTGGTGGCGGGCCTAGGCAACCCAGGTTTTGAATATGCCATGACACCGCACAACCTTGGTTTCATGGCGGCGGACCGAATCGCTGAGGCCTGGGGTGCGAAGATCTCCAGGCCCGAGAGCCGGTCGCTCACGACGCGCGTCCGCATCGATGGTATTGAAGTGATCCTTGCCAAACCGCAAACGTTTATGAACTTGAGCGGGCTGGCGGTGGGCCGGCTGCTTGACAAGTATGACGTTGAGGTCAAGGATTTGATCGTACTCGTGGATGATGCCGATTTGCCGTTTGGAACGCTCCGCATCCGCGAGCGAGGCAGCGCCGGCGGACACAACGGCCTGAAGTCCGTGATTGGCGTAACGCAGTCTGACCGTTTTGCACGCGTGCGGATGGGCGTAAAGCCGGAGCATCCGCTGGAAGATCGCGCCGCTCATGTGCTTGGCCGCTTCCGCAAGGCTGACTTCGAAACTCTGGCGGCTATGGTTGATCGGGCCGCTGAAGCCGTGGAGTTAATATTGCGGCAAGGCATTCAAGCGGCGATGAACCGCTATAACCGCCGTGACGCGCCGTGAACCAAAGACCGTGAGGTTTTATGCACCGATATGAAATGATGTTCATTATCCGTCCAGACCTGGCCGACGATGAGATTGAAAAGCTTGTGACCCAGATGGAGGGCTACGCCACCGCCGCAGGTGGCAAGGTCGAAAAAAGTGAGAAAATGGGGCGGCGGAGGCTCGCTTATCGCGTCGAGAAGTACAAAGAAGGCTTCTACGTTCTTTTCTCTCTGGAAGGCGAGCCAGGGGTTGTGGCCGAACTCGAACGCCGCATGAGAGTAGCCGACTCGGTGATGAAGTTCCTGACAATACGGATCGACGCACAGCAGAAGCGCGGTGCGAAGCTGGCGGCGATCCGGGCACAAAAGGAAACGCGCCGGCGCAAGCAACCATCCGCTCCGTCGGTCGCACCTGTCCCAGAGTAAGCCTGACGACACGCGAATGGACCTCGCTGGGACGCGGCCGTGGAGCTTACTGGTCCCCGATATTCAAGGACCGGGGCACTCCTAAGGGTGCCGCCACAAAGGAGTTGATCGGAATGCCCAACGCAAGAAAGAACAACCGGCACGAAACACGCCAGGCTCGACCTGCTGCCTCGGGCGGAGGAGGAGCGAATCGGAAGCAGTTTTATCGTCGCCGCAAGGTGTGTAAGTTCTGTGCGGAGAAAATCGACGTCATCGACTACAAGGAAGTCAAGCTTCTCGGCCAATTCGTTTCAGAGCGAGGGAAGATCTTGCCGCGCCGGCTGACGGGCACGTGCTCGCCTCACCAACGCCTGCTGGCCGTTGCCATCAAGCGTGCTCGAAACATCGCGCTGCTGCCTTTCGCGGCCGCGTTGTAGAGCAGGACCGTTTCGCGGCTGCCAAGGAGCATTGGCGGGTGCGGCGCTTCTTAGGGAGCGCGGAGGTACGGCAGCCAGATGCCGCTGCGCGATGACCGAGCATTCAGGAGTAATTTATGGAAGTGATTCTCATTGAAAACGTCGAGGGCCTCGGAACACGCGGCCAGACCGTTAAAGTTGCGGGAGGGTACGGTCGCAATCATCTGCTGCCCAAGAAAATGGCGGTCGCCGCCACCCCGCAGAATCGCAAGTGGGTGGAGCAGCAACGTCAACGCTTCCTGAAGCAGGAAGCGAAAGAAAAAGCCGACGCTGAAGAACTCGCTGGCATGCTCGCCGGCGAGAAGCTTGTCTTCACGCGCAAGGCCGGGGAACACGGCGCTCTGTTCGGCTCGGTCACGGCGATGGATATTACCGAGGCGCTGGCGGCGCGCGGCTACAAACTTGACCGACGAAAGGTTCAATTGTCTGCTCCCTTGAAAGCCATTGGCGAGCACGACGTGGCGGTAAGGTTGCACCGCGAGGTGACCGCCAAGGTAAAGGTCACGGTCGAAATCGAGGGCGGGAAGGAAAGGTCAACCGAGGAGGCCGCGCCGCCTGAACCTGCGAAACCGGTAAAGCCGGCTGGTGAGGCGGAGGTAGGGGCATCTTAAGTGGGATCATCAATGAATATCCTGGACTCATGGAGACAGGCCAGGAGTTCGCACCAAGATCACAGAGCTGAGACACGGAGAAATTCTTGCGATGCTCTCTGTGCGCTCCGTGGCCATTGTTAATAGCCTCTGTGAACTCTGTGTGAAAGGTTTACAATCTGCTCCGTCCTACGAGTTTCATGAGGAATCCAGGTGAATGCCTCGTGAAGAACCCAAAATGAAGTTCGGCACCGCGCTTGAACTTGCCGCCTGAACAAGGCATCCTGAAAGCCATGCCTGCGAGCCCGGTCAGCGACAAAGGCCTGCCCCACAATGTGGAAGCCGAACGGGCTCTGCTCGGCTCGATTCTCCTCGACAACGGCGCACTCAACATCGCGCTCGAAGTCCTTAAGACGGGGGACTTCTATTCCGATGCCCACCGCATGGCGTTCCAAAAGATGGTGGAGCTTTCGGAGAAGAGCCGGCCTGCGGAGCTCGTCACGCTCGCAGACGAACTCGCCAGAGACGGCCTGCTCGAAAAAGCGGGCGGAGCGACCTACCTTGCTTCTCTCACCGATGCACTTCCCATCGGGTCGCCTGCGCGCGTTGCCGAATACGCCCGCATTATCAAAGAGAAATCAGTCCTGCGCGGCTTGATCACCGCGTCGAATAATATCATCAGCCGGTGCCTTGAAGAGACAGACGACGCGGAAACACTGATCGATCTCGCTCAGAGCCAAATCTTTGAGATCGCAGAGAAGGACGTCCAGTCCGGCTTTTATCGCATCCAGGATATCGTCAAATCAAGTTTCGGCACGCTGGACGTCTTGTTTGACCGGCGTCAGGGCGTGACCGGAATCGAGACCGGCTTCGAGATTTTGGACAACATGACCTCCGGACTTCAGCCCGGAGAGCTCATTATCGTCGCCGCTCGTCCCTCCCTTGGCAAGACGGCCCTGGCCTTGAACGCCGCCGCTCATGCAGCGACGCACGGCGGTCGCGTCACGGCCGTTTTTTCCCTCGAAATGAGCAAAGAGTCGCTACTTATCCGCATGCTCTGCTCCGAGGGGCGCATTGACAGCCACAAGCTGCGCACCGGATTTGCAAACCAGGAGGACTGGGCCAAGATGAGCAAAGCGCTTGGCCGGCTGGCGGAAGCGCCGCTCTTTATTGACGACACGCCGGCGCTCAGCCTGATGCAGATTCGCGCCAAGGCTCGCAGGCTGAAGGCGGAAAAGGGGCTGGATCTGGTGATTGTCGATTACCTGCAACTGGTCACCGGGCACGGTCGCTTCGAAAATCGCAACCAGGAAGTCAGCTACATCTCGCGGGGGCTGAAGAGCATTGCCAAGGAACTCAGTGTACCCGTTGTCGCGCTTTCGCAGCTCAGCCGCGCTCCAGAGGCCGGCAAAGGACGGGAACCACAGCTTTCTGATCTGCGGGATTCAGGTTCGATTGAGCAGGACGCCGATATGGTTATCTTTATCCATCGCGGCGCAAGCGACGGTGGCCCGGAGGATACCGGCGTGGTGACCGAACTCAACATCGGCAAGCAGCGCAACGGTCCCACCGGGCCGTTCAAACTCGTCTTTCTGAAACCTTACACCCGCTTTGAGAATTACACCGCCAATGGCGAAGACGCCTGATCTCACACCGGCCGGAACAACGGTGCTTGCTGCCCCCGTGAAGCCGGAATCTGTGACAGCCATTTCGGAAAAACTCTCGCGCCCCACCTGGGCCGAGATCAGCCTTCCGGCATTGCGCCGCAATTACGCGCGCGTGCGCAAGTTGGCGGACTACCGGAAGCTGATGGCCGTAACCAAGGCCGATGCCTATGGGCATGGTGCGCCTAACGTCGCGCAAGTGCTGGAAGCGTGCGGAGCGGACTGGTTTGGCGTGGCCACGGTGGATGAGGCCATCGAGCTTCGCGCGGCAGGCGTGACCAGGCCCATCCTGCTGCTAGGCGGCCTCTACATGAGCGACCCTGCCGCGCTCATCGAATTCCGGCTCACCCCCACGGTTTCTTCCACCGCCCGGCTTGATACTTATGCCGATTGCGCGCACCAATTCGGACAAGCTGTCGATTTTCACCTTAAGGTGGACACGGGAATGGGACGGCTGGGGATTCCGCCCAACCTTCTTGAATCTTTTATGGAGCGCCTGGCCGATCTGAACGAAGGCGCAAGTCCCTCGGAAGGCCGACTGCAGCTCTCGGGTTTCTTCACTCATCTTGCTTCGGCAGAAGACCTCGTCGCCACGCAGACGGACGATCAGCTTGCGCGTTTCACGAGGGCGCTCGGCCGCTTGCGGGCGCTTGGCGCTGAGCCGCGCTGGGTTCACGTGTCAAACAGCGCCGCCCTGCTGGCTCGCACAGACGTTCAGGAGAACATGGTGCGAGTTGGCGCCCTTCTTTATGGTTATTGCCTCCCGCTCGCTTTGCCGGCAGGTTCCGAACGGCGCACGCCCGCCGAGTTCGAGCCCGTCCTTAGTTTCCGGTCGCGCGTGGTGTTTCTCAAGGACCACCCGGCCGGCACGCCGCTTGGCTATAGCGCATCGTTCTTTACCCGTCGTCCATCGCGAATCGCAACCATCCCGGTCGGTTATGCGGACGGTTTGAGCCGTGCCCTTTCAAACCGTGGCCAGGTTATCCTGCGCGGAAGCTTCGCGCGCATCGTCGGCAATATCAGCATGGACATGACTCTGGTGGATGTGACGGATATTCCAGGCGTTGCCGTGGGCGACGAAGTCACCTTGATCGGCCAGTCCGGCGGCCTCTCCATCACCGCCACGGAGGTAGCCCAGGCCATCGGCACGATTCCCTACGAAGTTCTTTGTTCTATTGGGAAGCGGGTCCCGCGTATTTACCTGGAGTGCCCGGATGCAAGCGAGGAGCCGTCGCCGGTGAAAAGGTTGGGAAACATTCTTCGGTAGATCGCCACTCCCAAGGCCGCGTTCATGCCCATCTCTTCGAGGGCGTGGATTTCTTCGTCCGTCGTGATGCCGCCCGCCGCCGTGATGGGGAGAGGCGTTGTGTCGCGCAGTTTTCTGAACCATTCGAGCCTTGTACCCTCGTGCTTGCCTTCCACATCAATGCAGGTACACAGGAACTCTGACGCGTAGCGCTCGAGCTCTGGCAGCGCCTCGCCCGAAGTAAGCGGCAGAATTTCCTTCCAGCCGTGAATGGCGACGCAGTCGTCCAGGCAATCGACGGCGATCATCAAATTCTGTCGCGGAACAACACCGGTGAGCTCTTCAAGAAAGGTACGGTTTACGCCATGGGATGTGAAGGCGGCGCTGCCCACAATCACTTTCACGGCCCCCTGCCCAATGACCTCGAGCGCCCGTTCGACACTGCGGATGCCGCCACCAACTCGGCACGGCTTGCGGGCCGCGAGCACCTCTACGATCTCCGCTTGCGCTCGGCGCCCCATCGCTGCGTCGAGGTCGATGACTTGAATCTGTGGAAATTCGGCAAAGCGCTCGAGAACGGAAAGAGCGTTGGGCAGCTCAAGCACCTTCGATGCTTCCCTGCCCTGTACGAGCTGCACCACCTTGCCGCCCATCAGGTCAATGCAGGGAATAATCATACAGGGCTCTCTCACGCCTCACGCGAACCACGAAGTGGTGAGTGAGGGCGCTACAATGCCTCCAGTACCTCGCTCGGCTCGGGTAGCGTTCGAAGTTCGTAAACCTTCGACCAGGCGATCTTGCCGTCCTTATCGACGACAAAGATGGCGCGGTCGTTCACGAACGGAATCGTATGCTTGGCTGGCGGGAAAATTCCATAAGCTGCCGCCGTCTGAGCATACGGCCAGCGATCCGCCGCGAGCGGAAACGTTATACCGCCAAGCGACTTTTGAAAGGCGATGTGCGAGAAAACTGAATCGGTCGAAACGCCCACGACCTGGGCGGCGGCGTCGGTGAAGCGTCGTAGCTCCGCCTCAAACGCCTTCAGTTCGTTCTGTCAAACCGGTGTGAAATCTAGCGCATAAAAAAGGATGACAACGTTCTTGCTTTTGTGCGCCGAAAGCTCAAATTCGCCCTGGCTCTCACCTGTCGAGCATGGCAACTTGAAATCAGGCGCAACGTCTCCAATGTTCAGACTCATTTTGGCTCCCAATCAAAAATTTGTTATTCATCGCACGTGCCGGAGTTTTGCTTCGCCGCCGGCGACTGCTTGCTGTTCTGGCTTTCTACAAGCTGCCTGGCACGTTCCGCGGCCCGCACGACGGCCTTGATCAGCGTGACGCGCAGGCCGCCCTCTTCGAGCTCGAGCAGGCCGTCAATCGTGCAGCCTGCCGGAGTCGTTACCATGTCCTTCAATTTGGCCGGATGTTCGCCGCTTTGCAGGACAAGGGCCGACGCGCCGAGCAGCGTCTGCGCTGACAGTTCGGTGGAAAGCTCGCGCGGCAGGCCGAGTTTCACGCCACCCTCGGCAAGAGATTCGATGATCGTATATACATAGGCGGGGCCGGAGGCGGAAAGACCCGTGATGGCATCCATGTGCTTTTCATCCACTACGACGGTCCGGCCCATCGAGCTAAAGACACGGTTCGCGACACTCAAATCTGCAGGTGTCGCGTATTGACCGCGCGCCAGAGCGATCATCCCCTGCCGAATGAGGCACGGCGTGTTCGGCATCGCTCGCACGACGCGCGCGGAGAACGGCAGCTCGCGCTCGATGAACGCTGTAGTGACTGACGCCGCCGCTGAAATCAGCAGCGCTTCCTTTCGCAGGTCCTTCCTGACTTCCTGAAGGAAGCCTCTCACCTGTTGCGGCTTCAAACAGACGAGCACGAGGTCGGCGCCCGTCACCGCTTCGCGATTGTCGGTGCCGGCGCGAATGCCGTATTTCTCCGCTAGGTAATCCGCCCGCGGCTCGTGCGCCACGGTGGCCACCACGTGGCTAATCGGCACGAGTTGCGAGCCCAAAACTCCCGAAAGCAAGCCCTCGCCCAACTTGCCAGCGCCGATGACAGCCAACTTCTTCAGAGGGACATCCTTTTTCAGATCAATCGACTTTGAGGAAACAGTTTTCGTTGTCATTTCAAGTTACTGAAGGTTACATAATACGGTGACAAGCCGACCCTGTAGCGCCGCCGTCTCGGCGGCATGTTTGCGAGGCCGGCAGGATGCCGGCGCTACGTGAAACGGTCACGATATTTTATAATTCGCATAAGCAGCCTGAAGAGCGAAGGGCGACGAAGGATCTCTGCATTTGCAGGTCTTAACAAACACGGAGATTCTTCGCTGCGCTCAGAATGACGGGCGACGGGCTCAGTGCAGCCTCCTACGCCCTTGCCTTGGCCTGAGCCGCCGTCACTTCTTCGGTTGCCGGGCGATTCCACGCCATCATTTTGCGAAGCTCCGTCCCTACCTTCTCGATGGGGTGGTCTTGAGCCTTGGCGCGCATTTCGAGGAACCGTTTCCTCCCCGCTTCATTTTCCTTCATCCATTCGCGGGCGAAGGCGCCGCTCTGAACATCCGCCAGAACCTTCTTCATGGTCTCACGCACGTGATTGTCAATCACCGAAGGCCCGCGCGTATAGTCGCCATACTCCGCCGTGTCGCTCACCGAATAACGCATGTACTTGATGCCACCCTGGTGGATCAGATCGACGATCAGCTTCAGCTCGTGGAGGCACTCGAAATAGGCAATTTCAGGCTGATAGCCGGCGGCGGTCAGCGTTTCAAACGCGGCAGTAATCAGGGCGGATACGCCGCCGCAAAGCACCGTCTGCTCGCCAAAGAGATCGGTCTCCGTTTCCTCCTTGAACGTCGTGCGGATCACGCCCGCCTTCAGGCAGCCGACCCCGTGCGCGTAAGCGAGAGCCGTCTTTTCAGCCTGCCCGGAAGCGTCCTGCGCCACCGCCAGTATTCCAGGCACGCCAACGCCTTCGAGGTATAGTTCCCTCATGCGGTGCCCGGGCGATTTCGGTGCGATCATCACCACGTCTACGTCGGGGGGAGGCTCGATGAACTGGAAATGGATGCTGAAGCCGTGCGCAAAGAGAAGCGTCTTGCCGCGGCCGAGATTTGGCGCGATGTGCTCCTTATAAAGCTTGGGCTGAAGATGGTCCGGGATCAGAATTACGATTACGTCGCCACGCTTCGCGGCTTCTGCCGGCTCGACAATCTCAAGCTTTTGAGCCTGCGCTTTGGCGCGCGACGCGCTCGAAGCCGGCAGCCCGATGATCACCTTGTGCCCGCTGTCGCGCAGGTTCAGCGCGTGCGCATGCCCCTGGCTGCCGTACCCGATCACGGCAATGGTCTTGCCCTTCAGTTGCTTCAGATCAGCGTCCGACTCGTAATAAACCTTAGCCATAAATGCCTCCGTGAGACAGTCGTTCTAGCATAACATTTTCTGGTCGTGAAAGGCCTGCAGCGCGGGCCGGCGTCTTTCAGGTTCTCAGCAGTTTCCTGACCCCAGAACAAAAACCGCACGCGCTTTACCTCGCTTCACCCTATTCATTGAAACCTACCCGATGAAAAGATTCACCGCGCGGACGGTGCCATAGAGTCGGTCATGCTCAAAATCTTCGGAATACAGTTCCGAAAGGCCATAATGCTCCGCGTAGGCCCAAATATGGGCGTCGAACCATGGGAGCCGATAAGCCGCCGCGCCTCGCATGGCCGCGCGCACCAGCGATTCGTTCGGATACAGTATCTCGAACTCATCCATTAAGTGCTCGGCCTCCCAGTGCGCTTCCGCTCGCGACACTAAGCTCGCTCCATTGGCGCGAGGACGCGTCACGGCGGCAACGAACTCTACGATCGCTTGGTGAGGTACGCGAAGAGAATCTTCATGGAGACCTCGGTCAGGCAGCCGGATTGCAGCGTGCTGCTTGCGTGGCTCCGAAGTATCGAACACGTGAACAAGGATGTTCGTGTCAACGAGGCTGGCCACGAGTGTAAAGGTCTTCGCGTCTCCAGCCACGCTCTACCTCATGTTGTTTCCAGGCTTCCTGGGCCGGAGCTTCACTCTGACCAAGGGTCGCTTCGCGCTTTCGCTGCCGTTCTACCATCTCCCGGAACAGCTTCAATCGTTCCTCGACGCTCCGCCGTTCTTGATGCGTCCGGGGCTTCTGCGGGATTACACGAATTACGTCGCCGGCGGGAACCCAATCGAGCTCGTCTCCAGGCCGGCTTGCGTATAGATCGGCGATGACCTTCGGGACGCTTGTCTGCAACTTACTCGGGACCTTCGCCATATCCTTACTATAACAAGGATTCGGTCCTTGCCAAATCAGGGAATAACCGGCCATTGTGTCGTCATCGTAGGGACCAGTCTGAACACTCGCGCTGCAAACAGGTCATTCCGGCGGCGCGGCGCTGAAATCGCGGGTGGATTTAGCGAGGGCAAACAGCACTGATCCCGGGTGCGTGATCGCAACGCGAGTGTCGTGCGTGGCGGGTATTTCGAGCAGCACCTTGCCGAGACTGGCAAAAATGGTGCGCGATCCGGGAACGAGCTGCGCCCAGTCGGAAGGTTGAGAAGAACTACTCTGCTCCTCCACAAACACATAAGAAGCCGGCTGGTCCGGATTCTCGCGGTACACGGTGACGTGCCGCACGCCCTCCGTGCGCCTCAGAAAGTGGAAGTGATGCTCGCTTTCGTGTTCGCGTGCTTCGAGCATAACGACCACATCGTACCCTCCCGCAGACGATTGGATCGCGAGCGTCTGTGGCTTCACTCCCTTGCGGCGAAAAGTGTTCATCAGCCGGCAAAGCACGATCAAGTCGTCTTCCGTTTCAAGAGCAAATAACCATTTCACAACCTTACTCCTTCCCTGCCAAGCCCCAGCCTAACGTATTTGAAAGGCAGCGATGCGGTACATCACACCGCCCACAAGTCGTCCAGCACTTCCACTTCTTCTTCGAGCATGACGCGCGGCGGCTCGACAACCATTTCCGCAAGCGACGCGCCGGGCGGCACGATGGGATAGACATTCTCGGCCGGATCTACCCAGAAGTCGATGAGGCACGGTTCGCGGTCGCTCAGCATTTCCCGCACCGCGTCGAAGACCTCATGCCGGTGCTCCACGCGCCAGCCCCGAATGCCATAAGATTCAGCCAGCCGGGCGAAATCGGGGGCAAAGTTCAGGTCAATGTCGCAATAACGCTTCTCGAAGAAAATTTCCTGCCACTGTCGCACCATGCCGAGCGAGCGATTGTTGAGAATCGCGATCTTCACAGGCACGCGGTATTGCGCCACGGTTGCGAGGTCGTTGAGCGTCATCTGAAAGCCGCCGTCGCCGACAATCGCCACCACCTGCCGGTCGGGAAAGGCCAGTTGCGCGCCCAGGGCAGCGGGAAAGCCGTAACCCATGGCTCCGAGGCCGCTCGAAGAAAGCCAGGTTCGCGGCTGGTAGAAGTCGTAGAATTGCGCAGCCCACATCTGGTGCTGACCAACGTCCACGGAGACAATTGCATCCTCATTCGTGTGGCGGGAGAGGGTCTCAATCACATATTCAGGTTTTACGTTGGGCGCGGACTTGTCATAGCTCAGCGGGTGTTGGCCCCGCCATTCCTCGATCTGCGCCAGCCATCGGCGGCGCGACGGCCCGGCTACGGAAGCGCCGCGCCGCTTAAGTGCCGCGATGAGCGCGCGCAATGTCTCACGCGCGTCCCCCACCAACGCCACATCCACCGTCACGTTCTTGTTGATCTCGGAAGGATCAACATCCAGGTGAATCTTTTTTGCCTGCGTAGCGAACCCATTCACCCGTCCGGTTACGCGGTCGTCGAAACGCGCGCCCACAGCGATCAGCAGATCCGATTCGCACACGGCCATGTTCGTGGCATATGATCCGTGCATCCCGAGCATTCCAAGCGATAGCGGATGGCGAGAAGGAAACGCGCCAAGGCCCATCAGCGTGGTCGTCACCGGGATGTGAACGAGTTCCGCGATTTCGCTAATTTCCCGCCACGCCCCGGCATGAATCGCGCCGCCGCCCACGTAAAACAGGGCCTGCCGACTTTCGGCGATCAGGTCAGCCGCACGCTCAATATCTTCATCGCGCCATTCACGCGCACGCACAGCTACAGGCGCTCTTGCTTCGAGATATTCGGGTTGGGCGTATTCCATCAGGACGCTTTTTGGCAGGTCCACGAGCACGGGTCCCGGCCGACCGGAGATTGCCGTCTGGAAAGCGCGGCGAATGACCGCGGGAATTTCCGCGGCCTTACGCACTTGAAAAGACTGCTTGGTAGCGGGAAGGCTTATCCCAATCGTATCCGCCTCCTGGAATCCATCTTTGCCGATCAGCGCTTCCGGCACCTGCCCCGTCAGGGCCACTACGGGAATCGAATCCATCATGGCGGACATAAGCCCTGTCATCAGGTTCGTAGCTCCAGGTCCGGACGTGGTCAGGCACACGCCTATCCTGCCGGTAGCGCGGGCATAGCCGTCTGCGGCAAAAGCGGCGGCCTGCTCGTGACGCACCAGAAGGTGGTGAATCCCGGCGCTGTAAAGCGCGTCGTATAGAGGCAACACCGCCCCTCCCGGCAGGCCGAACACCACTTCTACTTTTTCTCGCTTCAAACTCTCAAGTAAGATTTCCGAACCTGTAACGGGATTATCCATCACCTGAACTCCTTTTCCGACCGAGCAGACTTACCGACTAGTCGGTAGGTAGTGTATAACAATGGTCGCACGATGTCAATAAGGATCTTGTTTCCTCCTCGATCAACTGAGGCTCGTCCGCAAATCGGGAATTGGAATATCCTCGTACGTTATCTCTTTGATAAAACGGAAGATTCCGGTTTCGCCCGCGCCATCCCCGCGCGAAAAGGGCGATTTTTCTCTTCCCCAAGGTCTCGAAAAGTTCAACGCGGAGGCCACAAAGACACTTGGTGCTGTCCGTGTTAAAGCTCGGAACGGCGCAGGGGACACGGAGCGGCTTATTATAGGTTTGGTTGTCCGGTCTCAATCGCAATTTGCCAATCACAATTCACCACATCTATGGTGGCGCAGTTGAGTGAGACGGTGGAGACAGGTGAGACAAATGAGACAGTTTATTTCTGGCGGCTGATTCGAAAAATATGAGCGCCGATCAACCCCGGAAGCAGCGGAAGCTGGTTGGCAAAACTTGGAAGGTGGCAAAGACGGTCGCGGCAATTTGGGTCGCTTGCACGGCAGTGATAGAATGGGTTCGTAGAGTGACGGAAAGACGATGGCAGGGGTTCAATCGCCGGGGTTAATCTTGAAACTGGCGAGGTGAAGGACCGCTACGATGAAGGGTCTTTCGGCGGGCAAGAAATCTGCTGCTATTCTGCTGCTGGCGATTGTAGCTTGCCTGACCGCTGCTCTGCCCAGTTCGTCGCAGGCGGCTTCTCGCAAAAAGAAGGTAGCAGACAACGCAGGCGCCAAGATTGTCGTCCGGCGACCCACCATTAACACGGCCCCAATTCAAGTCAACGTCAACCGTGTCTTGGTAAGCGTTACCGTAACGGATCCCTATGATCGCATCGTGACCGGCTTGGACAAATCCAACTTCAAAGTCTTCGACAACAAGGTGAGGCAGAAGATTCTCTCCTTCTCAACGACGGATGCACCGATCTCCGTCGGAATGATTTTCGACACTAGCGGCTCGATGTCCGACAAGATTCAGAAGTCGAAGGAAGCAGCGCTGCAGTTCTTCCAGACATCAAACCCAGAGGATGAGTTCATGCTGATCGACTTCTCAGACGCGCCGCACTTGATTTCCGGGTTCACGTCGCGCTATTCGAACTTGCAGGATCGCCTGCTGTTCGTTAAATCGGGGGGACGGACAGCGCTGCTTGACGCGATCTACCTGGGCCTCGAAGAGATGAAGAAAGCGACTACGAACCGAAAGGCGCTGCTGGTTATTTCGGACGGGGGCGAGAATCACAGCCGGTACACGGAGCGCGACATCAAGAACCTGGTGAAGGAATCGGACGTGGAGATTTACGCCATTGGCATCTTTGAGCCGCTCAGTTCGCGGGACCGCACGCCAGAGGAAGCGGCCGGCCCGTCGTTGCTCGCAAGCCTTGCGAATATGACGGGCGGCCGCATGTTCAGCGTGGAAGATCCCGACGAGTTGCCGGACATCGCCGAGAAGATCTCCATCGAACTTCGCAATCAATACGTCATCGGTTACAAGCCCTCCAATCTAGTGGAAGATGGACGCTGGCGACGCATCCAAGTGAAACTGAACCCGCCGCGGGGGTTGCCTCCACTGCAAGTCTACGCCCGCACAGGTTACTATGCGCCGACAGAATAACTGGATCCTTCGTTTCCTTCTTCTCTTTCTTCTCGCGCCGCTAGGCTTCGCCCTAGCCGCCGGGCACGGGTTTGCGGCCGCTTCTGCTCAGGGCCAGCCGCAGAGGGCGCCGCACAAGGGGCCGTTCACCGTTCACGCCAACACCGACTTGGTGGTGCTGCACGCTACCGTGACAGACAAGAAAGGCCATCTGGTGGACGACCTCGGCCGGAAGGATTTTGAGGTCTACGAGGACGGCGTCCGGCAAAAGTTGACGGTTTTTTCCCATGCCGACATTCCCGTGACCATGGGCATCGTCATTGATGACAGCGGCAGCATGCACGACAAGCGGCCCGAGGTGGATGCGGCGGCCTATACTTTCGCCAGAACGTCGAATCCTTACGATCAAGTCTTTGTGGTGAATTTCAACGACGTGTACTACCTGGATACGCCGGGCAATTTCGCCTCAAATATGCAGCAGATCAAGGCAGCGCTAGACCACATCGATTCGCGGGGCGGCACCGCTCTCTACGACGCCATTTACGCCTCGCTCGATCACCTGAAACTCGGCAACCGTGACAAGAAAGTACTCCTCGTTGTTACAGACGGTGAAGATAACTCCAGCCGCTATACCTTGACCCAGTTGATACACTATGCGGAAAAATCGAATGCTGAGATTTACACCATCGGCCTTCTCGGAGAAGATCACCCGACAGGCCTTTTCCATATCGGCAGCGGCGGGGACCGCCATGCGGCCAAGGTCTTGAAGGAGATTGCGGAGTCAACCGGAGGCAAGGCGTACTTCCCCAAATCGCTCAACCAAGTGGACGCCATTTGCCAGAACATTGCCCACGTGATCCGCGATCAGTACACGCTCGGCTATTACCCTACCAACATGGCGAGAAACGGCTCTTTCCGTACCGTCCGCGTTGTAGCCTACGTGCCGGGCACGCACAAGAAGCTCGACGTACGCACGCGGCCTGGCTATTACGCTCCCACCAGCCGGCAACTCGCCGGGCTGCACGAGACCACCACCCCCGCCGCCAGCTTCAAGTAATACAAACGCTGTAGAGGCGGCTTTATGCCGCCATTCTCCGTGGCGGGATAAACCCGCCGCTATGAGTGTCGTCGTAATAGTAGATTATGCGTTTGCTTTAGTTTCTTGTCTAAATAGAAAAACCGCTCACTCGAAAGCGGGAATGCCTGTCACGCGTTCCCCAAGGATCAAGGTGTGGATGTTGTAAGTACCTTCGTAGGTGGAGACGGATTCCAGATTGCACAGGTGGCGGAATACACAATATTCATCGGCGATGCCGTTCGCGCCCAGAATGTCGCGTGCTTCGCGTGCGATCTCGAGCGCCGCGCGGACGTTATTGCGCTTGAGCATGGAGACGTGGGCAAAGTCGGCGCGTCCACGGTCCTTCAGCCTTCCGACGTGCAGTGCCAATAGCTGGGCTTTGGTGATCTCCGTAATCATGTCCGCGAGCTTCGCCTGAACAAGCTGGTGGGAGGCGATGGGCCTGCCTGCAAATTGCTTTCGCGCCTTGGCGTACTCGAGAGCTTCGTGGTAGCAGGCCATCGCCGCGCCCAGCGCACCCCATCCGATGCTGTAACGCGCCTGGGTGAGGCAATCGAGGGCGGTGCGCAGGCCCTTTGCGCCCGGCAGCAACTCCCCACGCGCCTCCGTAAGCGAAAGAATGCTCGTCACCGACGCGCGCAGAGAACCTTTTCCTTCGATGTCCCGCGCAGTAAAGCCCGGCGTTCCCTTCTCGACCAAAAATCCCCGGATTCCCTCATCGGTTTGCGCCCAAATCAAGGCGACGTCAGCGATTGAGCCGGAGGTGATCCAGGCCTTTTCGCCGCTGAGGACGAAGCGGTTACCATCCGTTACCGCGCGCGTCCTCATACCCGCCGGGTTCGATCCGAAGTCCGGCTCTGTAAGACCGAAGCAGCCGATCGCGTCGCCGCGCTGCAAGGCGGGCAGCCAGCGTTGCTTCTGCTCCTCGCTGCCATAAGCTGCGATTGGGAACATAACAAGTGCGCCCTGCACGGAGGCAAAGCTGCGCAGGGCGCTGTCGCCGCGCTCAAGTTCCTGCATAATCAGCCCGTACTGGACGTTAGACATCTCCGCGCACCCGTAACCCTTCAGGTTCGCTCCCAGCAGGCCGAGATTACCCATGGGCTTTACCAGATGGCGCGGGAATACGGCTTCGCGGTTCCACTTCCCAAGATGAGGAATCGCCTCGCGCTCAACGAATTCCCGCACCGTTCGGCAAACGAGCTTTTCTTCGTCGCTAAGCAGGGAGTCGAAATCCGCAAAATCGACGTCGCGGAATGGCAGCATAAATACAAAGGGCAAATATACTGAATTACGAAGCTCCGGTCAGTAGATCACGGTGAAACTGCCATCCGGCTGGACGAAGGCTGCGACGAGGCCCCACACCGGAAGGTCTGGTGCGCGCTGCAGTTCTCCGATGGGTCGACCTGCGCTGTCGAACAACTCCCACGCGATGCATCCACCCTTTGCCCAGGCCGTTGCTTCCGTCCAGGCCAGCAACGTGTGGTGCCCGTTGGACGCCACAGACGGATGCTTCCGGTCTGCTGAATTGCCAGGAGGAGCGACTGGGTTTGTGACGGCAAGCGTCGTCGGATCAATCCGATCATAATAGACTTGTCCGGCAGTTTCCCAAGCGGTGACTACCTCCGCGCCGCCCTGAGAGATCGAGTCGGTGGTCATCGGGCAAGCGTCGATCGTCCATTTTGCCAGCCGTTTTGCCGTGACGTTCTGGCCGCCATCTTTCGAGATCAGTAGCTCCATGTCGCGGTGAATCAAGGCGGTTGCGGTTCTATAAAGAACGTAGAGATTGCCCGAAGAGTCCGCAAAAGCACGCAGGCCACAGCAGCCGCAGGCGCCGGTTCCGGATGGCGAGCACGGGACTTCGCGTGCAAAACTCCTCCCATTGTCACGGGATCGAGCTAAGTACACCCGCCGGTGTTGTTCGCCATCGCCTTTCGGGTTCGCGTGCCAGACGACGTATACGTTTCCGGCTCGGTCGGCGGCCACGGAGCCGCCCCCGTCAAGGCCCGTCGCATATTGCATCACATTTCGCTGTAGCTCGAAAGCGTCCCCGGCGTTGCTGAGCCGGGTATAGAGCATTGGGATGGCGCCGTCCGGGCCGCGCGGCTGCGCTTTGGCTGATCCGACCCAGGCCACGTGCGGCCGGCCGTCCTTGCCGACGGCGATTTGAGCCTCCCTCACGCCACCTATTGCGATGGCGCTTCCAGGATGGCTATTCACACGAAGCGGTGGTGAGAATCGACTTTCTGAAGGTCTCTTGCGCACGTAGAACACATCGCCGGCAGCGGCGTTTCCCTTGAAATAGATGAGATGGATAACATGGTTGTGGTCTACTGCCACCTGGGGCTGAATGCCGCCGTTGGGCGTTCGAAAGAGAGTTACGTTTGGAACACTTGGGCGAAAGGCGGTTGGCTCTGCGCGCCTGGCTGCGCTGGAGACCGAGAATCCTGTCAGAAGTGATGATCCAAGGAACTGCCGCCGGGTGAGCTTCATTGTGCTCAGGGTAACCTAAGTCGACTCAGGGCGCAATCGCAGATTGCGCTGCCGTGGGCGCTGAGCGTGTCAGGGCATCCGCCGGATCACTCACCGGGCCTGAGCTTGTGGGTAGGATGCTCGAAGGGCCCGCGCTTGCCAGAATTTCCTTCACCTGGTTCGGGTTGGTCAGCAGCGGAGAATCCGGAAACTTTCCCGGCGACCTACCCTTGAGCGCTCGGCTCATAAAATCCATCCAGATTGGCAGCGCGACGTGCGAGCCTTCTTCGCCTTTCCCAAGGGTGTGGTGGTCGTCGTAGCCTACCCAAACCCCGCAGGTGATCTTGGGCGAAAAGCCAATAAACCAGGCGTCACTGAAATCATTGGTCGTGCCCGTCTTTCCGGCGAGAGGATATTCGGCGGCGAGCGCGCGCGCCCGGACGGCCGTGCCGGAATTGATAACCTCACGCAACATGGAAACCATCAGTCGCGCGACGCCGGCCGGAAGAACGTCCGTCACTTGCGGCGTGAAATCGTCGATCACGCGTCCCTCGTAATCCGCGACCCGCAGGATCGCGCGCGGCGAAATGTGCAAGCCATCGTCGGGGAACGTGCTGTAAGCAGATGTGTGCTCGAGCAGCGTCAGAGAAGACGCTCCCAGCGCCAGCGGCAGGTCAGGCACAAGCCGCGAAGTGATTCCAAACTCCCGGCACAGCCGGATCACCTTGTCAATTCCCACGGCCGCCAGAAGCCGGACGGCGGGCACGTTCCGGGACTGCGCGAGCGCTTGCAGCAGCGTGATCCGTCCTTCGTAACGGTTATCATAATCGTGCGGCGACCAGTTTCCATAGCTCACCGGCTCGTCCATCACCATGTCAAACGGTGTGAAGCCGTCAAGCAATGCCTCGGAGTAGACGTAGACCTTGAAAGACGATCCCACTTGCCGCAACGCCTGGACGGAGCGGTTGAACTGGCTCAAATTGTAATTGTAGCCGCCCACCATCGCTTTGATGTCGCCCGTCTGGTTGTCTAGAACGAGGATCGCGCCCTGCGCGGCTGGAAGCTGGTCGAGCGCAGCGTGTACGATGGTGCCTTTGACGCTGAGGATATGAAAGAGATCCACGTCTCCATCACTGAAAATCTGGGCAGGGCTCGTCGCTTTGATCCAAGCAAAGTCAGCGGGAGTCATGCGAGTCGCAGCGTTTCCAAACCGGACTAAGGCGTACTCCGGGTTCACCGCCATGACCAGCCCGTGGATGCGGCTGCCCGCCGTGATCGGTTTCGCCCAGTCCGGGTTTTCGTAGGTCTCAAGCGTCGCAAGCGAGCCATCCGAAAGCCGAACGCGATGTTTGAGGATGTTCGTTTCGGGACCGCGCCAGCCATACTCCTTGTCATATTCGCGCAGGCCCTTGCGAAGCGATTCGACCGCAATTTTCTGCAACCGCGGATCAAGCGACGTGTAAACCCGCAGCCCGTTGGTATTCACGACCGGCGCGCCATATTTCTTTAGTAACAGGTCGCGCACGTAGCTTACGAAATAGGGGGCAACCTCCTTGTTCCAGCGCTGCAAGTGAATACCGAGCGGAGCGGCCACGGCCTCGCGGTACTGTTTCACCGAGATCTTGTCGTTACTCAACATCGCCGCCAGCACTTCGTTGCGGCGGAGAAGGCAGTGGTGAGGATAAAGGATGGGCGAATAATAAGTCGGGTTGCGAGGCAGCCCGGCCAGCGTTGCCGCCTCGGGCAGCGTCAGTTGAGAAAGGCGCTTTCCGAAAAAACGCTCGGAGGCGGCTTCGAAGCCAAAACTTCCGCCGCCGAGAGGAATGAGGTTGCAATACATCGTGAAGATCTGTGGCTTCGTGAAGTGCCGCTCGATCTGGATGGCCAGCAGGGCTTCGCGGATCTTCCTCTTGAAGGTCTTCTGGGGCGTCAGGAAGAGCTGGCGGCTTAACTGCTGGGTCAGGGTGCTGGCACCCTCCGCCTTCCGCCACTCAACAATGTCTACAATCGCGGCGCGCACAATGCGCAAAATGTCCACGCCAAAATGACTGTAAAAATGACGGTCTTCCACCGAAATGACCGCATTGCGCAGATCGGATGGAATCTGGTTGTAGGTCACCATCACTCGCCGCTGCAGCGCGAAATTTCCGATGACCGATCCGTTATCCGCATAGAGCTCGGTCATGACATCCGGACGATAATCGTAGAGCTCGCTGACTTGCGGAAGGTGGGAGGAGTATACGAATACGAGTCCGCCGAGCGCCCCGGCGCCTCCTGCGAGCAGCACGAGAATCACAAAGGCGAGTTGGCCGAAAACGCGATGACTGCGAACGTGCGGAGCGCGCAAGGAACGCTGGGGTTTCCCACCGGACTGCGCTCGTGACTTCGCCATTCTAAGCAAATCCTAACAGTTATTTTAAGGCTCTATACCCTGACGGTCAACGCGGGAACTCGGCACGGCTGCACGGCTTCCGCTCGATCTAGCCTCGCCCAGCGGCGGCCTCGCGCCACCTCTCCGCCGTGTCGCTAGTGAAGCGCAGTTCGTCACCTTGACAACCGGCAAATGCGGTCGATAAGATGCCTCCATCCAACGTCACGGTGAGAGATTTGCGCTAGTGTTGCGCCCGGCGCAGCCTCGGCTTTTCAGTCATTCAGGAGCAAGAGCGAATTTGACCGATGCGAGTCAGACATTCCGGGAGCGTGAATTGCTCCTTACGGGAGCCAACGGCTTTCTCGGCAAAGTCATTCTCGGGCTGCTGCTCGACCGCTTCCCGGACCTTAAACATCTCCACATTTTGCTTCGACCGCGCGGCGAACTTTCCCCCGCTCAGCGCTTTGCCGAAGAAGTGCTGGCGTCGCCGGCCCTGGCCGGTATTGCCCGCGACAAGGGCGAGGAATGGCTTGCGGCTCACATTTCGATTCTAGCCGGAGACATCGGAGCGCCGCACTGCGGACTCACGCAATCGGATTTGAGGCGCCTCGCCGGACGCGTAGGCTTGGTGCTGAACTGCGCGGGGCGGGTGGATTTCTTCCCTCCTCTGGATGACTCTTTCCGCTCGAACGTGGACGGCGTCGAAAACGTTGTCGAGCTGGCGCAGAATCTTCGCGTGCCGCTGCTGCACGTCTCCACCGCCTTCGTCTGCGGTGAAACCGACGGTCTGGTGGAGGAAACCGAGCCGGTCGTCGGCTTTTATCCGCACCGCCGAGGACCGGGAGACGACCGGTTCAATCACGCTGAAGAAATCCGCCGCGCGCGCGAAATCATCCGCCAGATCTACGAATCCGAAAGCGCTAACGGCGACGCGGAAGCGGGCTGGCGGTCGCGTGAACTCGCGCAGCGGCTTGCGGCGCTCGGCCGTCAGCGTGCCGCAAGCTGGGGATGGGTTAACACCTACACCTATTCCAAGAGTCTCGGCGAGCAAATCATCGCGTCCACGCCGGGGCTGCGCTATGCCATCGTTCGTCCGGCGATTGTGGAGAGCGCGTGGCAATTTCCCTTCCCTGGCTGGATCGAGGGAGGACGGACGGCGGCGCCGCTCGTGCTGATGGCGCTCGGCGGGCTGAAGGATTGGCCCGTGCGGGAAGATGCGCCGCTTGAAGTGGTCCCGGTCGATATGGTGGCGGGAGCCATACTGGCCGCGGCGGCGCTGCTGGCTGAAGGCCGCCACAGAAGCGTCTATCAGCTTGGCTCCGCGGACGTGAACCCGTGCGAGCTTGGCACCATCGTCTCCCTGCTCGACCGCGAAGCGCGAAAGAGGACCTCGCGTAACGGCAACGGCGCTCGCAGCCAGGCGCTTGTGCGGTGGCTGGCCGGGTCACGGCCGAATGCGCGAGTCCGATTCGTCTCGGCCGAAGACGCGCGTGCCCGGAGACTTCGCTTGCAGGAAAGGATCAACCGCGCCGCACGCTGGATCGAGGCCGCGCAAGGCGCGCTTCAAGCGGCCGGCTTGCCGGGCGAGAAATGGCTGGCCGGGTGGAAAGCCGGGTTGCGGAAGCTCGATCTTCAGGCGAAGTTCCGCGAGCAGACCATCGAACAATACCTGCCTTTTGTACTTCAGAACCGCTACGTCTTTGAGTCGGAAAACATCCGCGCCGCTTGCGCCGCGCTTTCAGACGAAGACTGCGTCCGGCCGCTTTGGCGTCCGGAACAAATCGACTGGGAGAGTTATTGGATTCGCCACCAGATCGCGGGCATCGAAAAATGGGTTCAGCCGGAAGCAGTCCGCGACTGGACGTTCACCTTGTGAAGGGCAAGCCTGGCACCTTGAGTTGAAAACCGTATGATAGGCTATCGTACTGGCTTCCAGAAGGTCGTTTCTTTCAGGGTTAGATTCTGCTCGTCATAGCCTGCTTTCAATAACTTGCTGGCTTTACCGCTCTCGGCCTAGCCTTTATAAGTTATTCAGTATAAAATATAAATCATTTCTAACAGAAACTCTCAGCTTTGTTCTGCCTAAGCAAATTCTAATGTTCTTTGTTTTCTGTAATTTGCTTGGCTTCCAGGCCCAATAAACAATCCATTATTTCGCGCAAAGCCACTAGCCTAGGATTATTTTCATGGCCGTAAAATCGAGCCATGGCTGGCCGGTTTGAAAGGTGTTGGTTAACGAAATCGCTCTTGGGCAGGTGGGGTTCGTAAGGAGCATGGCAGACCCCCAGGGCGATAATTTGGCGAGGGGTGCGCTCAGCCAATAATACAGGGATAGCCTAGGCATGTCAAGCTCCGGTCGTGTCCTAATTCCAGGTATAGCGGCGAGCTTCAGCTCGGCAGATGCCGGCCTGAAGGCCGGCGCTACCGTCAAATTAGGTCACGACCCAAGCTGGTACCCACAGTCAACCGTTCTTCGGTTGATAGTGGCTACCCTCTCCGCTGACACGTTCCCGCTACGCCGGACGCGTCGGCACACGTAGCGCGCCTTTGATGGGACGCCTAGCAAGATTTATGGTGCTACACCAGGCCAGCAAGGAGCCACACGAATGTGCCAGCGCAAGCGGCCGAGAGCAGAGCCATGATGACCATCCAAGCGTCACCAAAAAGCGCGCGGAACGTCAACTGCTCCGGGCACGGTGGGTAGCATGCATCCACCGGACGATACGAGAAATCGCCAGGCGCAAGCCGTCTCCCGCAGTAGCGGCATGAACCACGAACCCCAGCCTCTTCGCCAGCCTCGTCCCACTCTGGGCAGCAAGGTACATCCCTTCCCGTTAGTTCTTTTTGCACGAGCCCCCCTTGGCGTGCTTCTTATTTCCCGGTGCGTATCAAAGACCTGCTCCCAAACGGCCTCCCGTGATCCCGCAGCGGGGGTGAAGGGCCTATGGCCATTCCCAATAAAAAATCGCAGAGCTCGATGAACCGCATCGCGACCCTCGTTACTCACTTCGCATTGTAGGCGAGCAGTCATTCGGCCTAGCGCTGCAGATTCTCCGTTCCCAATGAAAGCTCGCAACGAGAAAAACGCTTTTCAGGACTACGCAGTTACAGCGACCGCCGTCTCTTGACTGCGGCTTCCGTCAGACGAGGAGCAACGCGCAGCGCCCAGACGGCCAGCGACAGTTTTCGTGCGTGGGGCCGCGCCGGACCTCCGGATTGCATCTGCTCCCAATTCGCCGACTGGTAGGCAGACCAGACGTCCACCCGGGGGTCGAACCGCTTGTAAAACGAGCACACCCCGCCGAGCCGACGACGCGCCTCCTCTACTCGGCCAGCGGCCAACTCCCGCCTGCCCTCTACTAGGTCAGTCAAGGCCTGGATTGCGGCCCTTCTCCTCCGAATCGCCTCACGGGCCTGCGGAGACAGTTCGAAGGTGCTCTCCGCCCGATCAAAAACCTTCCCAAGGCAGGCGAGCATTGCACTTCCCTTCGCCGTGAGAGACTCCGGGTGCTTGCGTCGGAGAGCAAGGCAGGCTGGGTTAAGTCCTAGTTTTGCCCCATTCCCGGCAAGGCGAATCCAGAGGTCGAGGTCCTCGGCTACCCACAGGCTCTCTGCAAAGAGACCTGAGCTGCGGAGCGCTTCAAGTCTCACGACTGCTGCCGAGGGAAAGATGACAACTTCGGGGTCATAGCCAGCAAGCAGGTTTTCGACCGTTAGCGGCTTGCGCGGCACATACTCCTTCAATAGCTTTCGCCTTCCGTCCGGGCCGTCTTCAAACGTTCGCATCCCGTCTTGGACCAAAGCCAGTCGCGGATCGCCACCGAGAATCGCGAGTTGTGACTCCAGATACCCCGGCAACCACAGATCATCTCCATCCAGAAAAGCTACGAATTCGCCGCGCGCGAAATTCCGGCGTTGCGGTCTGCAGCCACGCCCCGATTTTCCTGTTTGATATATGTGATCCGGTCGCCGTAATTCGCCAGCACGACTTCGAGGGAAGCCGTATGGGGCGAACCACCGTTTACCACAAAGATCTCATAACCCTCGATAGCTTGCGCGAACACCGACTCTAGCGCCTCGCGCACGTGCTCCGGCCGGTTAAACGCCGTTACGATAAGGCTAACTCTCGGCATGTGCTCCCCTCCAATCACTGCCGCACTATTAGACTTCCCGCTGCGCCGGACGCCAGCCCTACCTAGCTACTTGAGTCCAAGCAGGGCAAGTCTCCAGCTTTTATCATTGGATCGTGGTGACGGGCTAAGGTCAATCTTCCGTTTGTCCCAAGCGGCATGACAAACGTCGCAGTGCGACGACAAGCCGGCGACTATCGCTTCGTGATGTCTGCGACCAAGAGGGGCGTGAAAGCTCAATGAGGCGCGGAGACATCAGATTCCGGGAGTCCGCAGACATGGCAGACCGCGCCATATCTGCGCCACCCTGCGGTCAGCAAGGCACTGATCAAGGCTACCCGCTCCGGTAACATCTCAGTTTGAGTTTCGGGGCTCTGCCGTTTGCGGATGTTGCGTTAGTCGGCAATTGAACGAATAACCCTCGCCGGATTTCCTCCGACAAGGCTATTGGGGGGAACGTCCTTGGTGACTACCGATCCCGCCGCGACGACCGAATTCTCGCCCACGGTTACGCCCCCCACGATGGTCGCGCCGGCTGCGATCCAGACGTTTCTTTCAATGACGATGGGCTTTGCGACTACGAAGGCACGCCGCTGAGAAGGTTCGATGGGATGGCCAGTCGTGATGATGCTCACGTTCGGCCCGATCATCACATCATCGGCAATGTCGAGCCCGCCAAGGTCATAAAAGGTGCAGTTCTGATTGACAAAAACATTGCGCCCGACACTGATATCGACCCCGCCGGCTGTATAGAATGGCGGGATCAATAAAAAGCTGTCGTCCACCTTCTTGCCGATGAGATCGCTAAACAAGGCCCGGACTTCGTCGGCATCGTTGAACGTCAAACGGTTGAGATTAGCGGTGATCGCCATAGCTCGTTTGACGTTTGCCAACATGGCCGCTGATTCCGGTGTTCTCCTGGGAATTACCTTGGTGCGATTGCCATTCGACATTCGTTATTTTCCTCCGGTGTTAGGTGCATTGAAGCGGGTAGCCACGCCGCCGCCTTTGCGCCTTTTGCAGATCACAAACGGCGAACCCACGGCATTGAAGACGATGCCGTGGCTACCGGACTCCCCACAAGAACACATGCGAGCAAATGTCTATCCTGCCTTATTTCCGTGCGTATATAATTGTTTTTTCTCATGCCAGTCGTTCCCAAACAACAGGCCGCGACCGATTCCGTCGAAGACCAGATCCTGGGAGTTATCCGCGAACTCCTGAGCGAGCTCGGCTCGGAGCGGGCGGCGGCCAGCCTCTCGATGAACTCGCGGCTGGACCGGGAGTTGGGCCTGGGCAGCCTCGAGCGCGTCGAATTGCTCGTCCGTCTTGAAGCGCGCTTCAAGACGCGCCTGCCGGAAGAAGCCGCACAGGAAGCCGAAACGCCGGCCGACTGGGCGCGTGTGATCTTTGGCGGGGCGGGCCCGGCAGAACGTAGAGACCGTTACCGAATCGTTCAACCAAGCCGCGACGCGCCCGAAGCTCCCGCCGCGGCCCGAAGCTGGCCCGAGGCTCTGCGCCATCACGCGCAGATCGAGCCGGACCGCGTCCAGATTCACCTTCTCGAGGAAGACTCCGGCGGTGATATTACTTACGGCCAGTTGCTGGAGACAGCCACGCGCGTGGCGGCAGGCCTGCGTGACGCCGGCCTCAGACCGGGCGAGACGGTGGCTATCATGCTGCCCACGTGCGCCGACTTCTTCTACGCCTTTTTTGGCGTCATGCTGGCGGGCGGCGTGGCCGTTCCCATTTATCCTCCCGCGCGGCCCGATAAGATTGAAGAATACGTTCGCCGCCAGGTCCTCATCCTGCGCAACGCCGAGGTGCGCTTTCTCATCAGCTTCGACCGCGTGCGCGCGGTCTCGCAAATTATGCGGCTCAGCATTCCCAGTCTGATCGAGGTCACCAGCGTGGAAGCGCTCGGCCGGAGCGGTGCGCGGCTTCCCGCGCATGGCGTCGAGCCTGCCGAGATCGCTTTTATCCAATACACGTCCGGGAGCACCGGCGATCCGAAAGGCGTGGTCCTGACGCAGGCGAACGTGTTGGCAAACGTGCGCGGCATCGGCGCCTCCGTCAATTTTCGCCGGGATGATTATGTGGTGAGCTGGCTGCCGCTCTATCACGACATGGGGCTCATCGGATCGTGGCTCTTTAGCGTGTATCACGGCGCTCCCATCACGCTGATGTCACCGCTGGCCTTCCTCAGCCGCCCGGAGCGATGGCTGTGGGCCATGCACGACTCGTGCGGCTCGCTCTGCCCCGCGCCGAATTTCTCCTATGAGCTCTGCGCCAGAAAGATTCCGGACGAGGCGATTGAAGGACTGGATTTGAGCCGATGGCGCGTGGCGATTAATGCCGGAGAAGCTGTCCTGCCGGATACGCTTGCCCGCTTCGCGGCGCGCTTCAAGCCTTACGGCTTCCGTGCGGAGAGTTTTGTTCCCTGCTACGGGCTTGCGGAATCGTCCGTGGCGCTCACCTTCACGCCGATGAATCGAGTTCCGGTGATTGACACGATCCGGCGCGACCGCTTCGAATCGGAGGGCAAAGCTGTGCCCGCCGCGCCTGGCGAGACAAACGTGCTTCGCTTCGTCGCCAACGGCCGTGCCATGCCCGGCCACGAAGTCAAGCTGCTCGACGAAGAAGGCCGCGAGCTTGGCGAGCGCGTCCTCGGGCGAATCTTCTTTCGCGGAGCTTCGCGCACCGCCGGCTATTATCGCAATCCGGCAGCCAGCGCAGCCGTAATGACGGCTGACGGCTGGATGGATTCCGGCGATCTCGGCTACTGGGCGAGCAGGGAGCTTTACGTCACAGGGCGCCTCAAGGACTGCATTATCAAATCGGGCCGCAACATCATCCCGCAGGAGATCGAAGCGGCGGCAGCAGACGCGCCGGGCGTTCGCAAGGGTTGTGTGGCGGCCTTCGGCGCTTTGGACCCGGAGACCGGCACGGAGCGCCTGGTGGTGGTGGCGGAAACACGCGCTGCCGCGCCCGAGGAACTGGCGCGCATCGAAGAAGAGGTCGTCAAAAGGGTGAATGCGGTCATCGGTATTCCTCCCGACAAGGTCGTGTTGGTTGAGCCGCAAAGCGTACCGAAGACCAGCAGCGGAAAAATCCGCCGCAACGCCACGCGGACACTTTATCTGGACGGGCGGCTCTCCAGCCGCAGGCGGCGCCCGTGGATGCAGATGGCGAAACTCTGGGCGGAGAATTTCGGCAACTGGCTGAGACTGTGGAGGCGAAATACAATTGCGTGGGCGCATCGCGCCTGGCGTGCCTGTTCGTTCAGCACCATCGCGGGTGCGGGCGGCGTCGCAGCCCGGCTCGTGCCTGGAGAAAGAGCTTCAGCAGCCGCCATCCGCGTGGCTGCTCGACTAATCCTGCGCCTGGGTGGACATCCGGTGCGATGGGTTGACGCGCCGACGGGACCGCATCGCCGGCCAGCGGTTTGGATTGCCAATCGTGCCGGCCATCTCGATCCCCTCGTGGCCGCTGCTCACTTTCCCGGCGTCTTTCGCATCGGCGAAGCCCGCGTGCTCCGTGAGTTGCCTGTCCCGGCGGCATATTTGCTGCGACCACTACTGGTGCGGGGATTACCAGATTCAGCCTCACCTCCCGGCGGTACGCTGCGCGAACGCATTCAACTCAGCCTCGCGCGCGGCTTGCCGGTGCTCGTCTTTCCCGATGGACCCGTAGGCGCGCCGCCCGCCCGGTCGCGTCTGCGGCTCGACGCCTTCCACGCCGCTGCGGCGGCTTCCGCACTCATAAGGCCAGCCCTTTTCCACGGTACGGAAGGCATTCTCTGGCCGGACGGCAGGTGGGAAGCCAAAGCTCGCAGCTCAGAGATCGGCCTTGAAGGTTCTCACCCGGAACGCGACGGCTTTTCGAAAATCGTGGCGGGGGCGGCCATTGATCCCTTTTCCGACGATGGCCCGCAGGAAGCAGCCCGGTTGCGCGAGCGAGTGCGACAATCCCTCGCGCAGCTCGACAGAGCGACATAAATAGCTGCGCATCAGTGGCCGGCGGCGTATCAGGGCACGGCTTCAGTCGTTCCCTGATACACTGCGTGCTGCAACTTTTGTCGCTCGATATAGACGCGTAGACATAAGTCCCAACTGCCCCTTATTCCCCTCCTTGCCAAGGGGGCAGCCGTGAAGCAGCGGGGCGGTTAGAATCGGTGATTGCGGCGATGCTCATTCGAATCCTCATCGCTTTCGCGTGCGGCTCCGTTCCGTTTGCGGTGCTGGCCATGGCCGGCTCCGGCGTGGACATCCGCAAGGTAGGCTCGGGAAATCCCGGCTTCAACAACGTTCTTCGGGTCAGCGCGCCGCGCGCGGTAGTGGCGCTGATTGGAGATATGGGAAAAGGCGTGGCGGCACTGCTGCTTGTACGCCACGGAGCCGATCTTGTCTGGCAAGGATGGCTCTTTGGCTTCGCTGCTATCCTTGGCCATTGCTATTCGCCTTTTCTGAAGTTCAAAGGCGGCAAAGGCATCGCCACGTCGGCAGGAGTGATGCTCGTGCTCTACCCTCTGTACGCAGTTATCGCTCTTGCCTATTTTGCGATGGCCCGGGTGGCGGGAAGCAGGATCATGATGTGGAAGGAAGCAGGCGCGATTGCGTCGCTGTCCGCGTGGGTCGTCTTTGTGCTTCTCATGCTTTTGTTCCGGAAACCGGTAGACGTGCTTTGCGCCACTGGCGTGGCCGCGTTCCTGTTCTGGCGACACAGGAAGAATCTGCAACACATCGCCGAGCGCCGCGAAGAAGCGGCGGTGCAGCAATAGGTGTGAGCGATTAGCTTTCGATGGCCATCGTCTGCTCGTGGGCGTGGTAGGAACTGCGGACGAGCGGCCCCGATTCGACGTGGCGGATTCCCAGCCGCTCCCCTTCCCGCTTAAGACTGAGGAACTCATCCGGCGAATAAAAGCGCGCTACCGGCAACTGCCGTTTCGATGGCCTCAGATACTGGCCGATGGTGACAATGTCCACCCCCGCCGCGCTTAAATCGGCAAACACGGCGGCGACTTCACTGTAAGTCTCACCCAGCCCTACCATCAGGCCGGATTTCGTCGGGATCTCGGGGGCAATTTCCCGCGAGCGCGCAAGGAGCCGCAGGGAGCGATCATAGCGCGAGCCGCGCCGGGCGGCGGGATAAAGGCGAGGCACAGTCTCGGTGTTGTGATTCAGCACGTCGGGCCGGGCTTCAAGGACGGTAGCAAGCGCGTCATCTGAGCCGCGGAAGTCGGGGATCAAAACTTCAACCTTTACTTGAGGTATGGCCCGACGCAGGGCACGGATCGTCAGGGCGAACAAAGCCCCCCCTCCGTCGCCCAAGTCGTCCCGGTCAACCGAAGTCACAACCACGTATCTCAGCCCCATGGCGCCTGCGGCCTGAGCCACGCGCTCCGGCTCATCCCAGTCCACCACGCCAGCCGGCCGCCCTTTAGGGACGGCGCAAAAGGCGCAGCGGCGCGTACACTGGTCCCCGAGGATCATGAACGTCGCTGTGCGGTGTCCCCAGCACTCCCCGACGTTCGGGCAGCGCGCGCTCTCGCAAACAGTGTGCAGCCCAAGGCTGCGCATCAGCCCGCGCAGCTCGTTATAGTTTTCTCCGCCGGGCAGCCGCACCTTCAGCCATTCCGGCTTAGGAACGCGGGGAGCGCTCGGAGCAATCTGGACCAAGTCAATTCCCATTAGAAGCCATTTTAGCACCTACTTTAGCGATGGGGATTCGCGGCATTGCGCACGTAGGATTCCCGCACCTGGCAGTTCACAGCACCACAAAAGGACATTAGGACTTGGGGGACAGGACTCTGCTTCGCACTTCTGGGGCAGGTGCGAAGGTTTCACGAAGGCCCTGGGTTAAGAGCAGTTCCATAGGATACGTATCCGGCACGATGAGGAGTTCGGCCGAGGGCACCTTTTCCAGCAGCGCATGCGCACCACAGGCGCCGACGACGAAAAATGCAGTAGACAAGGCATCGGCAGTGGTCGCGTCCTTGCACAGCACCGTTACGCTAGCCGTACCCGTCGCGGGATATCCGCTGCGAGGATCGATGATATGGGAGAAACGCGCGCCAGCGATCTCAACGTAGCGCTCGTAGCTTCCCGAGGTCGCGAGGGCTGTGCCGCCAGGTAAGGCGATTTTACCGATGATTCGGGAGCGGTCAAACGGATTCCGCACGCCGATTTGCCATTCCGTTCCCCATTCCGGCCGCCCCGAGGCGCGCACGTTTCCGCTAAAGTCGATGAGGAAATTCCGAATGCCGACGCTCAAGCAATAGTCGTAGGCAAGATCGACAGCGTAGCCCTTGGCGATTCCACCTACGTCTTCTTCCATGCCCTTCACAGGGAGAAAGGCCGTACCATCTTGGATTGTCAACCGACGATAGTCGACGAGCTTCAACACTTCGCGAACAGCCTGCTCGGAAGGGCGAACCGGCGGTACCTGCGCCCCATTGAATCCCCACAGTCTCATCAGCGGACCCGCGGTGCTGTCAAAAGCGCCAGCGCTCAAGCCCCCAAAATGTCGCGCGAGACTGAGGACCGTGTCAGTGTCTTCGGAAACCGAGATCGGTTCCACACCCCCCATTCTGGAAAGCAGGCTGATTTCGCTGTCAGCCCGGTACGCGCTCATTTTGCTTTCCAGACGGTCGAAGATCTTTCGGATGTGCTCTGTGACGGCCGCAAGGCGTTCAGCATAGTCGGTCCGGACCGTGACCGTAGCCACTGTTCCCATGGACCGAAAAGCTCGGCGGGGGAGTTCAGAGGCGTGAAACAAACGTCCAAGGAAGCTGGCCCCTCCCTGTGTGTTGGTCCTATGCGGCACGGTGCGAATCACTTGCTCGGAACTCATGGCATTTCCCGCTGCTTGCCGGTGGCTTAAAGCGCCAAGCGGCTTCTCCGTGGCGCCCTTAATGCGTTCACAGCGTCGGACTTATGGCAATGTCAGACGGCCGCTAATTTTCGCTTGCCTTATGCCCGGATCGTGCGCTCTGGCATCCTTCTCAGGCGATGGCCCTGCGCTCATGCATACCAGGGACGGACGCGGCCCTTGAGGTTGGAAAGCACGTCTATGGCAACGTTCACATTTTCGACCACTTGAAAATCAAACATTCCTACATTAATAAAGTCGGCGCCGTTTTCAAAGGCGAAGCGAAATCCGTCTCTGGGGTGGAAAGCGCCGGCTGCCAGGACCTTGAAGGCGATCCACGGCTTTTTGATGTTTCCCATAACTTCAATGGTTTTTTCCGGGAAGAGATCGAACATGTTGTCATTCCATCGGCCGTGGGCAAGCTCCGGATCGATAATCGAAAACTCGACGCGATCCCTTGGCGGAGTTGCCGACCAGTACTGATCGCTATGGAAGGTTTTGACGTAATAGTCTGGGTTCAACCCGGCCTTCTCACATTGGATCGGTACCTCGATGGAGTGCGCGCCGATGCCCGCCGGAACGCCTTGGCTCTTGATGTAATCCAGCACTTTGCCCACCAGATCGACCTGCCCCTTCTCAACGAGAATGTCCGCCTCGACGCCGCGTACGTAAAGCATGCTTCCGCCGTAATCGATGGCCTTATCGACGGTACCCTTCAGGTCGGTTGCTTTGGGGTGCCCCCAAACTTGGACGAGCGTCTGCATTTTGGAAGAGTTCAGTTCGCGGTATTTACTGAAGAGAGGCAGTTCATTGGGATCGGCGCAAAAGGTGTTGATGCCCGCGCGCTCGGCCAATTCAAGAGTCTCAAAAACCTTACTGTCCGTGTTGTAGGCCTTAAAAAGCTGAGAACCGTAAATCAGATCCCGGGAGTGCGAATACCCTCCAATCAGATTGCCGCCCAGAATCATCCGGCTGACCTTCAGCTTTCCCAGCGTCCCTTGGGGTAGTTGGCCTTTCAAATCTTGCAGGCTCAAATCCTGGAGTTTGATCGTTGCGCCCGTGATGGCATGGACCTTCTCCCATTCGTACTTCTTGTAGGTGGCGAATCCAAGCAGGCCGAGAACTGGAGCGCCAATCAAGTTTTCAAGCGTTTCGCGCCGGGTCCACGAGATCCCCGCACGCGTCGGTGTGGCAGCCTTGGCTTCTGGCTTGCTCGGTGATCGCCTCCTGCGCAACAGCCGGCTGATTCCCCACACTCTGTCTGCGGGTAAAATCAGGAAGATAACCAGGGCCAGCAACTCCACCAGATTCTTGTTCACATACAGGTAATTTCCCTCCACGGGGAGGCGGTAATTCGCATGAATCAAAGGTGGTTGCGCCAGATAATAAAGCCCCAAGAACACGATGCCTGCGGCGCTCGCCAGACGGGGCATGGCGCCAAGGATTAGCGCCGCCCCGATCACGATCAGTCCCCATATGTTCAAGAGATCAACCGCACGCACCAACCCCGGCCTTGAGCCCAGCCAGTGAAACAAGCTCGGGAAGAGGCCACGCGACATTAGCAAATAGGGGGCCGATGTCCAATGCGGCGTCAGCAGCTTGGCTAGCCCTTCGTAAAGGAACTGCCATCCAAAGGCAAGTCGTAGGCACACTAAAATCGCCGTCACCGGCTTTGACAGCAACATTACCCGTACTCGGTTATCGCCATTGAGCTCACTCATCGGTTTCAACCTCCCTCATCGAGTCGACGCGTATCGATCGTACTTCGTCCGTCGAGGCTTGCAGGCCAGGGGGCCATCGAACATCGCTCACTGGTGCCACAGGCGCCTTGCCGATTGCTTCAGCTCTTGTACGACCCCTTTTTCGGATAGATGCCCACCACTCCATCTCTATCATCCGGGCGAGGCGCACAAGGTGCAGTGATGCAGGTCACAATTCTTGAGTGACGCTCGTGCTCTACCTTTTGGGTGCGCTGATTGCCGTCGCCTATTTTGCTGGGGCGCGGGTGGCAGGAAGCAAGATCATGTGGGGGAAGGAAGCGGACGCTATCGCGCCGTTATGGGTCTGAGTCATTTTCGTGCTGCTGATGCGGCTGTTCCAGAAAACCGGCGGATCGCTCCGTTCAGGATAGGCTCTCCTCCGTCTTACGACGAAATGGCCTCATTCCAAAGCTAAGCCTGACGAGGCGGAGGGATGTGCTTTTAGACGCGGCTGCCGAACCTCGCCCGAGGGCTACTGCACCACAGGTAGCGACCGATTTGTTGCTTGATGGCCTTGATTGGGCAGCCGGTCGTAAGCTCTCTTGAGAAGCGCGGGAGTGGCTAGCGTGGTCACCATGGCCATCAGCACGAGCGAGCCGAAGAGGTTCTGGCCGATAAACGCGTTGGAAAGCGCGATGTTAGCAATCACGAGTTCCATGATTCCCCGACCGTTGAGTCCGATTCCAAGCACCCAACTCTCGTCCTTCGAAAGCCCGGCAAGTTGTCCTCCGAAGTAGCCTCCGAGAATCTTCCCGGCGAACGCAGCTGCCAGCGTGGCGGCGACCAGCGGCCAGTCGGCGAGAGCGTGGACGTTGAATTCAAGACCAATCGTCGCGAAGAAAATAGGACCTAAAAACCCCATGGTCATGCTGGAAGCGATCTTTTGCACCTCCTCAAAGTTGTCCTTGCCCAGCATCTGGTGGCTCAGCAGGACGGCGCCGAAAAAAGCGCCCACTACAAAGTGGAGCCCCAGAGCCTCGGAAAAGCTAGCGAAAGCAATGACAAAAAGAAAGACCAGAGCGAAGAGCGGCTCCTTGCCTCTCAGCCTTTTCAGGAGCCATCTAAGCGCGCGGTGCGACCAAGGCCCGCGACGCGTGGAGATGGCAGCCAGCCGGGAAGCAAGAAAGACGCAGACGATGAAAAAAAGAGCCTTGGCGGTGCTTATTCCCAGAGAAACAAAAAGCTGAGCCCAGGTCTGCTGCCCTTGTTTGGAGTCGAGGATGATGCCCAGAATCAGCAGGGATGCCACATCGTTCGCAACCGCGGCGGAGACGATTCTTTGGCCAATATCGGTCTGCAGCTTGGCAAGGTCCAGCAAAATACGGACGCTTACCGGGAGCGCAGTGATGGCGATACAGAGGCCCAGAAAGATCGTGCGCGTATTGCTGAGGCCAAACACGATCCCAACGAGAACGCCCAGCGCCAGCGGAACTGCAAAGCCAACGCCGCCAACCCACGCGCCTCGTCCGCGAACCGCCCTCCCGACCTCCTTGATGTCCATCTCCATTCCCGCATGGAACACCAGGAGAAGTACTCCAATGTCGGCCAAGGCTTTAATTTCCGTGGTGGCCTGAATGACGTTCAGGATGGAAGGCCCCAGGAGAACTCCAGCCGCAAGTTCACCGATCATGGCTGGTTGCCCGGAGCGCTCCGAGATTTCACCGGCAATGCGGGAGAAGATCAGCAGAAGCAGAATCGACTCGATGAGGGGCACAGGCGTTATCTCCGGCTTTCGATGGAGCCAAGCGCGCAAATGCTTCTGATTGATGTTAAGGCATGAGCGTGACGGAGCACATTGATCGTTCTCGATCCCCACCCATCATTGAGCAAAACGCTGTCCGGGGTCAACGATTTTGGCCAACGCTTCCATGGCGCTCACCGTTCCTCGTCGGAATTCCGCGCCCTTGCCCTCGTAGGCGACGTGTCCGGAATTGATGGCCCCGGTCATTTCTTCGAACAAGCGCGCGGCCAAGCGCCGCAGAATCCTCAAGTGATGCTTGAACTATCTTCGCGCCCTTCTCTTTCCAGACGGCGGCCTTTTCCGGATTGCGTGCGATTATGGTCACCTGTCGCCCGCTAGCGAGAAGCGTTTCGGCCACTGCCACCCTGTGTGCCCCGTACCTCCCGTCACAACGTACATCGTTTTTTCTCCCCTTCGAGTTTGAATTGCCTGCTTTGCTTGAGAGTGAGATGAAAAGAGTTATGCAAAGGTTCACAGGGCTGAAAGTGGGTGAAAACCAGGAAGATAGGTTATGCCGTGGCGTGAATCAAGTGCCGGAGGTACGGCAGCATGTGATCCCGATGTTTTACCTGGAATTCCTCGTTCTTCCAGTCGCTGCCTGTGATGACTTGTCGGCAGTCGGGGCTACCGCAGTTGCAGAACATTCGGAAGTCTGGATTGGACTCCGCTAAGGCGTAATCGTAGGTGATTTCTGAACCGCGCTCGATGTCCCTCAGCGCGATGAAGTCACCCTCTTCGTCGAAACCCAAGGCGCCATCACAGGAGTGGTTAAAATACCAATCAATCGACAGCTTGTTGAAATCAAAGCCCGGCGGGGGGATGAATCCGTCAGGAGTGCCGATACAGAACTGGCGAACTTTTTGTTTCACAATTTGCTCGTACCGTTCGAGGTCACGCCATGGGACCAGGCTTTCAAAATCCACGTCCGCAATACCCGGGGCGACCTTTTCTCCCGCACGAATACGAGTGGCCGCAAACACACCGATCCCGTCGACCCTCGATAGCCTTAACTCCAGCCGGACCTTCACTGGCAGTCTAGCCATCGTCCGACCCTCGCTCACCGCGTACGAATTCAGTTCGTGTCTTCTCAAGTTCGCGCACAACCTTCCAAACCGTCAGTCTGCTGCTCTTTGGTGTTCGACCCCTCTTATTTCGTTCCCGGATTTCCATGGCGATTAACTTCCTGCACAGCTTCTGAAGGTCTTGATAGAGTGTCGGATCGTAGGTCTCAGTCCATTTCTTCCGAAGCTGCACTATCGTCCTACCACAATAGATATAGTAACGCCAAACGTACCATCCAACCGTGTCCCAGATGAGATTCTTCGAGATGATCCCCCGTTCTTCGAGGGAGCTAACCTTCTCAAGAAATTCAAGGACCGATTCGATGCACTCAAGATTTGGCGTACCCGACCTTTTCCATGCAGAGCGCCGACACTCAAGCATCTCCTCTGAGTTCCACTCCTTATCGAGGTCGAGAATAGCCTGGAGTTGAATCTGCCTAACGACCAACGTTCCCTGCCAGAGTATGACGAGTGCGGTTATTCCTGCACCAAGTAGCACCATCCAATCAGAGGCCCGAAAGCACTGGCGTTTCCAGTACAGAATTATGCCGAGTGCGAGAAAGACGGCTGAGATGAACCAGACGCGACGGGGACGAGTCCACGCCTGGATACATCTCATGGCTCTTCTTGCTCGTCCCCTCCGCCGCATACCTCACAATCCATTTTCCGCCATTTCGATGGCCTTGAGGCCGGCTCGGGCTTTGTTCATGGACTCCTCGTATTCACGGGCGGGAACAGAGTCAGCCACGATACCGGCGCCTGCCTGGAGGTAGGCTTTACCGTCGCGGATCACCATGGTCCGGATGGCGACACAAGCGTCGAGATTGCCCGAAAAGTCGACGTAGAGCACGGCGCCACCGTAAAGGCCGCGCCGGGTGGGCTCAAGCTCGTCGATAATCTCCATGGCCCGGACTTTGGGCGCGCCCGTTAGCGTGCCATCAGGAAAAGTGGCGGCGAGGGCCGCATAGCTATCCGCCTCCGGACTGAGCGTGCCCTGGACCGACGAGACCAGGTGCATGACGTGCGAGTACCGCTCGACAAACATGAGCTCGCGCGGCTTGACGGTGTGGAACTGGCAGACCCGGCCCACATCGTTGCGGCCGAGATCGACCAGCATAATGTGTTCGGCACACTCCTTCTCGTCGTTCTTCAGTTCTTCTTCAAGGCGAAGATCTTCCTCTTTCGTCTTGCCGCGCGGGCGCGTGCCGGCAATCGGACGGTGCTCTACCTCGCGGCCAGAAACCTTCACTAGCATCTCGGGAGACGAGCCGAGCACGACGGTCTTGCCAAGGTGCAGAAAATACATATACGGAGACGGATTCACGACGCGCAAGGCGCGGTAAATCTCGAACGGCGCCACGCGCACCGGGGCCGCCAGCCGCTGCGAAAGGACCACCTGGAAAACGTCCCCGGCGCGGATATATTCTTTCCCACGCTCGACCATAGACTCGAACTCGCGTCGCGTCATATTCGAGCGCACGCGCACCGACCCGCGCGGTCGCACAACACGCGGCAGCAAAAGGGGGCCGCGCAGCCGCCGCTCCATTCGGTCCAGGCGCCTGACGGCGCCGTCGTACTTCGCCCGCAAGTTTCCTGCTCCGGCCTCGGTAAGCGCATTGGAGATGAGGTAGAGCTGGTGCTCGACGTGGTCAAAGGCCGCGAGGTCAGAAAAGTACATGAAGAGGGAGTCGTCCATCTCCACGTCCGGCTCGACGCGCGGCGGCAGTCTTTCGAGCATTCGCACGGCTTCATAAGCCAGGTATCCTACGGCGCCGCCCGTGAAGGGCGGCAGTCCGGGCCCGCGTACCGGATGATACGCTTGACTTGAGTGGCGCAGATAGGCGAAGACGTTGCCCGATTCTTCGCTGCGCTTTCCTTCGCGTTCCACGAAAATACGTTGTCCTCGCGAGGAGATGACTTCAAACGGGTCGGCTCCGAAGAACGTGTATCGTCCCACGTGTTCGCCGCCCTCGACGCTTTCGAGCAGAAAGCTCCGAGTTTTCGGGTTCTGCGGGGCGAGGCGGAGGAAAGCCGAAACCGGGCTCAGCAAGTCTGCCAGAATGGCGCGGCACACGGGCACGACGTTGCCCTTCGCGGCCAGTTTGCGAAACTCGGAATAGGAAGTTTCCGACATAAAGCGCAACTTGAATTTCGACTCCGTCGCCGCCCGAAGAAACTTCTCTTCAACAATTACTTCAGCTTTTGTCGTCGCGCCGACATCGCGCGGCCAACATCAAGCAGCCGGTTATCTTTCTCGGAAAGGTTCAATCGAGATCCACATGGTCGAACCCCTGGCGCACGGCCTGCTCCATGAGTGCCCGAGGCGCGGACTGGCCGGTCCAGATTTCGAATTGCCGCGCTCCCTGGCCGACGAGCATTTCGAGGCCGGAAATGGTAATCAAGCCGCGGCTTCGGGCGTCCGACAGGAAGCGCGTTTGCATCGGATAATAGACCATGTCGAAGACCACCCGCACGCGCAGCCGAGCCAAGTCCACGGGCACCGCGTCCGAATAGGGAGCCATTCCAATCGGCGTGGCATTGATGACGGCATCCACGTCCAGCCCGTCCGCGCTCTCCCACGGAACGACTTCGGCA
>JAKAWG010000022.1 GCA_021817045.1 Acidobacteriota bacterium
AAGTGTGCCAAATCTTGGGGAGCTGCGCGAACTCCTCGAGTTGCAACGAGAGATGAGCCAGCTTTATCCGCAAGGCGCAAGTGCACCTTCACAGCCGAGCGCCACTCAGGATCAACAATAGGCCCGAATAGGAGTTCGTCTTGCCAAACCAACCCACCTCACTCGTTCCCGCCGATAGCCGGTTCCCTCGAATGCGGCTGCAAGAACACTTCGAGGGAACCGCCACCTTCAGATGCTTTTGCGACTCGCAAGACCGGAGATTGTCCACGAGTTGGTCTGTCCTTGGCTCCCAGTTGAGATGCGAGGCTGCGGGCCAGGCTGGAACTTTACCTGTGTCAAGGAGCGGATCGAGGGATGTCCTCTTCTCTGTATTTCGGAGACCGTCCCAGGGATGTTTTGTCAGGTGTTTGACAGAAAAGAATCTTCATTGCACAACATTCGCGGTTGGGCCGAAGCGCCGGCTGGATTCCAATAAACTCCGATTCAACCGGCCTCCGACCCAACCAGAAAGGAGGACTCTGTGACCATCAAGGCTCAGTGGGCCGCACGCGCTAAGCGGCCCCTGGTTCTCGTGGCAATCGCTTTCATCCTCCTCGGGGATTATGCCATGGCTCAGAACTTGGGCAGCACGCCCCAGTTCAACGTGGCAGTCCAGGGGCAGACGGGAGCGCAGCCCGAGGGAGCGTTTCTGAACTTCATCAACTGGATCGGGAACGTCATCGCTCCGGTGGCGGCCGGAGGCGCGGTGGTGGGAGCCATCGTGTCCTGGCTGACCGGGCGAGGCTTCGGAAGGTGGCTGTTTGCGGCCGGAGCCTTGCTCGCCGTTTCCGGCGTCACGCGGCTGATCGAGTACTGGATCACCAATGGAACAGGAGGTGTTACCTAACCCAAACGCGAACCCCCCACCCTGCCTGGCCATGCACGCCGGCGCAGGCAGGACACTTCAACCCGGGCAGGCAGCTCGGAAAGGAACCAACGCACGACTCAGGCTGCCTGCCCATAACCAAGCTGAACTTTTCGAGAACACCAATGACGACGCCCCAACTCTTGACCGATATCGCGAACCTGATGCTCCTGCTTGGTCCTTCAGCATCAGTTCTGTGCCTCGTGCTCGCCGGCATCAGCCTGCGGCGCGAGACGGGCGGAATCAGCTTCGTCATCGGCAGCGGGTTTATGAAATGGATGTTCTGGGCAGTCGTTTTCCTGACCATCCCTGGTTTGTTGAGCTTGTTCGGAGCATTTGGGGTCAACGTGCCGGCTCTCGGCGGAAACATCAGCTCACCGTGGCTGGCAGGCTTCGAAAGCGATGTTTCAAGTTTTGTCCGGAACTTCGTCATCGCACGGATGGTGCCGGTTCTTGCCGCCTTCATGGTCGTGCGCGGGCTCCTCGACACGGCAGAAGGTGGTCATCCTCTGCCCTCGATCCTGGGCGCGCTGTTTCTGCTCGGCGTCGAGACTACTTACACCTTGATGACCCAATTCAACACCGGAACCCAATACTCGATGACCGACGTTCTGGGAAGCCTTTGGACTTACCTTGCGAGCGTCATCATGCCCATTGCCGCCGGGCTCGCGGTCTTTGGCGCCATCATCAACTTCTCGACTGGAAAACCCGCAATGCGCCTTGTGGCGCTTGCGCTCGCCTTCATGTGCGTTTCGGGCCTGTGGTACTTGGTCCGGGCGATGGCGCTGTAGCGGAGGAGAAAGTGTCTTTCTATAACGGCATTCTGAACCTGACGAACTGGACGGGCAACGTGATCCTCCCCACGCTTGCCGCCGTTTTCTTCATCGTTGCAATCCTGCGTTTTTCGCGTGGTCAAGCCTACTACCAGGCGATGTACGGCGGGTTCTTGTGCCTGATGGGATCAGGCCTCGTCCGGGCTCTTGAGACATTTGCTTCGCAGCGGGCCTGGAACGATCCCAACGTTTATTGGATTTCGCTCGTGACGCTCGTCAACTGGGTTGCGAACGTCATCATGCCGCTCTTCGCGGCCCTTGAAGTCGCAGCTGGCGGCGTAACACTCGCCACCGACATTCGGGTTCACTACAGCCAAAGTTGGCAGCGGCATTTCCTCACGGCCGGTTTGTGCCTGCTCATATCGGGCCTTTTGCGCCTCGCTGAGTTCTTCGTGAGCCAAGGCGCGGGCGGAGTGACGTAGGAGGCGAAAATCATGAATTCACGAAGGCCGGAAATCTCGGAGGAACTCTCATGCCACTCGATGTGACGCCCGTGCAGCGAAACCTGCGGACGCGCGTGACGTTCTTGGGCCTTGAAGCCGAAGACCTTTTCGCGATCCTGGCGCTTGCGATTATTTCAAACATCCTCGGCCGGTTCCTTCACCGCGAGATGTTCGGCCTGCCCATGAACATGGTGGTCCAGTATTTGGTGCCACTGTTGAGCGTTCCCGGCCTGATGCTTTTCAAATATGGCAAGCAACGAGGCTATTTGCTTGATTGGGTCGAGTTCCATACCAAGCCCCACGTTTATTCGGCGCTCGAACGGGACACGCAACTCACGAAGCCTTACCTCAAGTACGGAGACGAATGATGCCCGCCACTTTGGATCAATACGAACGCTCTCTCACGGCTCCTGCCCTTTGTGAGCAATTAAGAATTCGCGACCTCCTGGACAACGTTGCAATCCAGACCGATGGCTCCTTTGTCGCGGGCTACGAGCTGAGCGGCCTGACGGCGCTTTACGCAAGCGATGAGGATCGCAATCGCAACAAGCAGGCCCTTGAAGCGCTGGTGCGGTCGCTACCAGAGCGATCTGTCCGGATGCAGATTCGGTTTGAGATTGCTGAAGGGGCAGGCGACCTGCTCGCACGATACAACCGGGAGCAACGCAACCCTGGCGCTGTCCTACAGGCGATTGACAGGGAGCATGTCCTCGCGTGGCGCGAGAGGGACGGCAATGGCCAATACCTCCGGCATCTGCTTCACGCCTATTTCATCTGGAACCCGCGAGTCCATCACCAATCCCCAGATTTTGAGTGGAAGCGAAAGATGAAATCCTCCGCGGGAGGCGGATGGAGCCTCGCCGCCACCAAGTGCGTTGAGCGCACGCGCCGAGAACACGAGGACTTGCTCGCCGAATTCAACAGCTTGATGGCCGGCGTCGAAGCGACACTCAACACAACTGGCGTGGGAGTCAGGAGGCTGACACATCAGGAACTATTTCTTGAAATCAAGCAGGCACTGAATCCTTTGATTCAGGACACACTCCGTTTCAGATCCTTTGAACATCAGTTGGTTTACGAGAGCGCCCGCGCTCAGGCCGCGAACGTCAATATCGAGGACGAAGCCGATGACTATCTCAAGATCGGCGGTCTGCTTTACTCATTCATCAGCCTCAAAGACCTCCCCGACGCCACATTCCCAGGAATGCTACGGGAACTCCTTGGTGTGCCTTTTCCGCTGGTCGCCAACGTGGAAGTCACGCTGCCCGACCAGGCCAAGGTTCAGAAGCAGTTCAAGTCGCGCCTTCGGAAGATGATGGCAGCCCAGCGCGACATTCACGGGGGCTTTCGCCTCAATGTTGACGCCCAGGTTGCCGAGGAGCAACTGATCGAAGTCCTGAAAAAGGTCATTTCAAGCTCGCTCAAGGTGTGCGAGACAAGCCTGATCGTGGGAATCCGGACATCAAAGCCGGTCCACAGCCGGGCGGACCGCGAGGAAGCGGAACGTATCCTCGCCGACCGCCGCCAGCGCGTGCTTCATGCCCTTGGCCGGATGAACGGCGCGCGGGGCATCCCGGAGATGCTAGCGCAAAAGCGGCTTTACTTCGGGAGTCTACCGGCGATGGCGAGCGATAACAAGCGGGAGATTCCGCAGCTCACACTTCACGCTGCGGACTTATTGCCCGTCGAAGTCCCCTGGCGCGGCACACCTCACTCGCCCGTGATGCTTTTTGAGACTCCCGAGCGCCAGTTAATCCCCTTCTCGCCGTTCGACTCATCGCTTGGCGACGCCAACATGCTGATTATGGCGAAAAGCGGCGGTGGGAAAACCTTTATGGCCCAGATGTTCCTGCTGATGCTCGCGAGGACGAACCCGCTGATTTCGATCCTTGAGCGCGGGGATTCCTACCGGCCGCTGGTTGAGCTAATGGGTGGGCGCACGATTGCCGTGGACCTCGAAGGGCGCGAGACGCTCAACCCGTGGGACCTGCCGCCTGGAGAAACGCAGCCCACCAAAGACAAAATCGCGTTTCTCAAAAACCTGACGCTCCACATGATCGGCCACGACCGCCGCTCGGACGATACTCTCCTTGACAATCTTCTGAGCGACGCCATCGCACGCACATACAAACGCTGCGCCTCGCGTTTTTCGAATCCTATTCCGACCTTTAACGACCTCAAGGAAGAACTCGCCAACTGGCGGGACGAGGAACGCATGCAAAGGACGATGGACGAGGCAAAGCTTGCTTCCATCAAGCTCCGGTCTTGGACTGGTGACAAAGGTGTTTACGCGAACTTGTTTGACCGCCGGACGACGATGCGGCTCGACGCAAGCTGGCTCTTCTTTGACGTCGAAGGCCTAAGTTCGGACTCGCAGCTTGAAACGGCGATGAGCATGGTCATTGCCCACGCGGTTTCCGAGCGCGCCTCCGGCAAAACTGGTCAGCCCTCTATCACGGTCCTAGATGAATGCTGGGCACTGCTTGATTCGCCAAGCCTTGCGCCCGAGGTCGTCCAACTCTTCCGCACCGCAAGGAAGCGGTACGGAAGTGTCTGGGGCATTAGCCAGACGCCGGAAGATTTTGTCGGCACGGAAGCGAAGCCGCGCGAACACGGGCCTGGAATTCTTAAAAATGCCACCACAAAGATCATCGGCCAGCAGCCGGGCGATACAAGCGTCCTGGTCAAGCACCTTTCGCTCAATCCTGCAGCAGTGCGAGAAGTAAAGGAATTTAGCGCCCCCCAGAAGGGCCAATCCGCCCGCGCCTTGTTGGTTCTTGGAGAAAAGTCGGAGACCACTCAAACGATTTGCCTTGTGCCCACGGCGCTTGACTACTGGATTTGCACGACGTTTCCGCGTGAGCGGCACTACCGGGCACGGTTCTTGGACGAGCATAAGGGCGAGCCACTTCTTGAGTGCTATCAGCAACTCGCCGAGAAGTTCCCGAGGGGATTGGCTGATCTTCCGCCGCTGCCGGAGGAGTCCACTGCGAAGACTGAGGAGATTGTGGCCGCAGGGTGAGACGACAAATGGTCAGGGCTGGAATTCGGAGTGCGCGAAAAGGATCGTGAGCCGCTTAGGGCTCTGGAACGGAGGGCATTTATGACAGCCGTGTTCTTACTTCTCTTTACGTGGGGCATTGTGAGAGCAAAGACGCGAAAGCAGGTGCTTGCTCTCGCCCTTGTGGGCACAACGGCGGCGGTGCTCGTGGCCCGACCGCAGCGCGCCTACGGACAGACCCTCGTGGGCGAAATCCAGGCCGTGCTGAACGTCATCAATGGCCTTATCCAAACCGCGCTCAATGCGATCCACACGGTGACGGGCGCAATCAGCGCGTTCTACCAGAGCGTCGCCTGGCCGGTTCAGCTGATCAATCAGGCGAAGGCACTTGTCTCCCAAATGATCACCCAATACCGAAGCCTCATGCGGAGCATTTTCAACATCAACCTCGCGAGCGCGACCTTGCCGGCAGCGCAAAGCCTCGAAAACGTGATCCGCAATCCGCAGGTCAACGATTTCGGCTCGCTCGCGACGGATTACAGGAATGTCTACGGCTCCCTGCCGTCGGCAACGGCGGTAAGTCCGCAGGACCGGATGATGATTGACGTGGACGACGCCTTAGCCCAGGACAACCTGAAAACGTTGAAAGAAACCGGCGACGCCGGCGAGACCGAGCTTGGGATTGCCAACCGAATCGAAGACGCAGCCAGCCAAGCAGCGCCCGGCTCGGCGCCTTTTCTCACGGCGAGCGCTGTCGCAGCAAGTATCGAGAGCCAGGCACTCACACAAAAGATGATCGCGGCAGAACTGCGCCAAGAGGCCGCGCGTCTTGCCCACTCGAATGCCCTCCGCAAACGCGGCGTGGCCTACGCGGGCGCGTTCAGCAACTCAATTGAGAAAATGCTTCAGCCAAGGTAGCGACTTTAGGGAGGACCGTTAAATGACCGAAAAACTTCAGAGGCTTGGGAAATCCATGAGGCAGTCGGTATCAAGAGGTACCGGATGGGTCTCGAAATACAAATTCAAGGTTGCGGTCCTTGCTCTGGTGTTCATGCTGGCCGCGCCACGGCCGGTAAAAAGCCAGTTCCTCGATCCTTGTTGCGCCATTCTCGAAGCCGGCTTATCCACGATCGCAAGCACACTCTCAGGTGTGATTGGCGGGGGTTTGAACTCGATTCTGTCGGTGGACAAGACAATCCAGAACTTCGAGCAGACAGTTGTGTGGCCCCAGCAGCTTATTTCCGAGGCGAAGGCGCTCGTGGGACAGCTTCAAGGGGTCTTCACTCAAATCCGCAACGTCACGAGCATCCCGGTCGCAAGCGCCACGCTCCCGGCCACACAGCAACTCGAAGGCAATCTCCTTTCAGCGAACGCCAATCAGGTCAGCAGCACCAGCCAGGACTACACCGCGGTCTATGGGCAGGTTCCGAACCAGACCGCCGCACCGCCTGTTGTTCGAAATGAAATTGACATGAGCGACGCCGTCGCCGAAGACGCGATGAAGCGGGCGATCGAGATTGACAATCTGGCGAACCTTGAAATTCAAGCCGCTAGTCAAATCAACCAAAGCATCGAAACCGCCGCACCCGGCAGCGCTCCGATCATCGAGGCCCAGGCCGACGCGTGGCTCGTGCGCGCAAACGCTTACACCCAGGCAGCCTTGGCCGACCTGATGCGCGTGCGAGCAGTTGACCTTGCGAACGCCGGCGCTGACCTAAAGATGGGCTCGTCCAATGCGGTAGGCCTGCAGCAGAAAATCCAACAAATGCTCAATCCCCGGTGAACACATGTTCTATTTCCAGCAGATGTTTCTGAACGCTTTGGACGGGATCGACACCCACGGCATCACGAATGGCGTCGTCGGCATTGCGAGCACCATCTTGATTATCAGCTTTCTCTACGGTGCTTATCAGGCTTTCTCGAGCGGGGGAGATGTCCGGGCTCTGGGGATTTCCGGAATCAAGTATTTGCTCTTGGGCCTCGTGTTCACGAGCTACGCCGCGATCTTCCGCGACATCAACACCATGTTCAATTCTGTGGCCCATTCCATCACAAGCTTCGTCAGCGCCCCGGACATGTTCAGCAACTGGATGGGGCAGATCCAGAGCTATTGGATGAACAACGGAACCCAATCCTTGTGGTCGATCATTGGCGGAGTGGGGGCGAGCTTGTCGGGACTGCTCGATGCCCTCCTGATCGTCGTGGCCTTAATTCTGTTGCCCATTACCTATGCGCTCTTTGCGTTGTTCTATTCACTTTACGGGTCGGTCCTCTACGTTACAGGGCCGCTGGTGCTGGCCTTGCTGCCGGCGAATGGCGTGGGGCAACTGGCCCGCACCTACCTCGTCAACATGCTGATCTTCCAGGCCTGGGGGATTCTCTATGCCATCTTTAGCGCCCTCATGGTCGTTCTTAACACGAACAGCGTCTCGAACGTATTGAACTCGGGCGGGGTCGCAGGATTCTTTCAGAATTCGAGCCAGGACCTGTTGCTCGCGCTCGCGAGCATCCTCTTTTCGATCTCAATCGCGCTTATTCCGTTTCTTGCGAGCCGGATCGTCCGTGGTGACGTGGGGAGCACAGTCATGGTGATGGCGCGCTCGGCGATGTGGGGATGGACAGGAGTGAAGAAATAAGAAGAGGCCAACAAGGCTAAGGGTGGAGGCATGAAACAAATGAAATCATCGGCAAGCCGGCCGGAAATCACGAGCTACACCAAATATTACGAGCACGACGGCATGCTCCGGGCCTACGCCAACCGCGCCATGCTGCTTGCCATGATCTTCGGCCTGATTGCCATGACCTCGCTTGGGTTCGCGATTTACGTGCGGTTGCAACCGCCCACGGTCATCAGGGTTGACAAGAGCGGCGACGCGACCGTGGTCGGAGCGGCGAAACATGGGCCAACACGCCTCTTTGAATTTTCGGCCGAAGCTGCGAGCGAAGCGGCGCCAACTGACCTTGAAGGGCGGGCGCGCGTGAAGGAGTTTCTCGAACAATACTTGAGCTACACGCCCGACTCGGTTGATAGCAACCTTTCAGACGCCCTCAACATGATGTCTGTAAACCTCCGCACGTACACCCTTGGTCAGCTTCGGGATGCGAATACGGTCGGCAACATCAAAGACAACCACATCATCTCGGACTTTGCGATTCGCTCGATTGATCACATCAAGAACACGCCGTGGACCTACCTGGTCTTCGGGGTTAAGGAAATCCACGAAGTCCATAAGGGTACGGAAACGACGGACCGGATCGTCGGGCGCTACACGGTGCGCCTGGTTGAAGACCGGAGGACGGTGGATAACCCAAGCGGATTACTTGTCGCTGAGTACAGAGAACAGCAGATGGTAGGTGATCGGGAAACAGGGCTTCTCCAGCACAGCGACCTGGAGATGCCATCGGCTGATCAACAACAGTAAACGTGAATTCTTGCGAGTGGGAGGAAGAAATGCCAGTGCCAACGACAGAGATTGCAGAGGCAAAAGGTTCACAAACGTCAACGCGGCCTGTGCGCCCGGCGAGGCAGGAAGGAGCTCCGCAGGCGGCTACGCCAACCGCGCGCTTCTTCTTGGCGAAGTCCGGTGCGACTGGCACAACACCTGCGCTCGACCGCGAGTGCGCAGCTGAGGCTGAGGCGATGGCGGAAGCCTTTAAGGCCGGGACAAGCTATTACGCCGTAACTGAATACCGGGCCGTGGTCGATTGCACCGGCAAGCAGCCACAGTTCAAGAAAGAGGTCGTAAAGAAATAATTCTGGCTTCATTTGAATAGAGGCTTACCGCGAGCTCTATCGCGGCAGAGTTTGGGTCCTGCAGCTTGACCGCAGTCCCCAAAACCTTCTCTTCCCGTTTGAAGAGAAGGAACAAGACGGCTCTTCGCTCGAAGAGCCGAGAGACCAATCACCTTTCGGCACTGGCGAGCGTTGAGACCATGCGGCCTCGTAGCTCTCCCGTGCCCGAATACCCCAAAACAGGAGGAGAGCTATGACGAACGGTCAAAACGGGGCAGCCCGCGTGCTCGCCCTCGAAATCAATCGCAACGGAGAGGTTACGAAGAAATTGAATCCACTCGACCGGGAACACGAACTGACGAATACCCTTCTCCACGGACTCTACCCTGGCATCGCTGTCGCCACGGTGGATGTTCCGCAGGAGGAACTTTCGCCCTTCGAACGCGCAACAGTTGAACAGGCGCTCGTAAGGCTAGAGTGGGAAAGACAGAAGTTCGCGCTGATCGGTGCAAGCGGGTCGGCGAAGAACGGGAAGTTCTACGCCGTCGAGCCCAAGCACGAGCGGGAGATCGCTTCGCGCTTTGGAAGCTGGCCCGAAGCGGCAATGACCTATTTTGGCATTCTGGTTTCAGATTGCATCGTTCGCATCGAGAAATCGGATTGCCGGGTCCTTGTCGTCGAAGACCACGAACTTGGAACAAACGATTGTCGCGGCTGGATTTCAGAGTCGCTATTCCGTGAATTGCAGATTGCTCAAAAGGCAAGCCTGCTCAAGCGGGAAATTGAGCGTCTTCGGAGGATCCATCCCAACCTTCCTGAAATCGAGATCGCACGGTCGGCAGAGAGAACCGTCCGCCGCCATGTGATCCCACCTCAAGCCTTCTACCAATTCCGCCTCGCTTTCGAACGGACGCAAGCCAAAGGCTCGTTCAAGGTGATGACGGATGCGGTAGCCAGACCTCTCGATGCCGATATTATCCTGCCGGCATCCTCAGTCAAACCGGAATACAAGGGCAAGCCGGCGATTATCAGGTGGCTTACCGGCTCAGCCCGCTCATTCCGCGGCCCGGTCGTTCTCGGTATTCGCGAAGTTTCTCGGAACCTGGAATTCCGGGCAAGCTACACGCTCGTTGAGCACGCTCCGGCCGATTCGATTGAACTTGAGATCAAACCTTACGCGCTCAACGAAATCGAAAAGGTTCGAGCGGCTTTTGAAGGGCGGAATTTCGAAGCCCTGTTCGAGCTGTTGGGGACTTCGGAAGCCCAAGCCGTCATCGGCGAAGATGACGACCAAAGCCTCGATTCCGAGCACACCGGCATTGAGCACACGATTGTCGAAGCTGTGCTCAAGGCCGACCCCTCGGGGTACATGCTCAAACACCCATGGATCCATTCTCAGCTCGATCGCCTTCTGACCCGCTGGGCCTACAAAGTCTCAACCGCGGGAGGTTTGCGTCTGCCGGCATTCGCGCTTGCGGACGACGGCTTCCTGGTGGAGCACAACGGGGAGGTAATTTCTGGCTCTGACTGGATTCCACCGGACTACGGTTTGGTCAGCTTGGCCTCGAACCGGATGCTCTCGGTACGGTATCCAATTCGGACCAAGGAAGACCTCCTACCCATCACCCGAATCACTGTCGAAGAAACGCTTGCCCTCCTCATGGAACACCTCCGCAAGGCCGGCTCGACCATGACAGGGCAGGAGGCCCTCGACCAGATCGTTGAATCTCAGCTTCGCCTGCGCGGGACCTTCACGATGCATTCGGGAACCGCCCGGCGAAACGGTGGGGACTACGACTTCGACTACATCTGCGTAGTTGAGTCGGAGAAATTCCCCCGCTGGATTGACGACCGCTTTAAGTACAAAGAGCGCCTCTCGAACCAGAAACAGAAACTCTCGAAGAAGCGCTCACCGTGGTGGAACCTGCCCCAGGTTGCAGTCATGGCCGCCAAAGGCAACTCCATTGGCTCGATCACGGACCTCAAGACCAGCGCCATGGCGGCTGGCCGGGGAGACCTTGTGGAAGAGCTTGCTTTCCAGCTTCAGGCTGCTCTCGATCAACTGAAGCACGGGACAGAGCCAGACCGGGAGCGGATTGCCGCAATCCGCAAGGAAGTCGGGACTGCGGCGCCTTGGCTCAAGTGCAAACTCGCCCGACGAATTGACGAGCTGCCGCTTCACTTCGACGGCCTCGCCCAAAGCGATGTCGTCGGAGAACTCTACAACTCCGTCCGGAAGGAAATCCATTCCTTCCTGTCGAAAGAAGAAACCCTTCTCCTTTCATCCTTCGGTGGACTGGTCGCCGGGGGCGAGTTCACGGAAGCGATGTTCGGGGAAGTCACCAAACTCAACCGGATTTACGCCCGCATGCTGGGGCGTGTCCGCAAGAAACACGAAGCCTACGTCGAGGCCGCGAAGCAGGCTGAAGCCGAATTCGAGCGCGTAAAGGACAACGCACGGAAGCGGAAAGAGGCCATCTTCAGGCTCAAGCAGGCGCGAGGGGCGCTTCGCCTCTACGAACGGGAAAAGTCCCGCGAGGAGATGAAATGCGTCATTTCGCTTGTCCGCAAGTGGGCTGAGAAGAAGACCGAAAACCGGCGCGGCTGGCTCCAGGCTTTGCACTCGAAGGTCTGTCAGGGCCAGGGGGTCGGATCGATTGTGTTCTACGCCTTTCCGCAGGAACTCGTGGACGGGATCGTGGAACGCACGGGCGGTCGGCCCATCATGGTTCGCGTTCCCGACTTGGCGGAAGGAGAAGTCGAAATCGGCCAGGACGGGGAGGTGTTCCTAGTGAGCCGATTTGAAGGACCCGACGGTGAATCCCATGAAAGGCGCATCCTCTATTTCCACATCACTGAGGACGGCAACCTTTACATGGACTCGAAAGACGGACGGCCGGTTTTGCTCGAAAAGGTACGGCCGTTCAAGGTCATTCCCGGCCAAAGCGAAATCCGAGACGGCATGCTGGTCATGCCCGGCACTGCCCAGCGGCCCGCCGTCCCGGTGCGTAAGGCCAACTGATGCACTTCCCCGGGAGGCTCAGAAATGAGCCTCCTGGGACTCTTGACGAATGAAAGGGAGGAACAAAACATGGTGCGTTCTTTGATCGGATTACTTCTTCTGGCTGTCGCAGCCCCGTCCTGGGCGCAAAAGATCGTGACCGAAGCGCCGAATCGAAACCAGGTAATTCAGGTGCACACCGCCCTCAATCACCTGACGGTCATCGAAGCCGGTGAGCCGGTGGTGACCGTCGCAACCGGGAGCGACGCTTTCAAGGTCGAATGGCGAGGAAACAAAGTCTTCGTCGAACCAACGGAACCGGACCAGTCAACAAACCTTTTCATTTGGACACGAACTGGTCGGGTTAATTATGAACTTGATCCCGCCGGGCCGGTCGGGAGCATGGACTTCGCGATTGACCATCCGAAACCCGCGACGGCTTCGAACGCGGCAGAGCAAAAACCCAAACTGTCAAGCTCGAACAATATGGTGAGTGACCCATCCGGCACCTTCTCTGAAATGAATTCGATGCTCGAAGGGCACCCGGTCCTGGACGAACAACTGAAGCCCGTCAAGAACCGGGTGAATGTCACCATCAGCGATCTGTTCGAGCACAAGGACACGCTTTTTATCCGTTACAAGATCCGCAACGATACGCGCGGCGCATTCTATCTCCGCGCGCCGAAGGTGGTGCTTTTGAGCGGCGCCCGCTCGTTCCAGTCACTCGTCGGCCGGGAAGACACACAGTTGAGCGAACGGGAGGCGGAGAGGCTCACCTTTCGGACTTGGACTCCCTTGCAGGTGGTTGGCGGGAAAATGCAGTCAGCCAAAATTGTTCCCGGCGACGCTACTTCGGGAGTCGTGGAGGTAAAGCTTGCGCCCTCTCCGCAAACGCCGAGAGTTCTCCGATTTGAATTTGGCCCGGATGGCAGGGGCGTCGTTACAGCGACGCTTGTTCTGTGACGGAAGGATGTGGCTGGCTTATGGCAAAGCGGCGAGATGCAAAGATCGAAGTTCCGCAGCCGGGTTCACGCGATCTTTTCGTTGAGTATTTCAAGCACCGGCCCGACATTGGCTTCCGCAAAATGCTTCTCGATATTGCCTCCGATCCTCCCAATCCCTTCAAGCCCTGGGAACCGCGAAAAGTGAAGAAAGGCTTTGCCGCGGTCGTGTTGTTCCTGCTGATTGCTTGCGCGTGGTTTGGGTACTTCAGCCTGGCGAGATGAAGGGATGATTGAAGCCGAAGAAAGAGAAACCCACTCCACCCTGCGGTTTGTCGTTCTTTTTTGCATGATGTCCGGCCTGCTGCTGTGGTCATTATTCCTAATCTCGAAGGATGTCTTCCTTGCCTTGGTCCCCACCCTCGTCGGTCCCTACTGCACCGAATATTCGCAGATTCCTGTTCAAAGTTGGGGTTTAGCGTTCGCAGTGTTAGTGCCAATCCTCCTGGCGCTTCTCGCCGTTATCGCCGCTTTCCTAAAGGAGTTGCTGTCATGAAACCTGCTTGGGATACACCTCGCAATTCGCCGCCGCTCGATATTAGCCCGGAAATTATCTTCGTCTTCGCCTTCGCCGCTCTCCTGCTTATCCTTTGTTATGTCGGCACGCACGCCTTCCATTTCACCGGCTCCCAGATGACGGAGATCTGCGGGGGTGTCGTCATTCTGGGACTCGGCAGCTTCTTTGCCGTCTGGTATCCCGCAACCGCAAAGTCGAGGCGAGAAAACCAGTGGCCGCATCCACCACTGGCCCTCAAGCCCATTCCTGACATGAAGCACTGCAAGAAAGCTTGGGCTGAAAACTCCGTTGTCCTCGGCTATGACGTTCACGGCCGGCCGTTCCTCTGGCCCGACCGCATCCGGGTGATGCAGGGGATCGTCCTCGGTATGACCGGCACGGGCAAGACAACCCTTCTCAAAAACATCATCAGCCAAGACCTCGCACGAACCATCGAGACCCCGGATGGCCTACGCCAGATTCCGATGGTCATCTTTGACGGCAAGGGCGACATGGAATTCTTCTACGACCTCCTGCCCCACATCCACCACGCCGGCCGGATGCACCAGCTTCGAGTTCTCAACCCCGCGCGCCCCGATATCTCGTTCCTCTATAACCCGTTCCATTGCTCCCACGAAGACTACATGGCCGTGGTCAATATGGTCTTCGGCTCATTCAACCTCCATGACGAATTCTTCGCCAAGCACCAGCTGAACTACCTGGCCGATATCGTGCGCGTGCTCGTCTATACGGGCGCGAAGTTCAATTTCTACGACGTCCTGGTGATGGCGCTCGACGAGGAGGTTCTGAAGGAGCAGGTGGACAAAGCGCGGAATTTAATCACCCGCGACCGTTCGGTTTCAGGCCAGCGCAAGCTCAACTTCGATATGTCGGTCAAAAACCTCTACCAGTCGCTCCAAGACCGCGAGCGTGTGCCGAAGATCCAGGGGCTGCTTAACGAGTGCATGACGTTCCTCGACGACGAGCTGTCAATTATCACCGGTCCTTACGAAGACCTGCTGTCGCTCGATGATGTCATTGACCAGAACTTGATCCTATTCGTCAGCCTGAACGTCAACAAGAATACCGAGCCCGTCCGCGCCCTGGGCAAGATGCTCCTGCAAAATCTCCAACTAGTCGTCGGAAAGCGATACGAGAAGGCCATGCCCCAAGACCCGGGAGATGTCAGAGATAGCCGAGGGAGTCGCGGCCCGCTCTTCAGCGTGATCCTGGATGAGTTTGCGCCGTTCGGCTACCAGAACTTCGCCCACATCTTGAACACCGCGCGGGGCACGAACACTGCCTTCCTCTTCTCCATGCAGAGCATCCCGCAATTGCTGCGCGTGGGCAAAGGCTTCAAAGAAGACGTGACCTCAGCTCCGAACACCACCATCGTCTTCAAGACCCAGAACGAAGAAACGGCGCGCTACTTCCTCCAAGCCTCGGCGTTGCATCGCGTCCCCCGGCGGAGCGTTTCGCTTCGTGGCTGGCGAATGTTCGGGTACGAGCGGTTCGAGGCCACCGGCCGCGTGGTCGAAACTGAGCAGCTCGAAACCCGCGCGGCCGACTTCCACATCAAGAACCTTCCCAAAGGCCAGGTCGAGGTCCTAATGACGGACGAGAGTGAGGGAACCTTGCTCAGGTCGCTTCATGTCCGCGCGCTCGCCGAGTGATGATTTACGAGCATCACCACCCGCCCGTGGAAAGGTTGTGGCCCGAGTCCTTCGGTAACCACTGCGACTGAGCCCGCGACGCGCGCATAGCGCAAAGCAAGCCATATCAGGGCAAGCTTGGAGTGGGGGATTTTCCCAAAGCGGGGCAGTGCTTCCTTTTTGAATCCTTTTTCGGCCCTCGCGCGGGACAGGCTGTATCCGATGGGCTTCTTTTCGGGAGTGAGGTAACTCATCAACCGCAGGCCGCCAATGCCGCCGCCAGTGTTCCCTCGCATGTCCACGATCAGCCGGTCGCACTGCAACTCTCGAACCGCGCGATCAATGTCGCGGGCGAAGTCTATGCCCACGATTCCTGGGAACATCGTCACGCGCAGCAGGCCAATTCCATCGTCAAGTCTTCGGAACACGACGGCCTGCGGAGTATTGACGGGGTGCTTCTTCATTTTCGGCGAAGGGACATTCAAATCCAGCGACGCTTCCTTGCCATTACGCTTGAGAACAGTGATCCGCGTGGCCTGGCCCATCTTGAAAACTGGCTGCTTCGGCGGTCGTATATCCTCTTCACTCACTGCAATCAGCACGTCACCTGGCTCCAGGCCTGCGTTGTGCGCCGGTCCCCCTTCGTGGACGTCCAGAAACATCCAGCGCTCAGCGCCGGATACATCGCATTTGTCGAATGTCGCGTTAATCGAAAGGCGCGCCGGAATTGTCCGCGCACTCTGATGGAAGAACCCGGTGTGGCTGGTCTTTAACTGCGTGACCATCTCTTGCATTTCGCGTTCGAATTGCTCCGGCGTCTCGCTGTCAAGGACGCGAGCACGCCTCTCTTCGACGACAGCGTGCCAGTTCACGCCGTTCAGGTCTGGCTTGAAATGCTTCTTGTCCACCAGAGCGACGACTTTCTGGAATATATTTTCGCGTTCGGGGCGAGTGAGGTTCATGGGATGGTTACCGGCGATGACCCTTCTCCTTCCAAGATAAATCCTGCCCAATAAAACGGCGGTGCGTCGCCGCCGTACTCTCGAATCAGGTCGAGCTTTGCCTGCCGCAAGGCGACGTCTTTGTCCTCGTGCTGCGCCAGATGCCGATAAAATTGTTGCATTAAGGCAGCGGTGTACTCGTCATCGCTTCCCCAGAGGCTCGCAACAACCGACTTCGCTCCGGCGAACAGAAAAGCATCAGCGAGGTCGGTGACCCCTTCTTCTCCTTCGAGCTTGCCCACTCCAGTATCGCACGCTGAAAGCGTCACGAGATCGGCATTTAGGGACAAATCGATTATCTGCCACTCCTGAAGCAGTCCGTCCTGGTCCGAGCCCGGACTTCGGCCCAGCACAAGGGCAGATCGAGTCGGAAATTCCGTGCTGGCGATTGAGTGAACCGCAAGATGCATGACGCTGAAGTCACCCAGAGGCTCGGCCTCCAATGCCGTGAGCGTCGCTTTCGAGCCAAGTAGCATCACGCTGCCCGGTCCGCCCAACGCCTTATCCGCGTTAAGCACCTCCTGCTTACTTCCAGGAAGATTTCTGAGCTGATGGATGCCTTCGAGGTCGTAAAGCCCGCGCATGATTCGTCCCTTGATAGAACCGGAATGGGATGGGCTGTAAGCAACATCCCCAAGACCCAAGAATGTGCGGGTTGGCGGACGGCCGCGTTTTCGATCTATAAGGATCTGGCGCACCGACGCTGAAGGCACGTATGTTACGTCGACCGACTGCACAAGGTAGTTCCCGCTGGGATATTCCAAGGCATCGAAAGGAAGAAGATAGAGCGTGCCGTCTGGAACGATGATGAAGTGAGTTTTCCCAGCAACCGCCGGAATGGGTGCGATCAGGATCGAATAAAGCTCTTTGGCTAAATTCGATGCTGGCTTCAAGGCCTTGACCCGTGAAAGATACTGGCTTGTGAGTGCCTCTATCTGCTGCCGTCCCGCATTCAATTTGGTGATGCCGACGGCATTCCGAGCAATGGAAAGGCAAAATGAGTGCGGGTCGTCAAGCACATACTCCAAGATCACCTCATCCGGCGCGAGCGAAGCCTGAACTACTCGAAGCGGGACTGGCTGCCATAATCTCATTGGCGCTCGGGGCAGGGTGATATCGTTCAGGTAAGCCAGCTCTTGTTCTCGATACTCTAAATCCACAAGCAACTGCGCGCGTTCACTCGCATCCTCCGAGCGCATCAGCTTCAATTGAACGGCTGAGATGGCGTTTTCAGCTTCCTGGTAGGCGGGAGTATTCGGCCCCTTAGTCGGAGACCTTCTTTCCAAAGCGTCTTGAATCGTTCTTCCGCGCGCCCGTTCGAGGGCACGGAACGCACGATTGATATTGTTTGTTTGCGCCGCAAGTTCGAAATCGCCCAGGTAAGTGGCGCTCGCTTCATCCACGAACGAGCCGCCGGAATACGGACCTGGTGCGTTCATCACAAGGGCATCAATGATGTCTTCGGCCTCATCATAGAGGCTCTCTGCTTTCTGAATTTTCCCCAAACGCAATTCAAGCCGCGCCAGGGCTGTAAGGTCGCGTGGCAGGCTGTAGCGGTCGCCTAACCGCATGCTCGCGTCACGAGCGGCCGCGAGACGCTGCGCAGCCTTAGCAAGTCCCCCGCGCTTTTCGTAAATGTTCGCCAGCTCGAATAGGTCATCCTCGTCCAGTTGGTAATAGTTGAATTTTCCTGCGATGGCGGCTGCTTCCTCCATTTCGTTGATTGCTTCCGTCTCGTCGCCAGTCTTGAGAGACAGCTTTCCAAGAAAGATCAGGGTTTGCGCTTCGTGCCCCTGGCGTTGCTCTCGCCGCGCCGTGTTAAGACTCTTGGTGAGAGTGGAGCGCGCATCGTCAGTTTTGCCGAGCGCCGTCAACGCCTCTCCTCGACCTTCGTATGCCATGTAGGGAAAGCCACAGTCCTTGCAGGAATTCGCAACACTGATTGCGTGGTCGAAGACCATCATGATCACCATTGATACGGGCCAGCAGGACAGCGAGGTTCTGGATGTCCGCAAGGACGGCTTGGTGCTGTACCGCATGAATGATGAGATTCTTTCAGCCCAAATCGAGGGAGACAAGCTGTCTGCGCCAACGCTGGTCGTGAAAGGTGAGGACGTGCCGGAGGTCCACTGGGTTTTTTGGTCGAAGGCCAAGGTTAGCGCCCGACCGGTTGCAGAGCCGAAAGCCGGCCGATGAACCAGTCCGGCTGTAATGCCGGCAACCACCCGTCCAATTTGCCTGATTGCCCCTCCTTCGACGGTGCTCAACTGACGGCAAGCCAGCCGAGTGCCTATAGAGATGCGGAGTGGATAACTGATTACAATGGAACTGGGGGGGTGCCGGGTAAGTTTCCAGCGGGCTACTACATCGTCTGGAATAAGCCTGGTGAGCCTGCCAACACCTGGAGTTTCAATATCCTGCAAAGTCCTCCTCCGGGAGAGTATGGCAGCTATGTTGGGGACGTGTGTAACGCACCATATTACTGAAGCAGCCTGATTGGACGGCATGGGGACCGGTTAGTTAGGACCGTACGCGGAGGCATCGTGGGTCGAATAACAAGTGCGACAGCAGCACTCGTGCTAGCCGCATTTCTCATGGCAAGTCTGACGACTGCCCAGCCCCCTAAATCGAATCTCTATTTGCTTGCAGGCACTCCGCTGCAAAATGAGACGGATTCGTACCCCGTCACGTTGTACGCCGTCGGCCCTAACGGGCGTCTTGAGACAGTGCGGCAGATCTTCTCGAAGAAACAGGGCCTTTTTGATGTGCGGGGCGATCTCGAGGGACGGCTATACGTCATGAACCAGTGGCAAAACGTTCTGAGCGTGATCCACGAGAGCAACCCGGAAGGCGTCGACACCGTGAAGGGCAACTTCGGCGTCATGTACGAGACCGCGTGGGGCATTGTCGCCCCGCCCGGGCGTCCGTCGAGCGCTGTGTACACCGAGTGGTGCAACGACAACTGCTGGAAGCTTTTCGCGGTGGCCGGGAGCCCGACCGCTAGCCCGGGGATCTCGAAGGGGCAATGGAGTCTGTATCGCTGGTTCCGCTACCGGGGAACGCCCGTCACGCCCCGGGCCGCAGTCATCCCCGAGGGGAACATTGCAGGTGGCGAGGTAGTGCTGCCGGATCTGGCCCGGCCCTCCGGCGGCGCCGCTGTGAAGGGGAAGCTTGCGCGCGGCTCTGGCCCCGCTGAGAGTGTCGGCACCGTCGGCGCTGTCCCCCCGCGCCTCCCGCCTTCGGTGGGCGCCCACAGCAGCACCGTAGGGGACAAAGCGGGGTGGCACCAGGTCACGGTCCGAGATGTGGCCATTGTCGCGGACACCGAGCGCTACTTTGCCTTCGCCGCGTTCCCGTTTTATTCGAAGCAGTGGCCGGTCCCTGTCTACGTCCAAAACAAGGCTACTGGGCGCTGGCGAGTGATTGATTCACCCTTTATAAGGCTGTGGCCAAGGGTCTTCGGATCGTGGCTGGCGACAACGGTTGAGGAGCCCAATCCCACCGGGAAAGAGAGTCCGGGGCTCAAGAACGAAAGGACCTTGCCCCCTTACGCCTATGAGACGAGCGATTTCCCGCAGATTATGGGGCTATACGGAACGAAGACGTACATGCCAGGCAAGCTGCTGCTGCAGAACTTGGTTGACGGGCGGAAGATCACCATTGATACGGGCCAGCAGGACAGCGAGGTTCTGGATGTCCGCAAGGACGGCTTGGTGCTGTATCGGGTGAACGACGAGATTTTTTCAGCGCGCATCAAGGGCGACAAGCTGTCGGCGCCAACGCTGGTGGTGAAAGGCAATGACGTGCCGGAGGTCCACTGGGTTTTTTGGTCGAAGGCCGAAGTTAGTGCACAACCGGCTGCGCATCCGAAAGGCAGTCGGTGAACGAAGTCCGCTGCAGCGCCGGTCTATTGACCGGCGGCCTCTGGCGCTGGGGACGGCGCCACCAGCGGGTTCTCGCCAGGAGGTGAAAAATGGCCAGGATTCGGAAGTGGCAAGAGACGCTGATGATTACTTTCGCCGCGCTGTTCTTTTCGGTGGCGCGGGCGTGGCCGCTGGGCGCGCGAAGCGCCGCAGCCGGCGCGCCTCATCAAAAGGAGCCCTTCACTCTGACCCTTGAGGCCCCAATGCAGCCGATGAAGGCGGGAAAGCCACTAGTCTTGCGCGTGATCGTAACGAACACATCGGACCACGGCTTTAGTGTCCCCGTAAGCCAGGGGGGCTACGACGTCGAGAAGATCTATCGGGTCCATGTCCTCGACGAGCGGGGGCGGCCGGCTCCGCCCTGGGTTCCTCCTCCTCCGCCCAAGGGCAAAACCATCCTCCGCGTAGGGACGGGCCACGGCATGGGATTGCAGCCGGGCCAATCCTTGACGGACGAGGTGAACATTAGCCATGTCTACGACCTTAGCTGGCCGGGCAAATACAAGATCTGGATCGCCGAACCTTACTATCGCGGGCCGCACATGCCCAGGGGCCTTGTCAGATCGAACACAGTTACCGTGACCGTCGTCAAGTAGGCTTCGGCGACGACACGTCGTGCCGCTCGCCTCCGGGCAGATGATGGACCGCGGCTTGGACGCGCTGCTGGGCCAAATCCAACGAACTTGGCCGTGCAAAGACTGAGACTGGCTGAGGGAGAGAGGCCAACGCTGCCTCAATCAGCCCGCAACTTGCATGACGCGCGCCATATGCCAGCGGGGTCTCCGTCGGTCACCAAGCAGTCCAGCGGCCAGTGATTGATTTGCAGTGGTCTGGTGCAAGTGAAAATTTGAGAGAAGCAGGGAGCATACGGCAGGTGGTTGTGCAGAAGAAGGCTTGGAGGTGAATGATGGCCAGGGTTCTGAGGTGCAAAGAAAAGCTGATGCTCGCGTGCATGTCGGTGTTCTTCACGGTCTCCCAGGCGTGGCCGCTTGGAACGATGAAGACCAGCAGGCACTACCAAGGGGTGCATTCGCGGCTCGTGACTGGAATCAGAGGGAAAAATACCTTAGGCGTCGAAGTGATGGTGCGGAAGCCCTACGTGCGCCTAGTCCGCGCCTCCCTTGCTCCCGTCGCGCTTCCGCTGGCCGCAGGTGCCTACGTGGCCATGGCTGCCTCAGGCTCGTACTGTCCCGCTTGCACTGACACGGCTGGCAGGGCCTGCTGCCTCTCACTTGGGACGACAACGTGCTGCGACCACTTTTGTAGGAGTACGTGCTGGACGGTTCCGTGCCAGAACTTTGAGCCCGGCTCCGACTGCGTGACCTGCGGTCACGGCACCTGCCCGGCCAGTTGCACGCTCTGAACCGGGAACCGGTGTGCTATGGCAAACCTCGATCTCGATTCCGTTCTGTCCTCCTGCTCGTACTACCCGGCTCAGGTGGATTTATGCCGGCGGCTGATCTGGTTTGCGGAGATTGATCGGGAGACGTATCGCCGTGCCGGCTTCCTGACGCCGAAATTCGCGTCCATGAGCGAGGAGCGTTACGGCTTCAACCTGGACGACGTGCTCCTCCACGACCTAAGCCTTCCTATTGGCGGCGCGCCGTCGCATTACATCTTCATTTCGGCATTCTGCTGTTCCACGCTACTGGCGCGGCTACTCGACCGCGTGCCGAACTGCCTGGTGCTGAAGGAGCCAAGCGTGCTCGGCCAGCTCGCCATGCTGCGCTACCGGCCTCAGCACGCGAAGGGCGAGAACGAGGAAAGCGACCCCTCACCCGCCGTCGTACCTCCGGCATCCTCTCCCCAAGGGAGAGGATCGCTGTCCGACGCGGAACGCGAAGAGGAATGGCGGACGTGGGCGGCGCTGGGCATGCGGCTGCTGACGCGAACCTTCGAGCCGGGTCAGACGGTGATTGTGAAGGCCGCCGACGTGTGCAACACGATGGGGGACGTGATCCTTGCGAACGATCCGCGCTCGAAGGCGGTGCTGCTTTCGGTGGGACTCAGGACGTTTATTCTGTCCGTCCTGAAGCTCGAAAACCGGAAGAAGTGGACGCGGAGGCGGGCGAACTTCTGGCACAAAACATTAACGCTGTTTCCGGCTTTGAGCGAAGTCAACGTGCCGGAATTGGATGACGCGCAGAAGGCTGCCTACGTGTGGCTGGTGACGGCTGCGCTGTGGGATCGATTTCGAAAGCAGGCGGAGCCGGAACGTCTGCTGCTGATGGATGGCGAAGAAGTTTCCGAAAACCCGGGCGACGCGCTCAAGAAGGTGGCGGCGTTTTTCGGCCTTCCACTTGAGGAAAGCCGGCTGGAAGAGATTCTGGCCGATCCGGTCCTCAGCCATCATGCGAAGTTTCCTGGCGTAACCTACGATGCCGTCACGCGCCGGAACGATCGCGCGGATTGGGAAACGCGCTTCGGCGCGGAAGCGGACCGCGCGATAGAGTGGGCAGATCCGATTCAGGAAAAGCTGGAATCGGATGGAGTGGACTTCAGCTCGATGGCGGACGCTGAGTGCAAGGGGCTTGTGCTATGAGAGGCATTCGGGAAGGCTGTCATTCTGCGCTTATCATCGCAGTTGCCACAGTCGGGCTGTGCGGAGCGTGGCCGGCGGCAGTCGCAGGTATCGGCGTTGCGGCGTGCCCAGGCCCGCAAGCCCCCGCCACAGGGCGGCCGAATGCTGCCACCGAGGCGGCGAATCCGAACGCTCCAATGACTCGAGCGCAGGGCGCGGCCATCCTCAGAGAGTTGCGCGCCATTCGGCTATTGCTGCAAAGAGGCGCGCAGCCGGGAATGCTCGCCCGGCAAGCTCGAGCCCCCCATCCCGTCAAAATGCAGATTCAATCCGGCTGGCACGCGCTCGGCAGCGCGGACGCGCCCGTGACGATGGTCGAATTCGCGGACCTGCAGTGCCCTTTCTGCCGGCGGTTCGAGACCAGCACATTTGCCGAGCTGAAGAAGGATTACATCGACACGGGCAAGCTCCGCTTCGTCGCGCGCGACCTGCCCCTCCCGATGCATCCCTACGCGATGGAAGCGGCGGAGGCGGCGCGCTGTGCAGGCGACCAGGGCAAGTTCTGGCAGTTTCGCGATGCTGTGCTCGAAGACCAGGTTCCTCCGGCTCCCGACGTTTTGTTGCAGCACGCGAGAGGCCTTGGGCTCAACGTGAAGGAATTTCAATCCTGTTTGAGCAAGGGCAAATACAAGCAGCAGATTCAGGCCGACCGGCAGGACGCGGCGGCTCTCGATATCCATGGCACGCCCGCGTTTGTGATTGGCCGTGTTGACGGAGGACGAATCGAAGGTCTTGCCATTACCGGTGCGCGCACCCTTCCCTTTTTTCAGCAGGAAATCGAGAGTGCACTAAACGAGTCTCCCTCCAGACCGGCCAGGATACATCCCGCAGGCGAGGTAAGCCCAGCCCAGGGTCCGGGTTCGTGGAAAACCGGTGAAAACAGAAATTGTGGCCCGCAGTCCCCTCTTGGAAGCAGAGTTTTTTGAGCGTGCCGACACGCTCTGGGAGCAATTCGAACGCACACTATCGGCGAAGGACGAGATCGGCGGGCTTTTGAGGCAGGTTAGCTCCCCCGGCACTTACACTTTCCTGCTGGCAACAGCCGATCAAGTCTTCACCCGCGATTTAGTGCTTGCATTTCTGAACCGTCTGCGCGCGTGGGGAAAGGAAAAGCTCGGCGCGCGGCACGCCTCCACGCCGCAGATTCACGTCTACGCCAGTGGATGCCGGCGCGAGTTGGTCCCAGACGCAACTAGGGCGAGGTGGCATTACCTTTATTCGCTGACGCGTAGCGAGCCGCCCGCGGTCCGGTTTCTAGGGGAAGACGAGAAGACGCGGTTTGGAATAGCTCTAGGCCGCATTAGCTGCCTTCAATTGCCCTTTAACCAACTCGTAGCACACGAAACGCACCTCGCCTACGCGCTAAACGGCCCAAAGCGGGAGAAGAAACCGCTGGAGGGCACCATCCTGCTGCACGGCTATCTTTGGTGAAAATTCCCGTAGCCCCGGCATTCCCTCGCTGCGTTCCGTCGAAAATCACCAGTACCGGCCATTTCCGTCCCGCAAGGCAGGAGGAATCCAGGGCCGGACCCCGCTCCTCGCTTTGGCGGGGACAAGCTTCGCGGGGGTGACAGAAACGGTGCTTCTCACCCATAATAGGTGAGCCGAAGGACCGTGTGCCACTCCAGGGCAGGCTTTGCCGGCTCCGCATGGCGGAAGCGTCGGGACGCCGGCGTTACAAGGGCGGCTTTTCGCTATGTTCTGCAATGCTTAATCGTGTGAGAGAAGCTCGCTCAGGATGTGAGTCTCATCACATCAACCCGACGGTTCTTGGGCCAAGCTATACAAGAAGGGTGAAATACAAACTTTCCTCGAAAAGGGCCTGCGAGCTGATACGATGCGTTCGACTCTCAAAGCTGTAATAGAACCCGTCCACGACATTCTGAACGGACGGCCGCATCCGCTGGATGCTTTTTTCAAGCCGCGCACTGTGGCTGTGATTGGAGCTTCAGAGTCGCAGAGCACTGTGGGCCGATCCGTTATCTGGAACCTCATTAGTAACCCATTCGGAGGCACCATCTTTCCTGTCAATCCGAAGCGCCCGAACATCCTCGGAATCAAGTGTTATCCGTCCATCGGGTCGATCCCGGAACAAGTTGATCTTGCGGTCATCGCCATTCCCGCCGCAGCGGTTCCTGCGGTGGTCGGTGAATGCGTCGATGCGGGTGTCAAGGCCGCGATCATCATTTCTGCCGGGTTCAAGGAAGTCGGCGAGCAAGGCGCCAAGCTCGAGGAGGAAATTCTTGAGCGAGCGCGCCGCGGCAGGATGCGCGTGATCGGACCGAATTGTTTGGGGCTGATGAGTCCGCTGACGGGTCTTAACGCCACGTTTGCGGCAGCCATGGCGCGGCCGGGAAGCGTCGGCTTTATCAGCCAAAGCGGAGCGCTCTGCACGGCGGTCCTCGACTGGAGCCTGCAGGAAAACGTGGGCTTTAGCGCCTTCATTTCGATCGGGTCCATGGCCGATGTGAGCTGGGGAGACCTGATCGACTACCTGGGAAATGACTCACAGACCAGAAGCATCATTCTTTACATGGAGTCCATCGGCGACCCTCGAGCGTTCATTTCTGCAGCCCGCCAGGTGACGCTCTCGAAGCCGATCATTGTCATTAAGGCAGGGCGGACGGAAGCTGCCGCAAAAGCGGCCGCGTCACACACCGGGTCGCTGACCGGGCGCGACGAGGTTCTTGACGCGGCTTTCAGGCGATGTGGGGTGCTGCGCGTCGGCACCATTGCGGAACTTTTCTACTTGGCCGAGGTCTTGAGCAAGCAACCGCGGCCCAAAGGTCCGCGCCTGACCATTGTTTCCAATGCCGGAGGTCCCGGAGTCCTGGCGACCGATTCGCTCATCTCTGAGGGTGGAGAGTTGGCGGAATTGTCCAAGGAGACCTACGAGGCTCTCAATCAACTGCTTCCTCCCCAATGGAGCCATAACAACCCGGTCGATGTCCTTGGCGATGCCAGCCCGGAGCGGTATTGCAAAGCGGTTGAGATTGTTGCCAGCGATCCAAACAGCGACGGCGTGCTGGTCATCTTCACGCCGCAGGCAATGTCCGACCCCACTCTGACGGCTCAGCAATTGAAGGATTATGCGAAGATCGATCGAAAGCCAATCCTTGCGAGCTGGATGGGCGGCGCGCAGGTGAGTGCAGGCGACGCCATTCTGAGCCGCCACAACATTCCAACCTTTCCGTATCCGGACACTGCAGCCCGCGTTTTCCATTCCATGTGGCGATACACGTATAACCTGCGCGGCTTATACGAAACGCCGGCGCTCGTATCGGGCGGCGAGACGGCAAAGGGTGTCGAAACGGCAGCGAAACTCGTCGAGGCTGCCCAAAAAGCCGACCGAACCATTCTTACAGAGCACGAAACCAAGGAGCTGCTCAAGGCTTACGGTATCCCCGTCGTTGAGACCCGCTTGGCAAAGAGTGAAGACGATGCAGCCAAAGTTGCGGGCGAGATTGGCTTTCCGGTGGTCCTGAAGCTCTTCTCTGAGACTATCACCCATAAGACCGACGTGGGCGGCGTGCGACTTCACTTGAAAGACGAAGGTGCCGTCCGCAGCGCATTTCGCGGGATAGAATCGTCGGTGGCGCAGAAAGCCGGGCGCCAACACTTTCAGGGTGTCACCGTGCAGTCCATGGTGACGCGCAGTGGTTACGAGCTGATCGTGGGCAGCGTGGTTGATCCGCAGTTTGGACCGGTGCTGCTCTTTGGCCTGGGAGGTCAACTGGTCGAGGTATTCAAAGACCACGCGCTTGCGCTGCCGCCGCTCAACACGACACTGGCACGCCGCCTGATGGAACAGACTCGGGTCTATAAGGCGCTCAAGGGCGTTCGCGGGCGCAAGGCGGTGAACCTTGAAGAGATCGAGGAACTACTGGTGCGTTTCAGCCAGCTTGTCGTTGAAAACCACTCGATTAAAGAAATTGAGATCAATCCTTTGCTCGCATCCGAGGATGGCATTCTCACGCTCGATGCTCGCGCCGTGCTGTACCCGAAGGACACCGGTGAAGATCAAGCCCCGAAGCTCGCCATTCGTCCGTATCCCAGCCGATACGCTGCTTCCTGGGCGGCGAAGGACGGACTTCAGCTCACCATCCGGCCTATCCGCCCGGAAGACGAGCCGTTGATGGTGAAATTTCACAAGGCCCTGTCGGAATCGACGGTCTACATGCGTTACTTCCACATGCTGAGCCTCGGCTTCCGAGTTTCCCACGAGCGCTTGACGCGAATCTGTTTCATTGATTATGACCGCGAGATGGCTCTCTTGGCCGTTCAGGGCGGCGGTAAGGCGGGCGAGGAATCAATTATCGGCGTAGGCCGCATGACGAAGGTGCATGGCCTCAATGAGGCCGAGGTCGCTGTGGTGGTGGCTGACTCTTTCCACCGGCGGGGGATCGGTGCGGAATTGCTGCGGCGGCTTCTTCAAGTTGGACGCGACGAGCGCCTCAAGCGCATCGTGGCCGATATTTTGCCCGAAAACTACGCCATGCAGCGCGTCTGTCAGAAACTCGGCTTTAGCGTTGATCCTAGCCCGGATGGCTCCAGGTTCGCCGCCACGATCGATCTTTCTTAGGCCTTATCTGCCCTTGGTGCCGGAATGATGCTGACGATCAGTCTGCACGGCGCGTTTTCCGCCAGGTGCTGGACGGTTGAACCGAGGAGAATTTCCTGGAATCGCGCTTTGTGTCGATAACCAAGAATCACTAGTTGGGCGCTATGATTCCTCGCTTCATTCGCAATAGCTTCTCCAGCGTAGCGGCTACGCACGACGTGCGTGGAGACTTTTTCGCCGCAGGTTTCCGACGCGACTCGCGAAGCGCGTGAAAGGATCTGGCGAGCGGGAGCGTCAAAAACCTCATCGTGCGCTTCCAGAGGCAGCGCCGGCGGGATTTCAACGACGTGCAAGACGATGAGGTGGCATCGCATGCCCCTTGCCATCTGGCATCCGAGTTTCACCAGATCGTCCACATGCTCCATATCTCGCACTGCCACGATCACATTGTCTTCGGTCATATCTCCACCTTTTACGGCAGCGCCTAGCTCACCCAGCGTTTGCGTGAGACCCAGCGGCCTTAAGCACTTTGTTAAGAAACCCAGGCTCGGGTAAGCCTCCCTGATACGATACGCTTTCGTTCCTTTCGGACGGTGTGACAATCGCCTTGCGACCGGCTGCACGAGCAGCTGCAAACGTCCCGCAGTTTAACTTGAAAATAGGGCTGGCAGCCGATCAGGCGCTGTGACCGGCATCACAGCAGGTAGGGGGGTGAGCTAGTAGCTTAATTTTGAGGCGGAGCCTGTAACCGGGGATTGGTGAAAGCATCAATATGTATATATGGCTATAGAAGTATCTATCGGCAAGCGGCTCTTTTTGATGAATGACAGGATGATCGAGCCGGTGGCGCGCCGATTCAGAGCGCTCAGTGAGCCCCAGCGCCTGCGCATCCTGCAGGTGCTGGAAAGCGGCTCCAAAACGGTTAGTGAGGTTGTTGAGGCGATTGGCATCAGCCAGCCAACAATTTCCCGGCATCTCCAAGCGTTGTTTGACGCGGGGCTGGTTTCGAGGCGGCGGTCAGGAACGAGCACGGTCTATTTCATCTCAGACCCCTTGGTGTTCAGACTCTGCGATCTGGTTTGCCGGAGCGTCGCCGCGCAGGCCCGCGCCGAACTGAGGGAGATGGCCTCGACTTGAGGCACGGCGACAGCGATAACGCGAATCACAACGACTAAGGGACGAATTGACTACCAAGCTTTGGGAGAGACGGAGGACGCGACTTCAATCACCCGGTTGTCAATCGATCCATGAATCAGCCGGACTAAGGAGGACTAGGAATTGCTGACGGGGAAGATACGGCTAGCGACGGTAGAGGGCGAAGGAAGGCAATTTATTGCGCAGGCAGGCTCGGGGCACGCGCTGGTTATCGACACGAAAGACGGGAATACGGGCCCGAGGCCCGTTGAGTTGGTTCTTCTTGGGCTGGGCGGCTGCACGGCGTTCGACGTCATCGGCATTCTTCGCAAGAAGCGGCAGCACGTGACCGGGTACGAGGTGGCGGTGACCGCTGAGCAGCGCGAAGAGTATCCGAAGGTGTTCACGAAGGTGAAGATCCACCACATCCTTCGCGGGCGGATCGACCGCGAAGCCGTGGAGCGAGCTATTCACCTGTCGGAAACAAAGTATTGTTCGGTTAGCGCCATGCTCTCCTGCTCCGCGGAGATCGCGATCACTTATGAAATTATTGCGGAGAGTGTGCCGGAGGCGGCCGGTGAGGTGGCTCAATGAGTCCAACTCGTATTCTTGCTGTGGTTTTCTTTTTGACCAGTACGATGTCGTTGTGCCTGTGGGGGCAGAGTACGCCCGCCGATCAGCCTTTAAGCCTGCAAGAAGCCGTTCAGGTCGCCATGAAAAATAACCCCACGGTTAAAGCCTCAGCCGCCTATGCACAAGCCGTTCGCGAAGGAATCGCGGAGGCAAAGTCAGGCCGCTATCCGCACTTCGATTTCTCCGAGGGTTTTACGCGGGGCAACAATCCGGTTTACGTATTTGGAACTCTGCTTACTCAGCGCCAATTCGGTGCCCAGGACTTCGCGCTGAACTTTCTCAACACGCCTTTGCCTCTGGACAATTTCGAGACCCAGTTCACCGGCACAATGCCTCTTTACGATGCGGGGCAAACATCGAGGATGATCCGGGATGCGCGGCTGAAAAGTCAAATTGCCCGTAATCAGTATGCGCGCACGCGACAACAGTTGATTTTCGATGTGATCAGCGCGTACAGCCAGGAGCTTTTGGCCCGGGAAGGTGTCCGCGTGGCCCGTTCCGCGGTCGAGGCTGCGCAGTCCGATCTGAAAGACGCACAAGCCCGCGCGCAGCAGGGTGTGGCCGTTCCGTCAGACCTCCTGAGCGCACAGGTCCAACTCGCCAACGCGAAACAGGATTTGTTGAGCGCCCAAAACGCCGTGGCCGTGGCGCACGCAGCGTTGAACGTCGCCATGGGACTACCTGAAGAGGCCCCAACGCGCATTGAGGGGCACTTAACCGAGACGCAATTTCAACCGGGCTCGCTCGAAGAGCGGCAAAGGCGCGCCCTGATGACGCGGCCGGATTATCTTGCCGCGCAGATGGGCCGGCAAGAGGCCGTGAACGGAATGCACATGGCGCGCGCCGAATTTCAACCCAAAGTCAACCTCTTCAGTTCTTGGGCATTGGACAATCAGACGTTTGCCACGCGTGGCGGGAACAACTGGGCCGCCGGAGCCACATTAACCTTCAATATCTTCGACGGGGGCCGCAAATTCGCCAAGCTCGCCGAGGCACACGCTCGCGAGCGCCAGGCGGTCGCGCTCCAGGCGCAGTTCAGCTCCGCCGTTCGTCTCCAGGTCAAAGAAGCGTTCTTGAACCTCACTACGGCCCAGCAGCGCGTCCAGGTGGCGCGCAGTGCTGTTTCGGAAGCCAAAGAGAGCCTCCGCATCCTTCGGAACAGGTACGAAGCCGGCCTGGCTACGATGACGAGCCTCCTCCAAGTGGAAACCGCGCGAACTAATGCGGAAAACAACTATCTGAATGCAGTTTACGACTACCGCCTGAGCTATGCCGCGCTGGAACTGGCAACCGGCGAGCTTTCGCCGGATTCACCGGCGGTTTTGAAATAGCGCGCGTGCTGAGCCGCGCCATGGAGAAGACCAAGATCATGAAAAGGAACCTATACATTTCGCTTTCCGCCGTTCTGGCCGCGAGTCTTTTGCTGGCGGCCTGCAATGGTGGCCAGCAGTCCAAGAGCCCCGCTCGGCGCGTGGTGACCGGAGTGCAGCTTCAGACAGTTCGCCTCCAGTCGCTTCCCGCCATGATCGACGCCGTCGGAACGGTCAGCTCGGTCAATACCAGTGTGCTGAGCGCTCAAATCGCGGGAACAGTCCGCGAGATACGGGTCAAGCCCGGCGACCGGGTGAGGCGCGGCGAGGTTCTTGCCGTCCTTGATGACCGCGCTCCTCTAGCGCAACTAGGCATGGCCAAGGCTGGAGTTGAAGAGGCTTCACAAGGCTTGGTCGAAATCGATCATGATTTGCAGGCTGCCCAGGCGAATCTTCAGTTCGCAACCGCAACCTATAAGCGCTACCAGGGCCTGCTTGCCAAAAGTTCGATCAGCCCGCAGGAGTTCGATGGCGCCCAAGCTCGTTATAAGGCAGCGCTGGCGAATGAGCAGGCGCTTGAAGCCAAGAAGAAGCAGATCGAGGCGAAACAACAGCAAGCGAGGTCTCAGCAGTCTTCAGCACAAACGCTCTACAGCTACTCCACCATCGTTTCACCGCTCACTGGCGTCGTGGTGACGAAGGCGGTTGATGCAGGAACGGTTGTGATGCCAGGAACGCCGGTGCTGACCGTGGAGGACGCGCGCTACCGGCTTGAAGTCAGCGTCCCGGAAGAGCTCATGGGCAGCATAAGGCTTGGACAGGAAGTGGCTGTTTCGCTGCGGAAAGGAGAATTCCAAGGGTCGGTGACAGAGATCGTTCCGGCAGCGGATCCCGCCAGCCGGACCTTCGTCGTGAAAATAGACTTGCCGCAAGACTGCGGGTGCCGTTCAGGAGAATATGGAAAGGCGTCCCTCCCATTGGGAGTAGACAAGAGTCTGCTCGTGCCGCGAACCGCCGTGGTCCGGCGAGGCGAGCTAGAAGCGGTTTTTGTTGCGAATCAGAACCGTGTCTTGGAATTTCGACTGGTGAAGACGGGACGCATGACGGGCGGTCGCGTGGAAATTCTATCCGGCCTGAGTGCGGGTGAGCAGGTGGCCGTTACAAAAGTTGACCAGCTCCAGGACGGCGAGCAGGTGGGTGAGCAATGAAACCGGGGAAGCTGGGAGTGGCGGGCCGCGTCGCCCGTTACTTTATCAACTCGAAACTGACACCCTTGCTGATGCTCTTTGCCATCTTGATGGGCATCTTCGCCATCTACGAAACGCCGCGGGAAGAAGACCCGCAGATCGTCGTGCCCATGATGGACGTGTTCGTTTCCATGCCGGGCGCCAGCGCGAAAGAAGTGGAACGGCGCGTCTCCACACCCATGGAAAGGCTGATCTGGGAAATTCCCGGAGTCAAGTACGTCTATGCCATGTCGTACCCCGGCAAGACCATGGTGATTGTCCGGTTCAAGGTCGGCCAAAATGAGGAACAATCGATCGTCAAGCTCTACAACAAGCTCTATTCAAACTTTGACCTGATTCCTCCGGGTGCCACGAAACCTCTGATCAAACCGCGAACCATTTATGACGTGCCCATTCTGGCGCTCACTTTCTGGAGCAATCGGTACGATGACTACCAGATACGCAGGGTCGTTGCGGAAGTCCAGCGGAAGGTTCAGACCGTACAGGATGTTTCGGAAACCAAGATCCTCGGCGGGCAGAAGCGCGAGATTAGGGTGCTGCTCAATTCAGCAAAGATGGCGGCGTACGGAGTTGCTCCGGCAGCCATCGTTCCCATCCTGAATCAGTCTAATCAGCAGCTTCAGTCGGGAGAGTTTGCCTCGGACAACCAGGAGTACCGTGTTGAAACGGGCGATTTCCTGCGCACGGCTGACGAAGTAGGCAGCGTTGTCATCGGGGTGTCGAAGGGCCGTCCTGTCTATCTGCGCGACGTCGCCGCCATCGAGGACGGGCCTTCGGATACTTCCGACTACGTTCTTTTTGGTTTCGGCAAAGCCACCAAGGACAGGATGCACAGCCGCATCGGAAACTTTCCTGCCGTTACGTTGTCCGTATCGAAGCTCAAGGGTACCAACGCAGTCACCACAGCGGACAGCGTCCTAAAGATGGTGAACGAGCTCAAGGGCCACGTGATCCCTGAAGGCGTGCATGTTGCCATCACACGGAATTACGGCCGTTCGGCGGAACAGAAATCAAATGAACTGCTGGAACACCTGCTCATCGCGACTCTTTCCGTAACGGTACTGATCGCTCTCGCCCTCGGCTGGCGGCCCTCAATTGTGGTCTTAGCGGCTGTCCCTGTCACCCTGGCATTTGCGCTTTTTGTGTTCTACATCTACGGCTATACGCTGAATCGGGTGACCCTTTTTGCCCTCATTTTTTCCATCGGCATACTCGTGGACGACGCCATCGTCGTTGTTGAAAATATCGCGCGTCATTTTCACCTTCCCCAGAACAAAGGACGACCCCTGGCCGATGTTGCCGCCGAAGCAGTCGACGAAGTCGGCAACCCGACGATTCTGGCTACATTCACGGTGATTGCAGCCGTCTTTCCGATGGCGTTCGTTCGGGGTCTGATGGGCCCTTACATGCGTCCAATCCCCATCGGCGCGTCCATGGCGATGCTTTTCTCATTAATGGTGGCATTCGTTGTTTCTCCCTGGGCGGCGCTGCGAGTCCTGGCGCACGCAAAGCCTCGCGGACATGAAGAGGAGGACGGAGGACCGGACCGTTTGCAGCGCGTTTATCGAAGGATAGTGACGCCACTGATTCAGAGCCGGAGAAGGCGCTTATTCTTCCTGGGAGGGGTCGTTTTTCTCCTGCTCCTCGTTATGGTTCTCCCGCTGGCAAAGGTCGTTCTGGTCAAAATGCTCCCTTTCGACAACAAGGACGAGTTCCAGGTGATTGTCGACATGCCAAAAGGAACCACCCTTGAACAGACGGCTTTGGTAACACAAAAAATCGCACGTCGGATTGCTCGGGAACCCGAAGTGGTCGATTACGTGGAGTACATTGGGATCGCCGCGCCCTATGATTTCAACGGACTGGTCCGGCACTATTTCCTTAGAAGCGGGCCGACCGACGCGGAAATCTATGTCGATCTCCTCCCGAAATCCGATCGCTCCGCTCAGAGCCACGCAATCGCCAAGCGCGTGCGCCGTGCGATCGATCCCACCGGATTCAAGTATGGCGCCAAGCTGAAAGTCGCGGAAATACCTCCAGGGCCCCCGGTGATGGCAACCTTGATTGCCGAAGTCTATGGCCCGAACTACCGAAAGCAAATTGACGTGGCGCGCCAGATCCTTCATGTCTTTAAGACCACGCCGGGTGTGGTGGATGTCGACTCGACCATTGACGCGCCCCAACGGAAACTCCGGTTTATCGTCGACAAGCAGAAGGCCGCGCTGAATGGCGTTTCCACTCAGCAGATCGCCCAGACGCTGCACCTGGCGCTGGACGGCGACGTTGTCGGAATCGCGCATCTTCCTGACGAACGCGAAGACGTGAACATTTTCCTGCGGGTTCCTCGCGCCCAGCGGTCGAGCGTCAACAGCCTCGGTGACATCCGGGTGATCTCCGGAAACGGAAACTTGGTTCCTCTAAGTGAACTGACCCGTGTGGAAGACGCGACGATCGAACAGACCATCTATCAAAAGAATCTCAAGCCGGTGGTGTACGTCACGGGCGATGTGGCGGGGAGGGAAGAGAGCCCGGTTTATGCAATGATCAGGATGTCCAAGCGACTGAATAACATCAAAGCCCCCAACGGAACCAGCGTGGAACGTTATCTGACGCAACAACCCTTCCTGGCCAATACCTATTCCATGAAATGGGACGGCGAGTGGCAAATCACCTACGAAGTATTCCGCGACCTTGGCTTCGCGTTCCTGGTGGCTCTGATCCTGATTTATGGAATAGTGGTCGGATGGTTCCAATCCTTTATCGTGCCCTTGGTGATTATGGCGCCTATTCCCCTGACGCTGGTTGGCATCCTGCCGCTGCATGCCCTCATGGGAGCGTTCTTTACGGCAACGTCCATCATCGGGTTCATCGCCCTGGCCGGAATCATCGTCCGGAATTCCATCTTGATCGTGGACTTCGTCGAACTGCGTTTGGCGCAGGGCATGCCGCTGGAGGAATCTGTGATAGACGCCGGGGCGGTACGCTTCCGCCCCATCCTTCTCACAGCGGCTGCGGTGGTTGTTGGGGCGCTGGTGATACTCCCTGACCCCATCTTCAAAGGGCTGGCAATCTCCTTGATCGGTGGAGCTGCTGCCTCGACGTTGCTCTCGCAAGTTGCCGTTCCGATTGTCTATTACATGAGCGCCCGGCGCGAGCTGGCGAAGGGCGAGCGGAAAACGACATCCCAGTAAGCCGGAGTTTTGCAGAAAAAGGAGGAAAAACCGATGGACATTCACCGTTGGCTTCGATTGATTGCCGGTACGTTTGTGTTGGTTTCGGTAGGATTAGGCTATTTTGTGAATCCTGCGTGGTATTTGTTGACCGCCTTTGTGGGGCTGAACCTGTTCCAGTCCGCGTTTTCGAATTGGTGTCCGATGATGATATTCCTGCGCAAGCTGGGAGTGAAGCCGTAAGCCGCCGGGCGCGTCGCAACAGAACCTCTGTGAAGGGAACATTCTCTGCACAAAATGGAGACGATGATGCTGGTTCGAGTCAAATCCAAGAAGTCGATTTCTCAAGTCGCGCGGGACCTTGAGAATGCAGCGGTGAAGAATAAGTTTGGCGTCATGGCCGTTCACGATCTGAAGGCAAAGCTGAAGGAAAAGGGCGTTGATTTCGACCGGGAGTGCCTGATCTACGAGGTTTGCAATCCGCAACAAGCCAAAAAGGTGCTGGGAGCCAATCCGGAAATCTCGACTGCTTTGCCTTGCCGTATCTCGGTATATCCCGAGGGCAACGAAGTAATACTGGCGACGATTCGCCCAACTGCCATGATTGAGATGTTCCAATCGCCCGAATTGAAGGGCGTTGCGGAGGAAGTTGAAGCGGTCATGGTCAAGATCATCGAGGAAGCGGCGAGGTAGCCTGCCTCCCTCCTCGGGAAGGAAGCTCATTTTATGCAAACGTTTCAGCTCCGCCGTATCTTGTGTCCGGTCGATTTCAGCTCACACTCGGAGCTGGCGTTGCGAGTGGCGGGGCAAGTTGCCAGCGCGTTTGGCGCTGAGGTCGTTGCTCTCCACGCGCAAAGGTTCGAGGCGCCGCTTTATTTCACGGCCGCGCAGACGGCCGCTTTGAAGGCTCAGCTTCGCCGTGGGATGCGGGACGCTCGGAGCTATTTGCAGGATTTCGCAGAAAAACAGCTCCCGAGCGGGATTCGGCGGTCGTTTGAGATCGTCGAAGAAGACCCCGCCGATGCGGTTCTCGATTTTTCTCGCAAATCAGCCGCCGACATGGTCGTCATGGCGACCCACGGACGCAGTGGGCTGGCCAAGATTCGCCTGGGCTCGGTCACGGAAACCGTGCTGAGGCAGATCAACATTCCCATATTGACGCTTGGGCCGCAGCTCAAGCCGTTTCCTGCTGGCAGCCGCGTGCACCGCATCTTGTGCCCCGTTGACTACAGCCACCTGGCACGCGTGGCTTTCGAACATGCGGTCATCCTATCGCAAACGCTGGGAGCTGAGCTTATTGTCGTTCACGTCCTTGATGCCGGCCACGCCGTTGATCAAGCGAAGCAGAGCCTCTGCGATTGGGTTCCTGAGGGTGTGCGGCAGCAGTGCTCAATCAAAGAAGTCGTGCGCCATGGCAAGCCCGCCGAGCAGGTTTTGCAGGAAGTGAAAGAGTCCGGCGCGGACTTGCTGGTTATCGGGGCGGCGCCGCGCAACGTCTTGGGCGCAATGCTGTTCGGGTCCACTACTGAGCGGCTGATTCGCAGCGCTCCGTGCCCGGTGCTCTCCGTGATCGGCAAGCAAGCTTGAACGCGCGCGAATGCTGCTGCGGCTGGCGGCGGGTGCCGCGCCAAAGCGGCGATAGAAGCTCCAGCCGCTCGTGGGAGCCTGCATCTCCTCATCGGCGTTCCTGTCATGGGTGGTCCTCAAGCTCCGAATTATAGTGTCGTCTTCCGGGCCAAGACGAGGTGCGAGGGAAAGAAACTGGCCTGTCGAACTATTGTGCCCGCTCATGCAAATCCTGTACATTAATAAACTCCTGTGCGACTCCCATGGATAATCTTTACCGGCGCAATCAGATCCTGGAAATCATTCGCACGCAGAGCCTTTACACGCAGAAGGATCTTCGGCGGGCGCTGGCCAGCCGCGGCATCAGTGTGACGCAGGCGACGGTCTCGCGCGATATGGAGGAGTTGGGCATCGTCAAAACGCGCGAAGGCTACCGCGCCCCGGGAACAGCCGGGCCGTCTGCTCCGCCGCAACCCACGCTCGCTGTCATCCTCAAGGAGTTTCTTCGCGAGGTGCGACAAGCCGGGAATCTTGTGGTGGTGAAAACGCATCCCGGCAACGCGCACACGGTGGCCGTGGCGCTGGACTCCACCGGGTGGGCGGAGATTCTCGGCAGCGTCGCCGGTGATGACACCATCTTTCTTGCTACCGCAGCATCGCGCCAGGCCGCGCGGGTGCAAAAAAAAATCCAGGAGGTGCTCGCCGGTTAGGACCGGGCCGCACAGGGCACCCATAAAGGAGACTTCGTTCGTATGCCCTCATCTTTAACCGATCAGCCTGCCAAACTGCGGCGGGTCGTACTAGCTTATTCAGGAGGTCTCGACACTTCGGTCATCATTCCCTGGTTGCGCGAAAACTACGGTTGCGAAGTGATTGCAATGGCGGGCGATGTTGGCCAGGGCGACGACTTCAAGGCACTGCGCGCCAAGGCGCTGCGCACCGGCGCAAAACGCGTGTACGTGGAAGACCTGCGCGACGAATTTATTACGGGTTACTTATGGAAAGCTGTGCAGGCCGGAGCGATTTACGAAGGCAAGTATCTGCTCGGGACCTCACTTGCGCGGCCTGTGCTCGCCAAACGCCAGGTGGAAGTTGCGCTCGCCTGCGGCGCAGACGCCGTGGCGCACGGTTGCACCGGCAAGGGCAACGATCAGGTTCGGTTCGAGCTCACTTACAAGGCGCTGGCCCCGCACTTGCGCGTCATCGCTCCCTGGCGCGAATGGCAAATCAAGTCGCGTGAAGACGCGCTCGATTATGCTCGCAAGCACGGCGTGCCCGTGCCGGTGACGAAAACGGACCTTTACAGCCGCGATCAGAATATCTGGCACCTCAGCCACGAGGGCGGTCCGCTGGAGACCAAGCTGGGCGAGCCGCCCGAGGACGCATGGAAGCTGACGAAAAATCCGCGCAAGGCTCCGGAACGGGAAGCGGCGGTGCGCATCGGCTTTGAAGGGGGCATTCCCGCTTCAGTGAACGGGAAAAAACTACCACCCCGACGCCTCCTGGAAATGTTGAATGGAATTGCGAGCGCGAGCGGCGTTGGCCGCACAGACCTGGTTGAGAACCGCTTTGTGGGCATGAAATCCCACGGAGCTTACGAGACGCCTGGAGGCACGCTGCTGCACGCCGCGCACCACGAGCTTGAAGCGCTCTGCCTCGACCGCGAAACTTTCCATTACAAGCAGCACGTCGCCTTGCGATACGCCGAGCTTGTTTATAACGGCCAGTGGTTCACGCTACTGCGCGAGGCCCTGGACGGCTTCGTCGCCGTGACTCAGCGCCGCGTTACGGGCGAGGTGACGCTCGGTCTTTGCCGGGGTCAGGTGCGAGTCCTCGATCGTCAGTCGCCTTACTCGCTTTATGACGTCAGCATGGGCGGGTTCACGATGGGCACAGAGTACGACCAAAAAGACGCCGCAGGCTTTATCAACATTCTCGGTCTGCCGCTGAAGATGGAAGCGCTCAAAAGACGAAAGCCGGGGAGAGCATGACGCTTTGGGGCGGGCGCTTCGCGGGCGGCCGGCGAGATCCGCTGTTTGAGGCGTTCTCGGAATCCTTCTCGCTCGATCAGCGCCTCGTTTTATACGATCTGCGTGTGAACGAGGCTTACGTGCGACAGCTTGCGGCGGCGCGTGCGCTGACGCAGGCGGAGGCCAAGCGTCTGGTTGCCGGTGTTGAAAGTATTCGCCGCGACGTTGAGAGCCACGGAAAGTGGGCGAAGGGCGCGCGATGCGAAGACGTACACACGTGGGTTGAGGCTCGCCTGGAGCGCGCCATCGGGCGCTTGGCGGGCAAACTCCGCACCGGGCGCAGCCGCAACGATCTGATCGCCACCGAAACCCGCCTCTTCGCCAAGGACGCCGTCTTCTCAATCGGGCAAGCATGTTTGGAAGCCCTTGAAGCGCTGCTTGATCTCGCGCGGGGAAATTTAAACGTAGCCATGCCCGGCTACACTCACCTGCAGCCCGCCCAGCCCATCCTCTTTGCGCACTACGCCCTGGCATACTTCGAAATGCTTTGGCGGGACGTTGACCGTTTCGAAGGCTGCCTCCGCCGCGCCGACGAATTGCCGATGGGCGCAGGGGCGCTGGCGGGCGCGGCGTTCCCGATCGATCGCATCGCGCTCGCGCGTGAGCTTGGGTTTGCCCGCGCCGCCCGCAATAGCCTGGACGCCACCTCGGACCGCGATTTCGTCTGCGAGCTGCTCTTTGCCTGTTCGTTGACGCTCGTCCATTTGAGCCGCCTCGCGGAAGATTTGATTCTCTATTCGTCTCCCGCCTTCGGTTACGTCGAGCTCGCGGACGAGTACTCAACCGGCAGCAGCCTGATGCCGCAAAAAAAAAATGCCGATTCGCTTGAGTTGATTCGGGGCAAAGCTGCGCGCGTGTTGGGACGGCTGACGTCAATGGTCGCCCTGCTCAAGGGTCTGCCGCTCGCTTACAACCGTGACTTGCAGGAGGACAAGGCGGCGCTCTTCGACGGCTTGGATACGGCTCGCGCTTCGCTCATGGTAGCGGCACGCGTCCTTCGCACCCTTAGCATCCACTCGCAAAAGATGGAAGCTGCCATGCACCTCGGCTTTCTCACCGCGACGGACGTGGCCGATGAACTCGTTCGGCGCGGCATCGCGTTCGCCGCCGCGCACGAAGCCGTGGGAAAGCTTGTACGCCATTGCCTTGCTGAATCCAAGACCTTCGCCGAAGTCTCCGCAGAAGAAGCCCGCCGGTTTATTCCCACCTGGGATAAAAGCCTCGCCCGCATCGCGTCTTCTCCTCAGCTTGCCGTTGAACGGAGAAACGTCATCGGCGGCACCGCGCGCTCGCAGGTGGCGCGGCAAATTCGCTGGGCCGAGCGGGCGACGCGCGACCTCAAGCGCCGCCTTGGCGCGCGATCGTGACGGAGGAGGAACATGAAACGCGGGTTTCTGGTGGCGTGCTGCGCGCTCGCTCTTACGTTCCGCCCGACATGTGCGCGCGCACAGAACGACTCTGCAAACTCTTCATCCACATCGAGCCTGAGCGGCAACTTAACGGCTGGCCAATTCTTTCTTCCGCCCATGGCGGATCAGACCGAGCCGGCGGATCGCGTTCGGTACGGTGGCGGCCAGATTGACTTCGGCCTCGCGCTGCCCTTGACCGTATATACCTCTCTCGGGCAACGGTCAGGCTGGCAAATCGGCTTTCTGGGTGGGATTGTGGCTGGCTTTGGCTCGCTGCGCACTACGCTTTATCTGAAGTCGGCGGATTTCCACGCCGGCATTCCTGTGTCGTTCCGCAAGGGAAAATTTTCCGCGCGTGTGCAGTTCTACCATGTCAGCTCCCACCTGGGAGGCGACTACGCGGAAATTTCCGGATTCCAACCGTTCCATTACAGCCGCGAAGAGTTGCAAGGGCTCGTCGCTTACGATCTGCCCCATCACTTGCGCATCTATGGAGGGCCGCGTGTGCTTGTGCGCACGTTTCCGCACGTTGGACGCTGGACCTTTCAGGCCGGGACGGAATGGTTTCCGGCGCGGCTCGCCGGCCATCATTGGAAATTCTATTTAGCGGACGATTTCCAGACGCGTCAAGAGGTCGCCTGGCAGACGAATATAAGCGTCGAGCCGGGCATCCAATGGACCACGCGTAAGGGTGAGCCGGTGGCGCGCCTGGAAGCGTGGTTTTACAGCGGACAAGAGCCGTTCGGCGAACTTTACACCCAGCGTGAAAGGGTGATCGGCGCCCAGCTCATTTTCACCCTGGCGCCCGCGGTCAAATCCCTCATCCTGCACCGGCATTAAAGTCAGTGGGCACGCTCGCTTATGCGCGAATCGCCCAACGCAACGGCCGTCCGGTCGAGTTCTTCCCTGTAATTTCAATCCGCCCGTTAGCCGCTGCGCGCAGGGGCGATTCCGAGCCGTTAACTTGCATTCGGGTGATTTTCTTTACGTCTTCCTGGGGAATGTGTAGCGTGAGCGTCCATGTACCGGCGCCAGCGTTTCCGGCAGGGGCGTACCACCCCTCATACCCTCGTGAAGACTTCTCAAATCCGAGCAGGGGGGAAGTGAAACGGTAGGTTTCCAAAGGGAGCGTAGCCCTGATGCTTGCTCCTTTCTCGCTGAACTCGATGCCCAGTAACTTGGCGGCGGAGTACAGCGGCCAGGCGTGCGGATGCATATTCATGACGGGAAAATCCATTCCTGAATAGTTGCTTTGCCCGGTCCCCAACACGGCGCGGCTGGGCGTGAGCTGCCCGGCAAACTTATCCGGCGCAACGTTATAGCTATCCGGTCCGCTCCACGTGCCACACCAAACGTCCGGATAGACTTCCGCGTGCCGTGCAAAGGAGTTCTTTGTCCATTCGTCCCAAGCCATTTTTCCGTCCACCATGGCCAGCGCCCAGATCAGCGTGCCATTCAGCGCGGGCGCCGTATCTCCGATGCCGATGTGATCGGGTTTCGGCCGTGTCGGGCCTGGTCCCGAGCTCCACAACAGCGCTCCAATCGGAGAAGGACGGCGTAGGAATTCGTTGATGGTCTGAGCCAGGATGCGACTTTGGGCCGCAGTCGCGGCTCCTCCGACAATCGCCCAAGGTTGCGGCTCGATCCAGATGTCATCGGTGCCGATCCAGCCAGAATGGGGACCAAGCCAGGCACGCCGAAACCACCGGCCCGTCCATTGCGACCGCACGGCTTGGCGGTGTTCCTCTGCCCTTTGCTTGGCGTCGGCGGCAAACTCTAAATCGCCGCCCGCATAAGAAAGCAGCCGGGCATAATGTTCAAACACGTACGCCGCCATGGCGGAGTCATACGTGCTTTCGCCTTCCTTAATGTACTCCTCGCGCCACTTCAGCGGGACCATTTGGTACACCAAGCCGTCCATCCAATCATCCATCAACATTCGCATCAGCTTGTGCGGGCCCGTGCCAACGGCTTGCACCAGGTGCCGGTAACATTGTGCCAAAAGATTGCGAACGGACTGTTTGCTCGCCGCGGGTCCGCAAACCATGTTCGTCGGGAGGTCTTCATCCAGAAACGCAGTATCTCGCGTCGCCAGGATGTATTCGCTGGCCACCCAGAGGAGCCACAAAGGCAAGTCACTCGCATCATCCTGGCTTACCGGCATCTGCATCCCGTGACCCACGATGCCGTAAGGGATGGACCCGTCCGGCCGAACCTCTTTCAGGGTGTACCGTAAGACTTCCTTCACGATTTTCGAGTCGCTGAAAACAAAAGGAAGGACGTGCTGCAAAGGGTCGCGTGCCGCACCCTGAAAGCCCACCGTGTATTGGTAGAAGCACCCTTGAGAAAGAATATGTTCCTTAAAGAAATCATCGTAAGTGAGATTGCTGCGAAGGTAATAATGATCCCACGTGAGTTCTCGCTCGACCCATGGCTCAGATGCCGTCTCAAAACGCAAACCACTCCGCTTCCATTCGTCGCTGGAACGCGCCCATAGTCCGGCAACCGTTTCCTGGTGCTTCTCGATAAGAAGAGTTAGCTCAACTCCTTTAGGAAGGTATCCGTAAAGAAAGTGCAGAGTCTCGCTTTGCCCGGGTTCAAGCTTTATCTTGCGTTCCAACAGCAGAGCGCTCTCCGGACCGTGGGCGCTTAAGTTCCCGTCAAGGCCGCGCGCAAGCCCCGCAGGCTGGGTGACCCCGCCGGACCCGAAAAATGCCTTGCCATCGGTGGCGAATCCTTGCACAGCACCGTCCAGCGAGACAAGAAAAGTCCCGGGAGGATCAAGATCCTCCATGTTGGCCTCGCCTGCCGCCGCCCGAATAGACGTGAAATCTCCAACCGCCCTGGCAGCCTCCACATCTTGCACAACTTGCCACAAGCGCTCGTCCTCTGCGGTCCGGCCGCGGAAATATTTTGTCTCAATCAGGCCGCGGTTACCACGGATGCGATGAAACTCGTGCGCAAAGCGGTCACCAAACCTGCGTCGCAGCTCGACCGCATCACCCGGAAGTCCACGCCAATTGGCAGCTTCTAGCCAAGAACGATAGGAGAACTGATAGACGTGGCATCCCCAATATTCAACCCAGCTTAATTCCACCGCTGCCTTGGTGTGGTTTGTGACCGTGGTCTGGGACACGAGTACCGGATCATCACCGAAAGGGGCGAAGATGACATGGTCAGCCGAGTAGCCCGCTCGGGCGACTTTCTTGCGGAAGTATCCAGCGCCGAAAATCCGATCGAAGATCTCGCTATTCCCTGGATAAAATGTGCTCAGGATGATCTTCCCGTCGGTCAAATAGCCGATCCCGCCCCCAAACTGGCTGCGCTCCGGCGCGTAATCATTGAGAAACTTCGGGGATCCCTCATCCTGGCGCACTTGAACGTAGCCATAATTCGAGACGGCGGCTACCAGGCGGTCGTTACCAACTTGGTGGGTCTGATCGGTGCGAGAGCGGAAGACTGGGTCCGTGGGGCTGATCGCTTTTGGATCGTGGACTTGGTCGCAAGTGTAGTGGAATGCGGGCAGACCGTACTCATCGATAATCCATTCGCCGAAAAAGCCCGAGCCATAGGGCTTCTCCAGGGAGTGATTGCCGGAAATCGGCGCTTCATCCTTTGCTTCAAGCGCCTTCAGCCCTAAAGCTGAACCTGCTCCAACGTATCCACACCAACTCAGAAATGTCCTTCGATTAATGGCATTCCGGATCAAGTATTTCGGCATAGTTCTTCCAGGGAATTTAACGAAAGGCAGTTCCTCCCTCATCGCCGGGCGGCGACTTCACTGGGCCGAGCGGCCGCGTGGTTCAGCTCGCGCGTAAATCCCACGTTTTGGCGGCCCTTTGAGAAGAGCAGGGACGCGAGGCAGGAGCGCGACAGCCTTCTCGATCTGCGGATCAGTGCGTGCTGTGACTTCGTTACCGTAATTCAAGCCAAAGGCGAGGGTAAGCAGCGCCACCCTGAGATTATTCTTCAGTTCGTTCTGGTCCTTCAGCCAATACTGCTTGGGAGATCGTATCCTCTGTGCGCTCAGAAAATTCCGAAATTCTTCGAGTGTCTCCTCCGAGGGTTCGAAGGCTTTCGTGATCTTGCTATGGTACGTAAAATACTCGGAAGCAAAGCTCGAAAACATGCCCGCCTCGGTCAAAAACTGAAGCCACGGGTCCGGCTGGGGAACAGGGATGCGAAAGTCCGGCGTGACGCCGCCGTCAGCGGTGACAAGCCGGCCGTCGTCAGTGTGATACACGGGGGCGGCGTCGCGCGTGGACACTGCAAGTCCCCGGATCGGATTCTTCAGGGCCGTACCAGGCAGCGGTCTTTGGATTGAGCGTCCGCTGGGCGTGAAATACTCCGCTGTGAGCAGCGCGAGGCCTGTCCCGGCGCTCAGCGGCATCACGCTTTCTACCACGCCTTTGCCGAACGTGCGTTCGCCTGCAATTACCGCCCGGTCGTGATCCTGCAGGGCCGCGCTCACCACCTCGGCCGCGCTGGCTGTCCGTCCGTTAACGAGGACGATAAGCGGCACGGTCACGCGCATGGGAGCCTCGCCCGTGCGGTAAATCTTCTCCGGCACGGCGCGTCCGCGGACCGTAAGCACAACGTCGCCGGGCTTCAGGAATAGGCTGCACACCTGCACGGCGGATTGCAGGACGCCTCCAGGATTTCCGCGTAAATCGAGGATGAGCCCTTTTAAGTGCGGGGCGTCCAACCTGCGGAACGCGCTCACCATCTCCTGCGGTGTTTTGTTTTCGAAAGAGGTCAGGTGAATGTAGCCGATTCCGTTAGAGTAGGCGAACGCAGTATCCACAGTCGGCATGGCCACTTGGGCGGGTACGAGATTGAAATTCTGCGCCTGCACGTCGCCGGGCCGCAACACACTCAGGCGTACCGGGTGCGAGCGCGCTCCCCGCAACAGGGCGATGAGTGAGCGTAAGCCGAGATCGTCCAGCAACCTCCCGTTCACGGCCGTGATCTGGTCCCCAGGGCCCAGGCCGGCGCGCCAGGAAGGCGAACCCCGTTGGGTCTGGAGCACCATCACCCGGCCGGGCTGCACAGAAAGGATCGAGCCAAAACCCAGAGTCTTGCCCCGCGTCTCTTGTTGTAACATTTTGAACTGATCGCGGTTGAAGAACGAAGAAAAGGGATCGAGCGAAGCCAGCATCCCGCGCACTGCTCCTTCCAGAATGACGCGGTTGGGGTCGACCGGCTGCACATAATTCTGCTTCAAGAGTTGAACGACGCGGGCAAACTTCAGACTTCCCCGGGTCACGCTATCCTCGGGCACAGCATTCCCGGGACGCGAAGGTGCCGCAGCAAGCAGGAGACATCCTGCTACGAGCGCCGAGGAAAAACGGCGTAGCTTTGTTGATTTCATGTTCGAACTTCATCAGTATAACGTCATTCAGGTCGGACTTGCTTGCCTGCGGGCGGTCGATTGACTTCGGTATTGTGGAGGGCTAGATTAAACTAGCAGTTATAGGTGCTACAACAAAAACTTCGGGGGAAGATCATGGAGTTTCGAGTCGGAGACAAGGTCGTCTATCCGAATCAGGGTGTTGGTGTGGTGGAACAGATTTCCAGCCGCAATCTTACAGGAGCTCCCGAGATTTTCTACATGCTGAAGCTTGAGTCGAACGGTCTGCGCGTGATGGTGCCGATGACCAACGTCTCTGTCATTGGTTTAAGGCACGTCGCCAAAGGACGGGAAGTCTCGACAGTGTTGGAATACCTCCATACCGCTCCTGCCGGTCCCCGCGCGGATTGGAAGGGCCGCTTCAAGCAGAACCACGACCGGATGCGCAACGGATCGCTTCTGCAGGTGGCGGAGGTATTCAAGGCGCTCGCGGCGCTCAGCCAGCAAAAGCCGCTATCCTTCCGGGAAAAGAAGATGTTCGATCGCGCCTGGCAGTTGCTGGTGGATGAGATTTCGGCTGCTCGCGAGATCTCGCGTGAGGCGGCTGAAGCGGAGCTGGCGAAGTCCCTCAGCAAATCTAACGTGAAAGTGGCGTTGCCCGTTTAACCTGGAGCGCCTGTTTCCGGCGCGCTAGCCCGGTTGCCGTGCCCGGCGAATCTCGCTGCGTGTGTCTGGGGAGTGAGCAGCGGCACTGCTTCGCGCAGTCGCTTTTTGTGGTCCGGCCGAGTTGCTCGGGCCAGTCCCTTACTCCGGCTGCGGAGCGGGTTGCGGCTTGCGTCCCCGGATTAATTCACGCGCGAAAGCACCCGCTGAGCCGATGCCCATCGGCAGGCGCAGAAGGATGCCCATCGTGCTGATCGCCAGCCCCATTGTGAGGAGCGCGGCCCGGGAACCGTAAGAGCCGAAGCCCAGGACGATGACCGCCTGCAGCACGCCCAGGCCCGCCGGCGTAAAGGGAAATGCGCTGAGGAAAAGTTCCGCCGGCTCGAACGCCATCACTTGCCGGAACGGAACGTGGACGCCGAAGCTCAGAAGCTGGAAGTAGAGCAGCACTCCCTGCATCGCGAAGATCGGCGCGCGAATCAAAATGAGGCGCATATAGTGGGAGACTCGTGCGTTGCGGAAGCTCAGCAGTGACGGGCGGTCGTAAATCCACCGCCCGATTGTCGACGATGGTCGGCCGCGCAGCCAGAACCAGGCGCACAGACCAAGTCCGGCGGTCAGCAGGGCGGCATAATACCAGTTCTTGCCGACCAGGGAGTCCGGAACCAGGATCGCCGCCAGCAGCCCCATAAGCCCCATCACCAGGAAGTCGATCAACGACATAAAAACCATGGTGGCCCCGGCGGAAAACAGCGGCACGCCCTTGCGTCGTCGCATGTACGTCACCAGCGCGGCTCCGCCTGCGGCCTGGTTGACGGATTGGAGGAAATATTGGGCGGCGTTTCCGGGGAGCATCTCGCGAAAAGAGGTAGGGACGTGGAAGTAGCTGAAAAGCTTTGAAAACAGGAATGTTTCACCAAAAAACCAAAAAGCCACCGAGCCTAAAGACGCCGCGATGAACCACCACGTCTTCACACCCCGTAGCGCGCTCACAAACTCATGGAAGGAAAGCCCCCGGGCTAGATACACTATCAGGCCGACGGCCAGAGCGTAAGCCAACAGCTTGCGCAAACCTTTGCTCATATCGACGTGTGCGGCCCCGCCGCTCGCCTCTCTAACTGCACCCAGAACGCGCTGCCTGGGTGCTCCCGGGATTTTAGCGGCCGAGGCCCCCCCGGTCGCTACTAACTTCTATTTTACCAGCAAAATGCCCTTTCGGAGGCGGTTGGGCGTTGGCAGGCGGGAGGAGCCTGTGGCTCCTTGAACGGGGCGAGCCGCCGGTCTTGCGGGTTTCTCGACGGAGGCAGGCGTGTTACATTAAGGCTTCGGGACATTTCGAATAGGAGGTAATGTCATGGGAGTCGCGGAAGTGGTCACCGAGGAGCGCCGCGCGGGATCGGCGCGAATGACAAACAGGGTCCGGGAAATTTTAAGCTGGTATGAGAGTGACAATCCTGGGACCAAGACCAACCTCGCTCGCCTGCTGAACCACGGACGGCTGGCCGGGACCGGCAAGTTTGTGATCCTGCCTGTCGATCAAGGCTTCGAGCACGGGCCGGCGCGGAGCTTCGCTGTGAATCCGGCGGGTTACGATCCAAACTATCACTTTGAAATAGCCATCGAGGCGGGGTGCAACGCCTACGCGGCTCCGCTTGGCTTTCTGGAAGCTGCCGCGGCGCGCCACGCGGGAGAAGTTCCGCTTATCCTCAAACTGAACAACCATGATGTGCTGTATCCCGACAAAGACCCCATCTCCGCGGTGACCGGCAGCGTCCGGGACGCGCTGCGGCTCGGTTGCGTGGCCATCGGTTTCACCATCTATCCGGGTTCGGCGCATTCCCGGGAGATGTATCAGCAGCTCCGGGGCCTGGCGGAGGAAGCCAAAAGCAACGGCTTGGTGGTAGTGGTGTGGGCGTATCCGCGCGGTTCCGGCATGAGCAAGGAGGGCGAGACAGCCATCGACGTGGTGGCTTATGCAGCTCAGATTGCGGCCCAGCTCGGCGCGCACATCGTCAAGGTAAAGCTGCCCACCGATCACATCGAGCAGGCGGAAGCGCAAAAAGCCTACACCAAGGCTGCGGTTCCGATTGCTACGCTCGCCGAGCGCGTGCGGCACGTCGTGCAGAGCGCCTTTGACGGGCACCGCATCGTCATCTTTTCAGGTGGCGCGAAGAAAGATAAGGACGAGGACGTCTACGACGAAGCGCGCGCCATCCGCGATGGCGGAGGCTTCGGCTCCATTATCGGCCGCAATTCGTTCCAGCGCCCAAAGGCTCATGCCCTTAACTTCCTGGAAACGATCATGCGGATTTATGCCGGAGAGATGAAGTAAGTGACGAGGGACTTGGAGTGCGGGAGCTTGCTCCCGCTTTCTTGGGCCGGAGGCTTGCCTCCAGCCCGTCGCGCGCGCTACCAGGCGCGCCCAAAGCGACGGCAAGGCGCCGCACTCCATACATCCCGGTGCTTTGACAGCGCCGTGCTCACCCGTCGCCTGACACCCAAATCTGTTATCGCTTTTCTGCCTTCTGCTTACTGCCTTCCGCCTTCTGGCTAAACGGTTTGCCGCCGTGCGGAGAATATTTCCCCAAAACCCCGTCCAACGCTTTAGCCGATGCCGGCGACTTAACCTTACCTGGGATCAGAATGTCGTGTGGAGTGAAATTCCGGCCATAGAGTTTAAGATTTGCGTTTTGGTCTGCCTTGAGCGCCGCGCCGCTTAGCGACATGCCGGCAAACAAGCCCCGCGAGCGCGAATAAGTGAGAATTCCCGCGTTAAAATGAGCGTTCGTTGAGGCTTCCGCAAGCCGGCCCACGGGTCCTGCGGCCGCTGATACGTCCACGCCCAACTTCAGATTGGTTCCCATCACCTTTTCCGCAGCTTCCGGGCTCATCACGATGAATACAACGTCGGAAGCTTCTCCTCCAATCTGGAGCCCCCAACTGCCGCCGCTGACCATGATCATCGAAGGCGCGCCCCACGCCCCGTTTCCTCCCTGACGGCAGACGAGGACTCCTCGCCCGTAAGTGCCGCCAATACCGAACGCGAGCTTCTTGGCCGAAGGAATGACGCCGACGCATACCGCGCGGTTCAGGAAATCCTGGGGAATGCCCTTGTCGGGCGCCTGCATAATCGCGTTAATAATGAGGGCCGCGCGCTCGATGCGGTTGTTTTCTTTCCGCGTCTTGATTCGCGCGCGCGCCACCGGAGCAGAGACCAGGCCGAGCAGGACCAGCATCAAGAGGCCGCCCCATCTTTTCATTTCACACTCCATTTCTCGTGCAGCATCTCCGCGATGACGGCGCCGTTGGCGTGTTGCGCGTCCCGCGCGCCAATCACCAGCGTCACCTTTCCCTCGCGGGCGCGCTCGGCGAGGTTTGCCAGCAGGTCGCTTGCCGGAGGCTTGGTGAGTTCGCGGCAGTACCGCTGGCGGAATTCGGGCCATTTCTCAGGCTCGTGACCGTACCATTTGCGCAGTTCTGCGGAGGGCGCAATCTCCTTCATCCACTCGCTGAGTTTGAGTTCTTCCTTGCTCACGCCGCGCGGCCACAGGCGGTCAACCAGAACGCGATAGCCGTCCGCCGCGCTGGGCGGATCATAAGCCCGTTTCACCTGTACCGGCATCAGCCCCTGCCTCCCGCGGCAATTCGCTTCTATTCTAATCCAAGCTTTGCCGGCGGTCACGGAGTTTGGGGTACCGGTGGTGTCCTAATTCCGGGTGTGGCGTCGAGCTTTAGCTCGGCAGGTGCCGGCCTGAACGCCGGCGCTACCGTCAGATGAGAACACGACCTGGGTGTCGCCGAGCTCGGCGTCGCCTGTATTTCTTCAACGCCGGTATTCCCTTCCCGATGAAACAGATTCTTATCGTCACCGGAAAGTGTAACGCGTGGATCGCCAGCCGGCGCTTTGGCTGGCAATTCTCCATCAATGGATATATAATGCTCCATAAGTGGAGGCGCCAAGATGGCGACGCTTCAGCAGCCGCTGGCCGGCTTTGTTCCCGGCGTGGCCGCCGACCTTTCGCGCAAAGAGACCCAGGAGCGCCTGAGTCACCGGGCGATCCCAGCATTTTTCAAGCTCGCCCAGGCGTGGCAGTTGCGGGATGAAGCTGCCCGGCAGCTTTTGGGCGGCATTTCGAACGGGGCGTTTTATCAGCTTAAGCGGGGAGCTACGAAAACGCTCGATCAGGACAAGCTGACGCGCATATCCTTTCTGCTCGGGATTTTCAAGGCGCTGAACATCCTTTATAGCCGCAAGCTGGCAGATGCCTGGGTGAATTTGCCAAACACGAACCCGCAGTTTCATGGTGAAGCGCCGCTCGCTTACATGATCAAAGGCGGGCTTCCGGCATTGATGCGCGTCCGGCAATTGCTCGATGCGCGGCGAGGCGGCCGATGACGCCCAGAGTTACGAGCATCCGGCAGGACGACACCCACCGGCTGATTCCTTCTCGCTACGGTGATTCGAGCGTCCTGGCAAGGCTTGCGGAGAACGAGGCTGAGCTCGATGAGTTATTCGAGCTGGATGATGCGACAAATGACCGGTTGCTGGGGGAGGCAGGCCTGCTGCCCGGAATCAGCGTTCACGAACTTTTGTTTGGCGTTTCGTATGCGCACATTGTCAATGCGGCATTCACTTACGCGCATCCCGCAGGGAGCCGCTTTAACGGTCCGGAGCGTGGAGCCTGGTACGCGGGATATGAATCGGAAACGGCTCAGGCGGAGATCGCCTTCCATAAGTCTCAGGAACTGATCGAGACCGGCTGGCGCGAGTCGGAGACGTTTGAGTTCGACGACTATCTCGCGGATTTTCGGGCCGATTTTCACGACATCCGCCGTGATGCGAAGTATGCCGGCTTCCTCGTTCCCCAAAGCTATAGGAACTCCCAAAAGCTCGCGAAGGAACTGCTTGGTGCGGGCTCGGCGGGCATCGTCTATCCGAGCGTCAGGCGCCGGAAGGGAACCTGCATTGTTTGTTTTCGGCCGGCGCTTGTGACCAATGTTCGCAAGGGTCGAGCCGTGACCGTCACCTTCAAGGATGCTCAATCCCCTCCTGTCTTCCATTAATATCCATCGACGGTGATGGAGCCGCTGGTGTCGTGTAACCGAAGTATGTGGCGCAAGGCACGGTCTGTGTCATGCTGAACCCGTTCGCCCTTCCGCTGCGAACGGCCCTGAGCCCTTCGCTGTGTCATTCCGAGCGAAGCGAGGAATCTGCTTTTCCGGGGCTCAGGGCGGGCTCCGCGAAGCATCCCGGCATTTCGAATCAAGCAAATATTGGGATTCTTCCTTCGCGTTGCTCAGGACCGCCCTCGCTCTGCGTGACACACGGCGCTAAGCCCTTTGTATCCAACGTGCAGCCGGTGCGGCCTGACGCTACGTGTCATGCGCTAAGATTGGCAGCTGAAGGCTGTGGACGCTCAGAATGACATCCGGCTGTGTGTCACCTTCTTTGATTCCGCGGCACTAGAAGCTGTTTCAAACCCGCGGATTACGTGGTTTGAATAGCGGCGGATTTATCCCGCCACGCAAAGTGGCGGCGTAAAACCGCCTCTACAGCGGGCACCCTATGCCGTGAATAGGTTTTGAAACAGTTTCTAGCGCAGGTGGAGGAACAGCCCGGGAGCCTTGCTGCCGACTGTCGCATTTCCTGAAAAAATTGTCTCATCTGTCTCGTCGCAGTCTGATAGAATCTTCTCGGTGGCTGGGATACGGACGATGGAAAGATGAAGAGGAGGGGAGGCGTGAAGCCAAAAGTTTCGGAGCGAAGCCTACCAACCCTTTAGAATTAACAACATTAGAATTCTCTTATCAATTACAGGCTGGGCAAACCAGTCTGCGAAAGAACGACGATGAGTCCGAACGATGTCACTGAAGGCCGCTCGCTAGGCAGGAACCCTGTCGGCTGTTTTGCTCCCGCTGCCTACTGCTTTCCGCCTTCTCCCTATTGGCCTTCGCCCGACCCGTTGGGCGGGAACATCACCAACCCGCAATCGTTGAATCGCTAATTCCTATGCCTTCAATAACCCCGCCATCTTCACCGACCCTCTGGGGCTGCAAGGTCTGGATCCCGAGGGACCATGCCGCGATCCGCGATATACCGATGGCAGGTTGCAGATTTTGCTTGACAAGCCGTGCGGCGCACCTTAGACTTAGAGTTTAAATTGAATACTACGATTCAGTAACCCTGAATCTCATCAAGAGTGGCCGAGGGACGGGCCCGTTGACGCCACGGCAACCGCCCCGCTCAACGCGGGGGTCAGGTGCTAATTCCTGCCCGGTGTTGGGGAAGATGAGAGGGGCCTTACAGCTTCTTCAAAGCCTCCCCGTGAATCGGGGAGGTTTTTCAGTTTATTTGCCTTCCCATTCATTACCTTATCCGCAAGCAGGCCACTCCAACAAGCATGAGGGAGGGCGTTGTGACTTACGCGTTGCATCTGAAGTGTCGTGACTGTGGCCGCACGTACGACTTGAAGCCAGCGGCCGCATGTGAGGAGTGTTGGGCGCCGCTCGAAGTCGTTTACGATTACAATCGGCTACGGGGCACGGTAGCTCGAAGTGAGATCGCGAGCCGACCCGCCACCATGTGGCGGTATCGCGAGTTGTTGCCGCTTGAAGATGAGCCGGCAATCAGCCGTCATACCGGCTTCACACCGTTGTTCCGCGCCTCGCGCCTGGAGCGCGCGCTGGGAGCGAGAGAGATTTACGTCAAAAATGACGCCGTCAATCATCCCACACTTTCTTTCAAGGACCGGGTCGTTGCCGTGGCGCTGAGTAAAGCGCGCGAATTTGGGTTTGACACCATTGGCTGTTCCTCCACTGGAAATCTAGCGAATGCGGTGTCCGCCCAGGCCGCCGCGGCGGGCGTTCGGGCTTTCATTTTTGTTCCTGCTGACATCGAGCGCGAGAAAATCCTCAGCACGGAAGTCTTCGGCGCACAGCTTGTGCGGGTAGACGGCAATTACGACCAGGTCAACCGGCTCTGCTCAGAAATTGCCATGAAATATCCGTGGGGCATGGTCAACGTGAATTTGCGCTCCTACTACGCGGAAGGATCAAAGACGGTCGGCTACGAAGTGGCTGAGCAACTGGGCTGGCGGCTGCCGGAGAACATCGTCATCCCAATGGCGGGAGGAGCCTTGATCACGAAAGTTCACAAGGCGTTCGAAGAGTTGAAGGAGCTCGGCTGGGTGGAACCGGCCGCCGTGCGCTTCTTTGGCGCTCAGGCCACCGGTTGCTCGCCCATCACCGCGGCCGCCCGGCGAGGCGACCCGGAAATTATCCCGCAGAAGCCCAACACGATCGCCAAGTCGCTGGCTATCGGCAACCCGGCGGACGGGCCGTTCGCCGTGAAGACCATCCTCGGAACCGGCGGCGCAGGCGAAGACGTTTCGGACAAGGAAATCGTGGAAGGCATACGCCTGTTGGCGGAAACCGAAGGCGTCTTTACGGAGACGGCCGGAGGCGTAACCGTAGCGGTGGCGCGAAAGTTGATTCGTAGAGGTTTGCTGGACCCGCGCCAATCCATCGTGCTCGTTATCACCGGCAACGGTCTCAAGACGCTGAGCGCGCTCTCCGCCTCGCGTGAAGAATCGTCGGCAATTCGAGCCAAGCTTTCGGACTTTGAGGAAAACTATATGCCGGCCGTGACGGCTGCCACCGCCTGACGAGATTCAGCACAGAACTCCATGGCCCACCGGATTTGCGTTCCCGCAACCAGCGCGAATTTTGGCTGCCTGTTTGACTGCGCAGCGGTCGCACTCGGCCTCTATCTGACGCTTCGCGTTACGCCCCGCAGCGACGGCGCCCTGACCGTGAAGTATCAGGGTGTCACGCCGGACCGGATTCCTCTGGACGAGACGAACCTGGTCGCTCGCACCATCCGCCAGACTCTTGCAGGCTGGGGAAAATCGCACGGCTTTGACGTGGAAATTGAGAACCAGATTCCGGTCGGGGTGGGTTTGGGTTCGAGCGCGGCCGCCATCGTCGGGGCTCTCGCCGCCTGCCAGGGGCTAGCGGACAGGGTATTGCTGGACGAAGAGCTCCTCTCGCTGGCTGCCCGCATTGAAGGCCACCCGGACAACGTCGCGGCGGCGTGGCTGGGCGGCTTCACGTTGTCTGTCCAGGCTGGAGACCGAGTGATTTCGTACTCTCGCCCGCTGCCCGCTGCCCTGAAGCTCGTGCTGGTTGTTCCGGACTACCCTCTTTCCACCGAAAAGGCCCGGCAGGTGCTGCCGCAGAGTTACTCCCGCGACGACGCTATTCACAACCTGCAGCGAGCCGCCATGGTAACGGCAAGATTGTTCTCCCGCTCGGGCGACCTCAGCCGCTGCCTTTTTGACGACCGCTGGCACCAGCCTTACCGCGCTCCGCTCATTCCGGGGCTGTCGAAGGTGCTGGAGCTGAACATGCCCGGCCTGGCTGGTGTCTGCCTGAGCGGCGCCGGCCCGTCTATTCTGGCGCTCGTGAGGGATCACGCGGCTGAAGTCGGCGACGCCATCCGGGGGATTCTGGCCGATCACGGTGTTGCCGCTGAAGTCCGCCTGCTGTCTCCCGATAACAGGGGTGCCAAGGGTTGCAGCGGGCCAGGCGGGCCCTGACCTTCCGCCTCCGGGTCCGCCGCTTTTTCCGATATAATGCCTTGCGGGTAGAGTGCGGGTTTCCAGGCGGGCTGCCCTCCAAACCCTAGCGGGGCTTACATTCATCTCCGGCTGAACGCCGCAGTGGAGGCTTCTTTATGGCGCAGAGAATGGTGAAATGTGTGAAGTTTCAAAAAGAGCTCCCAGGCCTTGACGAACCGCCCTGGTCCGGTGAACTCGGCCAGCGCATTTTCGATAACGTATCCGAAGAGGCGTGGGAAATGTGGCTTGAGCGCCTGAAGATGATCCTCAATGAGTACCGCCTGAACCCGGCGACGCGCGAGGCACAACAGATTATCGAGGGCGCGATGAAAGATTTCTTCTTCGGTGAAGGCGCCGCGCTGCCTCCTGGTTACGTTCCACCCCAGAAGAAGGCTTAGGAGTTTGTTACCGGAAAGCTTCTTTATTGACGATGGCGGGAAGCGATGCAAGATTGCCCCGGGCTTCAAGGACGTCAATGAGCGACTGGACGCAGCGCCCGGCCATGCCTCGCTTAGGATCGGTTGAGAGCCGTGTGATGCGACCGCCGCTGGCAAAGTGGTGAAACAAGCGCACACGGTCGAGAAGTTCGGGGTCGCGCAGCGGCGAGTCCTGCGGCAGAGGCTCCCGCTCGAAGACGTCAAGAGCGGCGCCTGCGATCACCCGGTTTTTGAGCGCCTTGGCCAGTGCTGCTTCATCCACAACCGGTCCGCGCGAAGTGTTGAGTAGATAAGCCGTGGGCCTCATCATCCGCAAAGTCTTTTCGTTAATCAGGTGAAAAGTCGAGAATTTGCCCTCTTGAATCAACGGCACGTGAAGTGACACAAAGTCAGACCCGGAAAGAGCCTCTTCAAAGCTTGTCATCCGAATCGTTTGTCGGCCGGGCGAGAAGCCGTTGCGATAACGCAGATCCATTTCTTCCCGAACGCCCGTCAGAAAATCTGCGGGCGTTAATGCCGGGTCGTAACAGAGAAGATTGACGTCGAAACCTACAGCTTTCTTAACGAACGCCTGCCCGATGCGTCCCATTCCTATCACTCCGACCGTCTTGCCGGTGACCTCATCGCCGAGAAATGGCAGATAAGGGTGCCATGCGCCCCAGCAGTTCTCGCGCACGAGCTGCTCGCTGGGGTACAGCTTGCGCGCCACCGCGCCAAGCATGAGAAGCGCAAACTCCGCAGTTGCTTCGGTCAGAACTTCGGGCGTATTAGTAAAAGGGACTTTATATTCGTTCGCATCGGCGCGATTGATATTGTCAAAGCCGACCGCATTCTGCGCCACAACTTTCAGCGTTCCTTTGCCTGCCTCGAAGATCTCCCGATCGATAGGATCGCGCAACGTCGTGATGAGCCCGTCGATTCCCGCGCGTACCTTTTCAATAATCAAGCTTTTCGGGGGCGGTTCGAGCTGGTCATACACCTCCACTTCGTAACCGCGCGCGCGCAATAATTCCAGCGCCTCGCGGCCGATGTCACAGGTGGCAAAAATGCGGATATTACTCTCGGTCTCGGTCATTGTTTTCCTACGGCTTCTCTCTAGCAAGCATTGCTGCTCAATTCCCGCTCAACAAATCCACGAATCGTTCGAACGCCTTCCTCCAGCATCTCCATTGATGTAGCGTAGGAAAGTCTCAGATAGCCTTCGCCATACTCACCGAACGAAGTCCCGGAAAGCACCGCAACTCCAGCCTCGTGGAGCAGCGCCTTCGCCAAGTCGGTAGATGTTCGCTTCAAGGCTCGAATATTGGGAAACACGTAAAAGGCGCCCCGTGGCGTCCGGCACGTTATCCCCTTGATTTCATTCAACAGCTTCACCAGCCGATCTCGGCGGCGTCGGAAGGTTCGTACCATTTCGGTCACGGGAGACTGGTCGCTTTTGAGGGCCACGATGCCCGCTCTCTGCGTAAAGGCGGCCGTACACGAATTGGAATTCGTCATCATCCGGGTTACCGCTGCGGCCAGGCCGCGATTCATGACCCCATAACCTAGTCGCCAGCCTGTCATGGCGTAGGCTTTCGAGAAGCCATCCAGCACAACGGTCGCCTCCTTCATGCCCGGAAACGACGCAATGCTGAGCGCTTCGCCTTCATAAACAATCTGGCGATAAATCTCGTCGGAGAGGAACATCACTCGGCTACCGGCGAAGGCTTGGGCCAGCCGCGCTAAATCCTCGCGGGCAAGAACCGAGCCGGTGGGATTGTTTGGGGAATTCAAAATGATCATCCTGGTCCGAGGCCCGGCCGAGCGGATCAACTCCTCGACATCCAGGCGAAAGTCCAGTTCCTCGCGCAGCTGGATCGGAACGGGCACCCCACCCGCGTAACGAATCATCGACTCGTAAATTGGGAATCCCGGGTTGGGGTAGATGACTTCATCGCCTTCCTCGACCAGGCTTAGCAGGCCGAAAAAGATGATGGGCTTAGCGCCGGGAGTGACCACCACTTCGTCCGGACTTACTTCGATGCCGCGCGAGCGGGAGACGTCTTCCGCGATCGCTTCGCGCAACTCCAGAATTCCTGCCGATGGCGTGTAATGATGCCAGCCGTCTCGTAGTGCTTGGATTGCCGCTTCAACGATGTGACCGGACGTATTAAAGTCCGGTTCGCCGATCTCCATGTGGACAATGTGACGACCTTGCGCCTCCAAAGCTTTTGCTTCGGCCAGCACCTCGAACGCTGTCTCCGTTCCCAGGCGAGACACGCGCGCAGCCAAATGAAAGTTCCGCAGATGGCTTGGAGTCTCAACGGGTTTGCGTGTAGGTTCGCCCATGCACTTGCTACATTAAGCGCTATGCGAATCGAAGCTGGCCAACATTCAAGGCTTGCCGTGCTTCGACTAGAAACAGCATCTTCCGGTGATCACATCCTTGGTACGTTGCACGCTGTGCTTATGCTACCAAGATTAAAAAGTTCTGCCATCTAAGTCCAGTGCAATGTTTAGATCGGATTGATTGGCTCTCGATCTGACTTGAGACGCCTTAACCACGGGAATACGGGCAAGCTGATTTTGATATAATCACGCCGTGGATCTGCGCCAACTTGAGATGGTTATCGCCGTGGCGGATAACGGCGGCTTCACCCGGGCAGCGCAGGAGCTTCACGTGGCACAATCCGCGATCAGCCGAAAAATCAGGCTGCTGGAAGATGAATGCGGGGAGCTCCTATTTAAGCGGGTGAGCAAGAAGGTTTACCTGACGCCCGCGGGCGAGACCTTGCTTTTTTACGCTCGAAAAATCTTCCAGGATCTGCGAAACGCCTCGCTCGAGATCTCGGAGCTTGCGCGTCTGGAACGCGGCCAACTTAGAATCGGCGCGGGGATGATTGCCTGCACTTATCTTCTCCCCCCTGTGCTCGAACAATTCAGGGCACTGTACCCACGCATCGATTTGCAGGTCGCCACCGGGCCGACGGATGTGTTGCTGTCGCAGTTGCGCGCGAACCTGATCGAGCTGGGTGTGTTTACACTACCCGTCCAATACCCTGACCTGACCGTTTTACCTCTGTGGACCGAGGAGATGGTCGTCGCGGCCAGTATCAATCACCCGGTGCTGGCAAAAAAGCGATGGGTCAACGCCGAGGAGTTGGCCAACTATCCCCTCATCGCATTCCCGAAAAACGCCCATACCCGCGGCGTCGTTGATACCTTTTTCCGCGAAGCTGGTATCAACCCCCGGGTCACGATGGAAACGGAAAACGTAGCGACCATCAAGCCGCTGGTCAAAATCGACCTGGGCGTCAGCATCATTCCATTCCGTGCCATCGCCGATGAAGTGAAGCGAAAAGAGCTTCACTGCCTCAGGATTCGAAACCATAAGGTGACGCGGCAGGTAGGTCTCGTGTATCAGAAGTCCGATCACGTCCCGAAGGTGTTATCGGAACTCATCCGGTTATTCACAGAGCAGCGCAACACCGAGGGCTGATCGTTTTTGATATTTCCATAAAACCATTGCGTGACATGTCTGCTCGGGTGATGCTCTGAAACAGGAACTGCGGGCGCTGCGCCTTCCACCACTACCTATCTCAAGATAGAATCGGTCCCATCTTATCCGTGTATTGGACAATCGGATTCGCGTTCGTTAGGCTTAACGACCTTGATCGGGAATTCGAGAAGGAAAGTTGTCCTTCGGTCCACATTGTTCGGGAGGCGAATGATGAAGGGTCTGACACGTCGTGAACTTCTTGCGAGCGTTAGGAATTTGACGGCGGCAGCAGGCCTTTCTGCTCTTCCGGGCCGAAAAGCCAAGGGAATCCAGGCGGGAGGAACGCTCGACCCTGGCGTTCCAACCCGCGTGCTCCCGGGAACGGAGGAACTGAAGCGGGAAGGGGACCTGGCGGCGCAGATGGTGCAGGGAATTCGCCGGTATCTCAGAGCGGCGACAGCAGAGTCGGTAGAAAAAAGGCGATCGCTATGGCGTCACGATTTCTCGTCGCGAGAAGCATATGAACGCTCAATCGCGCCGAACCGGGAGCGATTCGGCAAGATCGTAGGACTGATCGATCCTCGGGTGGCTCGTCCAGCGCTATTCGTGGAACGCTCTCTCGGCGGACCCGAAGTGGTGTTTGCAGGCACAGGCTACAAGATATATAGCGTCCGCTGGCTCGTGTTGGATCGCGTGGACGGCGAGGGATTGTTATTGAAGCCCAATAGAAGCCCAATCGCGCGCGTCGTGGCCCTGCCAGATGCTGACTGGTCTCCGGAAATGGTGGCTGGGTTGGAGGCGGGGATTCCCTCTGAAAGCCAGTTTGCGCGGCGCTTGGCTGAGAATGGCTGCCTGGTGCTGGTTCCCACACTGATCAATCGAGCCGACACGTGGTCGGGAAATCCTGAGGTGAACCGGCTGACCAATCTTACCCATCGCGAATACATTTATCGAATGGCATACGAGATTGGGCGGCACATCATCGGCTACGAAGTGCAGAGGGTTCTTGCTGCCGTGGACTGGTTCACGAAGGTGAGCCCGGCCAGACCGATTGGCGTGTTCGGGTACGGAGAAGGCGGTTTGGTGGCGTTTTACGCCGCCGCGGCAGATCCTCGAATTAACGTCGCTGGTGTTAGCGGATATTTTGACTCGCGGCAGAATGTTTCCCAGGAGCCCCTTTACCGGAACGTCTGGATGTTGCTGCACGAATTCGGAGACGCCGAAATCGCGTCCCTGATTGCTCCACGCAAATTGATTGTGGAGGCCGCGCGCGGACCGGAGATTGCAGGTTCGCCCCCCGCGCGGGCAGGTAGGCTGGATACGGCGGCTCCGGGGCGGCTTGTGAGTCCGGCGCTTTCAGACGTAAAAGCTGAGGTCGAACGCGCAAAGAAACTGGGAATACGCGATGACATCGTGCTCGTCGTCAGCGGTGATGGGCAAGGCCAGCCGGGGTGCAGGGAAGCTTTGCGCACCTTCCTGAAGGATCTTGGCGCCAAAAAGCGCTTGGCGCCGTCCGGAGCCGTACCGCGCGATAACCGTACGGATTTCGACGGGACTGCCCGCATGCACCGCCAGTTCCAGCAACTCGTCGACTTCACACAACACGCGGTCATTGAATCGGGATTAGTTCGCGCGAAGTCTTGGGCAAGAGACGACGGCTCGTCGGTAGAAAAGTGGAACGTATCCACGGCGCCTTACCGACGTTATCTGTGGGAAGAGGTCATAGGCAAGTTGCCCGAGCCTTCTGAGCCGCTCAGGGCCTATTCGCGCGTGATTTACCAAGAAGTGGCGTGGACAGGCTATGAGGTTTACATGCCGCTCTGGCCCGAAGTTTACGCCTATGGCATTTTGCTCCTTCCACGCGATTTGGCTCCCGGAGAGCGCCGGCCGGTTGTGGTTTGTCAGCACGGGCTTGAGGGTCGGCCACAGGATTTGATCAAGCCCGATACCCTGTCCGCGCTTCATTACTACCACAAGTTTGCTGCAGATTTAGCCAACCATGGATTTGTGACTTACAGTCCCCAGAATCCCTACATTGGGGGCGAGACCTTTCGTTTTATCCAGCGGCTGGCCAATCCTCTAAAGTTATCTCTTTTCTCGTTTATCCTCAGCCAGCACAAGAGAACGCTCGAGTGGCTCGTCGGGCAGCCTTTCGTGGACCCCCGGCGAATCGGGTTCTACGGACTTTCCTATGGCGGAAAGACGGCAGTGCGCGTCCCGCCGCTACTCGATCAATACGCACTTTCGATCTGCTCGGGAGACTTTAATCAGTGGATCTGGAAAGTGAGCCGCGATGACGTTCCTTTCAGCTATGTCTTCACGGAAGAGTATGACGTGCTCGAATTCAACCTGGGTAATACGTTCAACTATAGCGACATGGCGAAGATGATGACACCGCGCCCATTTATGGTCGAGCGCGGGCACGATGATCCCGTGTCCATCGACTCCTGGGTTGCATACGAATACGCCAAGGTGCGCAAACATTACGACGAGCTCGATCTTCATGACCGCGCACGGATTGAGTTTTTCAATGGTCCGCACACGATTCACGGTGTGGGGACGTTCAAGTTTTTGCACCGGCATCTGGACTGGGGTGAGAACTAGGTAATCAAAGAAAGCGACAGACCGCCGAACGTCATTCTGACGATAGCCGAAGGCGACGAAGAATCCCAGTATTTGCTTGATTCAAAATGCCGGGATGCTTCGCTGCCGTGAAAATAGCCGATGCCGTCGTTGGAAACAAAGGACTCGTCTATAGGAACCGGACCCCCGCCTTCGCGGGGGTGACGGTACCGGTCATTCCCGCGAAAGCGGGAATCCAGGCCATTTACGTGCACCGTGGCGAGCCAAACGCTCATGGCGTCTGCCCTCAGCATGACAGTTGCAGTCGGTTTTCTCGCAGTTTCTGCGCAAACGCTGGGCGTGCGACATGGGTCAATCCTAATACACCCAAAAGCGGGCCACGGCACCGGCTTTGTGCCGTGGGTCTTTCATCCCCGGTATACTTCCGGCAGCCGCACGTAATCGATCTGAATCGGGCAACGTTCTACCGCGCCGCGGTCCAGTGCGAAATTGTTGTAGCTGGA
>JAKAWG010000113.1 GCA_021817045.1 Acidobacteriota bacterium
GGGCAATAAATTACTTGACTCATCCGCCTCCTGGCGGCAGGATGGAGGTGCGCGGTGAGTGGCATACTCCGCATCCTGACATGGCAAGAGATCATGAAGGAATTTGAAATCCGGTCTTTGATTAAGGCAATAAGGTGCCTGCTAGACAGTTCCAATCTACTGCCAGAGTTGCAGAGGGAGAACGTATCTTCCAGGGGGACTGGCGTTCTCACTGTCCTTAGAGAACAGGTCAGAGATTTGGCGACGTGCTGTGGCGATGCGACGCTAGAAGTATCCACGCAGGCGGTCAACGACTTAGATACACTCCTCCAACTGTCGGAAGGCGCCATTGCGGAAAGTCTGGCGGACGCCGTGAAGAGAACTATAGTGATAATTGAGCGCGAGCTTTCCGCCTGCCTTTTCCTACGTCTTGAGCCGATCGAGAAGAAGCTTTACCTGGAACCCTGGAAAAAGTGGGAAGTGATAACTAAAAGGTTCGGCGAAACCATGAGGGACATCGAAGAGATGAACAAGTGCTTTGCGCTAACGCGCTATCCAGCGGCGATGTTTCACGCCTTACATGTTGCAGAGTGGGGAGCCATCAAACTTGGTGACTACATCGGAGTCGCCGATCCTAAGAAAGGGTGGGGACCGACGGAGCGAAAGTTGAGAGAGATTATCAAGGCCGGGCACGCGAATGTTCCACCCGCACTGGCGGGGAAATTTGATTTCCTGGAGCAGATGAACCGGGAAATCGACAGCATAGTGCTTGCGTGGCGGCACAAGGTTGACCATGCGGCTAACCATCTTGCCGTACTGCCGAATATGGAGTTCACCCAGGAAATCGCAGAGCATATCATTAGTTCCGTGAGGGTCTTTATGAACCGACTGGCGGAGGGCATACCGGAATGAAGGCAGAACCATCAGAATTTGATCGATTCGATGCCGCAATGCGGAAGGTCCTCTCTGTTTCTCATGAGGAATTGCAGCGCAGGGAAAAAAAGTGGAAAAAGGAAAGAGCGGCCAAAAATCGCAAGAAGCTGCCGAAGCGGTGACGGCGTGGGGAAGCCAACACTCAACGATCTAGTGCTGGTCACACTGACCGATGAGCAAGTCGTGCTGGCAAAGCGGGCAAATCCTCATAGTCGGAAGATTACGCATGCCCTGCTCTGTGGAAGCTATGGGCAGATGTTCGGAACTGAAAAGCAATGCACTAAGTATTATTGTTCTTGGGAGACTATTTTCAGGCATCTTTTTGAGCGGATTTACAAAAGCGAGTTGCATCAGATTGAATGTTACGAATCTACATTTAATCTGGTCAACCTGCTGGTCGAGGCGGATGATCGGATCGAAAGAAGTGATAGATAGATGCGACTCGTAAGATTGATCCGCGTTTTCATTGCACGGAACGCGGCTTGGCTGGCCCTTCGGCTGCTCGCCGGAGAAGAGTTTCGAGATGCGGGAGAACCGCGAGCAGTGATCGTGATGTTCCCGGTGTCAGGCCAAGAGATACGGGAATGTGCAACTCCTCCTCCTCGCCGGACACGGGATTCCTGCGGCCAAAGGAAGTATCGGCTTTCACCCATAGTATTCCTGTATGCTGGTCGAAATCGAAAGCCAGAGGACTGTTTGTGAGGAACGTCATTGGACCTTGTGCGCCCTTTTGCATTGTGCTCGCTTTCCGCGCCTCTGGCGGAGCTGCTCCTTGTCAGTTAGCACTCGTTTCCGGTTGTAGACTTTTCCCGGTGAGGTGATCCCAAGTGAGGCGCTTGCCGATGATCTTTGACATCGCCAGATTGAATCGATCGCCGTCGTCGCGATCTTCACGGTTATTGAACCGGAAGGCTTGCTCGTCGAGGTAGCGGAAAAGATGGAAAGGCTCAACGGAAACATAGGTCCCGCGAATACCGCGCTTCAAGAGGCTCCAGTAGTTTTCCAGTCCGTTGGTGTGGACATTCTCTTTCGCGTAGCATTCGGCATGATCGATAACTTGGTGAATGTATTCCTGTTCCAGCCCGTCGTAGGATTGCAATGCATCGGTAAAGACGCTGGAGCCTGGAGTCACATGCTCGCGGACGTGCGCTTGCAGCATTGGTTTCCGAATGTTCGGAACAATCTTGGTGCGGACGCGACCACGGCGCTCCAAGAGGCCCATCACAGCCACCTTGCCAGCGCCGCCGGTTCCGATGATCCTCGCGCGGCGCTTCTCATTGTGCATATTGCGAGCCTTGCCGCCGATGTAGGTTTCGTCCACCTCCACTTCTCCGCCGAGCATTCCGCCAGTTTCATCCTGCAAGACCAGCCGGATGCGGTGCATCATGAACCAAGCGGTTTTCTGAGTGACACCAAGCGCCCGCCCGACCTCGTAGGAACTAACACCGTTCTTGCAATTGGTAATCATCCAAACGGCAACAAGCCACTTGTCGAGTGGCACAGCCGAATCCTCAAAGATAGTCCCGACCTTGACCGAGAATTGCCGCTTGGGATGATGGCTGGAGCACTGCCAGATGCGCCGGGAAGTGTTGAAAGTAACCTTTTCGGAACCGCAGGCTGGGCAGGTCACGCCATTCGGCCACCGCTTCGCTGCCAAGTAGGAGAGACAGTTGTCAGGATTCGAGAAGTAGATAACGGCTTCTTGGAGGGTCTTTGGTTCGCTCATGGTCTGTGTCCTCACAGCCAAATCGTACCAAAAACGAGTGGATGAGTCAAGTAATTTATTGCCCAAACAAGGGCATGGGAGTGGCTCGATCATCTTGGCGGCGCTTGCCAGAACGCGTAATGCTTCTTAGTTAGTCGTGGTCGGAGCAGACCGACGACAGACTTTCGGAAGAAAACGTCGGTTCGCTCAACACCCCCCCTCGGACAGCCTTTTCTAAGATGGGGCACACGGCATCCTTGAAGTCGCTTAAGCCAGTGCTCTTGGTGCTCAGTAGGGAGTAATCCTCGATGTCATCCTCGATGTCCCCAACCCTGTTTTGCAGGCTCCTAACTCTGTCTTTCAGATCTCCGATTTCCAGTTCCACATCCAGCGAGTTGCCTGGGGCCGCCCAGATCATCGTATGCTTCTTGTCGTTGCCAAACATCATAATATTGGCGGCGGGGAACTCTGATGTCTTGCCCGTCCGCCGGTCCACTTTCAGCCCACCTCTGACGGTTCCCAAGTCCATGAAGCCCCGGGGATCCGTCAGTCTGATGCCCGGCTCCCCGGACGACTCGACGAACATGCTCGCGTTGGGAACGTCCCCCTTTGGGTCGAACAGCAGAATCGCGGGGCCGCCGAACCCGTTGAGACCAAGGTAACCCCACCCTATGCCTTTCGGGCCAAAAAGACCGAGAACCGCTGCGCCGCTTTCACTTGCGCCAAACACTCCCACGGTCTTCCCGGCCTTGTTTACGACATAGAACGCGTGGGCACTCATATGATCGGGCACGGGCCGCGTCGCCGCCATTAACCCGAGCGCCGCCGCCAGCACCAAGGCTGCAAGGCCAAGCCTCTTCATGCGCCGATTGTCCCGCTCCAACTTTTCGAGTCTCATCACAAGCTCTGCGTCGCTCATTTGTCCCCCTCAACGTGAATTTTCTGAAGTGAAGCGATTGTACCCCATGCCGTCCCATTTGGAAGCGGGCCGCAAGCAAAAAATGCTATGGGGGATGCGTTAGAGTTCGCGGACATTGGGAAGATTCTGCCGGTCTCGCCGGCGGTGAATCAGCTTGCGGCAGTTTGCGGGGCATCGGAAGAGCCTCAAGCCTTCCATCCCTTCGGCGCCGGGCCAATCACGAGTTTTGACTTGCACGAGCACCACGTCTGCCGAACCAATGCCGATGATGCCCCACGCGCCCAAGCTCGCCGCGGCGCGGGTGCAGGAGTGGCCTGCCGCCTCCAAGAGCCTCATTAACCGATGTTCGTTTCTCGTGCCTTTTGCTTTGTAGTTCGGCGTCACTCCCACCCCACACGAAGGTCAGCCAGGAATTGCAGATCGGCAAAAGTCAGTATCGGATGTTCCCGGTCACTTGAATGCTTTCCCCCGCGAAAATCAACCGCATCGGCCCGTCGCTGTCGAGGAGATGTGCGGCGATTCCATCTGCGTCCTCGAAGCAACTGCATCGCATCCTCACGACGGGTGCGAAGTTCAGAGACAAGCTCGTGAAGCTCAGCGCAATCCGGGCCGCGCACTTTCATGCTTGTCCCTTGGACGCGGACCCGGCAGCCAAGAGAATCGAGCCGGTCTAAAATCTCACTCGCGTTCATACTTCCACTTCGACTTGAATCTCGTGCTGTGAGTTCAGATTCTGAACTGCGTACTGTGAGTTCAAGTTTTGAACTGAATAACCAGTTGCACTTCCCTGCGAAGCGGGAAGGGCAGCGCGAGCATAGCGCAGCGAATGAGGAAACGCTCGCACGCGCAGTTGCTTCAGCCAAAATCCACGGCGGGTGCGAATTTGGGTTCTGACAAGCTCGCGCTGAATTACACCTCGGTCGGTCAGCTCGCGCAACGCTGCAGCGATCGTGGCGCGTCCGGTGATTCCCGTCCAGCGAGCCAAGTGCTCATAGGTGCAGCGCAGCGTAAATTGCTCAGGCCCGGCTTGCGGCGACCGCGCGCAGATCGCAGTAAGCAAGACCTTCCCGCGCTGACTCAGCGATGACCAGCCGCGCGAGCAAATGATGTCCTGAAGGGTCATCACACTTTTGCGCGATTGTGCGTGGTGTGCGTGCTCAGCCTTGATGCGCAGCTCCCGGCGCGGTGCGCCCGGAAAGTTTGCTGCGAGATATTTCATCGCCTCTCCCACACTCAGGTCCAAGATCGCAGCGACTAAGTCAATCGTGCTCAAATTGCGTGAATCGCATTTGAAGCAGCGAATAGTGTTTGACTTAGCGTGAGTGCTCAGCGTCCTCTTTCGCTCGCCTGGTCTATGGTCGCGCCAGCAATTAAACTTGCACCCGCTCGCTTCGCCTTCCAAGCCGAGATTCTTAGCGACCTCTGCAATAGGGATCTCGTGCCTCAGCCACGCCGCGTCAGGCAGCATAACGAACCGCCTCCGCCTGTGGTGAGTTGTGTAGGGCTGTGATACAGTCGTCTCGTCACCCATTTTGTTCCTCTTCCCGCCGCGCGCCCGCAACGCGCGGCTTCTACTTCCCTAACCTGCCTCGCACGCGAGTTTGCGCTTTTTACACCGTTCATTGCCGTGCCTCACGTGCCGGGACATAGCCATCCTTCAAAATTCTTTGGATTTCGGAGAGGGGTATTCTGACGGCTCGCGGTGAGACGCGCACGACAGCGATTCTGCGGTCGAGTATCATTCGCCGAATCGTCGCGGGCTTCAACGCGAGCCTTTCCGCCGCCTCTGCGCAACGGAGCAACTTTCCATAGTCTGTTTGTGTTTGCATATTCAAAAAATCGCACACGTGCGCTGTAACTTAATAGGCCCGTGAATTTAGTTACAGGCACGGAAGGGGTGGGGGAATTTAGTTACCCCGGAAAAGCGGGGTGTACGGCAGACTCATGCGGGCGCAGATTGCTTTCCACTGTTCTTCCTGCTTTTCGAAGCGCCGCTCTTGTCTGACTAGGGCTGTGGAAACAGCGTGGGAGCTGATGCCGATCTTAATGCCGATCTTCCCGTAGGAAAGACCGCATTGGCGTAAATTCCACATTTTGAGGTCACGGTCGAGGTTGCTCAGCGGTCGGCCTTTCGATGTGCGCCAGTAAGCTGCCTGCTTGCCGAAACGCGATGTTAGCTCCCTAACCAGCCGTTGCGCCTCGCGGCTTCCCGGCGGAGGGAAGTTCTCCGTTAGGCGATCTTTGTACTCTTCGAGGAGCGATGTAGTGGTCATGAAGATGAGTTGACCCAATTGGAGAGGTGGGGGTTCGGGGAATGCGGAGTGCCGCTGGTCACTCTTGGCAGGCCGCTCTGGTCCTGCCGGGCGTAAAATTTTCCTTTTTGTGGGCATTGCCACCTCCCGCATGGCTCCCGTTTTGTGATATGCGCGGCAGCCGGGCCGGGATGCGCCCGCCGTTCGGTAGCGAGCCTAGCCGCACTGTTATAATAGCCGTTGACAAACGTAACGTCAAGTATTATTGTGAAGGCATGGCGACAGAAAAGAGCTATCCGTTGAAGGAAGCGGCCAGTTTACTCGGAAAGAAAGGTGGCAAGGCACGGGCTGAAAAGTACGATGCCGAAACCCTGAGTCACTGGGGAAGTCTTGGCGGAAGACCGCGCAAGCCTTCAGACCAGATAACTCAGCAAGGGAAATGGGCGCGCGTGCGCCGCGAAAAAAAGCGAGAGCAGGGAGGGAGATGACATGGCGCTGAAACGACGAGGGAAGGCTGGGATCTGGTGGTACAGCTTCAAATTCTCGGGCAGGCGGATTCACGAATCGAGCAAAAGCACTTCCAGGACGGTCGCGCGCGAGGCTGAGAAGGCACGCCGCCGCCAGCTCGAAGAGAGTTTTAATCAGCTTACTAGGCGGACCTTGCCGCCGCCCTTCGGGAAGGCTGCCGCTGATTGGTACGAGTCAGTAAAGCCGCACCTTGCGGAGCGAACCAAGGCCATTTATGGCGACGCGCTCCGACTTCATCTTAATCCCGCTCTCGGCTCGCTCTTGCTCTGCGATATGGACGCTGCCCGGATTGCCTCATACCAGGCCAGGCGGAAGGCCGAGAAAGCCTCAGCGCGAACGCTCAATAAGGAGTTACAGGTTTTGCGAATGATTTTGAAGCGACACAAGCTGTGGGGCAACCTGCAAGGTGACGTAAAGTTTGAGCGGGAGTCTGATGAAGTTGGTAAGGCTCTGACGGCGGAAGAGGAATCCGCGTTGCTCGCAGCGTGCGATTCAAACCCGTTGCTTCGGGCCGTGGTGACGCTGGCTTTGAACACCACCATGCGCGATCACGAAATCAAGCGGCTCGGCTGGCGTCAGGTTGACCTCTTCGAGCGATTGCTGACGGTGGGCAAGAGCAAGACGGACGCGGGAACGGGCCGGGTGATTCCCTTGAACGCTGACGCCACAAGAGCTTTGGCGGGTTGGGTCGAGCATTTCCCGGAGCGGAAGCCGGCGCATCACGTTTTTCCGGCTTGCGAGAACGCCCGCATCGACACAGAAAACCCTGATTACAGCAAGATTGATCCTTTGCGCCCGATCAAGTCTTGGCGCACGGCTTGGCGCAATGCTCGAAAAGCCGCCGGGCTGAATATCCGCTTTCACGATCTGAGGCACACTGCGATCACCAAGCTGGCCGAAACCCAAGCCTCAGACCAAACAATCATGAGCATTGCCGGCCACGTCTCGAAGAAAATGCTCGAACACTACTCCCATATCAGGATGGCCGCCAAGAGAGCCGCCGTGGATGCCATCTCAACCCGCCAGCCGGAGCCTGCCTGTGAAGAAACCCGAGACCAGGGCGATTCGGCCGCTCTCGCGCGCCCCATGTGAGCCTGCGGAAATATCGCTTGATACCAAGCCGGAACAATCGGTAGTATAGGCACATGGTGTTTCACGTCACGCTTACAAAGGCCGAAGATGGCTGGGTTGTGGCTGAATGCCCAGCGCTCCCCGGTTGTGTCTCTCAAGGCAAAGATGAGCAAGAGGCCATTACGAACATCAAGGAAGCCATTTCCGGCTGGCTTTGGGCTGAAGACCAGAAAGCCTTAGCCGAATCCCCGCACTCTGACCAGCCTGAAATCCTTGTGTCTGTCTAATCCGGTGGCCCGGCTCGCCAACATTTCCGGTAGGGAAGCTGTGAAGGCTTTCGAGAAAGCCGGGTGGCAGGTTGCCGGGCAAGTGGGGAGCCACGTGGTAATGACGAAGCCCGGCTCCCGCCCTAATCTCTCCATTCCGCAACACAGAGAACTTTCTATCGGGACACTCCGCGCCCTCATCCGGCACGCTGGACTGAGCGTAGATGAATTTCTGACTCTGACAGAATCCTGAGCCAAAGCGAGCACCCCTGCCTGTGGAAAAGCACCCGATTTTAGGGTTGAGGTACACCAAAAAGGACACCAACGTACAGATGCGGGAAATGGTGATGTCCGTAAATTATTGAATTGATTGGTGGGCCTGGGTAGAGTTGAACTACCGACCTCACCCTTATCAGGGGTGCGCTCTAGCCACCTGAGCTACAGGCCCGCGTGCTTGCGAGAATCAGCAAGCCAAACATTGTTTCTTAGTATAGGCAAGAGCCACGCTGATTCGCAAGAGCGTGCATAAGCTGGCGAAAATCCGCTCACAAGCCGCGTACGTCGCGCGCGCGAAACTGAGCGCCTTGCGTCTCCTGCCTGTGCGTGCGAGGATGCTGAGGTATGGGACAGAGAAATTTCCTGCCGGCCTCTGCCGGCAAAGATCGCCAGAATAAACTCGTCATTTCCGGAACGACGAAAGGAAACGTGGGCTGCGCCATCCTCGAAAAGCACATGGCGCTGAAACGTAAACTGCTCTTCGCCGCCGTCATTTATGCGCGCACGGAGTTCCGCGTCCTCGAAACCTTTCACTGCAAGCTGCCGAAGCAGAAATTCGTCGGGCAAGGCGACGTTAACAAGCTCAACCGCCTCGCGTCAAAGGAAAAGATCAAGTTGGTGGTGCTTCCTGAGAATTACACCGCGGCGCAACTGGAAGAGGCGAGAAAAGCTTGCAAGGAATAGCAGGTGGCTGATAAGCCCCGTGCAAACGAAGCAGCCGCGATCGCGCGTTGCGGGATCGGCGTACCGGTAAACGAATTCCCCTATTGTTGAAGGCTAACGGGCGCGGGATATTGAAGAGCGTAATCCACAATGCCGATTTCCACCCTTCGATTCATCGCCCGGGCCTGCGGACTGCTCCCGGGAACTCTGGGATCAGATTTGCCAAAACCTTTGGTCGAAATGATGCTCGGATTAAGCCCGGCTTTTACCAGATAATTCCGCACCGTCTCGGCGCGCCTTTTCGAAAGCTTCAGGTTATAAGCCTGCGTGCCAATGTCGTCCGTATAGCCGTAGACGAAAATCCGGTAACCTCTTAGCGTCATCAAGATGCCGGCAATCTTGCTGAGCACTTCCCGGTACTGGGGCTTCAGTGTCGCCTTGTCAAAATCAAAGTGGATGGAGTTGCTGTCCAAGGTCATAATCACGCCCATGGCCGTGCGGCGGGTTTCCGCAATTTGCCCTAAGGCTTGCTGTAATCGGGTCAGTTCTGCTTCCCGCTCCTTGCGGTATTGCTGAGCCTTCTGCTCCGCCTGCGCGGCCTGGTTTTGCGCCGCCTGGGCTTGCTGGTGGGCCAGCAGGGCGGCCTTTTTCGACCGCGCCGCGTTCGCCTCCGCCTGGTCCCTTTGCTGGGCAGCTAGTTGCGCATTCACTTGCGCTTGCGAAGCCCGGCGGAGGGCCGCGGCTGAATTCTCTTCGGATAGCTTAACCTGCCTGCTGAGTTGGTCGATCCGCCGCCCGAACTGGTTTATCCGCCAAGCAAAGAAAGCGGCCAAGGCGAGCAGCAGCACGAAGCCAACGCCCAGCCAACCCGAGCGCTTATGGCTTGCTGAATCCGGCGGAGATTGCGGTTTTTGCGAGGCTTCCTTTTCCAGGTCCATTAAACGACCCTCGCTCTTCCGATTGTGCATCGTAGTGCAACGGTAAGACAAGTCCGCTGCCTCGTGGAATGTATCCCGTGGGCGCGCGGAATCACGATCGGGCAAAACGAGACATCCCCTTTGGCTTGGGGCGTCGTTCGTTATAAACTCATCTTCGGTTGAAGGAGGGCAGGGTGATAAAAACCTTTCTGGCATCGGCTGTCCTGCTTGCCGCAGCGAGCGCGTACCTGGGCGGCGTGTCGCCGCAGGGATTGTTCGAGGGGCAGCTTGAGGTGGTCCACTTCAAGGCGCCCGAATTTCCGCAGGCCGTACAAATCAGCGGGAGCGCGCCGAGCGCGCCATTCAGTCCTTCCGCGTCAGGGCCGGCAGGCGCAGCGCCCGGAGCCAACGGGCCTGTGCCTCCATCGACCGAAGGCCAAGTGGTGCCGTCGCTCCAATTTAACGCCACGGGCATCGCCTGGATTAACTCGCCGCCGCTTGCCATGGCCAAGCTGCGCGGCAAAGTGGTGATGATCGACTTCTGGGAATACACCTGCATCAACTGCATTCGCACATTTCCCGAAAACAAAAAATGGTGGCGGCGCTACCATCGTTACGGATTCGAGATCATCGGCGTTCACGACCCCGAATTCAACGTCGCCTATTCGGTAAAGAACGTACGGGCGGCGGTGAAGCGCTTCCAGCTTCCCTACCCGGTCGTCGTGGACGATCAGTTCAGAATCTGGAACGCCTACCACAGTCAGTTCTGGCCAAACCGGTTTCTGATCGACGCCAAGGGGTATGTGCGCTATCACCGCGCAGGCGAAGGAGGCGACAGCGCCTTCGAACTCGCCATCCAGCAACTACTCAAGGAAGCGCATCCGGGACTCAAATTCCCAGCGAGTTATACGATTGCGCCCGCAAAAGATGCGTTTTCGCCAGCTTGCGGAGTGCCCACGGCGGAAATGTATGTGGGCGACTGGGAGGGGCGCGGGATCCTTGAAAGCCCGCAGGGCTATCATGACGGAAGAACGCTGAACTATACGCTTCCGGCCACCGTGAACGACGGGCGCGTCGGGCTCTCGGGCCGATGGAGAAGCGGCAAGAACGGCATGACGTATCACGGAGGGTCCCGCAAAAAAAAGGGCATGCCGGGCGAACTGGTGATGCGCTATCACGCCCGCCAGCTCTATTCCGTCATCAACGTCGCTCACGACCGTCCGGAGCGGCTCTACATTACGCAGGATGGCAAAGACTTGACGAGCACGAACAATGGTGCAGACGTGAAACTCGACACGCAGGGCCATTCCTATATCGAAGTGCGCAAGCCCCGCATGTACTACCTGGTTCAAAACCCGTCATTTGGAAGCCATGTAGTTACCCTGCGGCCCGCGGCGTCGGGAATCACCATCAACTCGTTTACTTTCGGCAATAATTGCCAGACGCACTTCGCGCACCTCTAGCCGCAGTTTCACGCAACGCTGCCGCCAGCCTCCAGGAGGGACGCCGGTGAAATTTACTTTCCACTTCCGCGCCGCCCTGGCGCTTGCCGTTCTTGCGGCTCTGGCGGTTTCAGCCGCCGCGCAAACCGCGAAACCGAAGAAGGTTTTCGTCATCACGGACCTCGAGGGTGTGGACGGAATCTTCGACTTCAACCTGCAGTGTATCCCCTGGAAAAGCCCCTTGTATCCGGAATCCCGCAAGCTGCTCACCGGAGAAGTGAACGCTGCGGTGGCGGGGCTGATGGCGGGCGGCGCTTCGCAGGTGATGGTCTACGACGGCCATTACGGCGGGCACAATCTTTCGGCGCTCACCATCGACCCCAGAGCCACATTGCTGGCCGGATCGCCGGTCTCGCCCACCTTGGGTCTTAATCCCACCTACAGTGCCCTCGTTTTTATCGGCCTGCACGCGATGGCGGGCACGCGCGGCGCCATCCTGCCCCACTCATTTACCTGGAATATCCAGAACATTTGGGTGAACGGCATCCGCGTGGGAGAAATTGGCGCCCGGGTGATGCTGGCAGGCGAGCTCGGTATTCCGGCCATCATGCTTTCAGGCGACACCGCGGCTTGCAAGGAATTCCACGCTCTGGTTCCGGCAGCCGACTGCGCCCCCGTAAAGACCGGAGTGAGTGCAACCGCCGGCACCACGCTTTCGCATCCGGCGGCCTGCGCGCTGATCCGGAAAGACGCGCAACTCGCCATGGAACGGCTCGACGAAATCAAGCCTTACTCAATGAAAGGACCGGCAGAAGTAAAAGTCGAATTCGCCACCGAGCCCACGCCGCCTGCGATCGTCCAGCAACCGGGCGTCGAGCAGGTGGACGGGCGGACGTGGATCTTTCGCGGCAAAACGTTTTCCGACGCCTGGCTCAAGTTCCGGTCATTTTAGCTTATGCGGCCGATAAGAATAACGGATTCCGACGCGGAGAAATTTTCATCCCTGACTCACATCAAATAAAAAGAGGAGCGAATGCAAGAAACAGCGCAGCCGGCGAAACAGTATCTGCTTGCGAGTGATTTCGATCAGACCCTGAGCTTTCACGACTCGGGACTGGTTTCGAGCGAGCTGGCCGGAATCCCGCGAGACGTGTTCGAAAGGAAGACGGCGATTCTCTCCGTGCAGAACCTGGTGCAGCAGGGCGGCGAGTTGGCCTACCTATTGCTGCACGATCCCGAATTCCGCGCGCGGGTTCGAAGGGAACACCTTGTCCAGGCTGGCAAGCGAATCCGGCTGAAGAAGAACATCAAGCAACTCTCCGAACTTCTGGCCAATGGGGTCGGCGGTTACCGCTTCGATTTCCACGTCATCTCGGCGGCGCCGCAGGAGGTGGTTCAGTCCGCGCTCGAAGGCATCGTTCCGGCCGGGCACATCCACGGCACGCAACTGCTCTACGATGCCTCCGGTCAAGTCGAGGGCATCGTCCGCGTCAATGCGGGTTACGGCAAAGTGGCTGTGCTGGACGACCTTCAGAGGCTGGCCCAGGTTGGGCCGGACCGGATCATCTACGTCGGAGATGGCAGCTCGGACATTCATGTGATGTTGCACGTCAACCGGCGCGACGGCCTCACCATCGCCGTTTCCGAGGCAAGAAGCATCGCGCAAGTCGCCAAGCGAACCGTGCTGAGCGAGGATGCCCTGAGCATCCTCGTCCCCTTGCTGGAGGAGATCGCAGACTGGGATACGGTACACATCCGCGCTTTCTTTGAGGCTCACGGGCTTCTGATCCGGGAATGGGACAAGATCCGTGCCGACTGGCTTACCATCGCGCCGAATTAACCCGAATTCGTAAGTTGAACTCAACTTCTGGACGGTTTGGGTCTCATCGAGGGTGCCCGTTACGACTCCAGTTGCGTTTGGATTTCCAACTTGCGTGAAGTTGGGATTTCGTAGAGTAAGAGTTTGTCCAATAGCGGGTTGCGCGTTTTGAGACCTCCCCAGGTCTCGGACAGATGCAACACCGGGCGATGCCCGGCGCGGCCCAGCTTCTGATCTTCCAGGTATCGCAGCAACTCCTCGGCGAAAAAACCCGCCTCAGCGCGCACCCGGCGAATCCACTCCCGGCTCTCCAACTTCGCCAACGCTTCTTTCAGAAACTCCTCCACC
>JAKAWG010000023.1 GCA_021817045.1 Acidobacteriota bacterium
CAACGGCTCAACCTTCATCCAAAGAGCGTCAGAAACTTCCCAAGATTTTATCTGCGGCATCTTGGGCCATCATCTTCTCCTAAAACCGCCGCAAATTCAATAGTTATTTACGGATAAGCTCTTAGTAACGTTACCGCATTGGAGGGAGTCTCCGTTTGCAGTAAAGGAGGTGCGCTTTGGATCGTAACAGTTTGCCGCACAGAGCCTATTTGCATCACGAAATCAATTCGCGCGGCCAGTTGCTGGGTGATTGCCTTGCCGGATTTCTTGCTTGTCTGGAAGCCGGACTTTTCCACGGTGATTGTGCATGTGCCGGCTGGAATTCCTATGGCGGAATATTGACCCTCGGACAGTTCGAGTAAAGCCGGTTTGCGTCTGCTCCATGGTGACACGGGCCCCAGGAATGGCTGCTCCTGAGGGGGCCGTAACGAAGCCGGTCACGGAACTGGCGATAATTTGAGCGAAGACGAGGGAACCAGCGACCATAAAAAAGAAAAGCGAGATCCCCAAGCTCCATTTTGGAGACTTTTGAGCTCTCAGGGTCGAATGCGAGCGCATCGTGAACCTCCCTTGCTGAGCAGGATGCCTCCCATCGTAAGCAGGGGATATTTTCCAGGTCTGTCAGAATTTGGATGACGGTTATTTTCTAATTTTGATACAACTCGCGCATCTGTCATGGACCTGCGGCAGCTCGAAATGTTTCTCGCGGTGCTGGAAAACGGTGGCTACGCGAAAGCGGGTGAATACCTGCACGTATCGCACTCTGCGATCCATCGGCAGGTCAAAATGCTCGAAGCCGAGATTGAAGACCTCCTGCTGTATCGCAAGGGACGCCGGGTTGAGCTGACCGAAGCGAGGCAGATTCTTGCGGTGGCGGCTCGCCGGGTTCGCCAGGAGCTCTCGGATGCAAAGCGACAGCTCAGCGAATCGAGCCAGAGTCTTCGCGGCCAGTTGAGAATCGGTACCGGCAGCAGTATTCTGGCCTCTTTTCTACCGCCGGTTCTTGAGCGTTACCGAAAGGAGAGCCCCGGCGTCGAAGTGCGCGTGGTGACAGGTACAGCGGATCAGGTGATCGAGAACGTGGAGAACAGCGAACTCGATCTCGGCCTGGTCTTTAATCCCGCCGACATGCCTCGCCGGGAACGCCGCTTTGTTTCCGAAATTCTCTACCGCGAAGAATTTGTCTGGGCGGTGCCGAGGGGGCATCCGCTGGCGAAGCGGAAGCGCGTCGCCCTTGAAGACCTGGCGCAGTTTCCTTTCCTGATACTTCCGAGAACGAGCCACATCCGGCGCACTTTCGACCGTCTTTTCCAAACGAAGAGACTGACCGCGAGGGTCGCCATGGAGCTTGAGAATGAAGAAGCCCTTGAGAAGCTGATCGAGATTAACCTTGGCATTACCCTGCGCTCCAGTTGGCGCAGCGCGAGCGACAAAATGCAATATCTCAGAATGCCTGGCGAGCCCGTCTACTGTGATATGGGGATGCTGTTTCCGCGCAGCAAATACATACCGCGGGTAGTCACGGAGTTCGCTAGGCTCGCCAGACAAGCCGCATCAGTTTTCTCTTTCGTCGGCCATGCGCCTTTGAACGCGAATCCCTAGCGCCCCGTCAAACCGGCTTCTCAAGGTGAAGTTAAGGGCCAGCTTGAGGGGGGTACGGCACAAACCACAGCACAAAACTACCTTCGCAAGGTTCGCCGACACCACAAGTTATTGAAAATAATGGTCGGGGCGAGAGGATTTGAACCTCCGACCTCTTGGTCCCGAACCAAGCGCGCTACCAGGCTACGCTACGCCCCGACAAAGACAGTGATTCGCGATAAGTGGTTAGCGGTCAGCGGCACTTGCCACTAACCACTCCTCACGGTGGTACTGGTCGGGACGGCCAGATTTGAACTGGCGACCCCTTGCACCCCAAGCAAGTGCGCTACCAGGCTGCGCCACGTCCCGGAAAAGCCGACCCGCGGGCTTCAGATGATTAGTCTCAACCCGACAATTGCTTTCTAACACTTGCGGGAAAGTATTGTCAAGATTGAGCGCAGTTCGCGCTGCACGGAGCGCAGGCCGTCACCGTCTGAATAAGAATGAAAAAGGCGTTTTTGCTCGGGTTCGGAGGTTGGCTGGCGCGCTTGGGTGGAGAGTTTTTTGCGGGCGCCCTCAATGGTAAAACCCTCCTCATAAAGGAGGTGCTTGATCTCAAGCACGCTCTCCACGTCTTTGCGCCGGTAGAGGCGATGTCCTGTTCGCGTTTTAGACGGGCGCAGCGAAGGAAACTCGGTCTCCCAATAGCGAAGGACGTAAGGCTTTGTTTGCGCGATGCGGCTCACCTCGCCGATCCGAAAGTAGACTTTGTCGGGGATCGTGATCTCGGCTGTCGTGCGGCTTCGCTTCGTCGCTGGCTGTGTGTTTCGGGACATCAATCCTCTGCGCGCGGAGGGCTGTCCCCCTTGTCGTCATCTTAGAGAAACTGGGAAGACACGTCAACTGCACGGCGCGAAAGACTGGCGTTGCAGGCTACAGCAGGAGCCGGAATGTCGTTATCGTCGCGCGGGTGCGGTATACTGACGCATTTAACGGTGATGGCGACAAAGCTTAGTGAGTGAGAGGAATCGATCTATGCAGAACCTGACGATTGGAATTGATGTGGGCGGCACCAAAGTGGCTGGAGGACTGGTCGCCCGAAGAGGGAAGCTCGCGAAGACCCTGTTTGCGCCGACCCGGGCCAAGGATGGCGTGAAAGCGAGCTTCGGCCAGGTTCGAAGCGTGATCGAGCGGCTGCTTCGTTTCGCCGGGGGCAAGGAAAATGTCCGCGGCGTGGGAGTGTGTTGCCCTGGTGTGCTTGACCCGGAAACGGGGCGAGTGATCAACGCTCCGAATCTTCCCGGCTGGGAAAAATTGCGTCTCGGCGTAGACCTTAAGCGAAGCTTTGGCCTGCCCATACGTGTGGAAAACGACGCCAACGCCGCCGGACTGGCCGAGGCGCTCTTTGGAGCCGCCGTCGGCTATCGGAACGTTTTTTATGTCACCGTATCAACCGGGATCGGCACCGGGATCATCATCAATCGCAGGATTTACCATGGCTCGCAGGGCGTCGGAGCAGAAGGCGGACACGTTTCGATTGACTTCCGAAGCCCATACCGCTGTGGCTGCGGGGCGTTGGGTTGCATCGAGGCGTTGGCTTCCGGACCAGCCATGGCGCGACGCGCGCGAGTACACCTGGAGCAGGAATTCAAGAAGCCCAGCCTGCTGCGGGAGCTGACTAAGGGCCAGCTTCGCTTCATCACTCCGGAGACGATCGAGCAGGCGGCCCGCAAGGGAGACGAGATTGCGCAGTTAGTGATCGAAGAGACTGCGTTTTACCTGGGTGCGTGGCTGGGAGGGATAATCAGCCTGCTGGATCCTGGTGCCATCGTGATAGGTGGGGGCGTGGCGCGGATCGGCAAGCCCCTATTCGACGGGATCCGGCGCATTATCCCGCGCTATACGGTGAACCCTCACTTGGCCGCAAAAATTCCGCTCTTGCCCGCGAAGCTGCAAGAAAACGTCGGTGTGTACGGTGCCGCCAGCCTGTTCTCTCCGGACGGAGAGGAGGCCGAAGCATCCGCTTGAAGTCGTCCGAGGCCCACAATTTCCCTGTTTTCGCCCGTTCAAATATCATGTCGAAGGGTTTTCTGTAGGTGGGATAAACACTTACCGCGTCCACCGCGCAGTTCGATAGCACCAATCTCAGCAATTTGGCCTTTTCCTGCGGAGTCTGCGTAACGTACAGAGAATGCGCCTTATTCGCGAGTTCTAAAATGCGAACGCGGTCGAGCGCACGCTCGGGATTTTCCGCCTGTTTGAGCTCGCGCAAGGACGCTAAGAGCCCTTGTTCCTCTGCCTGCCATTCGGTGGACTTCGCCTCCCAAAATTCCTCAGTGATTTTTCCGTCCAGGCGGTCCACGTAAGCCTGCTCCAGCCGTCTGCGGAGTTGGGTCAGCCGCTGCTCCATCCGTTCGGCCTGGCGCTTCCTGAGCGTCTCCTCGTGGGTTTTATCGGGGAACAAGGACTCTTCGAGCTGCGCCAGAACATCGTCCGGGATGCGGATCGCTTGCAAGACCTGGCCGAGACGTTCGGCCATCACCTCCTCGCGAAAATACGGCAGATCGCATTTGCCGCGATAACCCGTGCAGCGGTAATAGGTGTACTTCTGCTTCTTGAATTCGGCTGTTACCGCGCAATTGTCGTAAGCACACCGGAGCAAGCCGGAAAATGCGAATTCGTGTATCTGTTTGCGAGGCCGCGCTTTGCCGCTGAGTACGTCGCGCACGCGGGAGAATATTCCAGGGCTCACAAGGGGAGGATGCGTGCCTGCATAGCTCTTGCCTTCCCACTCGTAAGTGCCGATATAGAACGGATTCCTCAGAAGCTTTTCGATGTGCCACTTCGAAATGACTTTGCCGTACTCGGCTTTGGGAAGCAGACGCAAGGTCGCAAGCGAGTACGAACCGGTCGCGTATAGCTCGAACATTCGCTGCGCGATCGGAGCGTTGTCGGAGTCAACCTCAATGGTGCGCAGCAATTTGTTGTTCCGGTAGCCGAGTGGTGGCCGGCTCGGATAGATGCCTTGGGCTGCTTTCTCGCGCATCCCTTGCCGCACTTCGTCGCGCAAGTTCTCGATGTAGTTTCGGGCAATGACGAACTGGATGCCGTGAACGAGCTTGGCCTGTGGCTTTGAGTCCTTGCTGATGATCTGCCCTTCCTTGGGCAGGTGAATTTCAACGTCGAGGTCTTCTAGCGTCACGCAATCGCGGAAGTTCCGGTATAACCGGTCCGTCTTCTCGACCAAGACAACGCGGCACGTCTTGTGATCGCGCAAGAAACGTACCATCTCGCCGAATTGCTTTCGGCCAGTTGTTTTGGCCGTCTCCACGTCCACGAATTCGCACAGGATATTGAACTCGTGGCTCTGTGCGTATTCCCGGAGAAATTTCAGTTGCGCGGGGATCGAGAAACCCTCGCGTTCCTGGTCCTTGTTCGACACTCTTGCGTACAAGACGGATTGTCTCATGTAGCCCTCTTACGACGCGCGCAAGGTGAGCAAATCATCGGGACCGGCGGGTTTCCCTCCTGTGGTCCCTTGGACTTCTTGGAGATCGAACAAATTGGTGCTTTCGGCAGTAGAGCGCATGGCTGCGTAGAATTCTGAGGAAAAATTGGAGGGATGACTTGGCGGAGTGCCCCTCTATTTATACTAATGGGCAAGAAGTCGGAAAACTCCCCAAAGAAAAAACACGCACGTGATTTCAAAAATATTTTGATTTCGTTTTCTCCCTTCCGAAACGCGGACAAAACGCGTGGCGCATACGAGAAACAATTTGGGCGGGAGCGACCCGGTGAGCGCGTTTGGGCGGCAAAACCGCACAAACACCCGGGTCGCTCCCGCCCAAATCCGAGTTTTCGTCCGCGGTCTTTTTGCAGACCATCCTTCGCGCAACCAACTCTGAGACGTGGCCTTGCTTCAGCGCGCTACAGAACGCGAGCAGCACATTTTAGGCAGAACACTGCGAGTGTTTCAGTGTTCTGGTTCGGACCGCAATCGACGGAGAGGAGGGTGAACGCAACACCTATCTTTTGGGGTGAACACTGCGTGTGGTCTTGTGTTCACCCCTTGCCGCCGGTTTCTTGCGCCGCTTCGGTCTATTTGGGTAAACTACGTACCCATGGGAGTGGGTGCGCTGTGAACGAACAAGCGGCTGATGATGACCAGAGCCTCGAGCCCCTACTGAGGCGAAGGGGGGACTTGGCATCGCTTCGGTGGCGTCTCCGCCACGATGAGAAAGAAGATCCCGAACAGGCGGAGGAGCTGGATAGGTTTCTGTCGAAAATCCTTGAGGCGGACGAGGAGCTAAAGAGCACGTCGAGAGAGATTTGGCGGCTGAGGAGATTCGACCGAGACGAAAAATTCCAGTCCCTGAAGCAGGCTCGCCGCGATCTCTCTGAACTGGTTTTCGACGATTTCAGCGCACGATGGATGACCCGCACACCGGCTACGGTTGATTACTGGCTTGAGGTGGCGCTGGACTTGGAAGGTGTCCTCTACGCTTTTTCGAACCCGGTTTTCGGAGCCGCGGGGCTGACACTTGACACCTTCCTCAAGCCGCGTTCCACATCGATAACAGTGTCAACTGCGCGTGGCATCAGCGTTCTGCTTTGCCTAGCAACGGCTAGCGTCGTCCTTTATTTTTCCTCTGGCACGTCGTTCTGGTGGACTGGCTGGCTTTTGGCGGCTTACTGTGGATGGCTACTCTATCGCCGAGCGCAGCGAGCGGACAAATTGGAGCGCGATGTTGACCGCCACATGACAAACCTATCCTTCGTTGACGCCTGCGTGAACGAGGTTCGGTCGGTGCACTTTGACGCTTCGGAAATCGCCAGACGGCTCAGGGAGCGGGAGGGCCAAGGGCTTCTCGTGCACAGCGCCATTTTCACAGTTCTCGGAAGAAGCGCGGCGTTACGCGGGGGGGAGGAGACACGCAGGTTGTCCGCATGTCACGCCGAAAAGCCCTCGCCTGAGGAGATGCAAGAATGGGCCTTTCAGCGAGGCTCGGAGCTGACCCTCACTCAACTTCGAGCTATGAAGGCCGGTGAGGTTGTCCATCTAATCGAAAAGTCCTACTTCTACCCAAGCGAAAAGGCTTGCATTGAACGCTTCGATTACAAGCACGACCACGTGGACGATGGAAATTCATCCAAATTCGGGTACGAGGTTCACGGACTTCGGAGACTTCCTGGGGCAGAAGACTGGGAGCCGTACCAGTTCCTCGCCTCTGACAAGGAATCGCAGACATCCAGTTGTTCGGGAACCATCAAGCGGTTGGATTGATTCCTGCCGGGAAAAATGAGCGTGGAAGAGTTCTAAGATCGTCAACTAGGGCCCGGGTGTTTCCCTTCTTCGTTCGTGCCAAGCGGCGCGTATTCGCTGCGCCGGGAAAGAGGTAGACTAGAGGTTAAGGGGCGCGTATGGAATTCCTGAAAGAAAGCATCTTGCAGCTTGTGATCGAAACTTCCACTAATCTGCCGCCGGACGTTCGCCAGGCAATGGGCGTCGCGATTCGCGGGGAAGCGCCGGAAACACAGGCTGGCCAGGCGTTGCGCATTATTGGCGAGAACATTGACATGGCCGAGGAAAACGAGGGCCCGGTCTGCCAGGACACGGGTTTCCCGACCTTCGAAATCAAGACCCCGGTGGGCGTCAACCAAATTCTGATGAGGCGGCAGATCCACGAAGCGGTGGCTGAAGCGACGAAGCGCGGAAAATTGCGGCCCAATTCGGTGGATTCGATCACCGGGAAAAACTCGGGAAACAATCTGGGCATGGAAATGCCTTGGCTGCACTTTGAGCAGTGGGAATCGGACGATATTGAAGTGCGGCTCATCCTGAAAGGCGGGGGCTGCGAAAACAAAAACATTCAGTACTCGCTGCCTTGTACGCTCGATCACCTCGGCCGCGCCGATCGCGACCTCGGTGGCGTTCGAAAGTGCATTCTGCACGCGGTGTGGCAGGCGCAGGGGCAGGGTTGCGCGCCGGGAGCCCTCGGCGTTTGTATCGGCAGCGACCGGGCGCACGGCTATGACCTTGCCAAACTGCAACTCTTCCGCACGCTCGACGACGTGAACCCGAATCCGGCGCTGGCCAAGCTCGAGCAAGACGTTATGGAGGAGGCCAACAAGCTCGGCATAGGCGCTATGGGTTTTGGCGGCAAGGCTTCCCTGATCGGATGCAAGATTACAGCCGCAAATCGCCTGCCAGCATGTTTCTTCGTCTCCGTGGCGTACGACTGCTGGGCGTTCCGCCGCCTGGGCGTCGTGCTGGATTCGGAAACGGGCGTGATCAAGCGCTGGCTCTACCGCGACCCGGACCGGCCCGTTGAGCGGCTGATCGCAGCGAACGCGACGTTCAAGCTGACGGGAAGGGAAGTCCGCCTTCAAGCGCCGCTCACCGAAGCACACGTACGAGCGCTGCACGTGGGCGATGTCGTTCTGGTGAACGGTCCGCTGGTTACGGGCCGCGACGCGCTGCATCATTATCTGCTCCATCATGATCCGCCGACTGACCTGCGCGGCGCCATCTTATACCATTGCGGACCCGTGATGCTGCGCGAGGGAACGCCGCCAAACCAACGTTGGCGCGTGATGGCGGCCGGACCAACGACCAGCATCCGCGAAGAGCCCTACGAAGCTGATCTGATTGCGCGGTATGGTCTCCGTGCCGTCATGGGCAAAGGCGGGATGGGCGAAAGGACGCTGGCTGCTCTGAAAAAGCATGGTGCTGTTTACTTGCACGCCATCGGCGGCGCGGCTCAATACTATGCGCGCTGCCTGCCCAAGGTGGCAGACGTTTACTTACTCGAGGAGTTGGGCATCCCGGAAGCCATGTGGCGTTTGGAAGCTCGAGATTTTCCCGCCATCGTTACCATGGATGCCCACGGCACCTCGCTCCACGAGCAGATTGCGGCCACAACCGGCAAGGAATTGGCAGCGGTTGGCGCGTAAGCGGCCCTACCCTTCGGCCGGTTACCTAGAAGCTGTTTTAAAACCTCGAATCACGCGTGTTGAGTAGCGGTGGGCTTATCCCGCCACCCGAAATGGCGGCGTAAAGCCGCCTCTACATTGGGCACTCGATTCCGCGAATGGGTTTTGAGACAGCTTCTATCCTCTTTTCCCCTCCTTTTGAAAAAAACTGTCTCATATGTCTCACCTGTCTCCACTGTCTCGTTTGAGGGGTGTAGGGTGTTTCTTGTCGCCGCCCGCCCCGGCGATTTTTGCTGCAGCCGGTCCGCCCCCCGGTTGCTGCTCACCCAGCCCGATGGCTCGGGTGCTTTTGAAACTGATTGCCGCTCCGCCGCTCGGCTTTGCCCTGAGTCCAGCCGCCTCGGGACAGGGTCAGGCTGGCGTTGCCGCTGGCCGCAGTTCAGCGCGTCCCGCCCGCCCCGGGATAGTCGCTCGGACTCGTCAAGGTTGCGTGCGGCGCTTGCGAAGCAGATTCTTCGCTTCGCGGCGCTCCGCTCAGAATGACGTCATTCCGAGCGGGGCGAGGAATCTGCTCTTCTTTGAAGGACGCAAAGATTTCTCGGGTTAGTAGCGCGGGGCCGACGCCCCCAATCGGGAATTGGACACGTCATACCTATAATCGGGAATTGCACGCGTCGCCGGCGACTTTCGATTCCGCCGCCCAGGCAGTATGCTCGCCCCAATCGGGAATTGGTCAGCACCTGTCCAATCTAACCATCGCGCCAGCCTTCTGCTTCCTCTCGCCCAAGCTTGAGAAGGTCCAGGACGCGGGCTACACTAATATTGCCATGGAGGATCCCGGTATGAGCGTCCGGGAGGAGCGAACGATGCGCTGTCTTCGGCGCAGTTCGATGCTCAGAGTGTCGCTGGCATTGTTAGGAAGTTTTCTGGTGTGCTTGGTTCCGGCGATCTGGGCCCAAACTGAGCCTGCGGCGGAGGCCGTGCGCATGTCGCTCACCATCAAACAAGGCGTCCCGCTCCGCATCAAGCTTTTGCGCCGCGTGCCGATTAATCACCCGAACGTGCCGGTGGAGGGTCGGCTGGCGGCCCCAGTTTACGTCTACAACCGGGAGGTACTGCCCGCCGGGACCCAGGTGCTCGGACGCGTGACGCAGGTGACGCCCATCTCGCGCTGGCGCCGCGCTCACGCGCTCATGGAAGGTGACTTCACACCGTGGCGAACGGCCCGAGTAAGCTTCGATACGATTGTCCTGAAGGACGGACAGCGGTTGCCAATCTCAACCCGTACTACTCCGGGCATCCAACAGGTCGTACGCTTGGAAAGCGGCCCCGCTAAGAAGCGAAAGAAAGACCCGATCTTTAAGGCGAAAGAGGAAGCCAAACAGGAAATTCGTGCCAAGAAGCAGCAGGCGCTGGCGATGCTCAAAGGTCCGGGAAAGCTTCACCGGATCGAGGAGCAGCTAAAGGCCGTTGTCGTGGCCCGCCTGCCTTATCATCGGCAGTTCTTTCCGGCTGGGACTGTGTTTAGTTCGGTGTTACAGGAGCCCCTGCGACTTGGGACAGAGGTTATCCCAGCGCAAGAACTGGCGCGTGTAGGCTCGCCGCCCCCGCCCAACAGCGTTGTACACGCGCGCCTAGTGACGGCCCTCAACTCGGCGACGGCCCGGCAGGGTATGCCCGTGCGGGCTGTTGTGACGCGGCCCCTTTTTGCCTCCGGCCAACGGCTGATTATTCCACAGGGGAGCCGGCTCGAGGGCACGGTGGTTCGCGCGAAACGCGCGCGCTGGCTGCACCGCAACGGCGGCCTGCGGTTCACCTTCCAGCGGATCGAGCCTCCCCGCTCCAAGGCCCAGGCGATTCAAGCCAGCTTGCAAGAGTTAGAGGCGCCGAAGAAATCGCACCTGAAGGTTACCCCAGAGGGCACGGTGATGCCGGCTGAGTCAAAAGCGCGTTATCTGTTACCGGCCCTGGCGATTTCCGTGGCAGCATGGACGGCAACGCCTGACCGTGACGCTGTGAATGCGCAGTCTGGAGCGGCCGTTCCTGGGCAAGGCGGAGCGTTGGGGCAGACGATCGCGGGAGGCTGGGGACTGGGTTTGCTGGGGTCGGCAATCTCGCTCGCGGCCAACTCTCGCTTTGTTTCGGCCGCCCTCGGCTTTTACGGCGCGGCAGGCTCAGTATATTCGAGTTTTATCGCTCGCGGCCGCAACGTCGTCTTTACCACGAATACGCCTATTGAGATTCGCCTCGGCACGCACGAGGGCTCGGGAGAAAAGCTCAAGCTTCCGCCTCCACCCCCTTCGGCGCGCCGAGGTTGACGGTGCCCTAGCGACGTGTGCGTCGCGGGACGGCAATGTACACTCTCTACAACCTGCTGTACGGTCTCGGCGCACTGTTGATGGCGCCGTACTATGCCTGGCGTTATCGGGGGTCGGCCTTTTTACGCGCTTCGTGGCGCGAGCGTTTGGGGTTGCTGCCACGAGCGTTTGAGCAAAGCCAACGGGAGTCGATTTGGGTTCATGCCGTTTCTGTGGGCGAGACGCTTGCGGTCTCTTCGCTGGTACGGGAACTTCAACGTTATTATCCGGAGCGAAAAATCTTTCTCAGTCACGTCACGCCAACCGGGCGGGAGGCAGGCGAAAAGCGGATGCCGGAAATTGCGGGCCGGTTTTACCTTCCGCTGGACTTGAGCGGCCCGGTGAAACGCGCGCTCGCTCGTCTGCGGCCCCGGCTGCTGCTGGTTGTGGAAACGGAGTTGTGGCCGAATTTGCTTCGCTGGGCGCACCGTTACGGGACACGAGTCGTCCTGGTAAACGCCCGCCTCTCCGACCGCTCGCTTCGCGGCTATCGGCGTTTCCGTTTTTTCATGCGGCGGGTTCTGGGTAACGTGGACTGGATCTTTGCTCAGACCTTGGAGGACGCGGAGCGTTTTTGCGACCTTGGCGCGTTGCCTGAACGCGTGCTGGCGCTCGGAAATCTCAAGTTCGACGTTCAGCCGCCTCCAGCGCCGCCCTCGCTTCGGCTTTGGTCCGTCGCGCTCCGGTCCATTCCGCGCCGCCCCGTGCTCATTGCGGCCAGCACCATGCCGGGTGAAGAGGAGATCTTGCTCGGCGCCTGGCGCGAGGTGCGACGTCTGCACGCTCGCGCGCTGCTGATCTTGGCTCCGCGGCATCCGGCGCGATTCCGCGAAGTGGCAGACCTGCTTGCTGGCCGGGGTGTAGCGTGTGTGCGACGCACCGAACTTTCCGCCAGTTTGTCTGAGCTCCGGACGCAACTCGCCAAGCCGGACGTGCTTCTTCTTGACAGCATTGGGGAGCTAGCGGGAATCTTTGAGCTGGCAGACGTCGTGCTTATGGGAGGCAGCTTAGTTCCGGAGGGAGGACATAACCTGCTCGAGCCGGCGTGGGCGCGCCGTGCTGTGATCTTTGGCCCGTATATGAACAATTTCCGAGACGCTGCGGCCCTCTTTCTTGACGCAGGAGCGGCCATACAGGTGGCGGACAGCCGCGAGTTGGTCCGCGAGACGCTGGAACTTTTGGACGACGCTGACCGGCGAGAGTCGCTGGGAGAGGCGGCGCGGCTGCTCGTGGAGCGGCAATCGGGCGCCACGATGCGCATCCTCGAGCGGCTCGAGAGCCTTCTGGAAGACTTTACTCCCACGCACACAGCGGGAGGCGCGTGAACCGGTGGCTTGCGCCGCTCGCGGCGGGCTACGGGTGGGCAGCGTCACTGCGAGGCGCCGGCTACCGTCGCGGGTGGTTAGAGCAAAAGCGCCTCAACCGGCCTGTCGTTAGCATCGGTAATCTCACAACGGGCGGCACCGGGAAGACCCCGCTCGTAGCGTACGTCGCCAAGCTTTTCCTGCAGCGCGGCTTGCGCCCTGTGATCCTCACTCGCGGATACCGTCGCCGCGAGAAATCACTCGTCGCGTTTGATCCTGCCGACAATTCCTCCCCTGATCCGCGCAAAATGGGCGACGAACCGGCGCTGCTCGCCGCCGCGCTGCCGGCCGTCCCTGTGGTGGTTTGCGCAGATCGCTTCCGGGCCGGGAGAGTGGCTGAAGAGCGCTTTAATCCGGATGTTCATCTACTTGACGATGGCTTCCAGCACCTCCGGCTCGCTCGTGATTTGGATTTGGTGGCGCTCGACGTGACCCAGGAACTCTCGGACCGGTTTCTCCTGCCGGCGGGCCGGCTGCGCGAGCGCTGCTCGGCGCTTCGCCGTGCTCATATCCTGGTTCTCACGCGCGTCGATTTCAACGATCGCGACGCCTTCGCCACCCGTCTCAAGCGGCTCGGCCTGAAAGCACCCGTCTTTCATTCCCGCACCCGCCTGACGGGTTTTGTTGAAATTAGGACAGGCCGTCTTCTCCCGCCCGACGCGCTTCGCGGCGGGCGTCTCTTCGCGTTTTGCGGCATCGGCAATCCCCAGGCATTCTTCCGCGATCTTCGTCGTTGGGGCTTGGAGCTGGCCTGCGAGCGGATTTTCCGCGATCATCATGCCTATAGCGAAGATGATGTTGCGTCCATTATGTTGAGCGCGCGCACTTCCGGCGCTTCGGCGCTGATTACGACGGAAAAGGATGCCATGAATGTGCCACAAGCGTTGAAGGTTCGCGTGAACGCTTTTGCGTGCGTCATTGAAGCGGAAATTGTGGAGAGAGAAGATTTCGAGAAGAGGCTCATGGACTCGCTCGTATCCTGTCCCGCCTAACCTTTAACAATGCCCTCGCCTCCTTGGGGAGAGGGTGGCGAGCAAAGCGAGCCGGGTGAAGGGGCCACGAGACGCTGGACATTATCAAGAATCAGGCGGGACGCCACATTAGGCGGATAAGACAGCCAATCAATCCGGCGAAAGGTTGTCATGGGAGGGTGTGAGGAGGATCTCGTCCATCGTCCCCCGCGGCGGCTGCACTAGAGCGGCAAGCACGGCTTGTGCTGCGTCTTCCGGTTCCAGAAGCCGCGAGCGATTCACCGGGAAGCCAAATTCGCTGGACTGTCGCGTGCTGGTCGCGCCAGGGAGAACGCCGGTGACGCGAATGCCAAGCGGGCGCAGTTCATCCGCAAGCACGCGCGTGAGGCCCAGCGCGCCGAACTTCGAGGCGCAGTAGGCCGAGCAGTTGGGGAAGGCGGTGCGGCTTGCGACGGAGAGAATGTTGATGATCTGGGGAGCCGCGCTCCGCTTGAGCAGAGGTAAGGCGGCACGAGTGACCAAATAGAGTGAGGTTAAATTGGTCGCGATGTTCTTGTTCCAGTCGGCTGGGGTGGTTCGGGCAAAGGGCTTGTACGTAAAAACTCCCGCGTTGTTCACCAAGACGTCCAGCCGTTTGAACTTCCGCCGGAGACCACGGAAAAGCCGTTCAACTTCAGCCTCGCGGGTGACATCCGATCGAAATGTGGCAGAAGCCGGCGTCGTACGGGCGGCGGCGGCGAGCGCGGCGCCATCTCGGGCCACGAGAATCAGTTGCGCTCCATCGCGCGCGCAGGCGCTCGCGATGGCCAAGCCGATCCCGCGGCTGCCGCCGGTCACACAAATGATTCGTCCCTTAAGCCGATTCATGCTGTTTTCCGAGGAAGCAGATACGATTCGCCAATATACCACGCGCGCCGCGCGGGTCGCAGCGAAAATTGCGTCCGAGCGCTGCGGGAAAGAGGAAGCGCGATGGCCGCCTTGGCTGCGGCAGAGTCGGATCGGAAAGCGTAAAGAGTAAAATAGGAAACGATGGTCAAGCGAGGTGCGAACCGGAGGAAAACTACGATGCAGCCACGGAAGCTCGGAAACAGTGATTTGCACATCACGCCGCTGGGAGTTGGAGCGTGGGCGATGGGTGGCCCGGGGTGGCGCTTTGGCTGGGGTCCGCAGAACGACAAGGATTCGATCTCAGCCATCCGCGCAGCGCTGGACTCCGGAATCAACTGGATTGACACGGCGGCCGTTTATGGTCTAGGGCATTCGGAAGAGGTGGTTGCCCGCGCCCTCGATGGAGTCTCGAACAAGCCTTATATTTGCACGAAGTGCGGGCGCTTCCAGGACGAGCGCGGCGAGCTTTATGGCCGCCTCAAGGCGGACTCGGTGAGGCAAGAGTGTGAAGCCAGCCTGCGGCGGCTTAAGGTGGACATGATTGATCTATACCAGATGCACTGGCCAGACCCTGATTCTGAGATCGAAGAAGGTTGGAGCGCGCTTGCGCGGCTCCGCGAGGAAGGCAAAGTACGCTACATCGGTGTTTCCAATTTCAACGTCAGTCAGATGCGGCGCGCGGAGGCGATCGCGCCGATCACCTCGCTGCAGCCGCCTTACTCCCTGGTGGATCGGGTCGTTGAAAAAGAAATCCTGCCTTACTGTTTGCAGGCCGGCATCGGCGTTATCGTTTATTCGCCGATGAAATCGGGCTTGCTGAGCGGAGCCATGACGCGCGAGCGTATTCACAATTTGCCCGCAGGCGACTGGCGCCGTGGACACCCCGACTTTCAAGAGCCTCGTCTTGATCGCAACCTGAAACTGGTAGAAAAGCTGCGCGTCATCGGGCAGCGTTACGGGCGCGCGCCGGGAGAAGTGGCCGTCGCCTGGACGCTAAACCATGCGGCGGTAACGGGGGCCATCGTTGGGCTGCGGCGGCCGGAACAGGTTGCGGGCGTCATTGGGGCAGCCGAATTTCGTCTCGAACCGGCGGAGATGGAAGAGATTGAATCATTCATGCAGTCGGAAACGACTGTGACTGCGTAAAACGCAATCGTGCTCCGAAAGCCCATCGAGTCCGGCTCCGCCACGGGCGGGTTCTACCTTAGAAGGCGTGGCGGGAGTCGTAAACCCTGTCCAAGACTTCCCTCGCACCGTCGCAGGATGGGCAGGATCGACCCAATACTCGCGCGCGTTCGGCCATTGCCTCTGACGGGCTGCGCTCCGTATAGCCCGTGGGGATTTCGAACAGGCTTCGGTCGGGGGTGCCGACAGTGACGGAAAGAGCCGTCTCCGTCGTTTTGCCCTCCGGCGTGCCGCCCACCAGCGTTTCATAGGAACGCTTCAAGCACAGGCAGCCGAGAGACGGTGCCAGCCACCTTTCTTCTTTGATCTCCTTGGCTCCGAACACGTGCTGGTCGTGATCGAGAACCACCGGGTAGCCAAGCAGAGTCGTTTTGGCGCCGCCGCTCAGCGCCGGGCAGGTCGGAGTTGACGACATCATCCTCCGTTCGGCCTCAGTCAACGCGTAGGTGGTTGTCGATTCGCCGACGGGTTCAACAGTGACCTGCGTTCCTTCCGCGAGGTTGCTAACCGTCTCCCATCGATCCGGGCGGTCGTCGCGCGTTAGGTGGACCGTCGCTGACGAGCCGTCGGCCCGGATCGCGAGGATGTATGTCGACGTGCGGCGGAGGTCGCCTGAGGCATCGTAGTACCTTCGGATGAAGGTGGCGGAGCACGCCACCCGTGTTGCTGGAACCTGGGCATGGCCGGGCCGGGTGACGACGGTGTAGACAACGGCTGCAACACCCAGCAGGGCCATGAAACTGGATAAGAGTCGCTTCCACATATCTTGACCCTCCCTTTTGCTATTGAGGTCGACCACAGGTAATGCAGCCAGGGTACGAGTCGCACTGAGCGACGCAGTACGTTATCCACCCCTGGCCGCCCCCGCATGGGGCACCGTTGCAAAGGTCACTCTCACAGACGTCGCCCTCGCACTGCACGGCGCCGTAAGTGCAATAGTACTGCTGCAGAATGCCAAAGTTCTGGTAGCCGCCGGTGCAGCTCTGCGCTCTCAGCCGTACCCAGGCGCTGACCGCAAGCAGCAGCAAGCCGCAGATAACCAATAGCGCGTTACGCTTGGTCATGGCGAGAACCTCCTTTCAGGTTGGATGGGGAAAATGTATTATACCGCAAAAAAAAAGTCAAACGCCCCGTGGCGGCGCCTCTTTTGACGAATTTTCGCGGTTATGCAAGCATTGTAGGGGCGCCAAGGACGGGAGCTAACGCAATCCTTAGATTTCTCCGCGAACCAACGAAAAGCTATGCGTTCCATGAGACGGCGTTGAATGGTGTATTTTCCGTAGCCTTTCGCGCATCAAATCCTGAGTAATGAGACTAAGATTCCATCGCTGGCTGGAAGCGAGCGTGTGTGTTGGCTTGCTGGCTTCTGGCGTTTGGCTCGCCGCGTTTCCGCAGACGAGGGATTTGAAAGGGCAGGTAGTAGACAGCCACGATGCGCCGATTCCGAACGCGGTCTGCTCATTAAGCGGCCGCGGGTTGCCCGAAGAGGGCGTGCAGAGGAAGACAGATGTGCGCGGAAATTTCGATTTTCCGGCATTAATGCCTGGAACTTATTCGGTCACGTGCGCCGCGGTGGGACACGAGCCGAACTCAAAGAGCGACATCGTGGTTGGGGCAGGCAAGGCTCTCGCCGCGCTGCGCATCGTCCTTCCCAAAGAGATTTTCCGCCGCCAGCAAGTTACGGTTCGCGGTCATCTTCGCGAGGCGGAGACGCGACAGGCGGCTCCTCCAAGCTCTTTCTCCTCTCATGAGCTTATGACCCTCCCACTTGCCGAACTGAAGTTCAAGGCCGCGCTGCCGCTGGTTCCCGGGGTGGTTCGCACGCCGGACGGCAAGCTGAATATCAAGGGCACTCCGGAGGAATCCGGGATGCTCATGGTCGATGGCGCCGACCTGGTCGATCCGGTGACAGGAGCTTTTTCCGTGGAGGTTCCGATCGACACGATCGAAGAGCTTCAGGTTTACAAGGCCCCTTATCTCGCGCGGTACGGACGCTTTTCGGGAGGATTAACCACCATCCGCACCAAGCCGCCTCTCGACTATTGGCATTGGGAGTTGAACGACATGATTCCCGATCCCTTTATTGAGCAGGGCCACATCCAGGGCATTCAGGGTGACGCGCCACGCCTCTACCTGACCGGCCCAATTATCAAGAACAAACTCAACTTCTCGGAATCGTTTATCTACGACCTCAACCGCGCGTTTATCGAAGGCCAGCCTTGGCCCCACAACATTAGCCGGCGCGAAGGCGTTTCTTCTTTTAGCAATTTTCAGTACATCTTCTCGCCCCAGCATCTTCTTTCCTTTAACGTGCGCGTCTTCCCAGCGCGTCGGAAATTCGACAACCTCAGCGCCCTGGTTCCGGAATCGGCCTCTTCCAACTGGGGACAGCGCGGCGAGCAGATTGGCGGGATCGACCATTACCTGTTCAAGTCAGGCGCCATTCTGACTTCTCTTGTGGCAGTCACCAAGTTTGACACCTATGCCTACGGCCAGGGGCCCGAATCAATGCTGGTGACGCCAAACGGTTTCGGCGGAAATTATTTCAACGCCTACCGGCGGTTCGCCAACCAGCAAGAACTCTCCGAGACGTATCAATTCACGCAAAAACATTGGCTTGGGACGCACAACATTCAGGTGGGCGGGGATTATTTCCACCGGTCCTATCACGGGATCAGTTCTTCGCAACCGGTGCTCATCACCAACACCGCGGACAACACGCTCGAAAGCATCGATTTTTCCGGCCCCGCCCAACTCAGTGACGAAGACACGGAATTCGAGGCCTATGGACAGGATCGCTGGCTTCCGAACCCTCACCTGAGCTTCAGTTACGGCATGCGATTTTCCAACGAGAACATCGGCAGCCCCGACGCTTTCGCGCCGCGCGGAGGCTTCGTGTATTCGCCGGGGACAAGCGGGCGGACCGTGATCCATGGTGGCATTGGCATCTTCTACGATCGCATTCCCATGCTGGCCGCCGACTACACGGAAAATCCCACGCGGACGATCACCTTCTACTCGCCTTCAGGAGTGCCGCTCGGACCGCCGCAATTCTGGGACAACCAATACAGCATCGTAGGAGAGCACGGGCGAAAGATCGTTCCCATCAAGAACCATCTTGGCTCGACGCCTTATGACCGCACATGGAGTTTAGAACTCGATCAGGAACTGACCCCTTCGTGGCTTCTGCGCGTCAGCTATCTCCGCAACCGCGCATACAACGAGTATGTCGTCAATCCAGCGAGCCTGGCGGGAGGGCAGAACGCGTTCTTCATGACGAACACCGGGTCTTCGCGCTATAACGAATTTGAAACGACCATGCGGTTTAGGGCGGGGGAGAGAGCGAACCTGAATGTTTCTTACGTCCACAGCTTGACGCGCGGCGATCTGAATACCATCGACGCCCTCTACGTTCCTTTCGAGCAGCCCGTCATCAACCCCGACTTCTTTGCAAACTTGCCGTCTGACATTCCCAACCGCGTCATTACCTGGGGAGAATTCAACGTTCCGTGGGATCTGACGCTGAGCCCGGTGTTCGACATCCACAACGGATTCCCGTACTCTTCTTTCAACGTGCTGCAAAACTACGCGGGCCAGCCGGACGGGTTCCGCTTTCCGACGTTCTATTCACTTGACCTCGAAGTCAGCAAGGTTTTTCACATACCCTTTCTTCATTTCGGATTCTTCAAGACTCATAAATTCCGGGGCGCGTTTCAAGTTTACGACATCACAAATCACCTGAATCCGGTTGACGTCTACAACAATACGGCTTCCCCTTATTACAATCACTTCGTTGCTTTTCAGCACATGACGTTCAACACCTACTTCGACGTGCTCTTTTGATTTGGTCGCGAGTTTACCTCGCCGGAGAATAGCGCGATGCCGCTCGGTAGCGGCATAAAGCCGCCTCTACCCTGGACTTCTTGCCGGTCAGCATTGGCGGATGAGGACTGGGAGCTTGGCTGGCAGCAAGGTGATCTCCAAAGGGAGCATGCCGAGCGGCTCTCCGTCGATTTCGACGAGCGTCGGTTCCTCCGCCCAAGCCTCGATTCGGGTGCCGCGCAGGTGGCGAGTTTTTGGGTGCTCGTAGATTTCGCCGGAATAGAGAATCCGAATGTCGCGCAGGAGACGGAACATGTTCATGTAGTCGATGACAGTGACTTCCAGAATCCCGTCGTCCATTACGGCGGTGGGACACGGGTGCATTCCGCCTCCGTGAAAGCGCCCATTGCCCACGGCGACGTTTGTCACGTAATACGATGCGGCGTCGGTGTTCCCGTCTATGCTTAGCCTCACCTTTCGGCCACGGTAACTTAGCAAAACGCGCAACGTCGCCCAAAGAAACGCCACCCGCCCTCCGAGCGTAGTCAGCGGATTCTGAGACCGCGCTGCCACCGAGCCGCCCATGCCGAAGCTGACCAGATTCACGAAATAGCGCTCGCGCGTTTCTCCGTGATGGGCGAGGAACTTCACCTTGCCTACGTCGATTCGCTTGGGGCGCCCGCAAGCCAGCGCGTCGATGGCTTGTTCCATTCCGCCGAAATCGAACATGCGCTGAAAATCACCGCCCGTCCCGGCGGGCAGCACACCCATGCACGCCTCCGCCTGTATGGGATCATCGTGCTCGATAAAGCCGTTCGCGATTTCATTGAACGTCCCATCGCCGCCTACGCCAACGATCAAATCGAAGCCTTGAGCGAGCAGCTCGCGGGTGAGTTGGATGGCGTGGCCATGTCCCTCGGTAAAGCGCGCCGACACCGGCCCGAGGCGGCGCTCAATTTGCCTGGCGATCTGCGGCCACTCTTTCCGTGTCTTGCCTCCCGCCGAGTGCAGGTTGACGATCAAGGCGGCGTTGCGCCGGTTCATAGGGTTATCAGTGCTCCTGAACGCGCCTGAGCGATCCGCGCCGGCGAAGAGTTTGAGTTTTCTCGCTCCGTCAGATCTCGCACCGTGTCGCGAAGCGTTTCCATGGGATCGCGAACAGTGAACTCCAGTTCCTGGCGCGCCTTGTTCGAATCACAGTACCAAAAGAGAGCCGACATCTTGATTGAGGCCTCGTCCAAGCGGAAAGATTTTCCTAATAAGGGAAACAACCGGCGTAGCAAGCGTGCGGACCAGATGGAAAAGGTCAGTGGCGGCTCGATGGATGGCGCTCGCCGGCCAGCGAGGCGGGCCACAGTCTGGATCATTTGGCGGAAGCTCCAGTTGGGTCCACCCAGAAGATAGCGCTCGCCCGGCCGGCCGCGCCGCATCGCCGCGTAGACTCCCTTCGCGGCGTCTCGCGCGTCCACGAAATTAAGCCCGCCGCGGGGAACAGCCAAAATCTGGCCATCCAAAAAAAGCCTGACATCTCCTGTGGATGATCGCCGGTCGTCGCCAGGACCTAGGAGCAGGCTCGGATTCACGACGACGACCGGCAGGTTGTGCCGTTGAAAGTAATCCAGCGCCAGTTTTTCCGCAAAGATTTTGCTCAGGTAATAAGGCCATTCGCCCACCACGTCGGTCTTGTAACCGGAATTTTCGTGGTGCGCGACGGGCTCAGGGCCAACGGCAACCGTCCCGGAAGACGAAACCACGAGCAATTTCTCCGCGCCGCTCTCGATCGCGGCCTCGCAAACGTTTCGAGTGCCTTCGATGTGGGTGCGGTAAAGCAGTGAGGTGTCTTGGGGATCACGGGAGACAAGGCCAGCAAGATGATAGATCTCGCTTGCGCCCTCGGCGGCTCGGGACACGGCCGCGCGGGAAAGCACGTCGCCACGCAATGCGTCCACGCCCGGCTTGCGATCCCAAGCCGTCGCTGAGCGGGTGAAAAGACGCAGAGAGCAGTCGGGTTCGCGGGCCCGGACTTCTTCGACCAAGTATTTGCCCAGAAAACCGCTGGCGCCGGTTATCAGGATTCGCTTCATCGGAGTTAAACCGCTTGAGGAGCTCCCGTCACATCGGCCATCAGGATGGGAGCAAAGTGCATCATGGTCACACTCGGCTTGCGGCCCGTGTGCGAGGCCGCCATCGCCAGCGCTTCCTCCATGCTGCTCGCGGTCTCCCATCCCATCGTCTGCGCTGCCTCGCGGCTCTCCGCGCCCACCACGATGACCTTGCCAACGTGGGCGCGGCCGTTCTCACCCCAGTACCACATGTAAAACGGGTGGACGCCATGATAAGCGTTTCCCGTGCGGTACATGCGAATGTATTCGCTGTTTTGCGAGAACTCGGCTTCGTACTTGCGCTGCAACTCAAACGAATCGCGGGTTTCGGGAAGAAGGCGGTGAAAAAACTCGATGTACGAAGGATGATGACGCGGATCGAATTCGTTATAGAGCGGATGAGTGATGATGAGCACTCCGTTTTTTTTGACGACGGGCATGCCCCGGTACATGTTGTGGAAGTACCCCAGCGCCATCGTCTGGACCAGGAGAGGATTCAGGATGGAATGAACGTTGTAAGGCATGATGAACGGAATCCCATAAACCACAACGTCAGACTGGCCCTGGACCGGCACACAATACTGCGCATAGCAATAAGCGAGCGTTTTTGCGTGGGTTGCCTGCGTCGCACCGGCGTGAACGGCGATCATTTCGTAAGGGGAGGGAATTGCGAAAAGGATTCTCCGCTTGAGCGGCCGGGAGAGCTTGCTTAAGCTGTAGCGCGTGGCCGCGAACATCGCGCGGTCGAGGGCGTTGTGGCGATCCTCGTTCTTCACGAAAAACGCCATGCGCGGGTCGAACATGGCGTTGTTCAGCACCGTCTCGATATGGAACACCTTAAGCTGACGATCGATGACTTCGTTAATTCGGTCGCACGAGCGGCTCATCGCCGAGCGCGTGTGGTCGAAGTAAGAATCGCAAGCGAGGATCGTCTGAGGAGTGTGGTGCGCCTGCAGCACCGGGTAATCACAAAGCCCGACCCCCACCGACTTGCTCCCGCCGTCCATCGGAACGAGGTTAATGTTCACGTAGATCAAGAGGTCGGATTCTGCCGCGCGCCGGTTTAACCGCACGTGCTCGCCATGATCGGTCAACCCTAGGTCCACACAGCCGTCCGGGGCTTCGCCGTCATGGTTGTACAGGCGGTCGGGGTAACAAGAGCGGAAGACCCGCAAGCCGACGGTTCGCGCGATCTCAGCCGGCGTCATGCGCCGGTGAAACGAAGTCGCCACAATGATGTGGACATCCTCGATACCTTGGGCGGCCAGCTTTTCCAAGACGATGTTGAGCACCGACTCGCGGATGTCAGGGCGCTTCATGGGCGGCAGAGGCAGAGAAATGTCGTCAATGGCGATGGTGACTTTCATGCCCGGTTTCAGCAACGCGTCCAGCGGTTCCATCTCCTCCGGATGGGCGACCGCGTAACGGATGGCGGCCTCCCGGTCACGCAAGCCCGGAATCGTTGGCTTGGGGTAGACCACGCGAGTTCCGGCCGGCATCTTGACTTCGAGCAAATCTTCGCCATACCACATCAAGCGAGGCCGTGAGCGGTCGCTGAGTTCCACGACGCAGCCTTCTGGAGAGACCAGCGCGTTACGGCCCACCGCGTTGGGCGCGGGATCTGTGGATTCTAGCAGGCGCTCCAGCGTCTCGTGCGGTACGTCAAGATACGTGGACATGGCTGTTTCTCTCTGCTCCCGATCTGCCGCGGGGCGATTTCAGCTCTAGAATTGGCCAGCCGCGTTCGCGTGCGGCTCTTCTGAGCCGGGCATCGGGGTTCACCGCTGCCGGCCTACCCACCGCTTCGAGCATGGGGAGGTCGGAAAAACTGTCGGAATAGGCCTTTGCCTCTTTCAAAGCGGCGCGACGCCGTCTCGACTCTTCCGCCATCGCTTTCACTTTTCCTTCTTCTGCCAGCAGCGGAGCTGAAACCGCGCCGGTCGCTTTGCCGTTCCTGTATGCGAGTTTATTGCACAGGAGACCGTCAAAACCAAAATAGCGCACGACTGGGCCCAGCGCGAAGTCCAGTTCGCCCGTTACCAGGACCGTGCGAAAGCCCTGGCGCCGGTCCTCTTCTACTAGGTCGCGCGCGCCCGGGTAGACGCTAGGAAGCACAACTCCTGCGAGGATCGCTTCGGCCTGCTGCTCCAGCCACCCGCGCTCCAGGCCGCGATATTCACGGAAGAAAACTTCATTGAAAAGGCGTCGCGAAAAGTGGTTCAGCAGCAGGTACGTTGGAACGCTTGAAATTAGCCGCACCCCTTTCCACAGGGCTCGCGCTCGCGAAGGCATGCGTTGCAACAAAAACGCATAGCGCGTCACGATGTTACTCGACACCAGCGTTCCGTCGAAGTCGTAGAAGGCGATCCGCACGTTCCTTGATGTTCCGAGCGTTCAGAGAAAATCTGGTTCCGGCGCACAGGAGCGCGGGCTTAATAAATCCCGCATCCGGTCCTTATCTGCCGCCTGATAAGGATACACCAGAAAGTGTCCTGGACGCCTCGCCGGAGAAGGCAACGGAATGTTACTTTATTATGGACGTCATGGACCGGGAAGACGGGTTGAGTTGGCGGAAACGTTCCTTTGCTATGGAGGCTACGCCCGGTCCCTTGGCTGATGGACGCTGTAAATTCGCCGGAGTCCTGGCCAGAAAGCCGGTCACAATCGCGCTGTTCCAAAATCCATGCAACTGAATCCGAAAGCTCCTTTCGATCTTGTTCGCACGCTCCGCTTCATTCTCAGCCCCCCGGGGCTGCAAAATGGAAGGCCGTTTGAACCGTTGCTTGATCACTTGGTAGATGGAGAATACCGCCGCCTGGCCGATGTTGGCGGCCGCCTCGTACTCTACGGCGTACGCCAGCGCGGCCGGGGCACGCTAGATTTTCGAATCGTTCAGGGAGAAGCTAACGTGTCGACCGCAGCACCTGTTTCGTTGCTCGTGCGAAGGCAATTTAGCCTCGATTTGGATATCAAGCCGTTCTACCGTTTGGCGGAAACTGATCCCGTTCTCTCGCGTTTGACACAGCATTTCCACGGGATGCGCGTTCCGCAGGCTCCCGGAGTGTTCGAGACGCTGATCTCCGCTATCCTGGAGCAACAGGTGAATCTTTCCTTTGCGCACAAGGTCAAGAAGGCATTGGTGGCGCGCTACGGCAGGAGCTGTGAATACGGCGGCTACCTTTACCACTGCTTTCCAGAGCCGGCCGTGCTCGCCGCGACGACGCCTGCCGATCTTCTCACCTTGCAGATCTCGGGGCCCAAGGCCCGCTACATTATTGCCATATCGCGAGCCATCTGCGACGGAACTCTGGATCTTGAGGGACTGCGGCAACTCGAAGCAGCAGATGCGGCAGGAAGGCTGATGGCTCTTAAGGGCGTCGGAGCATGGACGGCGCACTACGTGGGCATGCGAGCATTGGGGTATTTAGATTGCCTTCCTTCGGCCGATGTGGGATTACAGAAAGCGATAGGTTTCTTCTATGGCTTGCGCCGTCAGCCAACATCTACGGTCGTCGAACGGCGGGCGCGAGCCTGGGCTGGCTGGAGGAGCTATGCGACTTTTTATCTTTGGCTGACATTTTGGGAGGAAGTTGAATGGCGGAAAAATCTGCGAAACCAAATAAGAACCAAAAGTTAGGCCGGATCATATCGAGTCCGGCGTCGGGCTCTCGAAGTGGTCAAATGATCGCTCTGTGCAGGCATTCAATCGTGCACCACCATTTCCCACAGATCGCGCGCTGCCTGCAAATGCTTACGGAGGAAGAAATCTGGTGGCGTCCCAATGAGGCTTCGAATAGTGTGGGCAACCTCGTGCTTCACTTGGCGGGAAACGTGCGGCAATGGATTATTTCAAGCCTGGGCGGACAGCTGGATACTCGCCGCCGCGACCTCGAGTTTGCCGAGCGAGGACCGCTGCCCAGACGCATCCTTCTTACGCACTTAAGAAGAACGGTGAGCGAAGCTGACCGGGTGCTCGCGACGCTGACGCCTCGCCTTCTCAGTTCGAAGCACGAAATTCAAGGATTCCGTGTCAGCGGGTTGGAGGCGGTGACGCACGTGATGGAGCACCTCGCCTTTCATGCGGGGCAAATCGTGTATGTGACCAAAATGAAAGTGCGGAAAGACCTCGGGTTCACCAGGCTGCCACGAGCGAAGACTCCTAAGGTTCGCGTAAAATCCGCACCGTGAAGGCGGCACGCGGCTGTCTGTTATTCAAGACGGCCGAGAAATTCCTGAAGTTCCGGGGGAAGAGGCGCGGTGAAGGAGACGGTTTGCCCGGTGCGCGGGTGCGGGAACTCAAGCGCTAAGGCGTGGAGGAAGGTGCGGTTGAGCAGTTTTTCCGCGCCGCGGACGCGCGACGCGATGCTGTAAAGCGTGTCGCCGACGACGGGATGACCTATCGAGGCAAGATGAACGCGAACCTGATGGGTTCGTCCGGTGTGAGGCGAGACCTCGAGCAGAGTAAAGCCCTGAAACCGGCGCAAAACCCGGTAAGCGGTGAGAGCTTCCCGAGCTCGAATCCCGCAGGTTTTCATACGATGACGGTGGACCGGGTCGCGGCCTATAGGCGCGTCAATCACGCTGGCGTCGTGCTTCACCCGGCCGGCGACGAGGGCAAGATAGGTTTTGCGCACCGACCGAGCCTTGAATGCGGTTGCCAGCTGGCGATGAGCCTCGTCGTTCTTAGCCACCAGAATCAGGCCCGAGGTCATTTTGTCGAGACGGTGCACGATGCCAGGCCGCTCGGCGCCGGCTGCGGCTGAAAGGCTTTCCAGATGGAAGAGGAGCGCGTTCACGAGAGTTCCAGAACGCACACCCGCCCCGGCGTGAACAACCATTCCGGCAGCTTTGTTGATAACAGCGAAGTCGTCGTCCTCGTACAGAATCTCGATGGGGATCTCTTCTGGGGCGGCGTGCAGCTCCTCCCGCTTCAGCCGCACGCACACCATCTCTCCCGCCGTCACCGTTTCGCCCGCCTTGCGCGCGCAGCTCGAGCCGATAGATACGCATCCTCCGCGGATCAGCTTTTGCAACTGGCTTCGGCTCCAGTCCGGCAGGCGGCGTGAAAGGAACAGGTCCAGGCGTTGACCGGCGTCTTCCGGCCCGGGAATCAGTTGCCGGGTCTTGAGTGAAACTTCCTGTGCGTTTCCCTCCATGGGCGTCATATCTTTGCGGAGGGCCGGAACTCACCGCCACCTATCTGTCCGCAAGCAGGCTGAGAACCAGCAGGCCGGCACCCGCGACGATGGCGCTATCGGCCAGATTGAAGGTGAACCAATGATACTGGCGGATATAGAAATCCAGGAAGTCCGTGACGCGGCCATAGCGGATGCGGTCCATAAGATTGCTGGCCGCGCCCCCCAGAATCAAGGCCAGCGCCACGCCGGATTCCCATTCCATTCGCACGCTCTTCCACACGAAAATGCCCAAGGCAGCCAGGAGCGCGAGCGAAACCAGGATCAGCACGGCGGTCTTCCAAGGTGCGGAGGAAGCTGAAAACAATCCGAACGCCGCGCCGGAATTGCTGGTGTTGGTGAGGTTGAAGAAGTGATGGATCACAGGGACGAGGGTGTGCGGGGCGATGCTCTTCCGGACCATCGACTTGGTTACTTGGTCAAAGACGAACACCAGAATTGCGATGGCGCAGTAAAGGAGGCGTGAATGGCGGTGGATGCTCACAAGGATCGGGTTGTGCACAAAGCTGCCGGCCTTGGGATGCGATGAAATCTCCTCGTGATTCACGGCCGTGCTTCCGGTTCGCGCGGTGCGCCGAGCGGGCTGTTGAGGGTGGCTTCGATTTCGGCGAGCGCCTCCGAACACCGCTCGCAGACGCCGGGGTAATTCGCGTCCTCGCCGACGCGAGCGGAATAATTCCAGCAGCGCTCGCACTTGCTTCCGGTAGCTTTGGCGACGCCGATCTTGAGACCGGATAGCTGCGTGGTCAAGACGTCATGATCCCATTCTGAGGCGATCTCCACCTGCGAGACGATAAACAGCGACGGCAAGAAAGTGCGATATTCGTGCAAGAGAGGCTTGAACAGGCCCTGCGGATCGAGGTACACCTTAGCCTCGAGGCCGCTGCCAATGATCTTTTGCTGGCGCGCATCTTCGAGCGCCTTAAGGACGGCATTGCGGACCGCAATAAGCCGCTCCCAATTTTCGAGATTGGCGGTCATCGAGCGCAGGCCCGCGCGTAGCGCGTCCGGGCGTACGAACTTGGCCGTATGGACGCTGGCTTCCCGCAAGTGCGTCGAAGGCATGCGAGACCACGCCTCATCGGCGGTGAACGAGAGCAGCGGGGCCGAGGCGCGGAGCAGCGCGTCGAGAATGCGGTAGAGCGCTGTCTGGCCGGACCGGCGGCGGCGCGAGAAAGCCGGAGCCGTGTAGAGCCGGTCCTTTAGAATATCGAAGTAGAACGCGCTCAGGTCGACCGTGGAGAAATCATAAATCGCGCGATAGGCGCGGTGAAACGCGAAGTCGTTGTACGCCGACTCAACCTGCTCAAGCGTCTGCGCTGTGCGCTCAAGCGCCCAGGCGTCGATCTCTTCAAGGCTGTCTGCCGTCACCGCGTCTGTTTCCGGATTGAAATCGTACAGGTTGGCCAAGCAATACCGGCAGGTGTTGCGCAGCTTCCGGTAGGCTTCCGAGAGTCGGTCGAGTATCTGGGGAGATATGACCACGTCTTCGCGGAAATCGACCGAGGCCGCCCATAACCGCAGGATTTCCGCGCCGTGGGTTTTGATGACCTCTTCGGGTTGGACGCCCGTGCCAAGCGACTTGGACATGGCGCGGCCTTCGGCATCCAGCACCCATCCGTTCGTCAAAACCTGGCGGTAAGGCGCGGCGCGGTGCGTCACCAGGGCGATGAGTAGCGAGCTGTGGAACCAGCCACGATACTGGTCGCCACCCTCAAGGTAGACGTCAGCGGGCCAGGGCAGATCGGGGCGCTGGCCGAGCACCGCGAAATGACTGGAGCCAGAGTCAAACCACACGTCAAGGATGTCCGTCTCTTTGCGCAGTTTCGTGCCGCCGCATTCCGGGCAGCGCGTGCCGGGCGCGACCAGGTCTTCCACCGGATGGGTGTACCAGGCGTCCGCGCCTTCTTTGGCGAAAAGCTCGACTCCAGGTTTCGCCGCGCCGGCATCCATCAGAGGCTTGTCGCACGCTTCGCAGTGAAACGCGGTAATAGGCACACCCCACACTCGCTGGCGCGAAATGCACCAGTCGGGCCGGGTCGCAACCATGTTCAATATCCGTTCTTCGCCCCAGGCCGGCGACCAATGTACCTTCTTGATCTCATCAAGTGCGCGTTGACGCAAGCCGTCGTGCTCGAGGGAAATGAACCATTGCTCGGTCGCCCGGAAGATCACGGGATTGTGGCAGCGCCAGCAGTGCGGGTAAGAGTGGTCAAGCCAGCCCGGCGGCCCTGCCAGCGTGCCACGCCTCGCGAGGAGTTGCACAATAGCTTCGTTGGCTTCAAACACAGTCCGGCCTTTGTATTCCGGAAGGCCCTCGGTAAATTCGCCAGCATCGTTAAGCGGGCTATAAACTTCGAGGCCGTAGCGGAGTCCCGTCTGATAATCTTCGCGGCCGTGGCCAGGAGCCGTGTGAACGCACCCGGTGCCGTCTTCGGCAGTGACGTATTCAGCCAGTACGCCGGGAACTTTGCGGTCAAGGAAAGGATGCTGCAGCTCAATTCCTTCAAGTTCGCGACCAGCAACACGGGCGAGTTCTTCGGGAGCTTTCAAGCCAGTCGCGGAAAGCGTCGGCCCGACACGGCGGCTTTCCAGCAGATACGCGTCGCCTGAACCGTCACCGACGACAATGTACTCGTAATCCGGATGAAAGGCGACGGCCATGCTGGCCGGGAGAGTCCAGGGCGTGGTGGTCCAGATCAGCACCCATACGCGCTGGCCGCGAAGCCGCGGGTCAAGGCGCGATGGATCCGAGAGGAGCGCGTACTTAACGTAAATCGAGGGGCTGCGGTGAGTTTCGTACTCAACCTCAGCCTCGGCCAGCGCGGTCCTGTCCACAAGGCACCAGTAGACCGGCTTGCGGCCTCGATAGACGTAACCCTCCGCGAGGAATTTGAGAAAGGCGCGGGCAATGAGGGCCTCATAGGAATATTCCATCGTCAGGTACGCGGATTCCCATTCGCCCAGGATGCCGAGGCGCTTGAAATCGTCGCGCTGCAGCCTGACGAATTTTTCCGCGTAGCGGCGGCATTCCTGGCGAATTTTGTGCTGGCTCATCCGCGCCTTGCGCGCACCGAGCTCCTTGTCCACGTTGATCTCAATGGGCAAGCCGTGACAATCCCAGCCGGGCAGGTAGGGCGCGTTGAACCCGGCCATGGTCTTGGACTTAACAATGAAATCTTTAAGGATTTTGTTAAGAGCTGTTCCCAAGTGAATGCGGCCGTTCGCGTACGGCGGCCCGTCATGAAGCGTAAACAGAGGTGAATCTTTCCGCGCCTGGCGAATCTTGCCGTAAAGATCCATTTCTTGCCAGTGGGCCAGCCGCGCCGGCTCCGTCTGGGGAAGATTGGCCTTCATGGGGAACGTCGTCTTTGGCAGGTTCAGCGTGCTTTTGATGTCGAGCGTCCTCTGCATCATTCCTCCAGCAAGCCCAAAACCTTGAATTATAGAAAATTGCCGCTGAAGGTGTCCACTTCCATCGTGCCGGGCGGTGGGCTGTTTCGGGTGTAGCGCCGAGCGTTAGCTCGGCAGGTGCCGGCCTGAAGGCCGGCGCTACCCTCAGACTAGGACACGGCCACTCGACCCGCAGAATTGACAAGCTCCACAGACAGTGATATACACCTCTGGTCTTAAGATAACGAGCAGATGTCCGTGTGGCAAAGAGCTATTTGCCTGCCCACTCTGAATTTGTTCTGGCGGCGAACCGTGTTGCCTCAAACCTTCCAGACCAAGTAGGCGCAGGAACATTTGTGCATGAGGTCAACGATCAGACGCGGGACAGTGTTCCCAGGCATCGGCGGCAGCTTCAGGAACGAGGCTACAGGCTGTCCCATCGCCAAGCGGACGGGAGCGCTGCCTCCGCTTTGATTCAGGGAGGAGGAGAATGAAGAAGTTCTTCGCCGTCGTCGCCGCCCGTGGCTGCGTTTGTTTGGCGGCTGTCAGTTTGCTATTTGCCGCGCCGCAGCAGGGAAAGAGCGCTTCCGTCAAACGGCCGCCCGGCCTCGACAAGGTGAAGCACATCATTTGGATCATCCAGGAAAACCGTTCTTTCGACAATTATTTCGGCACGTATCCCGGTGCAGACGGCTTCCCGCCGGACACTTGTTCTCCGGAGTTGCCCGGCTCGAAGCGATGCGTCGCTCCATTCCACATGCCCAAGGACATGCCTCCCTGTGACTTAGCGCATCGGTGGGTGATAGCTCACGCCGACTACGACCACGGCGCTATGGACGGGTTTGTCTGGGCGGAAGGCACGCCCTACACGATGGGCTATTACGATCAGCGCGACATTCCAAATTATTGGGCTTACGCCCGCCATTACACGCTCGCGGACCGCTTCTTTTCGTCCTTGATGGGGGCCAGTGGCCCCAACCACCTTTACACCGTGGCGGCCCAGTCCGGCGGAGTAATCAATAACATTTTTTCCATCAGGGAGGTTGAAGAAGTTCTCGATTCTCCGGGCGGATATAGTTTCTCCACCATGGTGAGCCTATTTACGAAGGCCAATATTTCCTGGAAGTATTATGTGGAAACTCAACGCGTCAATGCCCCACGGACAGCACGCGATGCGATAGGCAAGAAGCGCAACTACCTGGCCGACCCCAATCCGCAGCACTATTCGCTCTGGAATCCGCTGCCGGCTTTCAAGGCGATCCGCGATAATCCAGCGGAGATGGCTCACTTGGTTTCTCTCAACGAGTATTTCAGCGACCTCAAGCAAGGAACGCTGCCTGAAGTCTCCTGGATCATTCCGATGGGTGTTGACAGCGAGCATCCGCCCGCGTTTCCCGTGACTGGAATGTGGTACGTTACGCGGCTCCTGAACGCCCTGATGCTGAGCTCTTTTTGGAAAGACAGCGTCGTTTTCCTCACTTGGGACGATTACGGGGGCTTCTATGACCACGTCCCGCCGCCTCTTGTCGACGCTTTTGGCTATGGCCCTCGCGTGCCTACGCTGGTCATCTCGCCCTTTGCCAAACCCGGCTACATTGCTCACCATACTTACGATTTCACTTCCATGCTCAAGTTTATCGAGCTGCGCTTCGGTCTCAGCCATCTGACGGCGCGGGATGCCTATGCTCGTCCCATGCTCGACTGCTTCGATTTCGAGCAAACGCCTAACCCGGCTTTGGTTATTCCCATTCCTGCACATCTTCCGACCCCTCCTCCCTGGCCGGGAGACTGCGTCTATCAGCCCAAAGTGAACATTCAGGAATCCGTGCCGGACATCGGAACCTTTTTGCGTCGTTACCCGCCTCCTTCCGGGAAACTCCCGCCCCCGCCATCCGCTTCAGCGCCCGAGCACCCGGCGGTGGCCAAACCAACAAAACCCGTTGACCCTTGAGCGCAAGCCTGTCACGCCGCCCGGCCTTCAGGCCGGCGGCGGGCGAGCTAAAGCGGGGCGCTACACCTGAAACCAGGACACCGCTCCCAAGGGGAACACATGGCCGTTGTTCGTAACATGTGACCACAGTCACAGAACCCTCCACAAAGCCTTGTTACGGTTGGGCTATGTAACCCAACCCACAGCCGTAGTGCGATCTGGCCAGGCTTAGAATAACTGATTAAAGGCTATTGATATATCGGTACACGTAAGCTTCAATAGTAAATCGGCTTGAAGAACTGAGGTAGAAAATGAAAACATCCGGCGACGAAACGCAAAAGTTCGTCAAGGTGAACACCCGTAAAGCGGCAACCATCTTTGCGTCCGCGGCGGCGTGCTTCCTTTTCCTTAACGGAATCGCGATCTTTGGGGCGATGAAGGCAAAACAGGCGGCAACACAGACTCAATCCAAGAGCGCGCCTTCCCCTGACCTGAGCAAGCAGCCTACGCTCTACGTGGTTGGCTATGCGCACTTAGATACGGAGTGGCGGTGGGATTATCCGCAAACAATCTCCGAGTATCTGCCGAAGACGATGCGAAACAACTTCCGGCTGTTTCGGGAGTACCCGCACTACATCTTCAATTTCACCGGCGCCAACCGCTACATGATGATGAAGGAATACTACCCTGCCGACTACGCGAAGCTGAAGCGTTACGTCGCCGAGGGGCGCTGGTTTCCGGCCGGCTCGTCGATGGAGGAAAACGACGTAAATTCGCCTTCCCCCGAGTCGATTATTCGTCAAGTGCTCTACGGGAACGAGTTCTTCCGCCACGAGTTCGGAAAGGCAAGCGAGGAGTATATGCTGCCGGACTGTTTTGGCTTTCCGGCGTCGCTGCCCACCATCCTGGCGCACGCCGGCATAAAGGGCTTTTCCACGCAAAAGCTGAACGCTGCCTGGCAACCGGCCGCGCGGGTCGGAGGGCCCAATTCGCCCGAAGAGACCCCGGAAGGAATTCCTTTCAACGTGGGTGTGTGGTACGGGCCGGATGGTGAAAGTGTGATCGCGGCGCTTAACCCCGGCGATTATAGCGGCGGTGTGTCTACCGACCTTAGCAGAAATAATCCTCTTCCGAGCGAGCCGCCAGCCCGCCCCTACGTCTACGACTGGCCTGACCGCGTCAACCTGGATGGCAAAGTCACCGGCGTTTTTGCCGACTATCACTATGTGGGCACCGGCGACATCGGCGGCGCTCCGTCAGAGAGCTCGGTAAAGCTCATGGAGGAAATCGTCACGAAAGGCATGGCGGTGCTTCCCCAACCTGGATCTGACCGGCCTGCGCCCGTGCGTGTCGGCACCGGGCCGCTCAACGTGATCTGGTCTAACGCCGACCAGATGTTTCGTGACATTAAGCCCGAGGAAACAAGGCGTATGCCCAGCTACAAAGGTGACCTTGAACTTATCAACCACTCCGCCGGATCGATCACTTCCCAAGCCGAGCACAAGAAGTGGAATCGTGAAAACGAAGTGCTCGCGGGTGATGCTGAAGCCGCTTCGGTCGCTGCGATGTGGCTTGGCGGCCGGCCTTATCCGCAGGCGCGGTTGAACCACGCCTGGCGCTTGGTTTTGGCCGGCCAATTCCACGACCTGATGGCGGGCACGGCCACTCCTCAGTCGTATAACTATGCGTGGAACGACGATGTCATCGCCATGAATCAGTTCTCAGGCGTGCTCACGAGCGCGGTGGAAGCCGTTTCCTCAGTGATGAATACGGAGACGCCTGGAACGGCCATCGTGGTCTACAACTTGTTAAACATTCCACGCCAGGATGTGGTCGAGGCGCACATTGCTTTTCCGGGCGGCGCGCCGCAGGCAGTGCGAGTGGTGGGACCCGATGGCAAAGAGACGCCGTCGCAACTCGACGGGATCAATGACGGCGTGGCGAAAGTTTTGTTCCTCGCAAGCGCGCCTTCAGTGGGTTTTGCTGTCTATGACGTCCAATTCGCCGAGTCCGCCTCCAGCACTTCATCGCCGCTGAAGGTGGGCAAGTCTTCCCTTGAAAACGGCCGGTACCGCGTGAAGATCGACGAAAACGGCGACGTATCGAGCATTTTCGACAAGAAGCTGAATCGCGAGTTGCTTTCCGGCCCGATTCGGCTGGCGATCTCGACCGACAATCCAGAACACTGGCCCGCCTGGAATATGGATTTCGACGATGAGCAGCGAGCCCCGCGTGCTTATGTGAGCGGGCCGGCCACGGTGCGAGTGGTCGAGCGCGGCCCGGTTCGCGTTGCGGTCGAAATCACCCGGCAAGCTGAAGGCTCAATATTCGTTCAGACCATCCGGTTGGCCGCGGGCCAAGCCGGCGACCGGGTGGAGTTCGCCAATCGCATCCACTGGATGACGAAGGCAGCGAACCTCAAAGCCGTCTTCCCGCTGGCAGCTTCCAACAAGATCGCCACCTACAACTGGGGCGTCGGGACCATCGAACGCCCCAATGAAACGGAGCGCCAGTTTGAAGTCGCATCCCACCAGTGGATCGATCTTACCGACCAAAGCGGCGCCTTCGGCGCCACGATCCTTTCAGACTACCAACTCGGCTCGGACAAGCCCGACGATCACACCATCCGCCTCACGCTGGTGCGGACGCCGGGGACACGCGGCGGGTATCCCGATCAGGGAAGCCAGGATTGGGGCACGCATCAGCTTACCTTCGGGCTTGTCAGCCATGCCGGAGACTGGCGCCACGCGCAGACAGACTGGAAAGGCTATGAGCTGAACATGCCGCTCGTCGCCTTCGAGAGCTCGAAGCATCCGGGCTTTCTTGGCAAGGAATTTTCCATGCTCAGGGTTTCAAATACGCGCGTCCGCCTGATGGCAATGAAGAAGGCGGAAGAAAATGATTCAATCGTGGTGCGGCTCGTGGAAATGAGCGGTCACGAAGAGCCGGGCGTGCGGATCTCTTTTGCCTCCCCGGTGGTTTCAGCCCGCGAAGTGAATGGCCAGGAACAGCCGCTTGGCCCCGCAACCGTGCGCGACGGGTCGCTTGTGGCTTCTTTCCGCGGCTATCAACCGCGCACCTTCGAAGTCAGGCTTGCTCCGCCACGCTCGAAGGCGCTGGCGCCGGTATCCCGCCCCGTCGAACTCACCTATGATGCCTCGGTCGCAACCGATGCGGACCGGCCGGCCGAAGGCTGCTTCGACTGCAACTACGATACTCCGAGCGCCCAGGGACAAGGAGCCGCACTGCCGGCGGAAATGCTTCCCGCCGAAATCAACTATGCGGGCATCCACTTACATCTCGCGCCGGCCGGCGCCGGGCGGCCGAACGCTATGACGGCTAATGGCCAGACGGTCCGCTTGCCCGAGGGCCAATTCAACCGCCTTTACATCCTTGCCGCCGCTTACGGCGGCGATCAGCAGGCTGTCTTTAAGGTTGGCGGCGTTTCTATGCCGCTCACCATTGAAAACTGGAACGGCTTCATCGGCCAATGGGACAACCGCTTATGGCAAGCGAAGACGCCGTTGCCGGCGCTCGCTGCGCAGAATCCTCATCAAGAGATAACCGCAGTCTATGCAGGCCTCGAGCCCGGCTACATCAAGCGCGCCCCGGTGGCGTGGTTTGCTTCGCACATTCACAATTCGGCGGGCCAGGACGTGCCGTACTCTTACTCCTATCTTTTTGCCTATGGTGTCAACCTTCCGGCTGGCGCCAAAACCCTGACACTGCCGGATAATCCGAGGATTCGCATTCTCGCCGTTAGCGTTGCGGAGGAGCCGGCGCGCGTCGCTCCTGCCCAGCCTCTTTACGACGTGCTGGCCCTCAAGTCGCTTAATGCCTCTCACTGGATGTGGGGAAATATGTAGCGGCGGCTTTATGGCGCCAACGGTGCACCACCCTTATTCCTTTCCTTAGTGAAGAGAGGGCGCCGACTTATCGGAGCGAGGTGGTTGCGGCTTACTAATGAGGAATCTGCTTTTCCTCCTCCCATGGTAAACTCCGCGGAGGAACATGAATCAACAAGCCAAATCGCTGGTTCTCGGCGTCACGGGCGCGAGCGGCGCCATCTTCGCCCGGCGCACGTTCCAGATGCTTGAGGCGGACGAGCGCGTCGGGAAAATACACCTTGTGGTTTCGGGCAGCGGCCTGAAAGTGCTGCGGGAAGAATTGCAGATCGACGTCTCCGCAAGCTCCGGCATCGCGGCGGGCCTACTGGGCGGAACTCCTCGCAAGACGATCTATCTTCTGGATTCAGACATCGGCGCCTCGATTGCCAGCGGTTCTTACCGCGTGGACGGCATGGTGGTGATTCCATGCAGCACGGGGTGCTTGGCGCAGGTTGCCCGCGGCATCGCATCAACCCTGATCGAGCGCGCGGCGGACGTCTGCCTGAAAGAACGGCGCAAGCTGATCCTTGCTGTCCGCGACACGCCCTTTAGCCGCGTTCATCTGCAGAATATGCTGGCCGCTCACGATGCCGGCGCGGAAATCTTCCCTGTTATTCCTTCCTTGTATCACCACCCGCAGACCATCTCCGATCTCGTCACGCAGTTCTGCTGCCGCCTGCTGGCTCATCTCGGTCTCGAACAGGAACAACAGTTCCGCTGGACAGGCGAGAACAAGCCGGTGTGACGGCGCTCCGATAATTCAATCAATCTCGGGGGAGCGCGGAGTTTCGAACCGCCCGATCAGGGTTTCGAGCGCTGGAATTAGGAACAAGATGGCAAGCGTTGTGGTGATCATCGCGCCAACGACGACGCGCGCCAGTGGCCGCTGGGCCTGCGACCCAATCCCGTGCGATACGGCCGCCGGCAACAGTCCGATGGCCGCCGCAAGGCACGCCATCATGATGGGCCGCATCTCGACGAGCGCCCCTTCGCGAATGGCTTCCGAGTGTGTGGAAGCGGTTCGCACGGCTCGGCGGATCCCGGAAAGAAACACGGACGCCGCGAGCGTGCCCACGCCCAGCGCGGAGATAAACCCCACCGCCGCTGAAATGCTGAATGGCGTTCCCGTGAAAAATAGGACGAGCACGCCGCCGATAGCGCCGAAAGGCAATGTAACCATCACGACCAGGGCTTCGCGCCACGAATCGAAAAGAACGTAGAGCAAGCAGAAAATGATGACGAGGGTAATGGGGACGATGATCTCGAGGCGATGCTCTTCCCGGAGCAGGCTTTCGAACTCGCCGGACCATTTGTAAAAATAACCACGCGGCAGCTTCACCTCGCGCATGAGGCGGCGCTGGACTTGGGCCATCGTACCGGAGAGGTCGCGGCCGCGCACGCTGAACTTGATGGGAATGTAGCGCCGGCCGTTCTCACGGTAGATCATGAAAGCGCCGTCCTGCAACCCTACGCTGGCTACTTGCCCCAGCGGCACGTGCGCACCATCCGGGGCAATCAGAATCAGATTGCGGACGGCTTGCGGGTTGTCCCGGAAACGCCGCGGATAACGCACGACAAAATCAAAACGGCGGTCGCCCTGCAGAATCTGTGTCACGGCCTCGCCGCCGATGGCCGCCTGCACCGCATCATTCACATCCGCCGGAAGCAGGCCATAGCGCGCGCAGGCTGAGCGGTCCACCGCAATGTCCAGATCAGGCTGGCCGGTCTCTTTGAAGATGCCGAGGTCGGTGATGCCGTGCACAGTCGCCATGACGTTGCGGATTTGGCGAGCTTTGGCCGCGAGAACGTTTAAGTTGTTTCCGAAGAGTTTCAAACTGTTTTCGCCTTTGACGCCCGACATGGCTTCGTTCACATTGTCTTCAATGTATTGGGAAAAGCCGAACACTGCCCCGGGAAATAACCGCTCGAGGCGTGCGTCCATTTCGCGAACCAGGCGGTGCTTGTTCATGCCCGCAGGCCACTGGTTTCGCGGCTTCAGAGGAACATAAAACTCGATGTTATTAAACGTCACGACATCGGTACCATCGTCTGGTCGGCCCATCTGCGAGATAACGTGAGTGACTTCAGGGTAGCTCAGCAGGATGTTGCGGACCCTTTTAGCAATACCGGCAGCAAAATGAATGGACACGTCCTGGGGCAAGGTGATCCGCATCCAGATGTCGCCTTCCTCAAGGTGGGGAATGAACTCTCCGCCCAGCAATGGCACCAATGAAAGACCAGCAACGAGGGCGAGGCCGCTCGCGCCGAGAACGACCCACCGGCGTTTTAGTGCCCAAGGCAGCACGCGCGCATAGCCTTTCCTCAGCCACCGTACCAGGTGAGTCTCGCCCAACCCTCGCTCGCGCGCCGATTCCGCGCCGAAGGAAGCGAGCGCCGGTGCAAAGAAGAGAGCGAAGAGCCGGCCACCTATGAGCGCGTAGCCATAGGTAATGGACATCGGAGAAAAGATTTTCCCAGGCACTCCTTCCATGGTGAACAGCGGCAGGAACGCTACCAGGATGATCGCAACTGAAAAGAGCACAGGTCGCGAGGCTTCTGACATAGCTTCCGCAATTACGTCGTTGACCGGCTCATCTTCCCGGCGGGTTCGGAGGCGGCGGTGGATATGCTCGAGATCGATCACCGTCGCGTCCAGGAGAATGCCAAAGTCAATCGCTCCTATAGAAATCAGGTTCGCGGATTGCCCGGTCAGCACCATCATCGTAAAGGCAAACAACAACGCCAGGGGAATGGACAACGCGGCGATCATCGAGATTCGCAGATCGCCCAGAAACAACAGGAGCAGCACGGTGACAAAGGTGAGTCCGAAGATGACGAGATCCCGCACCGTATGGGTGGTGATGTGTATGAGGTTGGTCCGGTCATAAATTGTGGCAAGGCGCATTCCTGGCGGCAGCAAGCCGTGATTCAGGCTCGCGATCTTCTTCTTCAGCGTGCGCAGCACTGCAAGCGAGTGCCCGCCACGCCTCATCAGCGCAATGCCTTCGATAATGTCATTGTCATGATCCATTCCCACCTGACCCAGGCGCGGCTGAAAGCCTTTCCGGACTGTGGCAACGTCGCCGAGGAGCACGGGCACTCCGTTCCGGTCGGCGAGCACAATGTGTCTCATCGCCTGCAGCGTGTGCAGCAGACCTATTCCTCGGATGTTCACGCTCTGGCTTCCAAGGGAAAGATAGTTTCCCCCCACATTGGCATTGCTCGCGGCAATCGCGCTCTGCACCTGCGGCAGCGAGACGTCGTATTGGAGGAGCTTCTGAGGGTTTACGATGGCCTGGTACTGCCGCGTCGTCCCGCCGAAAATCACCATGTCCACGATGCCCGGAACCTGCAGCAACTCCCTCCTTACGAACCAGCGCGCCGTGGCGGTGAGCTCGTTGAGTGAGTAGCCGGGCCCTTCCATGCGAAACCGGTAGATTTCCCCGAGCGGCGACTCCCACGAGAACTGTGGTGTGAGGTTGTCGGGAAGCGTGAGCCATTGAAGGCGGTCGAGCGCGAGTTGCCGGTCAGTGTAGTAGTTCGAGTGGTAGCTGAAGTAGAGTTTGATGTCACTGAGACCAAAAAGGGTGATCGAGCGAACGTATTGAAGATCCCGGATGCCAAACAGGGCAGTTTCAACCGGGATCGTGACCTGTTGCTCCATTTCCTCTGCAGACCACGAAGGGTTCTGCGTGATGAACTCTACAATCGGCGGGGTGGGATCAGGATAAGCCTCAATGTCGAGCCGGCGCAGAAAGTAGACACCTCCGCCGATCCACGCGGCGACCGCCAGCACGACAAGGGGCCGGTGATGGAGCAGGGTCTTAACAAGGCTTTTCATGAATTCGACAGCAACCCTTCGAGCAACGGTGCGCCCTTGATGACAATGCGTTCGGAGGGCTTGAGCCCGCCGGTAATCTCAACTTCGCCGTCCCCAAGCGTCGGCCCAAGCGTCACTTGGCGGGGCTCGTAGCGTCCGGAGCCGGCTTCCACAAAGACGAACGATGCCGGACCTTCCCGCATCACCGCGGCGGCCGGGACGGCAAAGCCGATCCGGCTCGCGCGCAGCAGTTTGAGCGTGCCGTACATGTCCGGGCGCAGTTCATCGCCTTCGTTTCGCAGCACGACGCGCAACCGCAGGGTGCGGGTGGTGGGATCAACGGTGCTTGAAATCAAGCTGATACGACCCCGCAACGTTTCTCCCGGATAGGCAACGAGCGTCAGTTCGACGGGATCGCCAACCTTGACATAGGACAAGTCACTTTCAAGCAGATTGCCCACCGCCCAGACATCCCTCAAGTCGGCAATCACGCACAGCGGTTGAGAAGAATCTAAGGATTTCGAGTATTCTCCGGCCGCCGCGCTGATTTGGAGAACCACGCCGGAACGCGGCGCGGCCACGTGAATCTCATCCGAGCTGTCGTTGGGGTTGACGTCCAGAATGGCAAGCTGCCGGCTGGCATTTTCCAGCCCGGCCTGGGCCATGGCAAAATCCGCCTGGGCCTGCTGGAAATCCTTCAGAGCCAGGGCCCCGCGATTGTACAGCACGGAAGCTCGTCGCAGCGCCTCGCGCTTCAACTCCAGGTCGGTTTTCGCTTTCGTGTAGGCCGTCAATGCGGCGGAGACGTCGCTGCTCTCCAGAACGGCAACCGTTTCGCCCGTCTTCACCCGCTCGCCGGGGGTCACCTTGAAAGCGACCAGTCGCCCTCCCACCGGCGAGTAAACTCGAACAACCCGGGTGGGGTCCGGCGCGATGTGGGCGGGAATTTCCAGATAGTCGGGCAAAGGGCGCGGCTCGACCACCGCCGTGACCACCTCCCGGGAATTCGATTCCGCATTCGACGAGCTACCTCGCTGAGCGTGGGCGTGCTCCGGAGCAGCTCTCTTGGAGCAGCCGGCCAGCCCTAACGAAAGTGCCATAAGAATGATCAGACCTGTTTGTTTCACGATTTGCATCCTTAGCAGCTTGCTGAGAAACGTGTAGAGGCGGGTTTATCCCGCCATGGACGGGTCGAGAACATTGGAGTCATGGCGACATAAGGTCGCCGCTACCTCCTTGCATCGGAGTGTTTCAACAGCGTGTCGTTACAGCCTGACGTTCATTGCAATACCTCCCGCCCCACAGCAAGATTCAATTGCGCGGCGGCCGTCAAATAAGAACCAATCAAGTTGAGGTAGCTCAGTTCGACCGCGCGGTAGTCGTCCTCCGCATTCAGGAAGTCAAGCAACGACGCGCCACCGTGCTCGTATGAAAACCGGAGAGTTTCTCGGACGTTGACCGCCTGCTGCAAATATTTGGCCTTGTATGCCCGGAGCAAGGTCAGGTCGCCCTGCACCATCGCATACGCCGAGTCAACGTCGCTGAAGACCTGCGCCTGCACCACTTCCCGCAGCCGCTGCCTGCGCTCGATTGCCAGCCGCGTGCGCAGCTTCTCGCCTTGGTTTCGGTCGTAAATGCGAAGCGGTATGCTCACGCCGCCAGCGATTGTGTAGCGATCGTGGGGGTTGTTGAACGACGGGTTGTACGAATACCAGGTGCTAAAGGTGGGGTCGGCCGCGCCGTTTGCAATCGCAAGCCTGTGGTCCGTTCTCGCCTGCTCGATCCCTTGCATGGCCGCCTTCAAGTCAGGCCGGCTGATTAGCGCGATCTTCCGGAATTCATCCAACGGCGGCAGTTCGTTGTTGAAGTTGTAGGGCCCCGTGACGTCGAATTGGTCAACTGGCGTTCGGTCGTTTAGAAGCATCAAAAGCTCAATTTTCGCGGTACGAAGATTCACTTTGGCAGTTTGCAAGTCGGACACAAACTGAACGCGGTGAAGCTCCAGCCGATCCAGGTCAATCTGCGCGATGTCACCCGCCTGGAACCGGGTGCGGCTGATGCTGAGGACCCGGTCCCAATAGGCCAGGTTATCCTCGGCAAGCTGCAACACGGCCTTGGCTTCGAGCGCCACCACGAAGGCGCTGCGCAAGTTGAAAAGCAGCGTCCTCTTCAAGTCGGCCTCATCGGAAACGGTGATGGCTGTCCCATCCTGGGCGCTTTCTAAACGCAACTCGCGCTGGTGATGCCGTTCGTGCAGATAGCTGAGCATGGCCACTCCCATGGTGCCTCGAAGCGGCTGCCAGACTTGTTCGTAGGGAGCGAGTTGGGTGCCGTCCGTCGATAGGGAGAGGATTGGATTAGGCCGCAAATCAGCGGTAATCTCCTCGGCCCTGGACTCATTGACGCTGAGCTCGCCCGCTTGCAGCATCGGATTATTCTCTTCAAACCGGCGCAGCACCTGGTCCCAGGTCAAGGGACTACGCGTCTGGGCCATCAGGCCGTTGCCCGCCGCCAGAAGCGCGCAACCCAACCAACACAATCTTCTTATCCAATGCCTCATCCTTTCCTCCGAATCGGTTGCCAAGTGTGGTTGACGCATTGCCCCAAGAGCTGTCCGCACAACAGAGCAAGCCCCTGCCGGAAATTCCGTTTTGCCGCCCGGGCTTAGCAACGCATTAAGCGAGGTGACTGGGTCTTAGCGGTGCGGATGTAAACAAGTCAAACGTTGAAGGTCAAAAGGTGCGCTTGTGTTCTGCCTGCGCTTGCCCTTTGACTTTCTCTTGGACACTGCCATTACGCCCGGACGTCATGTCGGCAGTTCCGTCCGTATTGACTTGAAGGTGGTTTTAGACGCTGGGAGGGGCGCGGCTGGGAAGGGTCCGCGCGAGCGCGGTAGGGAAAGAGACGAAGTGGGCGGCGCGAAGTTTCTGAACAAGCAGCGCGAAGTTGAACGGCAAAGCCGGGCCAGGGAGAAGGGCGGGCGGCGAGGCGCGGCCCGAATGAGTCAATGACGCATGGTTGGCTCCCGCCACTGCTGCGATCGCGCGCCGCGATGACGAGCCGTCCTCCATCACAAATAAGCTCGGATGAAGGTTGTCGCTCACGGAGATGGTGGGGAAGAGTATGGCCAGCGCGCAGCCGAGAGCTATGCAAGGAAGCACGGCTTGAACTCGGCCACGCACGGCGCGTCGGGTGCGAACAACTCGTCGCCACCGAGCGAAGCTCGCAAGCGCAATCAGCAGCCAAAGGAGATTAAAGAAAAGTTCCATGCTCTACCGGTCCAGTAGGAGCAGACCCAGAAGGTCAGCACTGACATTCCCGCTACATATCTTACCAAACTTTCGCGTGCGTACAAGCGGCGCCTTCGGTTGATGTGCCGCTGCGGGCGCCGCGGCCTATGGAGTGCGGCAGCGTGCTGCCGCTTTCTTTCAGACCAGCTTGCTGGCCGTTGGATAGTCAGCCCGTTGGGTTGCAGGCATGGCGCGGTTTGCCACGTGTGCAAATTCCTGGGATCTGATCTCTCCGCGCCTCATTGAGCGCTCTCGTCTTTTTGACCACAGACATCGCAAAGTGATGCGCCACCCGCGAGCCGCCCTTCTCGCAACGTGTATTACCTGTCGGTTTTCGCAACGGCCACGGCCTTTGCCACCAGCGACGTGATGAAGCTCCGAAAGTTCAGTTCAGGCGCTGGTTCACGATAAAGGCCTTTCGGCCCGTCTGTCGCATTTGACATCAGGAAACACGCCGCGTCATACAAACGGCAGTGGACGAAACCCGCGAGTCTCAAAGATGCGAGTCAGCGGAACTGCGGTCACGCGGGGGATGGCCCAATCGCTTGCCGCTTCGGTTATACTTCTGACGAGGCTAAATCGTGGGCACACTGAATCCTCAAAAGACCCTAGGTGCATACTATACGCGCGAGCCCGTGGCGCGCGCGATTGTCAGATGGGCCGTTCGCCGTCCGGGTGACGCGGTGCTTGATCCCAGTTGCGGTGATGGCGTGTTCTTGTCATCAGCAGTCTGCCACCTCACCGACATCGGCAGCGCCAATCCAAAAGTATGGGGTGTCGACGTAAACGCTGAGGTTGTCGGGGCGGCGAGGCCCTGCCTACCCGAGTGCCGTGTGCTGAGCGGGGACTTCTTTTCGATCAAGCCAGGGGACCTCCCTGTTTTCGATGCCGTTATTGGAAACCCGCCTTTCATCCGATATCAGGCGTTCAATGGCTCAAGCCGGCTAGCAGCCCTAGCTCGGGCAGCGGAGGCGGGGGTTCGGCTTACAGAGCTAGCCTCGTCGTGGGCGCCCTTCTTGATCCATTCAACGGCTTTTCTAGCCAAGGGCGGCCGGCTAGGAATGGTGGTCCCTGCCGAACTGGGTCATGCTCGATACGCCAAAGAAGTTATCAGCTTCCTTGTGCAGAAATTCCGCCGAATTCAATTTTGTATTTTCCGCAAGAAGCTCTTTCCCGAACTGAGCGAGGATACTGGGCTGCTGTTCTGCGAGGGTTTCGGGGACGCATGCACGTGGTTCTCTATCGCGGTCTTGAGGGATGTACGCGACATCGAACAGCAAAGCTACGTCCAGCGCCCCGTCAACATAGAGGCCGTCCGAAGCGGCTTAGTTCGACTCGGACACTACCTGCTGTCTCCCAGAGTTCTCCAGCTTTACGATCGACTTCGTGAACACGAGGAGGTCGTCAGTGCTGGTGCCGTAGCGGACGTCGGCATTGGTTATGTCTCCGGCTGCAACGACTATTTCCATCTGCCGTTCCGAGAGCGCCGCGAATGGTGCATCCCCGAAAGCTTCCTCAAACCAGCACTGCTTTCGTTGGGAGCCACTGAGTATCTCGTACTCCGCAAGCCGGACTGGAAGAGCCTGCTCGACGCGGGCGAAAAAGTGTACCTGCTCGCGGTTCCCCCTATCAACCACAAGTTGTTACCTCAGAGTATCCAGCGCTACCTTGAGCACGGAGTAGGATTAGGGCTCCCAGAACGGTTCAAATGTCGCACTCGAAAGCCTTGGTACTCGGTCCCACACGTCCGGGTAGCGGACGCTTTCCTTTCGTACATGTCAGGTCAGGCCCCGAGACTAGTCAAAAACGCTTGCAAGCTCGTCGCACCCAATACGCTGCACTTGGTTCGCTGCGGAGGGAGAAAACGCACGCTGGGCTTTCTGGGTGGCTGGCACTCGTCCCTGACACGGTTGAGCTGTGAGCTTGAGGGACACGCCTTAGGCGGCGGTATGCTTAAGCTGGAGCCGTCCGAGGCCGAGAGAGTTTTGGTTCCGTTCCCCAGCTCGCAGCGGAGAGAGACGGGCTTCATCGGGAGACTTGACGCAGCAATGCGAGCGGATGGCGCCGCTGCGGCGGCGGAACTTGCGGACCATCACGTCCTAAGGTCGGGCTTAGGCCTTAGCGCAACCGAGTGCGCACTCTTGCGCGACGGCGCAGCCGAGATGCAGGAGTGGAGGCTGCATGAGTGAGCGACCTGGTGAAGACAGTGTCGCTGGCAAGGGGCGTCGATAGCCTATGCGCGAGCCTGAAGACCCAATCCCAGGAGCATATTCGCCCCGTCCACTCGTACTGCGCGGCGCGTTTGGTCTTGGAAGGGGGCTTTCCGCCAGAATGGGTGGTCCCGAGGCACGCTTTTGCAAGCAAGCGGGTGACGAATCTGACCTACGAACTGTATTCGGCGCAAGAGCCACCGAAGCTTTCGGAGCACCGGGTGCTGGGCGGGATAAGATACAAGGATGTGGACGTTACGGTCCTCGTTCCGGGCCTCGGGCCAGCCCTGGGAATCTCGGGCAAGAGCACCGGTAACGCTTTCCGTAACCTCACTAATCGGATGGAGGAAGCTCTGGGCGAGTGCACAAATGTCCATTTGATGTACCCTGGTTTTGTCTTTGGCTTTTTACACTTAATCAGATTCAGCAAATTATCCGAAGTCGGGAACATTCAGGACGCCTCTTTCGACGAGCAGGACCTTCCTCTGCCCGCGATCCGCAGATACTACGAGGTTCTGCTGGCGCTCTCGGGTCGCAACACCATCACTGACCCGGGATTCAGGTACGAGGCGGTCGGCCTTTTGATCTACCAATGCACGCCCACGGGGCCCAGGATTTGGACCGCCTTCCCTCCCAACGACAGCCCGGTCCATTTCTCGAGGTTTTTCCAGCGTCTTTACAACCTGTACGACGTTCGCTTCGGCTACCCCGATCCGGATGGGCCAAACGTGCGAAAGGCTTGGTGCCCAAAAGGACTTACGCTACCGCTGACATTCGACAAAAAAATCGACTTTCCCTGGGAACCTAGGATCGCCGTATAGCCAGCGCTGCAGCGCAGCGGACCTTTGGGCCGCCGATCGCGCTGAGTAGCAGACATGGCGCGGTTTGCCATGTCTGTTTTTTCCCTTTGCTACCCGCTCCCAGTTCTGTTAAGCTCCCTTTTCTCTAAACAGCCCCCATTATTTGTTTTCAAACTTAACAGCTTACTTTGGAGGATGGGAATGAAAGTAAGGTATATCGCAGTACTCGTGTTAGCTGCAGCAGTTGGGGTCGCGTCTGCCGCAATGGCAGGCGAATATAGCTTTTCATTTAACGGCGGAGGTATCAGCGCTTCCGGGACGTTCACTGTTTCAAAGGGCTCGTTGCCGGGCTCCGAAGATATCACCGGCATCAGTGGAACATTCTCGGATTCGAACGTGAGCGTCTCCGGCACGATTACGGGGTTGCACAGTCCGGTGACGTACGTCAATACAATACCCGGTGTTCAGGTCACGGCAGCAGGGTTGTCCTACGACGACCTGTTCTTTCCGGCAGGAAATTCTCCTGCGGACTGTCCGGGTTATCCATTTTCCGGCGGCCAACTGGACATTTTCGGAGTCGCATTTAACCTCTCCGGACCCGGAGGCTACGTCGGCGCCCTTTGGAGCAACGGCTACTTGCCCGATAGCAACGGCACGATGCCGGGCGCCCCTGGCTACGTACCCAACCTTGTTTACGCAGCAGGGCTCGCGAACGCGACGAGCTTTATTGACAATCCGAACGCCAGCCCCACTTCTCCTATACCCCCGGGAGAGTTCGGAACTCTGACTACGCACCCCGTGCCCGAACCGGGTTCGTTGGTGTTATTGGGCGTTGGGCTTCTTGGCATCGCGGCATTTGAGGTTCGCAAAATCACTCGGGTTCGGTCGCCTCGGATTTAGGCGAATTTCACCGGGGCGGCCTGCCGCGGAAAAGCTCGTCGAGGATGGCTCTTCGCAAATGCGCGAGTGACGGGGGAGATCCGGATTGATGTGCTTCGAAGACGCATTCTTCTTCTGCAATCCTCACCGAGCGGTGTACTTCTGGGGGCAAGCCGCTCCGTACTGATGGTAAATCGCCTTCCCAGCAGTAACGTCGCTTGACGGATTTGACCGCGAGCGAATTGGGAACGAAAAGGCCCCCTCCCTCCTTTGGCCGTCGCGCGCTTTGCCGTGTAGCGGCCTACCCTTCCGTGCGATGTTGTGACGACTCCCGGCAGATCGTCGGCCACCTGTGCGCTGTACCCGTTGTGGGCGCGACACGGAGCTTGACATACCTAGGCTATCCGTGTATCATAAGGTAAATACACCTCGCAAAATTATTGCCTGGAGGTCAGTCCTGCACCTCACGAACGTTTCCTGCCAAATACCGATCTCGCCAGTTTGGACGCTCCAAACCAGCCGACGAAGGCTCAATTCTACGTGTCTGAAAAAATCTGTAGGCTAGGGACTTTGAGCGAGATCAACGGGCTGTTTTTGCTCTGAGAACCCACCAAATTACTGAAAACACACAATATTAGAATTTGCTTATGACGAGCAAACCCAAAAGCAAACCCAAGCTTTTCGGCCATAAATAGGTTAATCTATTTAGAATGATGAACTTATAAGGGCTAGGGAAAAGGCCCCAATTAATATAAGTTATTGAAAAAAGGCAACATAAACAGCCAGCAGGCAATGAGAAGAGTGTCTGTTTAGCCACCTGACCGTCCAGCGTTGCAGCTGCCCTCCATGATCGGCTGGCGGCGGCACGCTGCTGAACTTCTTGGGAGTTCGGAACCACTGTAGTGCGCCGTAAATGTCGCTACATCTGGACGCACCCATTTTGGAGTGCGAGAGCTTGCTCGCGGTTTCGCGCCAACGAACTTGCTCGGGGCGCGGGCCGCATTTTCGGCGGCCGGCAAGCCGCCGCAGTCCACCGGCCTCGCTATAAGTCACGAAGTGTTAGACGCACCTAACTAGCACTACCATCGACTCTTCCGTGACGGGAACTTTGACGCGAGTCGGCAAATTCACCATTTACTATTCAGGAATCCGCAGTCATAATCTAGCTCTCGCCTTTTGCCAATAAAGGGGGCTGGTCGATGACAGACGAACTTAATCGAAGAGACTTCATCAAGAAGGCCGCTGCAGGTGCCGGAGTGGCTCTTGCGGCTTCTCCGGCGCGGGTGCTGGGCGCAAATGACCGGATCGTGGTGGGCGTAGTAGGCTGCGGGAGGCAGGGCCGAGGCGACCTTGAAGCATTCGCCAGGCAGCCGGAAGTAGAAATCGCCGCCGTGTGTGACGTGTATGGGCCCAATCTTCAGAAGGGGCTCGACGCCGCGCAGGGAAAGGCAAAGACTTACTCGGATTTCCGCCGCTTGCTGGAGGACAAAGACATTGACGTGGTCGTGATTGGAACGCCGGACCACTGGCACCCGCTGGTGATGGTTGAAGCCTGCAAGGCGGGCAAAGACGTCTACGTGGAAAAGCCGATTTGCCACACCATTGACGAAGGCCTGTTGATGGTTCACGCCGCGCGTAGGCATCATCGCGTGGTGCAAGTGGGCACGCAGCAGCGCTCGGGCAAGCACTTTCAGGAAGCGGTGCGCCTCATCCGCCAGGGATATATTGGCAAGGTCAGCTTTGTGCGAACGTGGAACTACGCGAATGAATATCCTAAGGGAATCGGCGACCCGCCGGATTCCGAACCGCCTTCGACGCTCGACTGGAACTTCTGGCTGGGCCCAGCTCCAAAGGTCCGGTACAACGTCAACCGGTTTGGTGCGTCTCTCCGCCGCTGGTCCACGTTCCGCTATTTTTGGGATTATGCCGGCGGGTTCATGACGGACTGGGGCGTTCACCTGATGGACATCGTGCAGTGGGCGATGGGAGTCGATGGTCCGAAGGCAATCACGGCGTCCGGCGGAAAGTTTTATATTCAGGATAACGCTCAGACCCCAGACACCCTGCAGGTGACTTACGAATACCCCGACTTCGTGGCCGTTTACGAAAACCGGTGGGACAACGCGAATTCGATGTGGGGCAAAGGCTACGGCATTGAATTCCACGGCACAGACGCCACGCTCTTCATTGATCGCAGCGAGTTCACGGTGTACCCGGAAAAGCGGCGCGAGGGAGAAGACGAAGGAAAGGAAGTTGACCGCTCGCCTTATATGCGCATGGAGAGCGTCAACAATGAGCACCTCGACCACGTCAGGAACTTCTTAGACTGCGTCAAAACCCGTACGCGGCCAATTAGTGACATTGCCATCGGCCAGCGCTCGACCGCCACCTGCCTGCTCGGCAACATCGCCTATCGCACCCGTGAGCGCATTGTGTGGGACGTGGAGAGCCAGCAGCTGAAATCGGGCGGCGACCACGCCGAAGCGCTGGCTGTGCGCCACTATCGTGCCCCGTGGACGCTCGAAGTCTGAAGCTCATCGGCAATCATCTACACAAATTCTACTGACACCTGCGGCTGTAGCGGCGCTGTCCCCAGTGCCGCGTATCGCCGGTGACGGCACCGGCGCTACAGCAGAAACCGTCACTTGATTTGTAATCCACAATAGGGCGTGCCAACTGACGCAGCGCCCGCATCCTTTCGCTTCGTGCGTGCATTGCCGGCGATAGTCCCAATCCATCATCTTGCTAGGCGCTTGGGAATACGGCAGTACGGTGCTCTCGACTCTTCCCCCGGCCTTCCATCGCAGGAGACTTGTCTGCTTGCCCGAGCTTTCCTTCGATGCTATTTTCCGAACATATGCAGGCAGCGGACTTCGAAAGCACAGAAAGTCTCTTCCGCCGGCCGGACTTATTCCGGCACCTGTTTGAATCCTTGCCTGACGGCGTCCTGATTGTTGACTCGCGCGGACGAATTGTTGGTGTCAACGCCGCGTCGGAGCGCCTCTTTGGCTACAGCCGGGACGAATTGACCGGGCAAATGGTCGAGCTTCTGGTGCCGGATCGACTGCGCGCCGGCCATTCCGCCAGCCGTGAGAGCTACTGGCAAAATCCCCGCCCGCGTCCAATGGGGACCGGTCTTGAGCTTTCTGCCCGGCGGAAAGGCGGCAGCGAATTTCCCGTGGAGATCATGCTGAACCCCGTTGTTTCCGAGGAAGGTAGGCTCGTGCTGGCCGTCGTGCGCGACATCACGCAGCGCGAGCAGGCTGAGGAAGCTCTTCTGCTTGAAGTCACGAACGTTCTGCTTTCCAGCCTTGATATTCGCAGGCTCCTCGCCGCGATCGCTGCCGGCGTGCGACGACTTACACCCCACGATTTCGCAAGTCTCGCGCTCTACGACCCGGAGAAGAAAAAGATGCGAGTTCAGGTCTTGGCGTCGCCTGCGGGAATGACCGTCCCGACCGGCGAGCTCCTGCTTCCGATCGAGGGGACGCCGGCGGGTTTGGCCTTCTCTTCGCGGCAAACGCTGGTACTTGATCGCCTGGACCCCGGCCGCTTTAATCCGCCGGCATACCAGCGCTTGGTGGCAGCCGGGGTAAAATCCGGCGTGTGGCTTCCTCTCGTCAGCAGAGGCCGCGCCCTCGGAACGCTGGCCATTGGAAGCTCCAAAGAGGCCGCCTTCGCTCACGGCGGTTTGAGCCTGCTTGGCCGGATGGCTAAACAGGTGGCGCTGGCTGTGGACAATGCGCAAGCCTTTCGACAAATCGCCGAGCTCAACGACCGCCTGGCGGAAGAGAAGCAATATCTCGAAGACGAGGTTCGAACCGAATACAATTTTGAAGAGATCGTCGGGGAGAGCGCGGCCTTGAAGCGAGTCCTCAAGCAGGTGGAAACCGTCGCTCCGACCGACGCGACAGTGCTGATCCTGGGAGAGACGGGAACCGGTAAGGAGCTCATTGCCCGCGCCATTCACCAGCTTAGCGGCCGGCGGAACCGCAACTTTGTCAAGCTCAGTTGCGCCGCAATTCCCGCTGGGCTATTGGAAAGCGAGTTATTCGGCCACGAGCGAGGCGCTTTTACCGGGGCCATCTCACAGAAAACCGGAAGATTGGAACTTGCCCATCGCGGCACGCTCTTCCTCGACGAAATCGGCGATATGCCGCTTGAGCTTCAACCGAAGCTGCTGAGGGCCATTCAGGAAAGAGAATTCGAGCGGGTAGGCAGTACGCGAACGATCCCTGTGGATGTGCGCCTTGTGGCTGCTACCAACCAGGACCTCGAGCACATGGTTAAGGAGGGCCGGTTTCGCGGCGACCTCTATTATCGGCTGCGGGTTTTTCCTCTTTTGATTCCACCTCTTCGCCAACGTCCCGAGGACGTTCCTCTCCTCGCCAACTACTTCGCCCAAAAGCACGCACAACGCATGAATAAGCGCATCAACACGATTCCGCCTGAGACTCTCCATCTTCTTTCCCGCTACTCCTGGCCCGGCAACGTCCGCGAGCTTGAAAACCTCATTGAAAGAGCCGTCATCCTGTCACGCGGGCCTGAGTTGCGCGTGCCCGTCACCGAGTTGCGAGGGAGCCCGCAGCCGGATTCCGCCCAATCCGCAGGCTCGCTGGAACGCGCTGAGCGCGAACACATCCTCCGGGTTCTTCGAGAAACGGGTGGCGTCGTCGGTGGACAGGATGGAGCGGCCGCCCGGCTTGGCCTCAAGCGCACCACGCTTAACTTCCGTATGCGAAAACTGGGAATTACGCGCGAAGATTTGTGACAGCGGGCTGTCAGTGGCAACGCGCTGTCATTGCCACTCGTTTACAACCCTGCCATCGCACGGTCGGGCACGTCGAGAATTCGTAACGACAGCCCGCCAGACTCCCGGCACCATGCCCCAGCACTAAAGCAAGTCGATTAGAATCAAAGCCAAGGGTCATTGAAGCCATCTATCCGTTCGTTGCGATCAACTCAAAGGCCCTTTCACAGGGCCTATTCACCTTGTGGCATTGTAGTTGCGCAACTATGCGACAGCGGGGCACCTAAAACCGCCTGGTAGATGTATGCCATTGACGGTTTGCTCTGTCGCTCGGCGCCCCTGATTGAGTCTCCGGTCATCTCGTCGAACTGGACCTCTAGGTGGAAAGGAGGATGCCATGGTATCTACGCAGGCTCTTCTCGTCGCTGGCAGATCCCAGCACTTTGTGGCGCTTCGCAGATTGCTTGAAGAGCAAGGAACTCAAGTTCACTGGGTGAGTTCCCTTGCTGCGGCTGGTGATGCGTTAAGGGAACCAGCGCTGCCGGACATTGTGTTTACTGACGTCGAGTTGCCCGACGGCGACTGGACCAAGATTCTGCAACTTGCACGTAAATCGTTGCGAGAGATTCATGTCGTCGTCGTTTCGCGTCTTATAGACATGACCCTTTATCTGGAGGCACTTCAAAGCGGAGCGGAAGATTTTATTGTTCCACCTTTTGAACCATCTCACCTCGCGCACGTAGTCCGCAGTGCCGCTCGGCAAAGTATGGAAGAGGCGCGACCGCTGGCAAGGCATGCGGCGGTGGCCTAAGTATAGCGGGGAGGGGACGCGGGGCTTTATTTTATCGATGCGGCCATGTTTTATCGATGAGGGAGGGGTTCTCATCATGCTGAGGATTATGTTGGAAAATGGTTCGAAGGCTCTCGTGCTGAAATTGGACGGAAAGGTGGCGGGTCCCTGGGTGGCCGAATTGAATCGAGTCTGGAAGGACTTGCTGGCCCGGCGGCACGGCGAGGTCATGCGGGTGGACCTTGCTGAAGTTACCTACGTCGATTCGGACGGGCGGAAACTATTAAACCTGATGCAACAGCAGGGTGCACGGTTTCTGAATGCGCGGCTGTTGACGAAGTACGTTGTCGAAGAATTCACCAGAACGCCCGCCAGACCCGTAGGTTGACAGACCTCGCGCCCCGTGCAAAACTGAAAACGGTTTGGATGATGCCGGAGAAGTTCTGTCGACGAGTGCATCAGAAAACAGCTTGCTCTCAAACCGTTCACGCGCCCGTAGCTCAGCTGGATAGAGCACTTGCCTACGAAGCAAGGGGTCGGGTGTTCGAATCACCCCGGGCGTACCAATCTCCTATTTTTTAATGACTTGCGAACTTGGACTTAGCCTCAGAACACTTGCGCAATGATCAAGGGGTCATCACCATACGCGACCGCAGGCTCCTCGATCTCTCTCTGGTCTTGTTTAGGCTCTTCATTGGCGACAACTTCGCCGAGGCGCTTGGTCACGTCATCGGAGGGGTTCTTGCGCTCGGATTCGCTCGTCAGTCTCTCGTGGAGCTGTCGAAGAGTTGGGTTGTTCTGGTACAGGCGAAGCCCTTCTTTCACCTGGGCGATGGCCTCATCTAGTGTGCCGTCCCGCTTAACTCTTTACAAGGCAACCAGGCAGCCGTCATTCCGAGCGAAGCGAGGAATCTGCTTTTTGGTCGCCGCAGAAGCAGATTCCTCGCGCCGACAAAGGCGTCGGCGCTCGGAATGACGGTCGCATTGTAAGTAATTACGTGGGACGGCACACTAGTTTACGGTCAGCCTGCGGATGGTAAGTTCTCCGAGCACAATTGTTAACAAAGGCTTCTTCTCGATGATCCGCGAGAAGGGGGCGGAGACTCTCTACTCTATCGCTGTCGATTCCGAGCCGCGCTGCCTCATCGAGAGCCAGCTCGGCGCGGTCCTGGTCAGTGCCGACGATGTCTCTGAAAAGCTGGGTAAGGGCATCAAAGAGAGCTGTGCGAATGAGTTGGTTATTGGAGTCGAGCTTGAGAGCTTCTCGCAAATCCTCCACTGCTTCCTCAACCCTCGCTGCTCCGACCAGTTCTTCTCCTCTCCTTAAAAGCTCCTTTGCTTTCTCGGCCTCTCGGAGCAAGGCCTTCAAACGGTAGTCCAGCCCTTCTATAACTCCGTCTCCCTTCCCACAACGATCAGGCGGCGTTTGGCGGCACCCTCGGAGGGCCTGTGCTTTTTCCGCACTACAATGGGCAAAACCGAGGAGACGGATGGTAACGCCACTTTTTGGCGGGGTTAAAACCCAATACTGTTCACCTAGCGGGGGTTTACTCGGAGTTTTTATTTTCCAAAGGATAAGTTGTTGATTTATAAGGACGGCTTCCATAGATCTGGCCGTCTTACCCCAGAAATAGGGTAATACGGAAATTCTCGCTTAACTGCAATCTTCACAGTTAGTTACACTGTGGATAACAGTCGCTCCGAGTAAACTCCCGCTAGTGTCGTGTCTCGTAAACACGCTTCATAAGTCAGGATGTCATTCCGAGCGCAGCGAGGAATCTGCTTGTAAGCGAGGCATTGGAAACTAAGCAGATTCCTCCGGCCGATCAAAAACGTCGGCCCTCGGAATGACAGGGACTCGGCCATCACTTTTTCAACGAACTTCCGAGACACGACACTAGGAGCGGTTGTCGGTCGCTTTGTATCAGGGCACGGCTTTAGCCAGTGCCGAAGCTTGGCGAAAAATGAGAGACGGCTTTAGCCGCTGAGAGCCCTCAGGGCCAGCAGAGCACCAGCATTCCGGGGGTCAACGTCGGAAGTCATTGATTTTATGGAATAACGACCCAATTGGGCTCGCCTGGAGCTGCGAAAAACACTGCCATTCCTGCGCACACGCGGAACGACGGCGCTCAAGCCGACTTTGATTCCGAAGGACTTACGATGCCGACCCCCGATTTGCTGGTGCTCTCGTAGCCGGAGGCATGGAAAAGCGAAGAAGGGTGCCGCCCAAGCCCTGGAAACCGTGGCTTGCTCCTGCCACCACGACCTTCCCGAAGGGCCAGAGCGGCTCAGAAGCGTAATGATGCCGCCGAAGGATAAGATTTTGAAGACAAATGAATGATTGACAACTCTTATGGACCTGGACGAGGTCCGCTGGCTTCGACTTTTGGCGCAGGCCTGTACATTTCGACCGTTCGCAGGTGAATAACCTCGCCCGTCTCAGGACTCATCTCCGGCAAGACTTGGTAAGACTCCAGACGCACTCTGTAACCGCTATCTTCCAATTCAAGCACGCGCCGTTGAAAGACCTCGGGATCCCATTCCCGGACGATGACGATCTCCGGTTCGGCCATCTCTTCTTCCATCACGCGGGCAACCTTGATCCCACAAAAAGTCAAATAAAACTCTCCTCTTCCTATTCCTAATTTACCTTACAGAACATGGTGCGACCAAGTCTACCGAATTCTGTACTTTTCGGTTGACAGCTCGCCAAATATCTGATACACATTCGCAACATCAGCTGGACACCGCCTAAACTACAAGCTGTTTCAAAACCTCGAGAGTGTTGAGGAGGAGGACAGATATGGACGCAGTTCGACGGCAAACAAAGGCCCTATGTCGACTGGAAGAAATAGTCTTTTTTGTCTTCTGTAGCTGTTTGTTGGTGACAATATTTTCCAGATCTCCGCTTTTTGGGCAGAACGCAGCCGCTGGAGGAAGTGTAGTCGGAACGGTTAAAGACACATCGGGCGCGGTAGTCCCTCAGGCTACCGTCGTGCTGACCAATAAGGCTACCGGTGTAGCGCTCAAAACGGCCACCACGTCTGCCGGACAATTTGTCTTTCCCGTAGTCCCGATTGGCCGATACTCTCTCGCCGTTTCGGCCCACGGTTTCGCTCAGTCCATCGTGAACAATATCGCCGTAGCGTTGAGTCAGACCACAACGGAAACCGTAACGCTGAAAGTTGGCCCCACAACTACGTCGGTACGGGTTACTGCCAGCACGGTGCATTTAGACAGTACAACCTCCCAACTCTCCACATCCCTGCAAAATACGTATAAGTCACTGCCCGTCGAGATGAGCGGCACGGCGCTTAGTCCCGAGGCCATGTTGGACCTCATGCCGGGCGTCAGCGACGGGGCGCCCAACTTTCGGCTGGGCCCGGTCTTCGCGCAACAGTTCACCGCATCGATCAACGGAGGGCAGGCGCTGGGCGGCGAAGTCATCTACGACGGGGCGGTGCAGGTGCAGACCAACATCGCCGGGGACTACCGGACGCAGCCCATCCCGGTGGATGCCCTCCAGGAATTTAGTCTCGTTAACGACAATCTGTCTGCACAATATGGGCGAACACCCGGCGGCGTCCTGGTCTTCGAGACAAAATCCGGCACCAGTCAACTGCACGGCGAGGCCTACGAATACGTTCGCAATAACGCTTTTGACGCGAGAGGATTTTTCCTGCCTACAACGCCCGTGACTCGCCAAAATGAATTCGGGTTCAATATGGGCGGTCCGGTCGTGCTGCCTAAACTCTATAACGGCAAAGGCAAGACGTTCTTTTTTGCCTGGTATGATGGCTTCCGGTACGCAGCTGGGGCTGTTAACACTCTGGGCACGATTCCCACGATTGCAGAGCGGAACGGAGATTTCTCCCAGTACAAAACTTCCCGCGGACAACTCATCCCGATTTACAACTCACTTACAACGGCACCGGACGGTAGCGGAGGCTTTACGCGACAGGTATTTCAGGGAAATATCATTCCGCAAAGTGACATCATAGCCCAGGCCAAAGCCCTCCTACCCTATCTGCCGCAGCCGATCAACTCAAGCATCATCGACAATGCGCTGACGGCCGGCACTACAACCACCGACGAGAACCGCTTTGGTTTCAAGATTGACCAGAACATCAGTGCTGAAAATATCATTCATTTCACGTTCGGCGAAAATTATTGGAACACCCCCGAGTTGAGCAGCATATACCAGGGGCCGCTGAACACCGGGCTTCTTGAGGGGGAGCACGACGTTATCATTCGCCTCAGTAATGATTACACTTTTTCTCCTACTATCGTTAATAACTTTACGGTGGGTTACAACCGCGACAATGAGCCGGGCTTTGGGCCTGGAGCTTTTGCCGGTTTGGACACGGTTATGGGGTTAGCGAACACCGATCCTCGGGGAACAGCTGCGTTCAATTGGGCTGGTTACGCCTCTCCAACCCGGACGGGTGGCGGATCCATCATCGAGAACGGTTACGACTTCAATGACTTTGTCGCGTGGGTCAAGGGGAGACACACGATTAAATTTGGAGCTGATTTCGAGCATGGCAGCGATGCCATCCCCCAGATTCCCTCTGAGACATTCTCTTTCTCTCCGAATGAGACAGATCTGCCTGATGCCGCAAATCCTGCGCTTACGGGAAATGCGTTCGCAAGCTTCCTGACGGGCGCTGTGGACAGCGCCAACCAGACCGTCCCCTTATATGAAAACCAGAACCGTTATTCATACCTCGGTGTCTTTGTCATGGATAACTTCAAGGTCTTGCCTCGCCTGACCCTGAATCTCGGCCTCCGTTATGAGATTCCCTGGACCCGGACGGACGCCTTTAATATCCTGTCCAGTTTTGACCCCAACGTTCCTAATCCCGGAGCAGGTGGTCGGCTTGGCGCTTTGGCCTTCGCCGGCTTTGGTCCCGGCCGGATCGGCAGCACCCGTTTCGATAATGTTGTCTATAACCGCTTTCAGCCGCGCGTTGGATTTGCTTACGCGGCAACAAGGAAGACGGTAATCCGCGGCGGTTTTGCCGTTTTCAATACCCCTACTGGTGACTCGCTGGACAATGGTGTCCGTACGCAATACACATCGGGTTTTGATGCCACTCCGTTCCTCTCAAGCGTGAACGTCGGCGTGACCCCCGCTTTCTTTTTGCAAGACGGTTTCCCGGCTTTTTCTAGGGTCCCAGACCTTAGCCCATCGCTGCTCAACAACGAAAGCATTAACTATATAGCGGCCAGCAATGGCCATGTAGGCATCATTTACAATTGGACTCTGGACATCCAGCGCCAGTTGCCAGGACAGTTCCTGTTGGACGCGGCATATGTGGGTAACGCGGGCCATGACTTGGGCAGCGACACATTTATTCCGGACCAGTTGAACCCGGAGTATCTCTCTCTTGGCAGCGTGCTCAATGAACCCCTCAACTCTCCCGCCGGGCAAGCTACAGGGGTCGCTCTGCCCTACCCAGGTTTCACCGGGACGGTGGCGCAGGCGCTGCGACCTTATCCCCAATATCACGACATCGCAGAGTTGAATCAGGCCAATGGAATTTCCAGTTATAACGCGTTCCAACTCAAGGTACAGCGAGAGTTCGCCCACGGCCTGACGGTACTGATGAATTACACGGTCTCCAAAATGCTGGACAACTACGATTATGTGGAAGATTGGCTCGGCGGCGGGCCCCAGAACACTTACAATCTCGCCGCGGAAAGGTCGATGGCCGCGATCAATGCGCCGCAGGTCCTGGCGCTAAGTTACGTTTACACGCTGCCCTTTGGCCGTGGACAGCGCTTTCTGAGCAAACCCGGAGTGCCGCGCCGCGTACTAGGCGGATGGCAGGTCTCCGGGATCCAACGGTACCAGGCGGGATTCCCACTGTCAGTCACAATCCCCAATACCTTGCCCCTGTTTAACGATGGTCCGCTTCGACCTAACGTTGTTCTGGGAGTTAGCCCTCGGGCGGCATTCTCCGGTTCCTTCGATCCTGCAAAGGACGTCTATGTAAACGAGAACGCTTTTTCCATTCCTGCGCCATTTACGTTAGGCAATGCCTCGCGGACGTTGTCGGACCTACGAGGCTTTCCATATTACGACGAGGACTTGGCCATTGCCCGACATTTTCGGCTGTTTGAACGAGTGGATATGGAGGCCCGTGTGGATGCCTTTAACATCTTCAACCGCACGTGGTTTGCGGCGCCCGATACAACGGGCCCGTATACTAATCCTGATTTTGGACACGTTAGCGGGCAAGCGAACTTTCCGCGCTCCATTCAGGGATTGTTGCGGTTCACGTTTTGAGGGTAATCCATATTCTTCACCCGCAGGCGAGACATGAACAGATAGCCCCGGCCCGGTTAAGGGCTTTTCTTGCGAGACACGAATGGTTCCAGGTCTGGCACTGAGCGAGAAAAGCTTGTCCAACATATACACTCTCAATCCGGAGGGAAACAAACCTTACGTCAGACCTTTCTATCGGCAATATCGCGTCTCAAGCCGCTTGAAGACATTGGCAAGCCCGGCAGTTCATGGATTCTGGGTGCTCGCGTTTCTCTTGTCGTTAATTGTCGTCCTCGAATGTTTAGTCTGTCGCGCGCTGGCCGCGAATAACTGGACCACGCAGGTCAACAGTTTGATGCAAAGCCGGCAGTTGACAGCGGCTGAAACAATGATCGTAAAGAAACTGCAAACGAGGCCCAGAGATCCTGAACTGATCACGCTATTGGCCGAAATTCGGATCGATCAAAGGAGATACAGGGAAGCTCTACATCTCCTACAGGACGCAGATGACATTGGGGGACCTTCGGCAGAACGGGCGACGTTCACGGGGTTAGTGGCTGTTGTCGGAGGCCGGTTGGATTTGGCGGAGCCGGAGTTCCGTGAAGCGATTCGCCTGAACCCCCGCTATGCGCCTGCACACTATTACCTTGGTCGCCTGCTTTACACACAAAACCGTTTCAACGAGGCCATTCAGGAAACGAAGGAAGCGATCAGTCTGGACCCAAGTTTGGTCCGAGCCTATGACAATCTCGGCCTATGCTTCGAGGCCAAACAGCAAGTGGAAACAGCAGAGCGGTGGTATCTGAAAGCCATTCGCTGGGACAATCTCGCGGCGCGCCCTTCGGAGTGGCCGCAGCTCGATTTAGCCTCCATGCTGATCCGCAACGGTCAGACTAAAAGAGCCAAGCTGTACGTACTGGAGGCACTGAAGATCAATCCGCGTAATGCGAAGGCTCACCTCCAAATGGGTGCCCTGCTGGAAAAGACAGGTCATCTTCGCGCAGCGCTAAAGGAGCTCTTGCTGTCAGTTCGTCTTGATCCCGAGCAAGCAGGAGCTTATTATCGCGCGGCTCGTATTTACCAGCGGCTTGGCAACGCGGCACAAGCACAGAGGGAATTTGAAGCTTTCAAAAGGGTCTCTGAGAAGCGGCATAGCAGGTTCTGAATCCTTGCCTTCGCCGCGGTCCAAGCGTCGGTCAAGTATTAATTGATCCAAGAGGCTTTTCGACGCAAGGGCTTCGAACCGGTCATTCTGAGTGTCTTCAGAAAGGTCTGAAATGACTGAAAATCAACGTGCAATTTCCCGGCGCAAATTTCTGGAGTCCGCCGGGATTGCGGGTGCAATCGGTCTGGGCGGACTTAACGGCCGGCAGAGTGAATCAGAGCCGCAGGCAAGGGGTGGCCGCCGCTGGCGGCTTCCTCTGCGCATAACGGAGCGCGCGGGAGTGAAGTGGCAGGGGGAACGAATCACTGTGGGCGTGTCGCTACCCACGCATTGTGCAGCGGCGGCGCTCCGTCTAAAAAACGAAGAAACAGGCGAGTTGATTCCGTTCGGTGCTGGATACGGAGCCTAGACGATGAAGGGATATCTGCGCTGGTGCCAGATTTCTTTCCCGCTTCACCTCACACCGCGAGGTCCGTCGCGCGCGATCCGAGCGTCTGGAGCGTGAAGAACGGCGGAAATCGTTGGCGTTTCGACGAAGGCTGATCCGAAGCACAGTTATCTTGTCTATCGCGGACTCGTGGCGAAGAACTTTAATCTGAAAGTAGTGGCAATGGTTAAAGAGGGTGGCGGCAGCGGCGTAC
>JAKAWG010000114.1 GCA_021817045.1 Acidobacteriota bacterium
AGTGACGGGTGGAGAAATGTCAACCTATCGCTGCTTGGCGTACGTGGCCCAGACGATGGAATATCGTTGGAGTTTTCATCCCCTCTCTCAGTGGGCATCGGTTTACACACAAAATGCCGCTTGACCTGTCGCTTCAAGGCAAGAAAGTGGTCCAGGAGGAGATCAACCGTCAGGTGGTGCAGGAGTGCGGTGAACCGTTCCTGCTTCCTCTCCTTCGCTGCTTGCCGCACACCGCTCAATCCCTGGGACACTCGTTTCCCGCTCTGAGTCGGGCTCGTGTTAGATTGTGCGATGTTCTCCTTGGTCTGCGCCCTTTCCTCCACGACCTCCGCTGAGGATTGCTCCTTCTTGTTCAGCCGCTTCACAGGTACTATGGCGCAACTTCGACTCCTCCGGGACGTGCATGTCTGCCGTGCGGCTCTCCGCCTTCACAGACCGATCTCGGCCTTGGTTTGGCCAAGATGTCCCGGAGGTCTCCCGGTTCTCGTGCATGTTGCTTCTCAGCGTGCGCGGGTTCTCTGACTACGCAGGGCCGTCGGCCTGCTCGCGTCTCACGCAGCCCGCCGTGTTGCCTTCCCCCAAAGGGGGACGGGGTCGGCGCCCTGAAGGGAATTTTCGAAGCTCAATCGCCGCGCCCACCGATGCCCCTGTCTACGCTTCAAGCATCGCCTTGCGACGATACCTGCAAGACTCAGGGTCGGAATGGAGTCGCTTTCTCCTTTCCCGCAGGGCTCTTTCATCCCCTGCAACATGCCGGTTTATCCCGGCGCTTCCCCCGAGTTGCTGCTGCTTTCGCTAGGCTCTGCTCACCGTGGATCTGGGCAAATATATTGGTTGGTCGCCATCGAGTAAGCCTTCACCGGAGGCCTTGGCAGCGTGCCCCCAGATTCCTTCCGGTCCCGCGTTTAACTAACAGCGCGACATCTCCACCTCGTCACGAAGACCGCAGATCAAGTCTGCGTTCTCGCAGTACCCAGGAGCTCGCTGATTTTGGCAAGAAGCGCTTCACGGTCGAGAGGCTTGTCAAAATATCCTTGCGGTGGACGCAACTGCTTGCGAGACTCAATGAACCGCTTGAAGTCGTGGGTTACGCCAGTGATGATGATAACAGGAATGTTTGATGTGGCGGACTCAGCTTGAAGATCGCGAAACATGCGGACGCCTGATTCTTCCGGCATGGAGATGTCGAGCGTGATCAGGTCGGGATGGTTCGACTTCGCCTTCGCGAACCCTTCCCGGCCGTTCTCCGCCGTGATCACTGTGTAGCCGTGATCGCTGAACAACGCCTCAAGGTAAGCAATCTGATCCGGCTCGTCCTCGACGACCAGGATTATTTTCTGGCTCTTCATCTCGTTACCTTTCTTTCTTCTCAGAACGTCCAGGGCTTCTTGGAGCGCTTCGCGGTCGGCATCCGAGATTGCGCGAGACAATTCGCGGCCGAGATCCTCCGGTTGAGGTTCAGGCGCCTCTGCGCTTTCCATGCCTAAGAGCCGCCGGACAGCGGCCACATAAGTGTCGGGATGCACCGGCTTCTCCAGGTATACCCCAGGTCCAGACATTGTCATCTCTTCAAAGTCTGCTCTACCTAGGTCGTCCCGAGCGTGGCCAGTGACGATAAGGACAGGAATCCTGGAGAAGAGCTTGTCCTTACGGAGTTCGTGATAAAACTTCGCGCCGGAGTGACGGGGCATTACAAGATCGAGCGAGATCAAGTCGGGCGGGTTGCGCCGTACTTTCTCCAAGGCTTGCAGGCCATCCTCCGCTGTTTCCACCCGAAAGCCTGCATCCGTGAGAGCCTCTTCCAGGTAGCGGCGGACGTCAGCCTCGTCATCCACAACGAGTACGACCTTCGGCCATTCAGGACTCATGGGCTCATCCCCCTTCGGACGGGCTGGGAGCGGCCAATGCGAGCGCTTTCAGGCGGCTGCGTGGCAGGCGGATTCGAAACGTCGAACCTTGACCGGCGACGGATTCCATCTCGATACTTCCCCCGTGTTCCTGTACGATCTTTCGAGTCGTTAGAAGGCCAAGCCCTGTACCCTTTCCCCCTTTAGTCGTGAAGAAAGTCGTAAAGACCTTGGACTTCACCTCCTGATCTATGCCGCAACCGTTGTCAGCGACCTCAAAAACCAAGTCGTCACCTTCCTCGCGAGTGCGCAGTATAACTCGACCGCCCGGCTGTCCAAGCGTCGTGACCGCGTCGATGCCGTTTGAAATAAGATTGGTAAGGCAGGTTTCCAAACCGTGGGCATCGAGCATTGCTTCCCGGACGTGCGGAGAAACTTCCAGCTCGAGCTGAACCCCTTGTTTCGCAGCCGCGTCATGGTACAACTCGACGATATTTTGGGCTAGTGCGTTCGGGTCAGCCGGTGACAGTTCTGGTAACCGACCTTTCGCAAAACTGAGAAAGTCTTTCACCAAGGCCGTCGTTTTCTCGAAGTTGCGGTGAAGAATCTGCCAGCCCTCGGCGATGCGGTCGGTGGCGCCTCGGCGCATCCCCGTATCCACCATGTACATTCCACCTTCCAATCCCATCAGCAGATTCTTGATGCTGTGCGCCAAGCCTGCAACCGTCTGTCCCACGGCAGCCAATCGTTCAGCTTCCAGCCTCTCCTGCTCGAGGCGCTTCACCTCGCGAAGGTCCTGCATCAACGCTGCCCTGCCCAACCTCGTGCCGTGACTCAACAGTTCCACGGCCGAGAATCGAACGGGAATCTCCGCTCCACCCACGGCGTGCAAGGAAGCCTCAGGAAGACTCACGAGGGTCTCATTTTCCTGCGCGGCCGCGAAGAATTCTCTCGGGAGCATCGTTCGGAGTCGCTCCGGCGACGGAGGCCGCTTGGATTCCCAGTTCGTGAGAGCCCGCGCAGCGGCGTTCATGATGCGAACCTCGCCGGTTGTGTCCACCGCCAGGATGCCCGATTCGGCATTACGGACCAGGCTTTCATAAAAATCGTGGGCCCTTCTTAGCTCGGTTTCAAGTTCGTGGATTTTGGTAAGGTCTGAGGCCATCTCGATGACGTATGCTACGCCCGCTTCAGTCCGGGAAAGGACCGACGTGGTGACAACGTAATACGCTGGCGTCCCGTCCCGGTGCACCCCGACCTGCTCGGAGACATGCTCCGCGCTGTCTGCAAAGGTTAGAGCAGCCGGACAATGAGGACACGGTTTCCTCCGTCTTTTGTAAACCTCGTAGCAGTACCTGCCCTCGGCTTCGCCAAAGCCCTGACGGAACTTCTCATTGGCCTTGACGATGCGCAGGCTCGGGTCAATGACCGTGACGTAACACGGCACGCGCTCGAAGAATCGGTCGTATTCACGCTGCCAGCGTTTCGTTTCGGTCAGGTCGGTGGTCATCTTGATGATGTACTGCACTTGGCCATCGGCGTCTTTCATCGGCGCCAGGTGCACCACATAGCGGCAGCCCTGCCCGTGACGGTCGACGCCGGACTCATCGGAAACGTGCACGTGCCCGTCGCCGAAGGTATGAACTGCCGGGCAATTTGCGCACCGCTCTTTCGCACGTTTGCAGACCTCGTAACAATGCTTTCTCCGCCACTGACCGAAATACTCTTCGAAGCTGTTGTTGGCTGCAACGACGCGAAATTCCCGGTCGATCACCGATACACCGAACGGCACCAGTTCGAAAAAGCTGCGCCTCAAATGATTCTCGAGTTCTTTGTCAACGAACCCATTCATCGTCCGCTCCTTCAGGTATCATGTCTTGTTGCCGAACGCGAGCGCGGAAGACTCGTCGCTGGCGTGATCTCGTCTTTCAGTGCCATTCCCAATCAATAAAGCCTGGTTTCACGTCCGTCATGGCGTTCACGATTAGTTCCACCAACCCGCCGTAGAGGATCTTTTCCTTCTCCCATAGATCGTAATAAGCCAGCATGTCTCGGAATTGGCCTTTGCAATTACTGCAGGGCGCACAAATGTACTTAGGCTTGTCGGGACCCAAGCTGTCCGCGAACGCGTTCAGGATCTGCGCAAGTTTCTTTCGTCCGGAAACTTGAAAACGCCAATCGGGGAAATTGCAGCCTTTCATAATGGCAAACCCGCTGCCGCCTCCGCAGCAATAGTTGTTCACACCGTGCGGTTCCATTTCCCGGAACTTAGGGCAAATCTTGTACAAGATGTCACGCTGAGGCTGCACTACTCCCATCAAACGGACCAGGTTGCACGGATCGTGCAATGTGACGGGGAAATCGTTTTGTGAAGGATCGAGTTTGAGCCGATCGCTCATGACGATATCGTGAAGCAGGGTCATGGAGCTTTCCCTCGGAATGTTGAGATCGCCCAGCAACAGGCGGTCGCCGATCACCGACAGAGCCTTGTGTGCGTGGCCGCATTCGCCGAGAACGATTTTCTTCACTTTTAGCTTCTTGGCTGCCTGGGCGTGCCTTAGGGCCACACGCGCAAATTGCATATCATCGTAGAAGAGCCCGTAGTTGATGGAATCGTAGGCGAGAAGTTCTGAGGAAAGCGTCCATTTGACGCCCGCCGCATTCAGAATAACAGCGAAAGCCCCCGGGTTCTCGGGCCATGCCAGGAATTCCCCTGCATTGTGAATCAGCAGGACATCAGCACCCTCCACGTCCCACGGAGTCTTCACCTCGATCCCCGTCTTTTCGCTCATCTCCTCGTCAATGAAGTTGACGTTGTCTTTCACGACTAAGGGCGTCATTCCCGTGGAAGAGCCTACCTTCAACTGAAGCATGGAACCCTTGTCGTGGAGTTCTTTGGCCGCGATTCCCATTTCCTGGCTGAAGACTTTCCTTAGCTCACGGGCAACCAGCCCATTGTCGGCGCCAAGCGGGCAGACCTGGGCGCAGCGCCGACAGATATTACAGCGGTAGGAGAGCTCAATGAGGCGCGCGATCAGCGGCCAGTTGAGCTTGATGTCGCCATGTTGGAACTGCGAGACAAGCCCGCCGTGACGGACGTACTTGAAATAGAGGCGACGCAAGATCTCAGCGCGGTAGGTGGGCCGGTAGATTTCATTGCGTCCGCTCCCTTCGTAGATGTGGCAAGCGTCGGAGCACGTCTGGCACCTCGCGCAATGCTCCATGGTGAGGATCAGGGGCTGCAGGAACGGCCAGTTGTTCTCTCGTTGGAACAGTTTTTCCAGCCCTGCCAGGAACTTTCGGACCAACTCCTGCTCCTCTTCCTTCGTCTTTGGCTTGGGCACATTCACGACGCAGGTATCGTCTAGCAGGCATTCATACTTTTCGGTAACCTGGGCTGAGAGCGGGCTGAAGGGCGGCACTTGCCGGGGGGCGTTTAACGGGGCTGGGAGCGGCATTAGGTCTTCGGTTTGCAGGTGGACCAGGGGCTGGCCGTCTTCGCGAGACGCGTCAGAAATCTTCACGCGCTTCTTCAAGCTCATCGGTGCGGCTCCTTGGCTGGATTTTCCTGGACGACGTCCGCCCATGTTTTCGTGCCGTCCGCTCTGATGTGCGGCGCTGACCAGGTGGGCCGGTAGGTGAGATATTCGGCAAATCTTTTTTCGATTTTTCCTCCAGGAAAATTGACCGCGTCATCCCAGCGAATGGAGTGATAGGTGAAATACTTGCCAATGAAGTGCGACATATGCGTGTAAGGAATGTAAGCAGTCAGGATCGCGAGCAGTACAATACCGGCGACAAGCAAATCCGGAATCCAAGGTGTGGATCGAAATGTGATGAGGTGCCGGGTGAAAGCGAGCATTCCGGGGAAGCGCGAAGCGTTGACGAAGTATCCTGTGAGCAGGAGACTGAACGTTGTCGAGAAGAAAAGAAGATTAAACAGATCGGCTGGAGCCGTATAGTTGGTGAGATTATCGTCCGTCAGGCGTCGAATAAGCAGGCCGAGGCTCCCGAGCACCGCTAGACTCGCACCCGCCAAGCCGGCGTACTTGTAGATGGCATGGATGACGAACCAGATTCCGCCGGCAGTCCAAACCGGATGCCAGATCGAAACCAGCGCGCTTGCGCCCAAGAGACCACCGCTTCCAATCAGCAGATAGAGACCGAAGTGAAATGGGAAGGAACGGGACCACAGCTTGCGGTTGAACTCCCATAAGCCTTTCAGGAAGACCATCTCCGGAATCATGAACCGCAGGTCGCCCGAAAGGTTATAGTGCCTTGTATGTTTCCACCAATCCAGCTCTTCAAAGTAAGAGCCGCCATGCTTAGCGCGCTCAGGCGCTTCATGGGGCACCGGGTAGAGCTCCCAGCGAAGGTGAAGAGGCGCTCGCGAGTATTGCCGGATGCGAAGGGCGCAGCCCACCAAGAAAACTAAGCCGCCTGCGTAAACGACAGCGGACAAAACAACGGTCACGTAAAATCACCACCCTTCCTTGAAGAACCGCGTACCCTTTGTGACTCTGCTCATCAGATAGGCGTCCACTCGGGCATTTGATGTTGCACAAGGCCTTACCTTCCGTTGCCGACCCCGGCCACAACCCCAAGTTAAAGCATAGTGGGGCGGAAGGCTCACTGACTGTGACGAGGATCACTCCGTTAACCTGAATCCTGCGTCATTAGCGTCCTAAACATCGTTGCAAATATTGAGGCAAGCGGTCGGACGGTGTGTCTTGGCACTTACACGCAAACCGCACTAAAAGTGAGGTTTGGATGTAATGGCCCGTGGACCGGAAGGTGTCCTGAATTCCGTTGAAGGTTGGGCGACGGTTCTCGGACCCGATTCGAATAGAATCGGGTCGGCAATGTTTCAAAAAGGAAAACCGTCGTGGAGAGACCATATCACAGGGTTGGGAAGGCTGACAGTCAGGAGTTGGCGAAGTTGCTGGCAAAGGGCGGGCAGGCGCTGTTGCCGATGGTGGAACGGATCGAGGAGTCGAAGTTGGCGGTGGACGAATTGATTGACGTGCTGGGCGAGCGCAGATCGAAGCAGTGTTGCGGCTGTCGGCCGAAGGGATCGCGGGGCCTCCGCATCCAGGGAAGAAGCGGGCGGGCGCGGGCGAGCCTGAAGTAGCGATGTGTGGGGTGAGGGGGGAAATACCCGATTCACTTCGGCTTCACAGACGTTCGTAACGTGGCGAGAGCTTCGGCCACTTCGCGGCCTTTGGCTTCGATTAAGTCGAGGAGTTCTTCGGGCGTGCGAGCGTCCTCGTTGCTCCTGGCGTGGGGGTTGACAGCTTTCAGGTCGTAGTTATCGGCATCTATTTTCGCGCGCTGTACGGTCCAACTATGTTCGCTGTCGCCGCGACCGGGAAGAAGTTTAAAAAACTCTTCAAAGTGCGCCAGCGTGAGTGGCGACTTCTTCCCAACTTTGATGTCTGAAAGGTCGTAATACCAAACTTTCTCGGTCGGTTTGCCTTTGGTAAAGAAAAGGAGATTTGTCTTCACGCCGGCGCCGGCGTTGACAAAAGTGCCGGGAGGCAAGCTCACAAGGCACCAGAGATCGCAATCATCCAGCAGCTTGCGCTTGGTTTGAACAAAAGCATTTTCATTGGTTCGAAACAGGACTCCTTCGTCCAACACAATTCCGCATCGTCCGCCCGGTTTCAAGCTGTTGATCACGTGCTGAAGAAAGAGAACCTGCGTGGCGCTCGTCTTGTAATCGAAATGTGTTTGCGCGTCCTTGCCTTCCTTCCCGCCGAAGGGGGGATTCATCAGAACAACGTCGTAGAGCGCCGGCGCTCCTGCGAAAAGGCCGCCGTAGGTCTCCGCGCCGGTCAGTGTGTTGCCGTGCCACACATGAGGTTCGTCAATCCCGTGGAGGACCAAGTTAGCGAGCGCGATGGGATAAATGGCGTTGTCTTTTTCGCGGCCAAAGAACGTCCGTTGCTTTAGCGTGTCGAGCTGGTCGGGCGAAGTAATATGTTGATTGTTTGGCCCAGCTATGTGCTCAAAAGATTGCGCGAGAAAGCCGCCGGTCCCGCAGCCGGGATCGTAAACGGCTTCGCCGATCCTGGGGCCAATCACGCGCACCATGGCGCGGATGATCTCACGCGGCGTAAAGAATTGTCCGCCGTCGTTGCCTTTCTCGCCCATCTTGAGCAGCAAACCTTCATAGACCTGAGAAAGAGTAAAGACGTGCGTGGTGTCCACGTTTTCGTGGCTGATTTCGTGAACCTTATCGAGAATGTCGAGCAAATTGCGCTCAGTGTCCACGCGGGTGCGATCAATGCCAGAAAAGATTTCTGATATCACTTTCTGGCGCGAAGTAGCGTTAGGCCGCTCTTTGAGTTTCTTTAAGTGGGGGATTAGCTCGCCATCTACGAACGTTTTGAAAGCGCCAAGCGCGCCCGCTTCAAGTGCCTTTCGTTTTGCGCCACCGGGCGCTGCCCAATCTTGCCAGCGGTAAGGATGATCGAGCGAAGGTCGGTAATCCGCGCCCACGGCCTCGGCGGTTTCAGCTTCGTGGGCTTCGCGTTCGTCCAGGATGCGAAGGAAAAGAATCCAGGTCAGTTCTGGAACATATTGCAGGGCTCCGGCGCAATTCGACCGCCGCATGATGTCGCAGATGGACTTGATCGTGCTATTGAGCGACTGCTGGCTATTGAAAGCTTTGCCCTTGTTATGCGGGGAAGTTGCGGGCTGAACCATCGCGGCAATCGGTCGTCGTTAAGGGACAGAGGTCAGCGGCTCGGGGCTATGCCCCCAGCGCGAATTGCATTTCGCGGGTGTTTTGGACGACTTTGGAGGCGTCGAGAATTTCGAAGCGGACGATACCGCCATCGTACCCGAAATCGGCAATCACGCCCGGGCGAACCTCGTCGCTTTCCCGGATTCGTTCTTCGCGAAGCGTGATGGTCATGGTGTCGGATTCCTGGTCGTAGGTCACCTTCATCGTATCGCCTCTCCCATATACTTGCCGATTTTGGACGTAATGTAAACCGTCGTCACGATGCGTTCGGTCTCGGTTTCTTCCACGACCACGCGGACCAGCATTTCCTGCTTCAAGCGCTCGTCGAAGTACCGGCGCATGAACACCCTCCTGCCTCCGTGTCCTTCGCCAATTCTCTCGGGTTCGGCCAGCGCCATCTCCGCCTGCTCGCGCGGTATTTCGCGGTCGGCAAGATTCTTGAGGGCGTGAGCCAGCCACCGCGTGGGTTTCAATTATCCGTCCTTTGGCTACGCTTCGAGGCCAAGCTGGTTTCCGGTCCGACTGTGTCGCTCGCGCCTACAATCCGCCGCTGAATGCCCGGCGCAGGAGGGCGGCGGGCAACTTGTTGATAGCATCCAATTCTTCTTCGACGGCCTTACGCGCCCGATGTGCGGAGGCCATCTGCTCGTTCAGCGTCGTAACGATTCGCTGCTGGGTCGCCAAATCGGGTAACGGGATCATAAGCGCGCGAATCGATTTGAGGACCATGTGTTTCAGACCCGCGCCCGCCCCGAGCTTCTCCACCTGCTTCATTACGTCAGGACTTTCCAATGCGAAGGCGACGAACAGCGAATTCGCTTGACCATGCATGAGCTTGATGAGGGCTACACTTACAAAAAAACTGAATTCAAGGTTGGAATCGACGACACATGGGACGCCCATTGTCCCATCCTTGGTATAAAGAATATCTCCGGACTCCGCTTTGCCCCTTCGAGTGAATTCAGCATGATCAACCGGACTTACGTAGCTTACGTCCGTAAGGTCAATTCGGCGATTGACAATGTTTCGAATAGTCAAAAACGGTACGCCACTTGGGACGTATGAGGGTGTGACATGTGGTCCGTCAATGACGAGACTGCTGATGGCGCCAACAGTTGCATGATCCCACGTGTGAGATTCAGGGCTGGAGAAGACGGCGCGGAGGTAAGCGGCGGGAAGGGCTTTGGCGGCTTCAAGGCGCGCCTCGGCGGCGGCCCGCGCCCGCTCCACCGCCGCCATCTGCTCATTCAAAATCGCCGCAATCCGCTTCTGCTCCGCGAGTGGCGGAAGCGCAATTTCATATCTCTCAAGGTCTGACTTGGAGATTTCCTTGAAAGTTGCGCCGCTTCCAAGCGCCTGCAATGTCGGCACCGCTTCCTTTAACGAAAAATAGAGGAACAGGGATTCCACGCCATCACCGGGGATAAACGTCTTGCAGCCCTGGTTGGTGCAAAGAGGGACTCCGGCAATTCCTAGGTGGCCAATCGGCGCTCGACTAGAAAGAACCACGGAACCGACCGGAACAAGCTCCGTTCCACAACATTCGTACCCGGACTTTGTAATTTGTCTTGCGGAATTGGTGATGAGTTGCCCCCGCAACCTTCCTAGGTCAGTTGGGGTTATCCAAACAATATCGCCGCCCCAGAAGTCCTCAATCCCCGAACTCGGCGTGGACCCTCCCACCACACGGCACACATCCCCCAGCCGCGCCCAGCGCCAGCCTGTCGGCCACATTGGTTTTTCTCGAAGGTCAGGCATCTTTCACCACCAAGACACAAAGGCACAAAGCCTTCAAAGCGCGATGCGCTGGATTCCGTCCTTAATCAGCACGGTGTTGAAGTTGACCAAAAGTCCAAGACGATGACCGGAGAGCTTCAGGTAGGTCAGCACCTGCGCTTTGTGAATTGGCATTAAACCTTCCACCGCCTTGAGTTCCACCACCACTCGGTTTTCCACCACCAGATCCAATCGCAACCCGGCGTCCAAGCGGAGGTTATCGTATACCACCGGCAAAGCGACTTGCCGTTCCACATTGAGCCCCCGCTTTTTTATTTCGTGTACCAGGCAAACCTCATAAACGCTTTCCAGCAAGCCGGGCCCCAATGCCCTGTGAACGGCGAAGGCCGCGTCAACAATTTGGCGCGCGACCTCGTTCGTCTCGCCTGGCATGGGCTTGCTTTGTGACTTTGTGGCTTGGTGGTTCACAGCGCAAAAATCCTCTCCTTGGTTTCGTGCAAGACCTTGGCAGGATTCCCGATGACTTTCAACGCTGGTAACCCGCCCGCGGATTTGACCTCGGACATTTCGAAAACGTGCGGGTTTTCAAGCGCGTCAGTTCCGCCCTGGGCAAACTGGCTCGCGAGCTTTTGTAATGTTTCTGAAGTCGCTGGCGGCAGAGTCTCGAGCCATTCGGCGTGCTTATAGCCAAAAGCGTCCGCGCGCTCCGCACAGGTGCGAGGACTGAGGCCGTAACCCAATTCCCCAAGCACGTCATAGAGATCGTAATCGGTCATATCTTCGAGCTGCCGGACCAAGTATGGGGAACGGCCGGCGTCGGGCAAATGCCCCATCAATTCGCGGCGTTCACGCGGCTCAATCCAACGAGATCGAAACTCTTCGAGTGTGGGCGCTTTCTCAACCAATTTCGCCGCCAAGCGTTCTTTGTACTCCTCCAGAGTCACAGGCGTGGCCTTGCCGTCAACCGAAGTCAGGATGTACGTCCCCGCATCGCTGACGCGCACTTCGAAGCCTTCGGCCAGGATCGTGCGTTCGGGCGGCGGTGGCGGCTCCGCTCCCTCCTTCTTCTCACGCGGGCGCGTTGCTTCGCTTAAGAATTCTTCGCCGAAGAGGCGTGTGGCGTCGGTGTAATCGTAAACCCGGAACATCAGTTTGCCGCTCGGCGGGTCAATGCGCGTGCCACGCCCGACCATCTGGAAAAAGGCAATCGGCGAGCGCACGTATTTGAAAAAAACGATATTTCGCACCACGGGCACGTCCACGCCAGTTGTCAGTAAGTCCACGGTGGTTGCGATAAAGTGACGGCGCGAACCGCCTCGCAGGTCGGCAATGTAGTCCGATCCGCCCACTGAAGCCGTGCATTTGAACGCAAAACAATCGGCACGGGGTTTGCCGTTCTTCGCGCACCAATCGGCGTAGAGATTATTCAGCGCTACGGCGACATCATCGGCGTGGCGGTCGCGCGCGCAAAAGATGATCGTCTTTTGTTCCGGTCCGCCGGTCTGAAGCAATTGGTTGAAAAAGTGTTTCGTCATTGCCTCTACGCGGTCGGGCATCAAAAGATGGTCCTCAATGTCCTGCGCTGAATAATGCCCTCGCGCTTCTGTAAGCGAAACTTCCTCGCCCGTGTTCGCGTCCACGAGTAGTTTCCCGGTCAAATCAGTTTGGCCCACTCCGCTGAGGCGTTCATTGACAGCTTTGTTGTCGTGGAAGAGATCGAACTTATCGATTTCACAGGCGGCCAGATAGCCATCTTCGATGCCCTGGGCCATATCGTATTCATAGACCGGCTCGCCAAAATGACGGAGGTTGTCAGCGGTGAGGGCAGCATCGGCCTCGGTATCTTTGGTCTTCTCGGTCAACTTGAGGTGGCGGGGCGTAGCGGTGAGACCAACTTGAACCGCATTGGGATTGCGGCTGAGGACTTGAGACCATTTGCCCCACGCAGACCGGTGGCATTCATCAATCACAATGTGACTGAAATAGTTTTCGGGATAATGCCTCGCCAGAAAGTTCG
>JAKAWG010000024.1 GCA_021817045.1 Acidobacteriota bacterium
GCGCCAACCGACAACAAAGCGCCAGTCGTATCGCTTTTGCAGCGTGACGGCAAGGTGAAGTCATTCCATATCGAGAAGATCACCGCTGAAAAATTGAAGCCGGTATTGAAGGAATACATCTCGAAAGGTGCGGTCGTGAACACTGATGAGAGCGGCGTCTATCTTTTTGCGAAAGATCACTTCGCGGGGCATGACACTGTGAATCACAGCGAGAGCGAATACGCGCGACGGGAAAATGGGCGGCTCATCACCACTAACACCGTTGAGGGATATTTCTCGCTCATTAAGCGCGGCGTGTATGGGACATTCCACCATGTCAGCCGCGAACATCTGCATCGCTATCTCAGCGAGTTTGATTTTCGGTACAACTCGCGGGATACTTCCGATGGCGAGCGCACCGAGCTTGCTTTGGGCCAAGTCACCGGAAAACGTTTGACGTACCGAACGAGACTTGGTGCGGAAAACTAAAAAGCGTTAGGCCCGATGGCAGTCGCGCCCTGCGCTTAGTTACCTTGCTTTCACTAGAAAGCAGGGTATCGTAGTGGTGTGCGAAAATCAAGTCAGCCAGTCCCCTTACGTCAGAATCCTTAATTTCGATGAGGAACCGGTAATACTAGAAGGCGATCAAGAAATGGAATTTCACCTAATTTACCAAGGTAAGTTACATGCGGCTAGTCAAAGTAACCCCCGAACAAGGGAGAAGCATGAAATTCGCAAGGAATTCCATAAACAGTTATCCATTCTTTGGGCTACACAACCATTTCTGAAGGAGGGTGCCGTTCAGGCAGGGAATCGGCCCACCCCAACAACCGAACTTATGGAAATGCTTGGTGACCGCTTTTCGCGTTGTGGCTATCGATTTGTACCTTTGGTCTGTAAATTTTTTTCCGTTGCCTGTTCTTTAGATATCTTGCTTTTGCGGCGTGACGGCCCGGGGGCAATTATCAGGAGTGGTGGAGATATCGATAACCGTGTCAAACTACTCTTTGATGCGCTGCGGATGCCGCAAAACTGCGGAGAGCTTGCGGGAGAGAGCCCAGCAAATGATGAAAACCCATTCTTCTGTCTCCTGGAAGATGACAGTCTAATCACGAAAGTGCGGGTGGAGACTAACTGGCTTTTATCGCCCCCATCCCCCCAAGAACATATTAACGATGTTCATCTAGTCATCCGGGTAAAGACAGTTGTTGCTGGGTCAAAAAGATATGAGGCTGCATTCCATTATTAAATCTAATGCCAAATCCGGCCCATAAAATCCGCAGCCCGCTTCCTGAAAAGCAGGAGCTTGACGCACGCGAGGTGCTGGAGCATTTCGAGGAATACGAGCGTTCCGGCAGCCATCGCCGCGATGCCTTCAAGATCGAGGGCAATTTGGAGGACGCCGTGCGCAAGATAGCCAGAGCTAAGCCGAAACCGAAGCGGCCCTAACCTCGCGTCTGCATGTCACGCTCTCCGATCCCACCACAAGGTTTGTAAAAGGCGTAATTCCGAAATTCTGCTCTTCAGCCAGCATCTCCGTCTCGAAGCTCTGCAAGCGCGAGGTCAGGGCCGCTCCCCGATCCCAATTCTTTTCCGAACCGATCAGGCGGAAGGTCGGGTCCTGAGAAAGCCTCTCCGCATCGTTGAGGTCTTCGTAGCCCGCCAAGCGACTGTAGACCGACTGCCTCAGCAAGTCGGCGAGAGGAAACTGCGTGTTCTTGCCACGGCGTGAGTCCGTCAAATGCTGCTGGATCAATTCTCCCAAGCCCAGTCGCTCATCGAGTTCACGAACCAGGATCAGGCCACCGTCCGAAGTGACGCGAGAGCCCTGAAAATCGATCTTGAGGGAGGGGTTGAAGGAGAGCTGAAAGGGCTGTTTTGGGCTTTCACCCACTGGGTCTCTACCTCCTGAAGGTGTTGAATCCGATCACACCCGTATCAATATTGATGAAAACGACGGTCCGGAGGTTCAAGAGTCAACCTCTTGGAAATGCGGGATAAGAATGACCCCTCACCCGCCGTCCTTCGTCGGGTGCCCTCTCCCTTGGTGAGAGGATGGCGAGCGGAGCGAGCCGGGTGAGGGGTATCGACCGAAATTTTCAGAGCAGATTCCTTGGGTCGAAGAGAATACGCCGACCCTCGCAATGACGTTGAGCTGGGTTTCGATTTTTTCAGCGGATTTCTGCCTCACGACACGGGGTGGGCTTGACAGTGTCGACTGGTATGTTTATCATTAAGTAAACGGCCCCTCGCAGAACTGGAAGGCTGCCATGTCCCTCACGAACCCTACCGGCTCAAAGGCGATTTTGCTAAGCGATACCATTCAAACTGGGCGGCAAAAACTCAATTCTACGCGTTTGAAAAAAATCCCTAGGCTAGGGAGTTTGAGCGAAATAATGGATTGTTTATTGGACTTGGAATCCCATCAAGTCAAAGAAAACAAATAACATTAAAATTTTCTTAGGCAGAACAAAACCAAAAACAAAACCAAGCGTTCTTGCCGGAAACGAGATAACTCATTTAGAATGATATTGATAGCAGAGGCTAGCTAAACCCGGGAGAAGCCACCAAGTTATTGAAAACAAGCAACATTAGTAAACAGCCGACGCTGAAAAAGTATGAGCGAAAACCAGCCTGGTCCCATCGCATTGGGAGCGCTGAAGCGACCTCCGCGTGTAACGGCCGGAACGGGACGCCACATCGCCCCTTGACACCAATCCGCCTCCCACGGCAATATAGCGGCTTGCGCTGCCGCGCAGAACCCGCTAGGCGGTCGTGACGCCAGGCAAACGCAAAGCGAGACATCCCGCGCATCTCTATCGTGCAAGAGGAAAGAGCGAGGCGGGAGTGTGGAATGCGAGCCTCGCAGAGCGAGGCTTGCCACGGCTCACTTTAAGCAATAGAGACGATAGCTCGCACAACGACATCAGGAGGCTTCATGGACCCGAAAGCTGTTTTGGACTATGCCGCGCAGAATGACGTCAAGATGGTGGACATCCGGTTCACCGACTTGCCCGGCCTCTGGCATCACGTTTCCTATCCGATCCACGAACTGGACGAAAAGTCGTTTGAGGATGGTTTTGGTATGGATGGTTCGAGCATCCGCGGGTGGGCCGCCATCCACGAAAGCGACATGCTGCTGGTTCCGGACCCGAGTTGGACCATGCTTGATCCGTTCACGGACACGACCACGCTGGTGATGATCGGGGACATTATCGACCCTGTGACCAGACAGCACTATCACAAGGACCCGCGCCACGTGGCCAAAAAGGCGCAAGCTTATCTCGCCTACACCGGCATCGGCGATACGGCCTATTTCGGTGCTGAGGCGGAATTTTTCATCTTTGATAACGTTCGCTTCGACCAGGCTCAGCAGCACGGCTATTACTTCATCGATGCCGAAGAGGGCCGCTGGAACTCGGGGCGCGAAAAGGACAACCTCGGCTACAGGCCCCGTTACAAGGAAGGGTATTTCCCCGTTCCTCCCACGGACCATTACCAGGGCCTTCGTAGCGAAATGGTGACGGCGATGGAAAAGGCGGGGATGACCATCGAATGCCACCACCATGAAGTCGCGACTGGCGGCCAAAGTGAAATCGACCAGAAATTCAATCCGCTGGTCACGGCCGCTGACTGGATGATGATTTATAAGTACGTCATTCGGAACGTCGCCTATCAGTATGGCAAGACGGTCACGTTCATGCCCAAGCCCGTCTTCCAGGACAACGGTTCGGGAATGCACACGCACCAGAGCATCTGGAAAGATGGAAAGCCGACTTTTTCCGGCGAGAAATACGCCGGCCTGAGCCAGAGCGCGCTGTGGTACGCCGGCGGGCTGCTGAAGCACGCGGCCGCGGTGGTGGCTTTCGCGGCTCCTACCACCAATTCCTTCAAACGCCTGGTTCCGGGCTTTGAAGCGCCGGTGAATCTGGCATACTCGCGCCGCAATCGCAGCGCGGCGATTCGAATCCCGATGTACTCGGCAAGCCCCAAGAGCAAGCGACTGGAGTTCCGTCCTCCTGATCCCTCCTGCAATCCATATCTCGCGTTCGCGGCCATGCTGATGGCCGGTCTCGACGGAGTTGAAAACAAGATTGATCCAGGGGAGCCGCTCGACAAGGACATTTACGATCTTGGACCGGAGGAACTGGCAAGCGTCCCTTCGCTCCCCGGTACGCTCGAGGAATCGCTTCACGCTCTTGAGAAGGACCACGACTTCCTTACCAAGGGCGATGTCTTCAGCGAAGAACTTATCGAAACCTGGATCGACTACAAGATCAAGAACGAAGTCCAGGCGGTCGGCCAGCGCCCGCACCCTTACGAGTTCGCGCTGTATTACGACATCTAACGGGTTACCGAAAAACATGTAGCGGCGGCTTTACGCCGCCATGCGCTCGTTGGGAACATTCGAGTTATGGCGGCGTAAAGTCGTAGCTACGTCGTCCCAACTGGGTTCTTCAGCAACCTGCTAATCCGCGTGGCCCGGCGAGAGCCCGGGTAGAATTATCCGTTAGGATTTCTCGCAACGTGGCATTCTTGGTCTCGCTTGCAGTTGTGCTGCTCGCGGTTTCCACGTCGGTCCTGCTACTGCTGTCTCATCAGGGGTGGCTGCCGCCCGCTGTGTCGTTGTTAGCGAAGGCAGTAGACCGGCAGTTTGACGTCACCTTCGTCATAAGCGGCGTCCTGTTTGCCTCCGCTCAGCTCCTCCTTGCCACCTTCATTTGGAAATACCGCTCCACCCGCCGTAATGCCCGTGTCATGCCCATGAGAGGCCACGGCATCCTGCAGGGAATTTGGACGGCCGCGATGGCCGTGCTCTTCGTTTGGCTTGCGGTTACGGGCTTTGTGCCGTGGGCTACAGCGCGTGCAACAGAAAGAATCCCGGGAGTGCTGGTCGTGGAGGCGTGGGGAGAGCAGTTCGAATGGCACTTTCGCTATCCCGGGCCGGATGGAAAGTTCGGTCCCGTTCACCCGGACCTGATGAACGACGGCGCAGGTAATTACCTGGGCCTCGCGCCGTGGCGTGATCCGGCTTCCCGCGACGACATCGTGACGGCGAACCTCGCCGTTCCGGTGAACCAGCCGGTTCGGTTGATTCTGCGCTCGAAGGACGTGATTCACTCGTTCTTCGTGCGGGAGCTGCGCATCAAGCAAGACGCCATTCCGGGCGAGGAAATTCCGGTCCATTTTACGGCCGCCAAGACGGGAACGTACGAGATCGTGTGTACGGAGCTTTGCGGGATGGGTCATTACGAGATGCACGCCAAATTGTTCGTGATGACCGAGTCCCGCTTTGAAAAATGGCTTCGGAAAATGGCCGCGCAACAATGAACCCAGAGCGGCCATCCGGATCTTCAGGAGTCAGCCAGCCAAGGCCGAGCGGCCTATTCGCTTTCGTTCGGAAGTACGTCTTCAGCACGGATCATCGCGTCATTGGAGTTCAGTACTTCCTGCTGGGCTTCGTTGCGGCCTTGATTGCGGTCGTGCTCTCGCTGGTCATGCGCGTTCATTTGGCGTGGCCCGCAGTCAGACTTCCCCTCATCGACCGGTTGTCCCCTCTCGGCGCTCCTGGCGGGTTACTCACGCCGGAATATTACCTGTCCCTGCTGACACTTCACGGCACGTTGATGGTTTTTTTCGTGCTCACGACGGTGCCGCAGAGCGCCTTCGGAAACTACTTCTTGCCGCTTCAGCTCGGAGCCTCGGAAATGCCGTATCCCCGGCTTAACATGCTGTCGCTTTGGTTGACGCTTGCGTCGCTCGTCGTTTTGCTTTCAACGCTGTTCATCGCCAACGGTCCTCCAATCTCAGGCTGGACCGCGTATGCGCCCCTCAGCGCTGCCGGCGCGATAGCAGGGCCGGGTGAAGGGATGGGCCAGACCTTATGGACTTTCTCCATTGCCGGGCTTTGCTGCGCGTCCATGATGACGGCTGTAAACTTCATCTTCGTTACGCTTCGCGGCCGGGCGCAAGGTATGACCTGGATGCGTATGCCTCTCACCGCCTGGGCCTGGTTTGTCGGCGCGGCGATGATTCTGCTTTCATTTCCGGCTCTCGTGGTCGATTGTGTCTTGTTATTGCTGGACCATCTGGCGGGGGCAAGTTTCTTTCTCCCGGCCGGGCTCGTTATGAGCGGCCAGGTGCTCGGTTTACACGGCGGTTCGCCGCTGCTCTGGCAGCATCTTTTCTGGTTTTTCGGACATCCCGAGGTTTACATCACCATTCTGCCGGCGATGGGCCTCACTTCGCACTTGGTTTCCATCTTTTCGCGCAAGCCCGTTTACGGGTATCGTGCCATCGTCTATTCGACCGTTGCCATCGGGGTGCTGGGCTTTCTCGTGTGGGGCCATCACATGTTTATGACAGGGATGAACCCGTTTGCGGCGTTCAGTTTTGCAGCCCTCACCATGGCCATCTCGGTCCCCTCGGCGGCCGAAGTTTTCAGTTGGCTCGGTACCCTCTACGGAGGCAGCATTCGTTTCGCTACTCCCATGTTGTTTACGATAGGGTTTGTCTCCGTGTTCGTCACCGGCGGCCTGACCGGTATCTTCCTGGCTCAACCTTCCGTTGACATGTATCTTCACGGAACGTATTTTGTGGTCGCACACCTCCACTTGGTAATGGGCGTGGCGGTGGGTTTCGGGATTTTTGCCGCCACCTATTTCTGGTTTCCCAAAGTTACAGGGAGGATGATGAGCGAGAGGCTGGGGCAGGCTCACTTCTGGCTAACGTTCGTTGGCGCTTATCTGACCTTTATGCCGATGCACTTCCTGGGCCTTAAAGGAAATCCACGCCGGTATTCTTCGCTATCCGCCGTTCCCTTCGTCGCATCGCTGCGGCCCGTCCACATTTTCATCACCATCGCAGCGCTGGCGACCGCGGCTGGCCAATTGCTTTTCGTAGTAAACCTGGTGTGGAGTCTTTTGAGCGGAGCGAGGGCGCCGGATAACCCATGGAAGGCAACCTCGCTGGAATGGATCCTTCCTTCTCCCGCTCCCTTCCAAGCGTTTGCGACAGACCGCCCCGTCGTCCAGACAGACCCCTACGAGCTTGGCGTCGGCGGGAATCCCGAAGTCTACGTCACACAGGGCTCAGCCCCACCGGCCACCGGGTGATGAGTTTCGTTCGACAAAGCGACGCGCGACTCTACGGACCTCCAAACACGAAATTCTCCGCGACGGATTGGTTCGGGCGAACATGTACGTTCCGGTGTTGCGTTCCGAAGGTCGCCGTCCAGACGGCCAGCGTATAGTCGCCGGGGGGCAGGCCTTTGATCGCAAATTTCCCGTCACGCCCCGTCACGGCGAAGAACGGGTTCGCCATAACACCCACGTAAGCCTTCATCCATGGATGTTGGTTGCACACGATCGGGATCATGATCTCGGGCTTCCGGAATGTCACGTTCATCGGCGGGGTCCCGGGCAACTGGGTGTGATTCCAATCGTGATTGATCCGAGCCACAAAGTGGATGTTGTGCGTCGTCGGATCCTGCGAAAAGATTTCGATGGGCTGGCCCGCCATGACTCCGAAAACGTGCGGATCATACATGCACCCGGCCTGGACGATCTCAGCAGGCTTTTTCGGCGGCGCGTAGGAATGGCTCCCTAATCCGCTTTGAATGTACACAAAAGCGTAGGGCAGGCTTCCGTCCGGCTCGACCGCCCCGTCCTGATAGTAAACGGGAGACTTGTGCTCTTTAGCGCAGACCGGGTCCTTGCTCATCGAAATCTGCCGACGTTTGGGCGGCGTCCCCGAAAATGTCACGCGGCCCGTGATGGTCCCGCCCACCGTCTGGGCATGTCCTGCAACCGAAGTCACTTGGAGCAATAGAAAAAGCAACAGGCTACTCAAAGTCACGCCAATTAGTCTTGAACGCATCGCAATACCCCTGTCATAGGTCTTTGAGAATCTCATTCCGTCGTCGTTGGCTCATCGGCTTGACTAGGCGGCAACACGCGTAGTTCTGGCCGAAGAAAACAGATCAGACGCGATCCAACACAGCTCATAGAAGCAGCCAGATCATTAGGTAGATGCCGTTGTTCCCACTGGCCTTTCTCCCTGAGCCGTCGTAATTCAGGTTGCCGCCGTTAAACCGAGTATAGCCGGTGTACTGGGCCGTTAAACCAATATTCTGGACCGGCCAGTAAGACAATCCGAAGATGTACCCTTTCGAAAGCGGATTCCCCGTGGCGCTTCCACTCACCGGCGCTACCCCATAAAGCGTTGGGTCCGTGGTACCCGTGGTTCCGAACACCCCAAAGACCGGGGCAAACTTGTTGGCGATATGATAGATCGCATTCGCCTGGAACGTGTTAAGCACGTGAGGCCCAAAGCCTGCAGCGCCAGCCGCCAGAGAGCCCAACAAGTCAGAGTTCTCATGGATAAACGTGGTGTGGAATGTGAGAACGTCGTTTCTCTGCTTCCACGGCAGCGTTCGCTCCCACTGTAGGTCCGCCGCCACATCCGTGAGATAATCTCGCGGTCCCGTCACGGCGTTCGGCGTTGAGGCGAGGTGCATTCCATACGTTCCCACTTCCAGATAATTATCATGGTAAGTCTGCTGCCATGCGACACGCCAGTATGGAGCAACGCCCTGGATGTTCGTGCCGAAGCCGATCCCGGGGTTCGGCTGCAGGCCGCCGAGATGAGCCGAGCGATAAATAAATCCGGCGCCGTACAGGTGGTTATCCCACATAGCGTAGCCGCCCACGCCGGCCACATCCTGGGCCAACCCGCCGTCGATGAACGTACCCGCAAGCGGAGACGGCGCGACGTCGCTACCTACGAAGGGAAATCCCCACGCGGGGGTGTCGTTCCAAAGGTCTTCAACCGTCGGGCTATTGTTGAAATCTAGCCCCAAGACGGTATCTTTCCCAAAAATGTTGTGGTGGTTGGCATAGCGGACATCGGTATTGTCCCAGCTAAAATGATCCGACTGCCCCTCGTAGGTGACTTGAATGAAGCTGCCCACATGCGTAGAAAGCGCGCCCGCCAGAAAGAGGCTGGCCTGCTGAGGCAGTTCGACGTTGCCGTTCTGGGTGCCAGGCTGCACGGCGTTCGTCGACGTCATTGAAAACTGGAGCTGCGCCGACAGTGGAAGAAAGCTCAGCAGGCTCAAGCCCGACTTGGCCGAAGTCCCATGTGCGCTGATCAGCTTAATCCCAGTCATCGTATAGCCATTCAGCTTGAACAGCCTCCCCAAAGGCGTAAGCTCCGGCGGAGTAAAGTGGCACGAGCTACACGGAAGGCCCGTCTGCCGCGCGTAACTCGGGACGGCCTGAACCCGCTTGGTCATGAAAAAAATTGAGGTAGACATCGCTAAGCCGAGCACCAGAGCGATTCCAGTGATGGCCAGAATTGTGTTCGCACTTCCCTTCATCAAATCCTCCATCCCGAGCGTCCTTTCACTACCCGGTGAACGTTAGTTTCGAAGTTAATGCTAATAGAAAATCTACATTCTCCGCATCATGCAAAGCGCCGTCTGTGATCACGGTCACAGATGAACGTTAGTTTCGAAGTTAATACTAATAGAAAATCTATATTCTCCGCATTATGCAAAGCGCCGTCTGTGATCACGGTCACAGGCGCCGTGACACTGATCACAAGCCCTTGAGGGTACTGAAGATTCTCGCCTGCCGCACGGGCATGCCAATCGCCCTAGGTCCCTGGTCGCTTGAAACTGATAGAGGGGACAACGGACGAAAACTGAATGGCTTGTTCTGTCTCCGACGTTGGATGGCCTCGAGCACCCAGCTAAAGTGTGGCTTTTTGCCACATGTCATGAGGTACTAGTTTCTCATAATTTCACATCTTGCACTTTACTAAACCCAATAAGTTCTTTCTAATGAACCGCCTGATATGCCATGGTGACAATGGAACGCCAAATGCTCCACTATGTTAGGAGAAACTGTGTCAAGCGGGAGACTCACGGCGTGACCAAGGTGCTCGTGGTAGACGACGACAAGGAAAGCCGGGAGTTGCTTTCTGAAGTTTTGACGACGAGCGGGTATAGTGTGCGTGCAGTCGAGAACACGGCTGCGGCGCGATCCCTGTTAGAGGCAGACCACGGCTACCACATCGTGATTGCTGACCTGCGGATGCCGGACGGGAGCGGACTCGATCTGGTGGAACATCTGCGTCAGCGGAATTCTGGCCACGAAATTATTCTGATGTCCTCATTTATCAGCGGAGCGGAGCGGAAACTGGCACTCGATTTAGGGGTGGACGCCTTACTGGAAAAGCCGTTCCAGCTTTCTGAGCTGCTGGACTTGGTAAAGGGCATGGACGAGGAAAGGCGCATCAGAATTTCTTCGTGAGAGCCGTAACTGCCAGCAAACGGAAGGCTGCAAAAGGAGACAAGATGAACGTCGAAGAAAAAGTCATCGAGATCATCACGAGGGAACAACACTTAGAACCCGGCGTGGTGAAGCCGGACTCAACCTTCGCCGAACTTGGGATTGACTCTCTGGACGGCGTAAACATCCTGTTTGCCCTGGAGGAAGAGTTCAAGATTGACATCCCGGACAGCGTCGCGCAGAACATGAAGAGCGTTCGCCAAGTGGTCGACAGCCTCACAAGAGTCATCGAGGGAAAAGACATCTCGGACCTGGTGGCGATGGCGAAGGGCGAAGCGCGGACTGGCAACTAAGAACGGAGGCAAACTGTGCGGCGGGTCGTCATCACCGGGATGGGAGTGTTTGCCTCGACCGGAAAGGACGTGGAGAGCTTCTTTTGCAACCTATGTCACGCTAAATCCGGCATCGGCCGCATCAGGCAATTCGACCCTTCATCTCTTTCAGTCCAGATTGCTGCTGAAGTTGCCGGCTACAATCCCGAGGAGTATTTCCCCTCCAAGCGCCTTGACCTGCTGGACCGTTTTTCGCAGTTTTCTCTCATCGCCGCAAGCCAGACCATGAAGTCGAGCGGCCTAGAGGTCCGAGAGGAGGAGTGCGGCCGCTTTGGCGCCGTCATCGGATCAGGGATGGGCGGCGCCCAGGGTTTGGACCACGGCTACCACGAGCTCTATGCAAAACAGGCCACTCGTCTGCATCCTTTCACCATCCCAAAGATCATGCACAGTGCTCCGGTTTCCCAGGTCTGCATGGAATACGGCGCGCAGGGACCTTCCTTCTCCACGGCAACGGCTTGTTCCTCAGCCGGCCACGCGATTGGCGAGGCCTTTCACCTTGTGAAGTTCGGCCTTGCGGACATGATGCTCGCTGGCGGAGCGGACTCTCCGATTACCTACGGCATGATGCGCTCGTGGGAGTCAGTGCGAGTGCTGGCTACCGGCAACGGAGGCGATCCGAGCCGCGCGTGTCGCCCTTTTTCGGCTGACCGGGAAGGCATGGTGATCGGCGAAGGAGCTGCGCTGCTTCTACTTGAGGAGATCGAGCACGCGCGCCGCCGCGGGGCGGACATCTGGGCGGAAATCGTAGGCTTCGGCATGACCTCCGACGCAGGTCACATTACCCAACCTACCGTCGCGGGCCCGGCAAGGGCCATTCGCATAGCCCTGGATGAGGCTGGCGTTAACCCGGAGGAGGTAGACTACATCAACGCTCACGGGACCGGCACGCGTCTGAATGATCCCATCGAGACGCAAGTGGTGAAAGAGGTCTTCCGAGACCATGCTCGCCGCCTGTGCATCAGCTCCACCAAGTCTATGCACGGCCACGTCATGGGAGCCACCGGCGCGGTTGAGCTGGCGGCGACCGTCCTGGCCGTGCGGCGCGGCGTTATCCCTCCTACGGCGAACTACACCGAGCCAGATCCCGAGTGCGACCTGGACGTGGTTCCCAACGAAGCGCGGTCTCAGCCCGTGAACATCGCGATTTCCAACTCCTTCGCTTTTGGAGGACTTAACGCCGTTCTGTTGGTTCGCAAGGCGAATTAGCCCGGTTATTATGGAATCTCATAAAACGGTTGCCATCTTAACGTTAAGCGTGGGCGCAGGACACATCCAGGCTTCGTCCGTGATCCGCGACGCCCTCACCGTGGGACCCTCCGACATTGAAGTGCGCACATTTGATGTTGTCGACTTGGCACAGTCATGGTTCCCGTGGGTGTACGTACATCCCTATTGGTGGATGCTGCGCTACCGCCGCCAAGCTTGGCGATGGCTCTACGAGCGGCGGCACACGAAGCGGCACCGGGCAACGGCGCCGCATTGGGTGTTTCGGCGTGGCTGTGTGAATGTTTTCAAGGAACTCAGGAAAATGGCGCCTCATTTGGTTGTTGCCACGGAGGTCGGCGCGGCGGAAATTGCGTCGCTCGGTAAGCGGGAAGGGTGGTTTTCCGCTCCGGTTCTGGCGGTGCTAACCGACTTTCAGGCAGAACCACCGTGGGTACAACCCGAAATCGACTTCTATTGCGTTCCCACCGAGGAGGCCAAACTTCAGCTAATCGGCTGGGGCATTTCTCCACACCGCATCTTAATTTCGGGTATTCCCATCGATCCGTGTTTTGCTCTCCCGCTTGAAAAAACGGAGGTGCGGCGCTCCCTTGGCCTTCGGCCAGCGACCTCAACAATCCTGTTGATGGCCGGCGGCATGGGTTTGGCGCCGCTGGACGACATCGCCGTCCGCCTGGAACGCTGCCGGATGCCGCTTCAGGTCATTGGCGTCGCCGGACGCGACCGGGCGCTCTACCGGCGGCTTCGGGCTTTGCAGGGCAAGCTGGCGATACCCTTTGTAAGCTTCGGTTGGACGAGCCGCATCCCGGAACTGATGACCGCGTCGGACATCCTCATCACCAAGCCGGGCGGTCTGACCGTTTCCGAGGCTCTGGCGTCCGGCCTGCCGATGATTTTGACCCACCCTATCCCGGGGCCCGAGGAACGCAACATTCAATATCTGATCGAGCGCCAAGCCGCGTTTTACGTCGAAAACCTTGATGAGATTCCTGCTGTCGTCGCCCGTCTGCTCAGCCGGCCCGAAACACGGCGCGAAGTCTCGCTGCGCGGGCGCGAACTGTCTCGCCCCGAAGCTGCCGACGGCATCGCGCAGGTATCAAGAGCCCTGCTGGAGAAGGCCACTTACATCGACCTCCTGGTGCCGCCTCCAGTGCGCGCAGGGCAATCAGCGTTCTTAATGTGATGCAACGCGGGCGACGATCCTCACCCACCTCGCGGTCTCACTCTTCCGCTGAGCGGGATCAGGGGCGGCGGTGAGGGCGGAAGGTGAAGCGTCACGCGAGACGTGGAGATTTATGCTGAGTGCCCTGAAAGGTTTCTTCGAGCACAAACTGGGCTCGCCCTCGTCCCTGACCCGTTGCGGCAAAGCGGTGCCGCGCTCCTTCATCCGGCGCCTGCAGATAGATGAGTTCCGCCAAGTGGTGCGGTACGCCGCCGCCCACCAGCGCTTCTTCGCGCAAAAGCTGAAGGAGCACCGCCTGGATGCCTCTTCAATCCGCCGGCCTGAAGATCTGGGCGACATTTATACCGTTCCCGAGGATCTGATTTCTCGTCCTCCCGAGGATTTTCTTTGCCGACCCCCCGACACCGTCTTCGAAACCACTGGAACTTCCGGCCCTCCCAAACGGCTCTATTTCAGCTACGACGAAATTGACCGCTCAGCTCTCTACGAGGCTGCGGCGCTTCGCGAAAACGGGCTGCGCCGCGGAGACCGCGTGGTTTGCACGTTTGACGCTGGCTATTGGATCAGCAGCTGGGTAACGTTCCTCGCCTGCAAGCGCCTGGGCATATTCTGTTCCGCTGTGGGTAAGCCCCAGCCTAGCGAGGTATATTCACGGATGCCAGTTTACGGCTATAACGTCCTCATCGCTGATCCTACTTGGCTGGTTAGCCTCACGGAAATCGCCGAACGCGAAGGGGCGTTTCCAATGAAACTCATCTTTGCCGCTGGCGACCGGATGAGCGGCGCTTACCGCGATTACGTACAAAAAGTCTGGAACGCGCCCATCATCCTCGGCTACGGCTCGACCGAGGCCGGGGGTGGCTTGGGCATGGAGTGTCCCCACGGCAAAGGCTATCATGTCGATGAGTTCAATTTCTTGTTTGAGATTCTGAATCCCGATGCGGACGGCTACGGAGAGCTCGTCTTCACGACACTCTCGCGCCGCACCGAACCGCTGATCCGCTATCGCGCCCGCGACGTCACGCGAATGCTTTCCGAACCGTGCCTCTGCAGAACGCCGCTCGCCCGCATCGACGCGATTAAGGGAAGACGGGACGAGATGGTGGTAATGGGCGCGGGGAATATGCACCCTGCGATCTTCGAAAACATTCTCGAGGGTGTCGAGGGCATCACAACAAACTGGCAAGTGGCTGTGCGCCAGGAAGGGCTGAGAGACATCCTCGAATTCCGCCTCGAACTGGCTGACGGCATCGATTCCGCCCACGTCGAGCGGGCCGTGACCCGCAACCTTGAGGCCCGGCATCCGGACGTTTGGGGGAATCTCGCCTGCGGCATGTATCGCCTTGCCTTCCGCTTCCTACCCGCCGGAACCCTCGTTGCCGGCCGCAAACCAACGCGGCTGGTGGACGAAAGGAGCGAATCAGGTTGATCTTCTTCAGCGATTTTGACGGCACCATCACTCAGGCGGACGTGACCGACCGAATTTTGGAAGAGCTCGCCGATCCTGCCTGGCGCGAGGTCGAGGAGTTGTGGGTTCGCGGGCTGATCGGCTCGCATGAATGCCTGGAACGGCAGATGGCGTTGGTAAACGCACCGCGCAAACGCCTGGACGCTCTGATCGACGCCATACCGGTCGATCCGTCCTTTCCGGCGTTTTATCAGTTCACCAGGCAGCAGCGCATTCCTTTCTACGTGGTGAGCGATGGTTTCGACTACGTGATTCGTCGCATCCTTCGCCGGGCGGGCGTCGACGGCGAGTTGCGAAATGGCCGTCATCTCTTTGCGAGCGCGATGCGCGTCGAAGACGGTCGCGTGCGGGTGGCATTCCCCAATTCGTGCTCGGAGCATGGCTGCGCCACGTGCAAAGCCACCGTCCTGCGGCGCGTCGACCGAGACAGCCAACCTATAATATTTGCCGGCGATGGCCTTTCGGACCGATTTGCGGTCGAAGAAACGGACATCGTTTTCGCTAAACACCAGTTGCTCGATTATTGCCGCCGACAAGGAATCGCGTGCCATCCGTTTGAGACGTTCGCGGAGATACAGGCCCGCTTGAACAACGTGGTGGACATCGCAACGATGCGGGAAGCCCACCCGGCAACAACACTGGCAAAGTGAATGGGTAGTGATCACGGTCAATGGTCTTCTGATCGACCGCTAACCGACATCGGCACGAGCAGAGCCTCGGGGCGGCAAACCACCCCGTCGTCCCCTCCTTCCGAAGGAGGGAGCTGCGAAGCGGCGGGGGGTTAGGAGCCTGCGGCCACACGGAGGGAAGTTTGAATCTCGACACCACATCGAAATCTGCGGAACTCATCGAGCTCGAACGGCGCTACTGCTCGTTCGGCGATACAGTGCATTATGCCGAGCCGCCCAAGGTCTTTTCCGCCTGCGAAGGCTGCTACCTTTACGACGAAGAAGGAACACCCTATCTCGACTTGCAGATGTGGTACTCCGCAGCGAGCTTCGGCTACAAGAACCCGCGCTTGAACGATGCTCTGAAACGCCAGCTTGACCGATTGCCTCAGCTTGCGTGCCAATATCTGCACGCCGAGAAAATCGAAGTTGCGGCGCGCATTGCCCGTGCCTGCGAAGAGCGCTTCGGCGTGAAAGGCCGCGTTCACTTTAACGTAGGGGGGTCGCAGGCCATCGAAGATTCGCTCAAGATCGTTCGCAATGCCACGGGGAAAAACCTGATGTTTGCCTTCATGGGCGGCTATCACGGCCGCACGCTCGGCGCCTCCGCCATCACTTCGAGCTACCGTTACCGGCGCCGCTACGGGCATTTCGGTGACCGCGCACAGTTCGTCTTCTATCCTTACTGCTTCCGCTGCATTTACGGACTGAAACCGGAAAGCTGCGACCTGTATTGCGAAGAGCAGTTCGCGAGCCTCTTCGACAGCGAATACTACGGCGCGTGGGACGCCAAGGCGAGCTCGGCCGAATACGGAGCTTTTTACATCGAGCCCGTTCAGGGCACGGGCGGCTACGTCATTCCGCCTTCCGACTATTTCAAGCGACTGAAACAGACTTGCGACAAGCGGAAGATTTTGATCGTCGATGACGAGATCCAGATGGGCTTTTACCGCACCGGAAAGCTCTGGGCCATTGAACACTGGGGCATCACGCCGGACATCATTGTCTTCGGCAAGGCGCTCACCAACGGCCTCAACCCGCTCTCCGGCCTGTGGGCGCGCGAGGAGTTGCTTTCGCCGGAAGTGTTCCCGCCCGGCTCGACGCACTCCACATTTTCTTCCAACACGCTCGGCACGGCGGTCGCGCTCGAAGTGCTCAAGATGGCCGAGGATGAAGATTACGAGAAGTTGGTCAACGAAACGGGTGCGTATTTTCTGGCGGGCCTTCAGCGCCTTCAGCGGCTGCACCCGGGAATCATCGGCCAGGTTGAAGGACTAGGCCTGGCTCTGCGGATCGAGGTTTGCCAGCCCGACGGCTTCACCCCTGACCGCGAGCTCACCGACCGCATCTTCGCCGAGGGCTTGCGCGGAAACCTCCAGGCCAACGGCCGCCGCTACGGGTTAGTCCTGGACGTAGGCGGATATTACAAAAACGTGTTTACCCTCGCGCCTTCCTTTACCATCACGCGCGAGGAGATCGACCTCGCCGTCAACCTGCTCGACCAACTCTTCACCCGCTGCCAAAGTCTGTAGGCGCTGGTGTTCAAGGGAAAGCCAAGCGTTGAGAGTCAAAAGTTAAAAGTCAGGTGCAACGACAGGGCAAGCGCAACTTTTGACTTTTCGACCTTTGACTTGTTTGTGCGGGCACTATTACAGTTGCCTTAGGAAACGCCAGGTTGCTGGCGCGCGGCGGCGCAAGGCGACTTGGCGCCTCATGCGACCGCGCAGGGCGAAGAGGTCTTTGGGAAGATCAACGTCCCTTTCAGGCGAAAGCTGCGAGCACGAGAGGCCCGCCGAGAGGAGGTTGCGCATCGTGTCCGCCAACGCCCATTCCGTCCCCCAACGAATTCCCCTCAGCAGCGTTCGCTTCATCGCCATCGCTTCGCGCCGCAAGCCGATCAGATAGTAGCCGCCATCGGGACACGGTCCAAGCACGGAATGGCACCAGCGGAGCTCCGAAAGGGCATTCAACAGGGTTTGGCCCCTAAGCTCAGGCGAATCCGTTCCGATGATGACGGCCTTAGCGTGACGGCCAAGCAGAAATCCGAACGCGCGCTCCACACGCAATCCAAAATCCTTGCCGCGCTGCGGAAGTACACTGAAGCTCCCGGTGCGCGAAGCGGGAAATCTAATTGGCCGGAGTGCGCGCCCCGCGAGCAGAAGATAGAGTGACGCTTTGCCGCCCATCCGACTTGCTTTGTCAAGCGCGTCATCAAGCAGCGCGCCGTGAAACTTCGCGGCGCCCTCGGCGCCGAGGAGGGGAATGAGCCGGGTCTTGGCGAAACCTGGTCGCGGCGCTCGCGCGAAGACGGCGACGGCTGCATCAGACGAACCGCATTTTCGGAGGGAGGAGCTACCGTGTCCGGACCCGTCTGGACACTCTCGACAAACAGAACTACGCCGGAATCTCAGAACAAGCGCACTGGCAACCGCCGTCGCGCACCCCGCTGCGTCATGCGCTCGGCGCGACTTCAGATGAACATCTCCTCGTCCTGCGTGGCCTCACGCACGTTCGCGTGATGCCGGCGCGCGAACAGAAAATCCAAACCGGACTGAATGCCCCGGATAATCGCCGAAAATTCGCGTAAGGGGTTCAGAATGCCGCGCTGCACAACGCCCGCCGTCTCCTCCAGCTTGTCGCTAAGATCGGCGACCATCCGGTCGATGCGCACGAGTTGTACGCGAAGCCTGTCGGTGAAGTCCTCGATCGCCCCATCCAACTTGCCCGCGCGCTCCGTGGCAATGCGGCTGATCTCCACCGCATTGGCGGTGATCGTGCGGATGGGTTCGCGCGAGGCGGCAAGAATTTCCACAGCCTCATGAAGCACCAGATCGACTTGCCGCTTCACGTCGGCACCGACCTTACTTACATCCCTATGGACCCGTCGCGCGATCAGGTAAAGGAGAAGCCAGACCGTTGCCTGCATCGCTAGAGCGATTGCCGCAATTACCACAAAAACCGCGATCACCGTTCCGTGGTCCATATTTCCTCGCCCGCGATAGCTCTGCTCGCGCTACCGGGTCTTGGCCTTTTCTTCCTGGTAGGCTTGTTTGCCAGCTTCAAGGGCAGCAGAGAGCTGTTCTTTCTGCTGAGTAACAAGATCTTTGGCCTTGCCGACCAACTGCTCGGCCTGACCGCGGACTTCCTTGCTTTTTGACGTCACGTAGTCCTTGCCTTGGTTCGCGCGAACTCCGATCAAGTCACGCATTTCCTGCCCGGTCTGAGGGGCAAAAAGAAGTGCCAACAAAGCACCAACACCCAGCCCAGCCAAAAAGTATGCAAATTTCCCCGCGCTTACGTCTTCAGCCATTGTCGTCAACCTCCTTCAAATCTCGTCGGTGCCACTCTTGGTCCGGATGATTCTGACCTAGACCGGAAGCACGCGAGAGGCCACGTCCTTCCCTTCTTCCATCAAGTCCTCTACCGCTCGTCGGCCTGCCTTCACAAAGTGCTGAGCGTCACGGCGAATGGCCTTGCCGCGCGCCGCCAGGTAATCCCGGCCCTCCTCGGCTCGCTTCCCAATTAGCTCACGCGTCTCCTCGCCACTGCGAGGAGCATACAACAGAGCAGCGAGCGCTCCCAGGCTCGCCCCCGCAACGAAGCACATCAAACTGAAATTTATGGGGCTCTTTTTCATGGCGCACCTTCTTTCTTCCCCATCCAAGTACATCGTACGATTAGCGTCCCATTATATCAACACAATATTTTTGAAAAGACTGGCGATAATACGTAAGCCGTCGAGACGGTTTATTGCCCGACCTACCCGTTTGACTCCGCCAGGTACTGCTGGATGGCCCGTGCCTGCGCCGGTTTGACCACCTGACACAACTCATCAGCAGAAAGACTTCGCATAGCCTCGATGTTCCCGAAGTGCGAGAGCAGCTTCTGGGCTGTTCGGTCACCGATGCCAGGAATTTTCGTCAAGTCGCTGGTCAAACTTCGGCGCGTACGCCTTTGGCGGTGGAAAGCTACGGCAAACCGGTGGGCCTCATCGCGAATTTGCTGGATCAGATGCAACGCCGGGGAGTGCCGGTCCAAAACGACGGGTTCATCTTCGCGGCCAAGCACATAGAGTATTTCCTCTTTCTTGGCGATGCTGGCCATGGGTTGATTGATGACGGGGAGCGATTCGAGCGCCTCCGCGCCGGCGTGTAATTGCCCGACGCCGCCGTCGATAAGGATAAGGTCGGGAAACCGCTTCTTTTCCTCAAGCAAACGACGGTATCTCCTCCCCACCACCTCGCGCATGCTGGCGAAATCATCATTGTGGGGCACAGTTTTGAGGATGAATTTGCGGTAGTCGCACCTCTTCATTGCGCCGTCTTCCCACACCACCATCGAGGCGACAATATCCGTGCCCTGGATGTGAGAAATATCGAACGCCTCGATGCGTTTGGGTGGCCGCGGGAGATCAAGCGCCTCGGACAGATTTCCCAGCACGTCGGCCAGCGCGGGCTTGAGGGTGCGGAAGCGGCGATCGAACGAGTGGCATGCGTTTCGCGCCACCAACTCGGCCATGGAACGCTTGGGCCCGGCCTGCGGCGTGAAAATGCGCACGTGCCCGCCCGATTTTTCCGAAAGGAATTGTTCGAGCATTTCCCGGTCTTCAAAGTCCAAAGGCACGTGAATTTCGGCCGGCAGCGTCTGCTGGTCGAGGTAAAGCTGCTTGAGGAGCGAAGAGAAGAATTCGGGCGCGTCGAAAGCCTCCAGGTCCTCCCAGAAAAACTCACGCCGGTCCACGACGCGTCCCGAGCGGAGGTGAAAGAGGTTGACGGCCACGAGAGGCCCTTCCTGGTGAAATCCGAAAATATCCACGTCGTCGCCACGCGCCGCCGCCATCTTCTGGCGTTCGCGGATTTCCTCGACCACGCGAATCTGGTCCCGCAGCCGCGCCGCTTCCTCGTAACGCTCGGAACAGGAGGCTTCCTCCATGCGCACCCGCAGGTCACGCGCCAGGTCGTTGACGCGACCTTCCAGCAACATGCGCACTTGGCGCACACGCTCCGCGTAGATTTCCGGCGTCGTCAGTCCTTCGGTACATGGACCCAGGCACCGCTTGATGTAATACTGGAGGCATGGGCGCGGATGAAAGCGTGTCAGGTCCACGTAACAGGAGGGAATGCGGAAACTACGGTGAATAAGATCCGTCAGCCGGTAGGCAAGGCGGGCGGGGAAGAACGGCCCGAAATAGAGCGAGCCGTCTTTCTTGAGCCGGCGTGTCACGTAGACGCGGGGGAAGCGTTCGGCGACTGTAAGCTTCACGTAGGGATAAGTTTTGTCGTCGCGCAGGAGGACGTTGTAGCGAGGCTTGAACTGCTTGATGAGGTTGTTCTCAAGGACAACCGCTTCCTTTTCCGAATCGACGACGATCCACTCCAGATCGCGCGCCGCCTCGAGCATCCGCTCGCGTTTCACATCGATCGGGCGTGAATCCTGAAAGTAGGAGCGCACCCGCTGCTTCAGCGATTTGGCCTTGCCGACATAGATGGGCCGGCCCCCAGCGTCCTTGTAGACGTAGACGCCTGGCTGGTCAGGAAGCGATTCAGCTTTTTGTTCGATCCATGACTCCACGTGAGCAACGGCCCCAATACCTTCAATTATGAGCGATGCTCGGGCGATTTGAAAGAATCCGGGAACGGGGTGCTGTCTAAGCTTGACGTGGGGCTATCGTAGGGCGGCCGTTTGGCGAAGCTACCTGCTCGCGACGCCCCAAACTAGCCCATGTCCCCTCAATAGGCCGGTTGGAAGGCTTGGAGCTTTATCGCTATAATGCACGTTTGGCTCACTCAGCGTGCTGACAACAAGGGGCAACTGAGCGGAGTCATAGAAGAGCGAGGGTAACGTGGCGGAGACGGCGCTAGAATCTGAACAGAACGTGGTGTACACGGTCACAGACATTCTTCGAATCCTTCCGCACCGCTACCCCTTCCTCCTGGTAGATCGAATTGTCGCGCTCGAACCGGAGAAACGAATTGTCGGCCTGAAGAACGTTACGGTGAACGAGCCGTTTTTTCAAGGCCACTTCCCCGGCGCCCCGGTTATGCCAGGCGTCCTCATCATCGAGTCGATGGCGCAGGTAGCGGGCGTGCTCATTTACCGCGACCTGCCCGATAAAGAGAAGAAGCTGATCTATTTCACCGGCATCGAAAACGCCAAGTTTCGGCGGCCGGTGACGCCCGGAGATCAGGTATTGGTTGAGATGGAGCTTCAAAGTCGGCGCAACACGTTCGGCAAAATGGCCGGCCGTGCGACGGTTGACGGGAAACTGGTTGCGGAAGCCACCGTGCTCTTCGCCATCGTAGACCACCCCGCGAAATGAAAGCCCACCCCACTGCCATCGTTGACTCCGGAGCCCGGCTTGCCTGCTCCGTGACCATCGGCCCATACAGCGTGATCGGCAAAGACGTTGAACTTGGCGAGGACTGCGAGGTGATGTCGCACGTTGTTCTCGGCGGCCCGACGCGCGCTGGCCGCGGCAACCGCTTTTTCCCTTATGCTTCGGTCGGCCTCGATCCGCAGGACATGAAATATCGCGGCGAGCGGACCGAACTGGAGATCGGCGACGCGAACGTCTTCCGTGAATTCGTGACCGTGCATCGCGGAACCAGCGAAGGAGGCGGCGTCACGCGGATCGGAAGCCATTGCCTGCTGATGGCCTACGTTCACATCGCTCACGACTGCAAGATCGGCGACCACGTCATCATGTCAAACGCCGCTTCACTCGCGGGCCATATTGAAATCGGTGATTACGCCAATGTCGGTCCGTTTTGCGGCATCCACCAGTTCACCCGTATCGGCGCTTACAGCTTCCTCGGCGCCTTCACCGTGGTCAACAAGGACATTCTTCCTTACTCAAGAACCACCGCCCCTCGGCCTATGGAAGTCCTCGGTGCGAATCGGATCGGCCTTGAGCGGCTGGGCCTGACGCAGCCTGACATCGACGAACTCGAGAGAGCCTTCCGTTTGCTCTGCCGCTCGAAGCTCAACACGACGCAAGCGCTCGAAGCCATCCAGAGCCAGGGCTTCGACTCCTCGCACGTGCGCGCCCTTATGGAGTTCATCCGCACTTCCGAGCGCGGGGTCGCGAAGTAGCGCCGGCCTCTAGGTCGGTAGGTGCCGGACTGAAACCCGGCGCCACAGCGTATGAATCAATTCCGTTACGCCATCATCGCCGGTAACGGGCGATTCCCTTTTCTGGTGCTTCAAGCCGCGCACGAGCAAGGCGTGGAGCCAGTGGTGTTTGCCATCCGCGAAGAAGCCGCGACCGCGCTGGCCGAGCACGCTCGCTCAATCCACTGGCTCAGCCTGGGCGAGATCTCCAAGCTCATGGACTTACTTGCCGCGGAGCGCATTCAAAAGGTCGTCCTGGCCGGCCAAGTCAAGCACGTGCAGCTTTTTAGCTCGATTCAACCTGATGCCGTGCTGAGCGGCGCGCTGGGCGGTCTTGAACGGCGCAACACCGACGCCCTGATCGGAGCGTTCGTCCAGATGCTGGAAGGGCTCGGGATAGAAGTGCTGGACTCAACCTTTTTCTTGAGACCCCTTCTGTCCTCCGTCGGCTGCATGACTCGTCGCATTCCGGACGAGCCAGAGCAGGCGGATATCCAATATGGGCGTGAAGTTGCCAAGAAAATCGCCGGGCTCGATGTTGGCCAGACCGTAGTGGTGGCCGACCGCGCTTGCGTCGCAGTGGAAGCGATGGAAGGAACCGACGCCACAATCGAGCGCGCCGCCGGACTCAGTAATGGGCGGCGGCTGGTCGTGGTGAAAGTCAGCAAGCCGGGCCAAGACATGCGATTTGATGTGCCGGTCGTGGGGCTGAAAACTATCGATGTCATGAAGCGCGCTCGTGCCAGCGCGCTGGCCGTCGACGCCGGCAGGACGCTGATGTTCGAACGTGAGGCCTTGATCGAATCGGCGAACGAAGCTGGCATCACGATCGTCGGCGAAGAGTAGCCCAGTGGAGCGAATACGGACGGCGGTGATTGGAGCGGGCGAACACGGCCGCAACCATGCCCGCCACTATGCGTCAATTCCGGCAGCAGAACTCGTGGGCGTTTACGATGCGCGCCCGGAGCGTGCTCGGGCCCTGGCAGGCGAGTTCGGGGTGCGCAGCTTCGAGTCGCCGGAAGAAGTCTGGAAGGCCGCCATGGCCGTCAGCATTGTGATCCCCGCCACCAGCCACGCCGAAGTAGCCCTCGAGGCCTTCGCACACGGAGTGGACGTCCTGCTCGAAAAGCCGATCACGCGAACCGTCGAGGAAGCCGACAGGCTGATTGAAAGCGCCGAGGCGCACGCGCGGATTCTGCAGGTCGGGCACGTGGAACGCTTCAACCCGGGAGTGGCCGCGGCGCGCGAAATCACTCGTCAGCCGCTATTCTTCGAGGTACATCGTCTCGGCGTTTTCAGCCCGCGCAGCCTGGACGTGGACGTGGTCTACGACCTCATGATTCACGATCTCGATCTCGTCCTGTGGTTCGCCAGTTCACCTGTGTGCGAGGTGAGAGCCGTGGGCTTGCCTGTGCTTTCAGATAAGGTTGACATCGCCAGCGCGCGCGTGGAGTTTGAAAACGGCGCCGTTGCCAACCTCACCGCCAGCCGCGTTAGCACGGAAAAGGTGCGGAAGTTCCGGTACTTTCAGCCAAACGAATATGTCTCCATCGACTTCACTCGGCGCGACGTGCTGGTGGTAAAAGTAGGCGGGGCTGGGTCGCCGCCCGGGCTGGGTTTCCGGCGTCTTGAAACGCGTTCCGTTGAGCCGCTTCGCGCGGAGCTTGAAGCGTTCGTCGAGGCCGCCCGGACGCGACGGCCGCCGCTGGTAGGAGGCCGCGAAGGGCGGCAGGCCTTGACGCTGGCGGCAAGCGTCATGGACCACATTCAAGCTCACGCAGCCAAAGTAAATTTGCGGCTCACGCAACCCTCAGGGCAGAGTGGCGAATCTTAGTCAGAGTAGTGTAACCCTCCAGAGTTTTGGGGCGTAGAATATACACGGGGTTTGGGTCTTTCACGAACCCGCGATCAGCGAGCGGTTGTATCCCCTGAACCCCGTTCTTGTGAGATACTAACCACGTGCTCAAAAGCCTGCTAGACGAAATCGAGCGGCGCGGCATCGCCGGCCGGGATCGGAGTGAAGAGAAGTTTACCCTCCTCACGCTCGCTGAGCCTTCTGCTGCCAAGCCACTTTCGCCGGCCGAGCGGCAAGCCTTGCTCGGGAAAATCAGGCAACGGGAACTCGCCCGCCAGAACGGAGACGGCGACAAATTCACGTTGCTGACTCTGGGCGAGCCGCCGCCCGCAGAGCCGGTTTCTGTGGATCAGTTCAGGTTCGCCTTTCCCACCGAACGTCGGCACGTACCGTTGCCAGGCCCCGAGCCAAGCCTGCACCTTGTACTTGAAGAAGACACGGAGGTAACGCGCTGGCGGCGCCGAGCGACCCTTCTGCTCTCGATCCTTGGTCACGCCCTCCTGATCCCGCTGCTCATGTGGCTTTCCGTTCTGATCCAGCGGCACGAGCAATTTGTGCAACTGCTCGCAGAGGAAGAGCAGCCGAAGCAGCAAACCACCTTTCTCGTGATGCCCCCAGACCTCCTGAAGGAACTTAGAAAGCCGCCCAAGACGAATATCCTCTCAGATAAGAACCGCATCGCGCGCGGCCCATCGCCCATCATCCATCCGCACGGGCTGAAGATGCCTTACTCGCGAGGAAACACGAAGATGCCGGAGCTGGCAGGCGGCGAACATTCGCACCGGCCAGCGGCGCCCCCCGCACCGGCTCCCGCTCCAGCCAGCCACCCCGCTACCCGAGAAGGGCAGCAGCAGACCAAGATGGCTCAGGCCCAGCGTGTGCCGCAGCCTCCGGCTCAACCCAAGCGGCAAAGTAAGCTGCTCCTCTCCGACGTGCAGCCACCACCGTCACCCGGCGCAGCAATCAATTCCCAACTGGGGATAGGCACAGCCGGCCAGCTCATCCACCAGTCGCTTCGGGCCGCTGCGCTGGGGCGCAGCATGGGCCAGGTCCCTGGTCCGGGGATGTCACCCGATCAGCTTCAGAACCTCAATCCCAATTTCAGCACTTCCGGCCCGATCATCCTTTCGAATACGCGCGGCGTGGATTTTGGTCCCTACCTTGCGGAAATCCTGCAGATCGTGCGTGAAAACTGGTACGCCGTCATCCCCGAGTCCGCACGCCTGGGCGAGCAAGGGGAAGTGGCCATCGTGTTTGAGATTCTGAAAGACGGCTCCGTGCCGCAGTTGCGACTCGTAAGCTCATCCGGAAAGACTCCGCTTGATCGCGCCGCGATTGCCGGAATCCGGGCTTCAATTCCCTTTCCGCCTCTGCCCCGCGCCTTCACGGGACGTCATCTCGTGCTGCAATTCAATTTCTTCTACAACATGCAGCCGGGCCAGTAGGGAAGCGTATGTCAGGCAAACTGGTTTCAGCGCTGGGCCGGGCTTACCGCCAGGCGCAACGTGTGTTTCAATTCTTGATTGGCCTGACCTTCATGGTCATGGCCGGCATGGGAACCGTGCTCAGCGCGACGGAGTGGAAGGAGCACCTGGATCATCCCGCCAGCGGACTGGTCCGTTTCTATCTGTTCGCGGGTTTCACGCTCGTTTTGATCTTCTTCTGCTTGTACTCTTTCCTCAAGGCACGCAGCATCCGATGAGTTCTACCCGCCAAGGCAGCGCCTCCGGGCTCCCTGCGCGGTTCGATCGCGTTTATTACACCCCGGATGATCTTGCCGGCTGGAGCGATGAAAGCGAACTTGGCTTTCCCGGGACGTATCCTTACGCCCGCGGCATCTATCCCACACATTATCGCGGCCGGCTCTGGACGATGCGCCAGTACGCGGGGTTCGGCACGTCGGCGGAATCGAACGCGCGCTACCACGAACTCCTGGCCCACGGCGCGACCGGTCTCTCCGTTGCCTTCGATCTGCCCACGCAGCTCGGCTTGGATTCGGACGAACCGCTTGCCTGCGGCGAAGTGGGAAGAGTAGGCGTAGCCATCGACTCGGTTGAGGACATGGAGGCGCTCTTTCAGGGGATTCCGCTTGACCGTGTTTCCACCTCAATGACAATCAACGCCACGGCCCCCATCCTGCTCGCTATGTATTTCACCGTGGCGGAACAACAGGGCGTGAGCCTGGCTAAGCTGGCGGGAACGGTGCAGAACGACATCCTCAAGGAGTACATTGCTCGCGGTACTTACATCTACCCTGTGCGGCCCGCACTGCGCCTGGTGACGGATGTTTTCGAGTTTTGCCGCGATAGGGCTCCGGAGTGGAACACGATTTCCGTGAGCGGATACCATATCCGGGAGGCCGGGTCAACGGCTGTGCAGGAAGTGGCATTCACTCTGGCGGACGCCATCGCGTACGTCCGGGCAGCCGCCGAGCGCGGCCTGGCGGTGGACGAGGTAGCCCCGCGCATCTCCTTTTTCCTCAGTGCTCACAATTCCGTGCTGGAAGAAGTGGCCAAGTTTCGCGCCGCGCGCCGGCTGTGGGCGAGGATCATGCGGGAAGATTTCAAGGCCACTAACCCTCGCTCCTGGATGTTCCGCTTCCACACCCAGACGGCCGGCAGCACGCTCACAGCGCAACAACCAGAAGTGAACATCGTTCGCGTTGCCTTGCAGGCACTGGCTGCCGTGCTCGGGGGGACGCAATCCCTGCACACGAACGCGTGGGATGAGGCCCTGGCGTTGCCAACGGAAGAGTCGGCGCTGCTCGCTCTGCGAACGCAGCAGATTCTAGCCTGCGAAGCCGGCGTGGCGAACAGCGCGGACCCACTGGGCGGCTCCTACTACGTCGAAACGTTGACGAACGAGATCGAGCAAGGGGCGCGCGATTATCTTGCCAAGATCGACGCGTCGGGCGGCGTCCTGCACGCCATCGAATCCGGCTTCATTCAGGGCGAAATTCAGCAGGCCGCCTACGAATACCAAAGAAACATCGAAACCGGCGACCGCGTTGTGGTGGGCGTGAACAGGTACGCGGGCGGCGAGGCGGCGCAGCCAACCCTTCTGCACATCGACCCGGTCATCGAACAAGAACAGGTGCAGCGCCTTAGACAGCTTCGCGCGAGGCGAAACGCTAATGCTGTCAAAGAGGCCCTTGACGGAGTGGAGAGCGCGGCCCGCGACAGCGAAAACTTGATGCCACCCATCTTGAACGCCGTTAAAACCCGCGCGACGGTCGGGGAAATCTCGGCCGCGATGCGTCGCGTCTTCGGCGAGTTCCGCAAATCAACCCAGATCTGAAAAGGATTAGCCTGGCGGCTGGTGACCTCGAAGGGCCAGTGCCGGTAAGTTACTGCTGCCAGCCTCCGCCGAGAGCGTTATAAAGTTGGACCACGGCAAGCCGTTCGTTCAGTTGGGCCTGAGCCAGGGTCAGTTCGGCAGCGAAGTAGTTAGTTTCGCTGGTCAACACCTGCAGATAGCTGGCGCCGCCGTGCCGGTACAGGACGTAGGAAAGGCGGTCGGCATCCGCGGCGGCGGCGGTCAACGCCTCCTGCTGCTCGGTGAACTGGCGATCCTTCTGATAACCAATCAGAGCGTCCGCAACTTCGCGGAGGGCTTGACTGATCGTTTGTTTGTACGCGAGCAGCATCTGCTGGTCTTGTGCCCTGCTCAGTCTCAAGCCAGCGTGAAGAGCTCCGGCTTGGAAAACGGTCGCGGTCGCAGATGCCGTGACGCTATACAGCCCCGCGGTGGCGAACGAAAAGAACCGGTCGAGAGCGTAACTCTCGAGCCCGCCTGTGGCGGTAAGAGGAATACTGGGGAAGAAATCGGCCTTGGCAACACCAATATCCGCATTGGCGGCCGTCAAATTCGCCTCAGCCTCGCGAATGTCAGGACGCCGCTCGAGAAGTTCCGAAGGAAGGCCGGCAGGGACGGCAGGCGGCAATGGCTCCCGGGTAAGGGACAGGCCGCGCGGGATCGGTCCGGGATTTTGGCCAAGCAGATCGCTGATCAGGTCCTCCTGCTGTTGAATCTGCCGCTCGAAGTCGGGGATGGATTCAGCCGCTGCATCCACTAGCTCTTGCGACTGACGCAGGTCGAGCAAGGAGGCAGAGCCGTACCTGGTGAGCACTTGAGTGAGACGCAGTGAGTCGCGGCGTGAAGCCAAGGTACGTTGCGAAATCTCGAGCGCGAGGTCCAGTTCTCGAAGCTGGAAATAGGCCGTGGCGACGCTGGAAACCACAGAGGAAATCACCGCCCGCTGGCCCCATTCGGTCGCCAGCACGTCGGCACGCGCTGCTTGGGTTTCCCGCCGATATTTTCCCCAAAAATCGAGGTCCCAGATCACGGAGGGATTTAGTTCCCAGGTATGCAATATGTACGTCGGGAAAAATGAGTTGATCTTTGGACTACGCTGCCGCAGAACGTTCGCCCCGACGCTCACGACCGGAAATTGGTAGGACCGGGTGATCCCGAGCTGAGACTGCGCTTCGAGGACACGCGTGGCGGCAATCCGTACGTCGTAGTTGTGCTGCAATGCGATGCGGATCAGTTGCTGAAGCGCGGGATCGCGAAAGACATTCCACCACTTTTCGTTGCCCAGAGACGCAGCCGACGGCTTGGATGGCGAGCCCGCCGGCTGGCCCCGATACATAGCCGGCAAATTCACCTTGGGCCTTTGATAATTCGGGCCGACAGTGCATCCCACGAGGGTGGCGAGGAGCAGGATCAAGAAGGCCAGTCTTCTCATTTCAGTTACTCTCCGCCGGTGCAGAGCTTTCGCTCTGGGCCGCCAACGCGTGCGCGCGCCGGGCACCCGAAATCTTCTCGACCACGCAGAAAATGGCGGGAACGAAAAAGATGGCGATAAGGCTCGCGCCGATCATGCCGCCGATGACCGTGGTTCCCATGATTTGGCGGGCAACGGCGCCGGCTCCCGATGCAACCCAGAGCGGTGCGACCCCAAAAATGAAGGCAAACGACGTCATCAGGATGGGCCGCAGACGCAGCCGCGCCCCATCCAGCGCCGCTTCCATCAGCGGCCGCCCTTTATCGTATTCCCCTTTCGCAAAGGCCACGATCAGGATGGCATTCTTGGCCGCAAGGCCGATCAGCATGACGAGGCCAATCTGGGCGTACACGTCATTTTGAAGCTGGACCATGTACGGCGGCATGATCGCCAGGTCCACCACGCGCCGCAAATACAACATGCCGAACGCGCCCAATACGGCGATGGGCGTCGAAAGCAGCACACTAAACGGCAGCGACCAGCTTTCATAAAGCGCCGCCAGGATCAGGAAAACGAACAGGAACGACGTCGCAAAAATCGTCATCGGCGAAACGCCACGCGCTGCCAGTGCTTCCTGATAGGACATGCCCATCCAGTCGTAGCCCATGCCGAAAGGCATCGTTTCATTAAAGAGCCGCTCGAGAGCGGTCATGGCTTGCGTCGAGCTGTAGCCGGAAACCGCGCTGATATCGAGCTCGACGGAATTATACTCGTCGTAATGCATGATGTATTCGGGGCCATAGCGCGTCTCGAATTTCGCCACGGCTGATAGCGGGACCATTTGGCCGAGGTCGTTTCGAACGTAATATTGGCTCAAATCCCGAGTGTTTGTCCGGTACGGGCCCGCCCCTTCTACGTAGACCTGCCATTGCCGGCCGAAGCGATTGAAGTAGTTAACAAAATAGCCGCCCATGAAGGTCTGGATGCTCTGATAAATGTCGGCAATGGGGATGCCAAGTTTCATCGCCTTCACGCGAACTACGTCCACAAACTTCTCCGGCACGTTGGGACTGAAACCCGTACTAATGCTGGCGATTTCCGGAAGCTTGCGGGCAGCGGCCATGAACTCCTGCGCGTTGGCCCACAGGTAGGGAATGCCTTGGCCATTCCGATCTTCAAGGATCATAGTAACGCCGCCGGAAGTCCCCACCCCGGGAATGGCGGGCGGGGGGAAGGAAAAGACGGTCCCTTGCGGAAGCTGCGGGAGCAGTTCGTTTAACTGATGTTGGATGGCTTCGTATTGCTCGTCCGGCTTCGTTCGCTGGCCCCAAGGCTTTTCGACGACGAAAAAGAAGGCGTTGTAAGTGGTCTGAACGTAGCTCAACAAGCTGAAGCCGATGACGCTGGTGACGTACTGGATGCCCGGGGTTTTGGCAAGGATGCGCTCGACCACTCGTGCAGCCGCGCTCGTTCTTTGTAGGGAAGAGTCCTGGGGGAGTTGCATGTTCACAAAAATATAGCCCTGGTCTTCATTGGGCAAAAAACCGGTGGGCAGTCGCTTCCCGAAGTAAACCGCGCCCAATGCCACCAGCCCAAGGAGCGCCATGGCGATGACACTCTTCCGAATCAATTGTCCAGAAATACGAATGTAAAGCTCTCTTCCGCGGTTGAAAGTGCGATTGAACCAATCGAAGAACCAACCCAGTATGCCTCGTGATTTTTGCCGCCGCAGCAGCAACGCGGCCAGGGCAGGGCTGAGACTGAGGGCGTTGAAGGCGGAAATGATTACGGAAACGGCAATCGTCAGCGCGAACTGTTTGTAAAGCTCCCCGGTGATTCCCGGGATGAACGCGGTGGGGACAAATACGGAGGAAAGAACGAGCGCAACGCCGATCACCGGACCCGAAATCTCCTCCATGCCTTTGAGGGCGGCCTCTTTCGGCGCCAGGCCTTCTTCAATGTGGCGCTCGATGACTTCAACGACCACAATGGCGTCATCCACCACCAAGCCGATGGCCAGTACCAGGCCGAACATGGTGAGCGTATTGATGGAATAGCCAAACACAGGGAACAAGATGAACGTCCCAATCAACGAGACGGGCACAGCCAATAGCGGAATCAGCGTGGCCCGCCAGCCTTGCAGGAAAAGAAAGACAACGAAAATCACCAGGCCGATGGCGATCAAAAGCGTCTTTACGATTTCCTTGATCCCTTCGGTCACGGCACGCGTCGTGTCGAGCGATACCACGTATTTCATGTCCTCGGGCATGTGCGGCTTCCATCGGGCCATCAGCGCCTTGACGGCGTCTGCCGTATCGATAGCATTCGCACCGGGCAACGGAAACACGGCGATTATCGCGCTCGGCTCTCCGTTCAGGCGACCCATCAGCGAGTAATACTGCGTTCCCAGCTCGACCTTCGCCACATCCTTGAGCCGCACGAGGCCGCCATTGGGCTCTTCGCGCACGATGATGTTGCCAAACTGCTGCCGCGTCACCAAGCGTCCCTGGGCCAGCACATTGTAGGTGTATTGCTGGCCCGACGGCACCGGCGGCCCGCCGACCTGCCCGGCCGGGTTGACCGTGTTTTGTGACCCGACGGCGCTGATTACGTCAGACACTGTAATGCCGAGCCGGGCCAACTTTTGCGGATCCAGCCAGATCCTCATCGCATACTGCCCCGAGCCGAAAATCAGCACGTTGGCCACTCCCGGCACGCGCGTAATCGGATCGACGAGATTGATGTAAGCGTAGTTGGCCAGAAACTGCGCGTTGTGGGTTCCATGCGGGGAATAAAGGGCAATGAGCATCAGCGGATTGTGGACGGACTTCAAGGTCGTCACGCCGTATTGCGCCACTTGGGCTGGCAATTCAGGCACGGCTTCGGTTTCGCGCTCTTGAGTGAGCATCAGGTCAGTGTTCGGGTTGGTCCCGACGGCAAAGTCCACGGTCATGGTCGTCTGGCCGTTGCCGTTGGCGTTGACCGACCACATGTAGTTCATGTTGTCCACGCCGCTCATTTGCTCTTCAATGGGCGTCGCCACCGATTCAGCGAGGGTTTGGGCGTCGGCGCCGACGAAGGTAGCCCGAATCTGGGTTTCGGGGGGAGTGATATCAGGGTATTGGGCTACCGGAAGGCGGAGGATGGTGATGGCGCCCAGGATAACCGTTAGGATGGCAATGACGATGGCAACGATGGGACGGTTGATGAAGAATTTGGACATGGCCTAAGTTGCCTTCGTAGCGATCAGAAGTCAGTCGTCAGCAGGCAGAGATCAGCGGAGTGAGCGGCGCACGCCGCTTGCTGATAGCTGAGGTCTCTCTCGCCCCTCGTCTCAGCTCTTGTATGGCACCGGCTTGACGACCATCCCCGTTCGCACCTTCTCAGCGCCCACCACCACCACGCGCTCGTGAGGCTCGAGTCCTTGCGTGATGACCCATAGGGTTTTGAGCTGCGGCCCTACTTGAACGCTGCGGATACTGACGCGGTTGTCCGGGCTGACCACCGCCACCAGGTCGCTTCCCTGCAGTTGCATCACCGCAGCCTGGGGGACAAGAAGCGCGTCTCGCAGCACTTCAGTCACTCCCCGCACGGTTGCGGTCTCCTCGGGGCGGAGAATTCGCCGCGGATTTGGGAAAGCGCCGACGATCTGAATGGTTCCGGTTTGGAGGTTCATGGCCCGGTCGGCAAAGAGAATGTTGCCCGCATACGGGAAAGTCTGGCCGTTCGCCAGAATCAGCGAGAGCGGGATGGGCTTCACGATGGGACGCAAATTCGCGGCGCCCGAGCCAATCCCGCCTGCCAACCGCAACCACTGGACTCCGCTGATTTGGAAGTAGGCCTTAATCGGATTCACTTGGGAAACGTCGGTGAGTACGCTGGTGGGACTCACGAGGTTGCCGACTTGAACCTGGGCAATGCCGGCGATTCCACCAATCAGCGAACGGACCTTGGTGTAATCCAGGTTCAACTGAGCTTGCTCGACCGCGGCCTTGTCCGCCGCCACGGACGCTTCCGCAGCCAGCTTGGCCTGGGTGTCACTTTCGAGTTGCATTTGTGGAATCGCGCGGGCCTTGGCTTCGGGAATGTCCCGTTTCACATTGAGCGTCGCCTCACCGAGCTGAGCCTCCGCCTGAGCGAGTTGACCGTTGGCTCGGTCCAGCGCGGCTTGAAAAGGGCGAGGATCAATCTCAAATAGCACCTCATTTTTTCGAACGTAGGACCCTTCGCGATAGTCCTGCTTGATAAGGTAGCCGGTCACCTCTGGCTGGATCTCGGCGTTGACGTAGCCCTCCAGTGTGGCAACCCAACTCCCGTAGACGGGAACGTTTTTCTGAATCACCCGAGCCACTTCAACAACCGGCGGCCGCGGAGGCGGCGCATCCTGGCGAGGCCTGCTTCCGCACCCCACGGTCGAGAGGACCGCACAAGCCGCCAGCAGTGGGAACCACTTATCAAAACCCAACCGTCGTCTCAATACGGTGCCTCCGCCCTGCGTAAGAGTCTGGCTCTGCTCCCCCGCCCCATGGTCTTAACCCGCAGGACACCAACATCACGATCCCAGCCTGGGCGCCAAGTATCCGGTTAGGATTGCCTCGAACTCGCCGACAATTGCACCCCTCTCTGCTCGATCAGCCCTGGCGTAGAGCGTAAGGAGACCCTTCACGATCTGCTGGACGACCGCTGCGATTCGGAGCGCGTCGCTCCTGAGCATGTCCGGCTGGCGTTCGAGAATCACCCTGGTGATCCGGCCGCGAATGATCTCCCGCCTTCGCGGGCTGTTTGCCGTCGGAGGCGCCTCGAAAAGCGCAAGGAACGCCGGATGCGCCTCCGCAAACTCGATCTGCGAGTTGACGAGGCGGGAAACGAGCGCCTCAACGGTCAGGCTGCTCGCCTCGGCGCTGAGCGATGCCCACAGCTTCTCGAGCTCCTTCACGTATTGCGCCCGTAGCGCTTCAACCACCGATTCTCTATTGGGGAAAAACTGGTAGAGCGAGCCAATCGAGGAATGCGAGCGTTCGGCGATGGCCGACATGGTCACCAACTCGTACCCCACCTCAGCAATGACCGATGCAGCCGCGCGCAGTAGTCCGGCCACACGCCGCCTTCCTCTTGGCTGCTGCGGGATGCGGCGCGGCCCCGGCGCTGAACGTGAGGGCATCCTCGCATTTTATCACGAATTTGTGAGTCCAGAATCACATCCGTGGTCCGAGGCCGCGCTGGGAAAAGGAGATGAGGTAGTAATAGATCGTCGGTGTGACGAGAAGCGAGAGAACCATCGCCACGATCAACCCGCCAGTGACAGCGACGTCACCTATTAAGCCCTGCGAGCTGCCGGACGCGTCAGATAATAGTAGATCGTAGGAGTGAAGACGAGTGAAAGAACGATCGCGATGAGGATGCCACCGATGACCGCGATGGCGAGGGGCTGAAGCATCTGCGATCCCGAGCCGAAAGCCAGCGCCATCGGAAGAAAGCCGAGCGCCGCCGCCAGCGCCGTCATCACAATCGGCCGCAGCCGTCGCCGCCCAGCCTGAACGATTGCCTCCTCGGCGTCAAAACCCGCCCCGCGAAATTTTCCATCCGCATCCAGAATCAGGATGCCGTTCTTCGCGACAATCCCGATTACCATGATCAATCCCATAAACGACGACAAGTTGAGCGTCATTCCGGTAATGAACAAGGCGAACATCACTCCAGCCGTTGACAAGATGGCAGATGACAGGATGGCAATCGGGGCGGAGAAATTCTTGAACTCAAAAAGCAAGACCAGAAAAACAAAGATGACCGCCATTACCAGCACTAAGGCCAGATCGTGGAATGATTTCTGCTGTGTTTCATAAAGACCGCCATACTCCACGCGAATCGATGCCGGCAAGTGAAGCCCGGCCAAAACGCGCTTTACGGCAGCAATTCCGTGACCCAGGTCCAAGCCTTGGAGCCGGGCAGTAACGGCAACATACCGCTGCTGATGGTCCTGCAGGATTTCGGTTTGTCCGGGCGATTCGGTCACGGAGGCAAGTGTTCCCAGGCTGGCGAGTTTTCCGGTAGGGCTGACCATCAGGGTATTGTCCATTGAAGTCACGGACGAGCGGACCGCTTTCGGAAAGCGAATGCGGAGCATGTACGGGCGGTCGTTCACCACCACCGGCTGCGAAGCTGTGACACCGCCCAGCATGGCATCGGCCTCCGTCACCACGTCGTCCGGAGTGAAACCTGCGTTCGCTGCCTTTGCTTTGTTCACGTGGTAGACAATGGCCGGACCGCTCGTGGTCGAATCAATTCCGTTATCGATATCCACAACAGGATACTTGCCGTTGACCTGAATCTTGCCGAGCGCATCGGCAACTTTCGGGGCCCAGGAGTCGAGCAATTGGGCGTCGGGCGAGAAGAGCTCAATGAAGATCGGCTGCGGAGCGCTGGTCAGGTCGCCGATCATATCTTGTAATTTTTGCGTGAAATCCACCTCGGCGGCCGGAACTTCGCGGTTCACTCGCGCCCGAACTTCATTCATAATCTGCCACACAGTGCGGTGGCGATGCGTCTTCCTTAAATTCACGGAGATATCCCCGGTATTTGCCTCCGTCACCGCGGCAAGGCCCAATTGCAATCCCGTGCGACGGGACGTTCCGGTAACTTCCGGCACCGAACGCACGATCTTCAGAATCCGCTCGATCATGCGGTTGGTTGTGGCAAGCGAACTGCCCGGCGGCGTGACGTAATCCAGCACGAACTGTCCTTCATCCATTTTTGGCAGAAGGTCGTTGCCGATACGCCGATAACAGAGAAACGTGATTGCGAAGAGGACCACAGCGACAATCGCGAGGGCCCACGGGCGCTTCAGAATGCGACGAAACCAATGATCGTAAAACCCAATGACGCGGCTGATGACCTTTCCCATTGAGCGCTCTTCGAGCTCCATCATCCGGCGCGTGTCCGATGGCCCATTCGGAGGATCGTCCCCGTCTCCGGGCGGGTCGTCTTCCTCCCGGTTAGTCGAGACCAGAGCGGGAGTGGTCTCGCCCTCCTTTGCCGCAGGCAACCCTTGTTCGGGCGGGACTGCGGGGCGGAGCAAATAAAGGCACAAATTAGGAGTCCAGGTTAGTGCCAGCGTCAGCGAGCAGAAGAGCGCCACGCCCACAGTGACTGCCAGGGCGCGAAAGAAGACGCCGGTCACACCTGTAATGGCAATCAAAGGAACAAAAACGACAATGGGCGTGAGCGTCGAGCCGATCAACGGAACGGTCAGCTCTTTCAAAGAGTGAGCAACGGCTTCGTAGCGGCCTGCGCCCGCCTGGCGGCGCAAGACCGTATTTTCGACCACCACAATGGCGTCGTCGATAATGAGCCCGACGGCTGCCGCCAGCCCGCCCAGCGTCATCATATTGAAGCTCTCGCCGAGCATCTTCAGCGCAATGAAGGTCATCAGAATGCTGATTGGGATCACCATGCCCGCAATGAACGAAGATCCCCAGTCCTGCAGGAAGAGCACCAGAACCGCTGAAGCCAGGATGATCCCGATCAAAATCGCGTCTCGCACGCTCTTGATCGATTCTCCGACAATCCACGACTGGTCGTACCACCTGCTCACCTTCACCCCAGGCGGGAGCGTCTTCTCGATCTTAGGCAGCTCATCCTTCACTTCCGTAGCCACGTGCATCGTATTCGAAGCGCGCTGGCGGTTGATGTTGATCAATACGGCAGGCTGTCCGTCTGCGGTCGTAATGGTGTAGTTGGGGGCAATCCCCCGAGAGACCTCGGCAACGTCATGAATGTAAATGGGATTGCCGCTGGGATCGTTCTTGACATAGATATTGGCGATTTCGGAAAGGTTATGCGCCTGACCGCTCACCAGGTTCAAGTACAACTCGTGATTGTGCGGCATGAGGCCGGGCGACTGGATCAGGTTGGAGCGATCTACTGCGTTGAGAAGGTCCGAGACGGTCAAGTGGGTCACCAGAAGCTTGGCGGGATCAGGCGTGATGTCAAACTCGGGCACCTGCATAGCCTGGATCAAGATATTTCCGACGCCCGGGAGGCTATTCAGACGCGGTTTGATGTCATAACTAGCCAGTTGCCACAGCTCAGTTTGAGGCACAGTCTTCGACGTGAGGGCGTAGCCCATGATCGGAAAGCTGGAGAACTCCAGCCGATTCGTATCGATCTTCGCGGTTGGCGGCAGTTCAGGCCGTATTTGGGCAATGGCGGCGTTGACGCGCTGGAGCGTCTGGAACATGTTCACATGCCAGTCGAAATACAAGTCAATTTCGGCGGAACCGCGGCTGGTGATGGACTTTACGTCCTGGATTCCCAGCACGCCCTCGACCGCTTCTTCCATGGGCCGCGTGATGGTGACCAGCATTTGATCGATGGGCATCACGCCGTTATCAACGCCAACAATGATGCGCGGGAAGTCCGTCGTGGGGAATACGGCGATAGGAATGGTGAACGCTACATAGGCGCCGACCAAAGCCAACGTGATGATCAGGAAAATGATCGGCTTGGATTCGCGCGCGAACCAGTACGCAGACGGCGGCTTTTCGCCCGGTACGCTGGGGAGCTCTGCGTGCCGATTTGTGATGATCGTCTCCGGCATTAAAATTTGATCTTCGTCCCGTTCGGCAAGCCGTATGCGCCCTCACTCACCACGCGCTCGCCCGCGCGAAGTCCGGAGAGAACCTGCACGAGATCGCCCTCCCGAATCCCGGTCTTGATCGTCATCTGATGCGCCCGGCCGTCTGCGCCCGCCACCATGACGGATTCGGTCCCGCCGGAAGCCGTCAGGACGGCCGAAGCCGGAATGACCAGCGCGTGCGGCAGCGTCTGTGCGACCATGCTCACGTTTACCGTCTCGCCGGGCTTCAGCCGGTCGTGGGGATTGGCGGCCTGCACCCAGATCTGCACGGTCGTACTGTTCGGATCTAGCGCCGGACTGACCACCGCGACGCGAGCATCAACCGACGGAACTTCACCGCCCGCCGAAATCTTCGCCGCGTCGCCCTTCTGGAGCCATGCAGCCTGCTGGGGCGAAACATACACACGCGCAATCACCTGGGAAGTGTCCATGATGGTCATCAGCGGGCTTCCGGCATTCGCCATTTCGCCCGGATAAAGCGGGCGGCTCGCCACGATGCCATTGATCGGGCTGCGAATCTCCGAATAATACAATTGCGCCTTAGCGGCGAGATACTTTCCTTGCGCATCCGCAAGCTGAGCCTTTGCTGCCTTGATCTGGGCCTGACGGCCCACGGCCTGCAAGTTCTTAAGATGCTCTTCCGCCGTGCGGTAGTTGTTGAGATCCTGCACGTAGAGCACCTTCGACTGGTCGAGCAGATTCCGGGCAAGCGCTCCTTGCTTATAGAGCTTTTGCCGGCTCTGGTAGACGAGGCGCTGGGCGATCATCGCCTGCCGCGCCGCCTGAAGGTTCAGTTGAGCGGCCTGAATCTGTTCGGGCACGGTCACGCCGGTGGCCGTATCGTAAACCGCCTCAGCTTGCTCGAGCGCTCCTTTGGCGCTGGCGACGGCGGCGACGAGGTCGCGGTTTTCGAGCACCGCCAGCAACTGTCCGGCGTGAACGACGCTTCCCCGCTCAACATAAAATGCGCGCACGGGCGCGCTGATTTTCGGTACGACGGGGGACTGGTTTACCGGATATAAGACAGCTTCTCCGGAGATAATACGTTGGATCTTGCCCTCCTGCACCGGCGCCACCTGAACGGTGACCACGGGTTCCGTTTGTGCAACGTGACCTCCTCCGCAGCCCTCAGCCCCGACCACCGCAGCCGCGGCAACGGCCGTCAGGATAAACCGGATCGTTACGGTCAGCAGTTTCCTGGCCGCGAGTCTTTCATACGGAAGCAAACGTCCGCCGCGAGTGGCGACACCGTTTTGTGATGTCTGCGAAACCGCTAGTCGCAGACATGCCAAACAGCGGCACGTCTGCGCCACCCAGGGATTGGCGATGGCGACTGTTGGAATGAAAATGCGCACGCTTCAAAAGCCCCCGGTAAGAGTTTGCAGATTAGCCAGAGCCGTGCGGTAAGCGGCTTGTCCATCCGCATAAGCGTTGCGAGCTAAAACCAGCGCGTTTTCCGCATCCAGCACCTGTAGCTCCGTTCCTTCGCCGGCGCGGTACTGCATGGTAACGAGTTGCAGATTGCGCGCAGCGAGGTGCATCGAGTTTTCAAGGCTGGCGAGCTTCGTCCAGGCAGTTTCAGCTCCATTATAAAATGAGTAGAGCTGGCTCAGGAGTTGCCGCTGCGCGTAGGACAAATTCACCCGCGCAAGCTGACGCTCGTCTTCCGCCTGCCGAAGCCGGCTGCGCCGGATTCCCCAGTCCCATAGCGGAAGAGTCATCGAATACGTTACAAAATAACCCCACTCCGGGACGCGCGCCGCTTGTTCGGAAGGGCGCGACATGAGCGCGAAGGCATTGGCATCAAGACCGTAATCGAGATCAATGCCGAAGGAGGGGAAGTAGGCAGCACGCGCCACTGAGACGCCCAGTTCTGCCTGACCCATCTGCGCAAAAGCCGCACGAATTTGCGGGTTGTTGGCGCGAGCGGCAATTTCGGCCTCGTGAAAGGAAGGAAGCGCTGGAGGCATGTCCAGGTCGTCCACCACCGTAAAATTCTGGTTGAGATTAGGGAACAGCAGAACGGCAAGGTTGAGCCTCGCATCGGACATGGCCAGCTTCGCGTCATCCAAAGCCTGCTGCGCCTGGTTATATTGTAATTGGAAGCGGATCACGTCCGTGTGGGCCACTTCCCCTCCCCGTTCGAGCGCTTGGCTGATCCTCAGAAAACGGGCCGCATCCGCCAGGCTTTGCTGAGTGGTCGCGTACTTACGTTGCGCGACGACCAGCGCGTAATAGTCATACGTGGCGGTCACGCGCAAGCCGCGCCGCGCGATATCCTCGTTGGCGCGCGCTAGCGCTTCCGTGTACTCGGCCTGCCGAGGCAGCGCGCGGATAAAGAATGTGGAAGGCATTGGCTCGCTCACGACGAGCCATTGATGGTAGACGTGAACGCCGTCATTTTCTACGAATCGGCCCGTGCCTAAGCCGTTTCCTTGCGTGTTCAGGTACTGTGTCGTGTTGCCGAACGAGGGCAACATCGCCGCGGTCGCCTGCTTGCGATATTCCCGCGCCACGCGCAGCGCGGTGACCGCGGATTGAAACAGCGGACTGTTCTGTTCGGCGCGCTGCAGAGCGTCCTGCAAAGTGATGGTCAGGGGCGGTCCGGACTGGCTTTGAGATCCGGGCTGGGCTAGTGGAAGAGTAGCCTGGGGCATCAGGTTCGAACGATGTCGGCCACCCCAGGCGAGCGGAGCATAGGCTAACAGCGCGATGAAAAGTGCAACGGCTGTGCAACGCAGTCGGCGAGTCTCACCGGCGATGCCACCTCGAAGGGCATCATCCGCCCGTGCGAAGCACTGCGTGAGCGTGATGTTTTGAAGATATTCCCTGGTGTGCCTGCCCCTCCTATCCAACAAATTCGATCTCGTCAATTCTCACCTCCAATGCTCATCCTTGCAGATGGCTGAATTTTCGAAAAACAAACTCGATTTTTCCGCCGATTTTTCTTCTAACTGCCCTGTTCTCTATAACTTTAATCTCGAGGAATAATTTCAATGATTACTCTTTTAGATTCACCAAGATACATGGATTCCGGGAGATTGTTCCTAAATTATTCCTCTAATGACCCTTTGTTTCCAATAGGTTAAGTGCAGTTTGTTCCTCAATAAACAATCTTTTACGCTGTTTGCGATTTCTCCAGGCCAGGTTGACGGTCTCACCCTCAAGGCAAGTTCGGACTCGAGCGTGGCCCGCACCAGGCGAGCCAGCGGGTTTGCTAGTCAGCCGGCGGAATCGCACAGGAATCATCCTACAACAGGAGGGTGAGTCAGTGGAGACAGGTCAGACAAATGAGACAGTATTTTTTACCCACTCGCGTACTCACCATTATCCGGGACCCGGCCTAACCTTCCAATAGCCGGGCCCGACCCGCATATCGCGAATAAGTGCTGGCGGAGCGACAGCAGCCACCAGAATGCCGCCAACCGCCTGGGCTAGTGCCAGAGGCCAGATGTTTGGCCGCCGCGCGAAGATTTTCGCCATGATAAAGCCGCCTCCGGCGGTAATGGCAACGAGCAACAGGTTCGGTAGGTGCGCTCCTGCGAACATAATGGCGACAAGGGCGGAGCTGAGGTGCGGGGTGTGCATAAGGCTTCTTAGCCGTCGGTGGAAATAGGATTGCATAAGGTATTGCTGGAAGCAGCACCAAACTCCGTATGTCAGGAAGCGCTCGATGGCGATCTTGCCGGACGGAAATAAAGCATCACGGTGCCGCGCAAGCGCAAGCACGATGACAGGCGCGTAAATGGCAGCGGCCAGAGGCAGGATAAGCCGCGCATTACCGCGGAGTTCGTGCAGCGTCAAGCCCATTTCGTCCGGCCGGTCGTGGTGAAACCAGTGAGTGAGGAGAACAAAAACGAGCATCGGAATCCAAGCCAGGTGATGTGAGGACTGCCATCGCCAGATGTAAAGTAGAATACAGGCGTACACCGTTAGCACTTCGAGGGCGGTGAAAAAATGTGCAGTCGCAGAACAGCTAAGCCGGACAACGGAGGTTCTATTGGTCATTGGCTACACACGCTTGATCCCAAAAGGAGCGGGCAACAAACCGCCCGCAGGCGATGCAACCGCCGGGACGCATGCTGCGCCACAGGTGCGTCGAGGCGCGCCACAAGGCGCGGGCAAGCAATTTTCGCGCCATCGCATCTGGGAAGCGAGTCTTGCGGCGCTCGTCACCCTTGGCGTGCTATGGGTGATCCTCTACGCGCAGCCCGCGAAGGTGCGGCATCGCCACGTGCTGGTGATCTCGATAGACGGGATGCGATCGGACACTTACTTGCGTCCCTTGCCTGGCTTGCATATCCCCAATCTGCTGCGGCTCAAACAGCAAGGGAGTTTTGCCGACGGTATGATCGTTGTCTATCCCTCGCTCACATATCCATCCCACACCACCATGATGACCGGCAAGCTTCCGGCGCAACACGGTATTTATACTAATTTATCCTCCCGAGTGCCTGGCAAGGATGCCAAGGACTGGTTTTGGTTTTCGCACGCCATCCGGTGCCCGACGGTCTGGGATGTAGCCCGTCGCCACGGATTGACGACAGCTTCGATCGGCTGGCCGGTGACAGCGGGCGCCGACATCAACTGGGACGTCCCAGAAATATGGAATCCGGCCATAGGAAGAGTTCCTGAGCCGATGTACGTGGCCAAATTCATGAACCCCATCTTCGCCTTGCAAGCGCTGGGCGCTGTCGGGCTACCCAAAGCCAACGAAGACGATGACGATCTACGGATCGCACTGGCGCGTTATGTGATCCAGGAGCACCAGCCTAACCTCATGCTGATCCATCTCGTCGATTTGGACGCGATGCAACATCAATACGGTCCGGGCAGTCCGCAAGCCGTGCAGGTACTCAACAGTGAGGACCATCGGATTGGCGAAATTCTGGCGGCGTATCAAAAAGCCGGTCTGGGAAAGAACACGGACGTGTTCATCGTCTCCGATCACGGTTTCGTCAAAGTCCATCGCATCATCCTCCCAAACAAGCTGTTCGTGAAGGCCGGCTTGCTAAGCGCCGACGCGCACGGCAACATCACAGGAGGACGCATCGACACGGTTTCTAACGATGGTTCGTTCTTCATCTACTGGCCACCTCACCGCCACCTGGGAAGAGCGGTCTATCGTGCTATACTGCCGTTGCTCGAGCGACACCTCGTCTGGGCAGTGCTCGGCCGCAACGCGCTGAAGGCGCTGGGCGCAGACCCGAACGCACGTCTCGCACTCGACGCTCCTTCGGGAGCCATGTTTGACAGCAGCGCAAAGGGGCCGCTCGTTTCCTCATGCCCGACGAAAGGTTCGCACGGCTATTTGCCTTTTCGCCCAGGGCTTGAGGCCTCGTTTATCGCTTGGGGGCCGGGCATCAAGTCCGGCGTAGATCTCCATCTGATCCGCGAGACGTCGATCGCATCGACCATCCTGAAGGCGTTGGGCATTATCGATCCGAAATTCGGCGACACACCCCCTTTACAGGATATTTGGAAACGGCCTGCTGCCCGGCCTCACCACCCCCACGCGTAGCGTGCGCCGCATCAAGGCCAAGGTGGCGCGCAGCCAGCGCGGCTGCCAGGTTTATACCTCATGACCGTGCATTCAGCTTCCAATTCAGACATCTCGTTGAATCCACCACCTCCGCCGGAAGCGTTTACCGCAGACGAGTTGAACCTGGTCCGAAGGCTTAACACTCCCCTCCGGGTCCAGCGATTTCTCCGATCTCTTGCTTACAACTGGGAACGGCAAGGCGAAACTCTCCGTACTTTTCGCGGCGTTGTCGCGCACCATCAAGCACACTGCCTGGAAGGCGCGCTAACCGCGGCCACGATCCTCGAGCAGCACGGTTATCTCCCTGTCCTGCTGGATATCGAATCACAGGACCGGCTGGATCACGTGCTCTTTCTCTTTCGAAAAGACGGGCGGTACGGCACCGTTGCACTCTCACGTGATGCCGGACTGCACGGCCGCAAGCCCGTCTTTCGCAGCGTGCGCAACCTCGTCATGAGTTACGTCGACCCTTATGTTGATAGTTCCGGTAGGGTCATCGGCTATGGAGTGTTCGATCTGCGATCGCTGCGTCGTCCAAACTGGCGGCTTTCCCCCGGCAACGTATGGGCGGTCGAGCGGGCTCTCATCGCCATGCCCCACAAGAGGATCGCCACTTCCGATAGCCGCTACCTCGCCACGCTCCGGCGATTCCAAGTCTTCCGAAAAAAATACCCGAAGCGTTCGGCGACCTTCTATTCCAATCGTCACCTCTGGATGTGAGAAATAGTCAGTACTCACCCACTTCGCCGTTCGTTCCTTCGAGGTCAACGCGCATCAACCACTCCACGTTCAGGTGATGTTGATTGAACCAATTTTCGAGCGTGGCTTGGTTGGGCGCCTCAAGCTCCGCGATCATTCGTCCGGCCAACTGGCTGGCCGCGCAGCGCCGAACCTTCACGCCCGGCGACGCCATCATCGTCTTCATGAGTTCACGCAGAGCTTGTTTGGTCAGGCATGCGATGGTGTGAGAAGAATAGTAGAGGGCCATGGTTCCTCGGCTCGTTTAGCATTGGCGGACGCGCCAAACCGGGAATTCTATCACGGTAGGTTGCCCGGAACGGGGACGGCGAACGATTCATTCGCACTGATCGTCGCCGAAAGGGTGATTAGATGGGGAAAGTTCAATGCTCCGTTCGGAGGCCAGGACTTCCAGGCGGGCCCGACCGGCGCTGCGATACGGCCTGTGCTAGCCGCACGATTTTGCGCCGTAGGGAAAAACTACGCTTCGATCAGCTTCCTGTTTTTCTGCATGTACATCTGGGCGTCAGCCGTCTCGATGACTTCGCGGGCGTCCTGGTTTCCTGCAAACGACGCCAGCCCGTAACTCAGGCTCATCGTATAGCCGTCGAACAAAGACCGCTTGTTCCATTCTTCGACTTCGTCTACTAGCCTCAGCGCGGCGGTCTGGGCGTCGTGTTCCGCAGTTTGCGCGAGAATTACGAGGAATTCGTCGCCGCCGTAGCGAATGACGATGTCGGAGTTGCGAAAGGTCGCCTTCAGCAAGTCGGCGACAGCCGTCAAAACACGGTCGCCGAAGAGATGGCCAAATCGCGTGTTGACGGATTTGAAATCGTCGACGTCGATCATCATCACCGCGAGTTCGCTGCCATAACGGTTGGCGCGGCTCACTTCCTTGGAAATGATCTGGTCGAGATACCGGCGGTTGAAAAGCTCCGTCAGCGGGTCAACCAGCGACATCATCTCCGCCGCTTCACTCCGCACGAGCTGGCGAACCAATTCATCTCGAGCACGCTGCAGCGCCCGCTTCTTGTCGAATGCGTAGATGCTGAAGAGGACAATCAGGGCAAGGAAACCGAAGAACAGTTGGGGCAGGTAGTCGCTGTTCACCCGCACGGTCTTGACGCCCCACATTACATTCGGCAGGACGAGAGCAAGGAAGCCCGTCGCAACCAACATCAAAATGAGTAAGCCGACCGACCACGTGTGGGAGTCGCTGTCATCGAGCGTGTGAAGCTCTTGTGCGAGCTGCTCTAACCGGGTCTCGGGGTAGGAAGTGCCTCCAAACCTGCCGTTTTTTCCCTTCTTTTTTCCAATTTTCACGAGTCTCCTCATTCACTTACCCTCGCCGTTTGAATTGGGCGCGAAAACCTCCATAAAGGACCCCACACCCGGCCATCAGAAGTGCAAGCCCGGCTACATAGACATCGACATGAATCCAGCCGCGCTGGAGGAGAAATTGCGTGCGGAGGTAACCGGGACCCCTCAATGGCTCCAGATCGGCCGCGTAAGCCTGAACGTGATCGAAGAACCTCGGCGCGCGCCGTCAACGCCGGAGAAAACGTCTCGGGTTGTTCCCTGGAAGGGTCGTTCTGGTATGCTTTTGGTTTTCAAGCGAAGGAGCGCAAATGTCCAAAAACCCCGAAGAGCTGAAGCTGGCCTTACGAGGAATCGTCGGGTTTGGGGTAACTCCGTTTCACGACGATTTGAACATTGACGAAGCCGCGTTGCGACAAAACGCGGATCACTTGGCTGAAACCTGCGATGTCGTGACGCCTCTTGGCAATAACGGGGAAATCTATTCGCTCACGCCGGCGGAGCGCGCGATGGTAGGTCGAACCGTGGTGCAGGCCGTAGCCGGCCGCAAGCCGGTTGTCGTCGGCGTGGGTTACGCGCTGCCGGTGGCGCGGGAGCTTGCGGCGGCAGCGGAAGAATACGGGGCGGATGGCATTTTGATTCTGCCGCCGGCCTTCACTCCCGCAAACGATGATGGTTTGTTCGAGTATTATCGCGGCGTCGCCGCCGCAACGCGCATGGCGGTGGTCCTCTTTCAGTCGCCAAGCTTCAACTTCAGCGTCCCGCTGCTCGAGCGCCTCGCCGCCATCCCGAACCTCGTCGGGTTAAAGGACGAACACGGCGACCTCCGCCAATTCGTCAGGCAGTTCAAAGCCGTCGGTGATCGCATCGAGATGCTGTGCGGCGTCGGCGAAATTCTGGCTCCCAGCTACCTTGCGCTCGGCGTCAAAGGCTTTACGAGCGGCATCGTCAACTTTATGCCAGAAACGCCCCGGCGACTCTGGACGCTTCTCACCGAAAAACGGTATGCGGAAGCGGCGCGCGTGGTGGAGCAAGAAGCAATGCCCATCTTCGACCTCAGAAAAAAACGTCCCGGTTATACGACGCTTGTCATTAAGGAAGCCATGAACCTGTGCGGCAAGAGGGCCGGTCCGGTGCGGCCGCCGCTTTCCCCGCTTCCCGAGGCCGACCGGGACGAATTACGCGGCATCCTGCGGCACTTGGGTCTGCTCAAGGCCAACGAATAGCTGCGGCAAAAGATATGAGTAATCCCAGGACAATTGTAGGTGTCATCCCTGCCCGGCTGGCTTCCGTGCGCCTGCCGCGCAAGCCGCTGCGGTTGATCTGCGGTTATCCGATGATTGCCTGGGTCTACGCGCGGGCGCGAGCGGCACGCGAGCTTTCCGATCTTCTGGTCGCGACGGACTCGGACGAAATCCTCGAATGGTGCCGCTCCCTGCGCATTCCCGCCGCGATGACCTCGCCGGCGCATCGTTCGGGCACGGAGAGAATTCTGGAAGTCGTGGCTCGCCGCGTAAAAGAAGGCACAGGCGCGGACATCTATGTGAACATTCAAGGCGACGAGCCGATGGTTGACATCGAACACATTAGCCTGCTGATTCAGCCGTTCCTCGAAGATTCCTCAACCCAGGTTTCAACCCTGAAAGTGCGGCTGGAACCCGCCGAAGCCCCGGCTCCGGACCGCGTCAAGGTTGTCACCGACTCCAGGGGCAACGCGCTCTACTTTTCCCGCAATGTGTTGCCATACCACCGCGACGCGCCGCCGGACGCTGCATACTTTAAGCATTTGGGATTCTACGCATACTCCGCTGCCGCGCTCGAACGTTACCGGACTTTGCGGCCTGGACCACTCGAAGCCGCCGAGCACCTCGAACAACTACGCTTCCTTGAAAACGGAGTCTCAATCGCCGTCCGCGAAACCACAAAGGACACGCTCAGCGTGGACAGCGAAGATGACCTACGAAAGGTCGAACAGCTTTTCCGCGAAGCCGGCCTGACGTTTCCAGGCTGAGTCAAATGAGACTTGCCCTAAGAAAACTACCCGATTAAACTGGCGAAACCATGAGCCGACTTCACTTTATCGATTTGTGTAAGAACGGGCATAGCCTGCCTCTCCGAAGAGCCGCAGGTGACGAGGAATTCCGCGTATGCGGTGTTTTCAAAGCGAGATTCCTCGCTACGCTCGGAATGACATGGTCCCGGAGTGCTTTTCAACATACTTCCGAAACTGTCTGCGCCGGACTGATCATTTTGCTGGCTTTCCTCTTGGGCGCATGCGAAAAACGGCCAGAGTCGGCGGACGAGGCCAATTCCGATCAGCAAGCGATTGAAAGCTACGAGATCCCTTCATCTCAGGAACCGAAGCTCGCGCCGGAGGAAATGACAACGCTGCTAAGACAAAAGATTAGATACGTCTTCGTTCTGTACCAGGAAAATCGGTCCTTCGACTCTTACTTCGGCACTTTCCCGGGGGCCGACGGGCTCTTCAGCCAGAAGCCGAAGGACACGGCCGGCTTTTATCAGCCGCTGATTAACACGGATGGCACGACGGGCACCATTCACCCCTTCCGCATCGGACCCGCACAGTTTGCCGCCGACACCGCCGATGCGGATCATTCCCACCCTGCCATCGTTGCAAAGATGGACATTCGGGGCGGCGTCGCCAAGATGGATCGGTTCGCGCTCAGCGAGGAGCGGAGATTCATGAAGTCCGGCAAGCCCTCGTTAAAGGCGGAGCAGATGGGCGAGCTCACCATGGCCTACGAAGACTGCAACACCGTACCTCTTCTCTGGCGATACGCCAGCCGTTTCGTTTTGTTCGACCACATCTTTCAGGAAATGGCAGGCCCGTCAACTCTTGGGAACCTCTCCATCATCGCTGCGCAGACGGGCCAGACACAGTGGGCGCTGCACCCGAATGAGGCGTACAAGGGAAACGGAGCATCCTCGCCTGGCGTCCCGGTTATGAATGACGCTGATCCGTTTTGGGGTTCGCCGCCTGACCCCACGCCGAAGGCCGAAAAAATGCCGGTTAATCCGCGGGACTTTCCGCGCGGACGCAAAGCGCGCGCGCAGATCAATCTGACGTTTGCCTCGCTTCCACTAACGACGCAGGAAAATCGCCTGAAGTCCGTGACGGGGCACGACAGGGACCCGCGCCGCGACCTGGCGGACGTCAAGCAGGACGTAAAGTACATCACCGGCCGCGACCGGCCGCCGGTTGCTTTCGGATGGTATCAGGAGGGCTATGACAGCGGGCCGGTGGATCCCGATGATGGGCCAGTAGACGCCTTCGGACTCCATGCAGCCTACGTCACGCACCACAATAGCCCCCAATATTTCGGATACATCGCGAACAATCCGCAAATGCGCCGGCAACTTCACGGACTGCATGACTTCTTCAACGCGCTCAAGCGGAGGACTCTTCCAAAAGGCGGCGGAGTGTTCTTTGTAAAGGGTGGCTATAAGAATCCGTTCCATCTCAAATCTGCTGATCCTGATCCGCAGGTGCAGAGAGATTTTCAAGGCGACGACGATCATCCGGCCTATTCTGACTCGCAGATCAGTGAAGCGCTGGTGGCGGAAACCGTCAATGCAATCGCTTCCAGCCCATACTGGTCAGAAAGCGCGATTATCATCACCTGGGATGATTCAGAAGGCGATTACGACCATGTGCCGCCTCCAATCCTTGCGAGAGGTCCAGACGGCTCGCCGATCAGCGATGGCCCCCGTGTTCCACTTATTTTCATCTCGCCTTACGCCCGCACGCACTACATCGCGCACGCGCGGGGCAATCACGCATCGGTGGTCAAATTCGTTGATACCGTTTTCGACCTGCCGCCCCTCGCGCTCTTGCCGGACGAAGAGCGTGGCCGCCGTCTGGGCGAGGAAAGATTCGGACAGAAGAACTTGGGTCCTGAAGACGCGCTAACACCGGACGTGACGAATCTGACCGAGGCATTTAGCCCTTCCCGCCTTTTGGGAAAGGCTCCGCCTTTGCCTGCCAGCTACGCGGAAATTCCTGACTCGCTGATCCTTCACCTGCCCGAACAGACGGGATATGGCTGCAAAGAACTTGGCATTGTCACCACCGATCGCCAACTCCACGTGAAGAACGAGATTCCGACCGACTTCGATCCGCGCCCATGACGAGTACGCTCACCTTTCGCCAATGAGATACCGGCAGCCGCGCGGGCCCATGCGGGCCGAATGGACAGCGTGTGCCGGCACGTCGACCCGGCCGCCTTGCGTCACCACTTCCGTCTTCCCGCCGCTCGTGACCGTCATTTCTCCTTCAAGGATCACGTGCGCCGTCTCAGTCGCGTGCGTATGATCCCGGTAAGAGACATTTGGCCCGTCTTCCCACACATACGTCACGCTAAAACCTTCGTCCCGCAGCTTTTTCTCCCACTCTTTTTCGCTCATCGGCCTCCTTCACTGCCTGAATTTCAGGGCCACGGAAAAGCTTGGTCGGTAGGTATGGCTGAGCCCGACGCCGTCATTCTGAGCGCAGCGAAGAATCCCTGTGTTTTCAGCTCCGCGGCGCGTCGCCATGCTCGCACAACCCAGGCAATACCGGGATTCTTCGTCGCCCCGACACGTCGGGGCTCCTCAGAATGACACTCTCGCCATCTTCCCGCCCACTCCTAATTGATATTGTACGAGCAGGCGCCAAGCGCTGCGCATCGACACGTTCTCGCACTGCGCTATGATAAGAGCTTGCGAGAAAGACCACCATCTGGATTGGAGCGAATCGGATGAACACACTCACGGATAAAGTTGCTGTAGTGACCGGCGGTACGCGCGGCATTGGTGCCGCTATTGCTGGAGCGCTGCTCAAGGAAGGCGCTAAAGTTTTCATCTGCGGCCGCGACGGCGCAAGCGTCAAGAGCGCCGTGAAGTCGCTAGCGAATCACGGTTCCGCCGAGAGAATCGCTGGCATCCCGGCGGACGTTCGCCGCTATGAAGACTGCAGAAAACTCATCCATGGCGCGGCGGACCGTTTTGGCGGGCTGGATATTCTGGTGAATAACGCCGGGATTGGCATTTTTAAGCTGGTCGATCACATCGATCCGGAGGAATGGCGATCGGTTGTCGAAACCAACCTCTCCGGCGTTTTCTACTGCTGCCGCGAAGCCATTCCTCTAATGCGCCAGCGTGGGGGCGGTTACATCTTTAACATCTCGAGCCTGGCCGGCATCAATGCCATTCCCGGCGGTAGCGCCTACAACGCCTCCAAGTTCGGTCTGAACGGTTTCAGCGAGGCGATGATGCAGGACGTCCGCTACGACGGCATCCGGGTGAGCTACCTCATGCCCGGCAGCGTCGCCACGGATTTTGGCGGGTCGCCCGGTACGAGAGCTCGGGAAAGCTGGAAACTGACGGGAGAAGACATCGCCAAGGCCGTGATCGACCTCTACAAGTTCCCTTCCACCGCTCTCGCCAGCCGTATCGAAATGCGGCCATCACAACCACCTCGAAAGAAGTAGCCAAGCAGAGGCAGGCGACAGGTGGTTGACGCCAGAAATTGCCGTTTTCCAGACGCACCCGCTTGTCTCTTCCCCCGTCTCTAAGGTACAAGGACGATCTTCCCGTAAGCTCCTGGCTCCATGACCGCTTTATGCGCCTGCGCGGCCTCAGCGAGCGGCAACTCTCGGCCGACGACAGGCCGCAGGGTCCCATTTTCGAGGCCGGCAACGAGCGCGGCATGAATGCCCGCCAACTCATCTTCCGAAGCATTCATCAACGTCATGCCTCGAATGTCTGCGTCACGCATCATCGTGTCGCGCGGATTGATTTCCACCGTGCCGCGGCTGCCAATCACCACGACGCGGCCGTTCTTGGCGAGCGCCGTCAGGTCACGGCCAAGGTTAACGTTGGCGAGCATCTCCAAGACGATGTCCACGCCGCCACCGCCGGTGAGAGACGCGATTTGGCTGAAATAATCCGGTGCGCCATGGTCCAGTACGTGATGGGCACCGGCTTCTGCAGCGAGTTTGCGGCCGCGCTCAGTTCCGGCGGTGCCGATCACGGTAAGGCCCGCCGCGCGGGCTAATTGGACGCTGGCGACGCCAACGCCGCCGCTTGCGCCGTGTACCAACACCGTCTCGCCTGCCTTCGCTCCTGCCCGGTGAAACAGGGCGCGGTAAGCCGTGCCGTAAGGGATGCCAATCGCCGCGCCCTGCGCGAACGTCAGCCTGCCCGGCAGCGGGTGAACCTGCGATTCCTTGCACAAAACAAGCTCGGCATATGCGCCGCTCAGCGTGCCATACACGTAGACGCGGTCGCCCTTGTGAAAACTCTTCACGCCCGCGCCTGTTGTCTCGACCAATCCAGCAGCGTCCGCACCAGGCGTGTAAGGCAAATTAGGCTTCGCCGCGTACAACCCGGAGCGAATGTAAGTGTCCACCGGATTAACGCCTACCGCTTTCACACGCACAACGACTTCTCCGTCAGCCGGTCGCGGATCAGCCGCCTCCTCGGCAACCATCACTTCCGGCCCCCCGAACTGATGAACCCGAATCGCCTTCATGAGCTCCTCCCAATCGTATTGAGTCCCGCACTTTCGCCCACAATCCGCGCAATGCTCGCCCAGTCCGCATCCTGAAGTCCGCGCGCAACACCTGAAAGCAGGCGGTCATGCACAACATTAGCCACCGGCATGGGCACGCCTGCCTCATCCGCGGCGGCGAGCACCAGGCGCGCGTCTTTTAATCCCAAGTTCATCTTGAAGCCCACTGGCTCAAATTTATCCTCCACCATCGGCTCTCCGTAAGTCTTGTAAACGGGCGCGCTGAAGAGCGAGGTGGTCAAGAGCTCATAGTATTGGCGCGGATCGACGCCGTATTTGCGGGCAAGAGTGATGGCTTCGGCCAGACACTCGATGGTGGAGGCGATCAGGAAGTTGCCGCTGATTTTCGTTATGTTGGCGGCAACGGGTTCCTCGCCCATTACAGTCGTACGCTGTCCGACGGCGTCAAAAAGCGGCTGGAGGCGTTGCAAGGCATCGCGCGGGCCCGCTGCGACGACGTAGAGCTTGGCCGCAGCGGCGGCTTCCGGCCGGCCGAAGACAGGAGCGGAAACGTAAACCTGTCCTTTGCTGCGGTGGGCTTCGGTCAGGCGGCGCGCCTGCTCGACGCTAATGGTTGCCGCGCAGCAATGAATGCCGCCTGGCGGCAAGGCCTGGAGGAGTCCGCCAGAAACAATCTCCTCTACGGCTGCATCATCGGAGAGCATGGTCACCACGCAGCCGCCCTGCGCGGCTTCGCCCGGCGTCCCGGCAACGCGTGCGCCGAGCAAGGCGAGCTCATCCGCCCGAGAACGCGTACGGTTGTAAACAGTGAGAGAGTGGCCCGCTCTCAGGGCGTTTCGGGCCATCGCCAAGCCCATCGATCCGAGGCCAATCCAGCCGAGATTCATTGCAACCCTCCTCAATTTTCAAACATTGCAAGATATGGCGCAGCTCGGCAGGATGTCAACGAAGCCCGCCTCCGAGCCATGCGCTCAAAAGATGTTGCGGGTATCGCGGCTTTGTGGCTCGGTCGGGGACGGCGTCTGGCCTCGCCTTTGGACGCCCCTGTTCCGGCGCAGGGCCGACTGGATCATCATAAACTGGCCCACGTTATCCGCGTTGAGCATGCCCACCAGCCGCCCCTCATGCTGAACCGGAAGCGACCGGCAGCGGCAATTGTGCATCCGCGCAAGGGCGTGTTCGAGCATTTCGTGTGAATCCGCCGTTTCGAATTCGCGCCGCATCGCAGTACGGACGAGCGCGTTTGAGCCGTCCTGCGCGAGAGCTTTCAGAAGGTCTTCCCGCGTCAGCACGCCGAGGATATGGTCGCCGAAAACCACAGGAAAATCCTGCTGCCAGCCGCCGAGCACGTGTTGAACGGCCTGCTCCAGTGTGTCATCGGGGAGAAGAGTCTGAAAATCCGTCAGCATCACCTGTTGCACCGGGATGCCGCCGACGGAGGTGCGAATGAGCGTCATGGAAGCTTCTGCCTCTGCGCCCATCCATACGAACAAGGCGATGAAGAGCAGGAACGGATCGGAAAAAAGCCCAACGAAACCAAAGACCAGCGCCAGCGCCTGGCCGACGTGTGCGGCCATCTGGGTGGCGCGCGTATATTCCATCCGCGTGGCGAGCAGCGCGCGCAGGACGCGGCCGCCATCCATCGGAAAGGCCGGGATCAGGTTAAAGCCTACCAGCCAGACGTTCACCACCATCAGGTTTTCGAGGAAGTTACCTCCTGACCAGCGGAAATCGTTCCAGTGGATGCTCACGCCCGCAGCCACCAGCAGCACGAGCAGTGCAGCCGCAATCACCACGTTCACAGCCGGGCCCGCCAAGGCCACCCAAAGCTCTTCGCGCGGTTTTTCCGGCATGCGCTCGAGGCGCGCAACGCCGCCAATGGGAAGGAGGATAATGTCCTTTGTACGCACGCCATACCGGCGCGCGGTAAGCGCGTGCCCAAGTTCGTGTAATACCACACAAGCAAAAACCACCAGGATGAACAGAACGGCCACCAGCGTCGCCGCCAGGTTGCGGCCATTGTCCCAATTGACGAACAGAACGAAAAGGATGAGCAGGAGGAACGTGGCGTGCATGTACACGTTAATTCCCGCCACCCTGCCAATTTTCCACGCCCAGCGCATCGCTTTGTCTCCGGAACAGATGCGCTACACCTGCCCCGGCTCCAGTTTGCTACCGCACAAGCCTAATCGCAAGTCACTGAAGCCGCAAGACTCGACTTGGCCGTGCTATTTGAAGAAAATTTCCCTGCCATTTTCCCTGCGCCACATTACTTCTAAATTGGCTTATAATTGCACCAGTCGCTGTCTGAACTGAAACCCAGGGTGAGTCCTAATCGCTGGCTGGCGCGGCGTGAAATCGAAGGCTGGGCGCCGAACAGCGAGGACGGGAGAATAACTCATGCGCTCAATGCGAATCTTGTTGCTTGCCATAATGTTGGTTACCATTCCGGCTGCATCGTCCGCCAGTGTATATATTTCTGTCAATTTTGGACCGCCCGCGCTCCCCATGTACGTTCAGCCTTCATGTCCCGATCCGGGGTACATTTGGGCACCGGGCTACTGGGCCTATGGCCCCGGAGGATATTACTGGGTACCTGGAGTCTGGGTGCCTCCGCCGGCTATCGGCCTCTTATGGACGCCGGGCTATTGGGGATTCGGCAGGGGATTGTATTTCTGGCATCCGGGTTACTGGGGCCCTCGCGTAGGCTATTACGGGGGCATTAATTATGGTTTTGGGTATTTCGGCATTGGGTATGTCGGTGGCTATTGGCGTGGACGCAACTTCTATTACAACCGCGCCGTGACCAACGTCAATGTGACCAATATCCGCAACGTGTACGTCAACCGCGCGGTGATCAACCGAAACACGATCTATCACGGTCGCGCCAGCTTCAACGGTCCAGGCGGCGTCATGGCGCAGCCAAACGCGCAGCAGCGTGCGGCGATGCGCGAACGGCGTTTCGGTGCCACTCGAAATCAGCTTGCGAACGATCGGGCTGCACACGCTGACCGCAGCCAGTTCGCAACCGTCAATCACGGTCGGCCCGCTGTGGCAGCGATGAGAACCGTCAACGGCGAGCGTTACAATCCCCAGGGACGCATCGCGCCCGGACCGCAAGGCCCCAGGGGCGGCGAGGGCGGAGGCTTCCACCAGTTCACGCCTCAGGAGCGCCAACAAGTCCGGCGGCAAGCTAATCCGGGCCGCGCGACCTACCATGAAAGACGTGGTCCAGCGGCCGGCCCGAGGGGCAACGGTGCGAACCGCCCCGTCAACAGGGGCAGACCAGCACCCCAGGAACGCCGGAACGCCAACGCCCGGGGAAATGGGGGCGGCCACGGGAAAGGCCATGGCCCTCCACATTAAGCTTCGTGTTGCACGGCAGTTTGAGTTCGTAGCGGCGAGCTTACCTCGCCAAACGGCGAGCTAGAGCCGCCGCAACAGTTGCAGGAGAGTGAACGCCCCGCAAAGACGCAGAACAACGCGAGGGGATAACTCATGCGCGTGTGCTAAAGGCCTCTCCGGCTCTGCGAGATATTTTTTATACGACGGAGCCTCCTGATTGAACCAGAATCGACCGAAGCTTACCCGATGTCCGTGGGCAACCACAGAACTCTCCCGAGCCTACCACGATCGGGAATGGGGCGTGCCCGTGCATGACGACCGTCTGCTCTTTGAATTCCTGGTGCTTGAAGGTGCGCAGGCGGGATTGAGCTGGGAAACGATCCTGAAGAAGCGCGAGAATTATCGCGCGGCGTTTGACAATTTCGATCCCGCCCGCGTCGCCCGTTACGACAACCGGCGCATCAACCGGCTACTCTTGAACCCTGGCATCGTCCGCAACCGCCTCAAGATTGCCTCCGCAGTAAGCAATGCGAAACAAGTTCTCAATGTGCAGGACGAGTTTGCCAGCTTCAACCGGTTTATATGGAGCTTCGTGGAAGACCACCCCAAAAGGAACTCCTGGCGCACGACGAAGCAAGTCCCCAGCACCACCCACGAGTCTGACGCTATGAGCCGGGAGTTGCTGCGTCGCGGTTTCCGATTCGCCGGCTCGACCATCTGTTACGCGTTCATGCAAGCCGTAGGCATGGTGAACGACCACCTCACAACCTGCTTCCGGTATCACGAGTTACGACAAGCGTGAAGCCGACGCTGCGCTTCGGAGCCTGCCCTGAGCCCGTTCGCCCTTCCGCTGCAAACGGTTCTGAGCACAGGGAAGGGTTTCTGCATTTGTTTTGTGGGGAATACAGGTATCTTCGCTCCGGTGAGCGTGACATCCGTGCCCTCCTTCTGATCTGGGCCGCCATTGAGCCCGAAGAGTAGGCCGGCCGGATTTTGAGAATTCCGATATAATCCTGATTTTGCGCAGAGCCCGAAGGAGGCGCGATAGGATTGGCGATGGAACCTCCTCCTCCCGCAGTGTGTTTTGTCCTCGGCGCTGGTTTCAGTTGTGCCTTCTCCCCCGGTGCGCCCACGATGGCTGATTTTCTCGCGCGAGCCGCAGCAAATGGTGCCTACAAACCAGAGAGCGACCACAGAACCCTCGCCTCCATCGCTGAGAAATACTTCGGCTCGACTAGGGACGTTAACATTGAAGATCTTGCCTCCTTCCTTGTGCTTGACCTCGGTTCTGACCCGGCGAAGGAGAAAGAGCTGCGTAATTTAGCCTACGATCAGCTTATTCAAATCATCTGCCAAACCTTAGGCTACATTCACGGACCGGCAATGAGCTCCGATCCTGCCGACGAGTTCAGCAGTTTTGCGACATTGCTCGCCCGCGAGGGAATACCCGCAATCACGTTCAACTAAGACTTGGTTCTCGACCAGCTACTGCTCAGAACGAACCAGTGGTCGCCCATCGATGGCTATGGCGTCAGAATCCCGCTCGCATTCCTTAGTGCTTCGCCTCTCACAGGAGACGTGCTCGAAGACAACGAGAGAATTCGCAGGACGGGCTCTCGCTTCAGAAAGGTTTCGAATACAATCCTGCTTAAGCTCCACGGATCACTCAATTGGGGCACTCGGTACGTCCCCTCTGCGTCTGGCGCCGCCAGCGTGGAACTCGAGACGGGAGGGGCAGTTTTGGAGGCAGGTGCTCCCTTGCTCGCCTCTTTCGCAAATTCTATGCACGGATATAACCTCGCTTCACGTGTTAGCGTCTCTCACTTTTGGCGACCGTTCATAGTGCCGCCCAATGTCATCGAAGCTCCATTGAACACTTCACAGGCATTTCTGCGAGAAATCTGGTACCTGGCACGATGTGTGCTAACCTCCACCGATGAGATTCACGTGCTGGGTTACTCACTGCCGCCTTCGGATTTTGAAGCCGGTGCTTTGTTGCGCGAAGGGCTATTTGCGAGATCGCCCGGAGTGCGGGAAAAACGAGTAATCATTGTCAACAAAGACGACAACGTGCTTCGCCGATTTGAGCGCTTTTCGCGACCCGGCGTAGTCAGGATCGAGGCCAGCCCAAAGACCGACGCCAGAGACCACCTGCGCGCGTTCATCGCAACTCGCACGCATTCGCCGTGAACAGCCAGGCGTAAAATTAACACTGTGACCTCGCGCGCTGTGTGAAACCCAAAGGTCTGCCTTTCACACTCCAAAACGTGGGCAAGGTAAAAGCGCCGGTGTTTGGTTGCAGCGCGCGAACCTCCCAAGCTAAATGAACAGCGGTAGCGATGTAGTACACAGTTTCCCATCTTTGGAAACTCCGCGGCTTCTCCAGCCGATTTTCTACGGAAAGCCGCAGACTTTCTGAAAGATGAAAGTCTGCGCTACCGGTGCTGCGTTGCCTGGCGCATCTTCCCTTTCCACGGCTCCATCAGCTTCGAACCGGCCAACGGCGACCATTCGGTAGCGTTCGGAGTTCCCTGCTTTGGCGCGGCCTGGCCTTCTACCAGCGGACCAAAGAGCGTTTGGAAGCAAGGTACCGGCGCAGGCGGCTTTGGCATGGGCAAGGCAGGAACTTCTGCGTTGGGCGACGAAAAATCCAAAGCGGCTGCCAGATTTCCGACGTCGGTTGAGGCATCACGAGCGGTGAGCGGCGGCAAGCCCCATCGCCATTCGATAAGCTTCAGAATCGACGTGTGATCGAAAACGGTGCTATTGACCCGAGGGCTCACGGCATCGCCTCGCGTCCACGGCGAAGCAATCA
>JAKAWG010000115.1 GCA_021817045.1 Acidobacteriota bacterium
TGCGGAGGATTCAGCACTTCACGGGCCAGCAAGATGGTGCCCGCGCACGTGCCGAAGATCGGTTTCCGTTTCGCGGCACACTCGCGGATCGCTTCCCCAATACCTTCGCTCGAAAACAGCTTTAGCATGGTCGTGCTCTCACCGCCAGGCATGATCAGCCCATCGACTTCGTCAATTTCGTTTGCGTGCTTCAGCAGCCGCCACCGAGCGCCGATTCGGTCCAGCATTTGGGCGTGCATCGCAAAATCGCCTTGAATGGCGAGAATACCTATGGTCTTTTTACCGTTGTTCTTCGTCAAAGACGTTTACGGTCGGGTAGCCACGACGAATCCGCTTTTCCGAATTCGTCGTGGGTTCGTGATTGATGAAAAGCCCACGGCGAGGAAAAGCGCTCGCCGTGGCTACCACCTCGAATTGAGACTACGCGCTCGCTGTCGACACAAGCCTTGCGGTCAGTGAGATGCTCGTCCCGGCAAGGGCCTTCGAGACCGGACAGCCCTTCTTGGCCGCTTCGGCAAGCTCCTGAAACTGGGCTTCGCTGATGCCGGGGACTTCGCCCTCGGAGTCGAGATGAATGCTCGTAATGGCGAATCCGCCGTCGGTTTTTTCAAACTTGACATTCGCCTTCGTATGAATGCGCCTGGGCGCGTGGCCGGCGCTCGTGATCTGCGCCGAAAACGCCATCGAAAAACAGCCGGCGTGCGCGGCGGCGATCAGCTCCTCGGGGTTCGTCCCCGGACCATTTTCCATGCGGGACTTGAAGCTGAACGGGCCCTCGTAAGCTCCGGTCCCGAGCCTCATCTTTCCTGAACCCTCCATCAGGTCTCCCTTCCATTCCGCTTCGGCTGTTCTGATTGGCATATAAATGCAACCTCCTGATGATTCTGGGGTTCAATGAGGTACAATAGCCACATGAAGCGCCAACGATTCCTCGTTAATGTAATCTACGATCCCAATTATAAAGGCTACGTGGTTGACGTTCCTCAACTACCTGGCTGCATGTCTCAAGGCAAGACAATCGATTCGGCCTTGTCAAATGGCCGTAAGGCCATCACAGCCTACTTGCGCGCAAACATGTCCCTCTAGGCCCGACGCAGCTTAATCTTCAGCCTACTTGCGAATTCCTTCATATCGGTAGGGCCCGTGTGCTGTCGCTTCCACTCTTCGACAAGCTCTATTACAGATTCCGTAAGTTCCAACGGGATGTATTCGCACATGAGTTTTCCGCTAAGACCGCGGCACATTTTTGTGTCAAAGGCACCCTCCTGTGCTCGTTCAACAAGCTCGTCCAGGGCTTCGACATCGCCCTCACTAGCCTTCAAAATTTGTTTCTGAATTTCTTGGGTAAAGCCCGCAGTTTTGTTGTACGCCTCAAGCATGTCTTCAGGTGACGTAAAGGTGCGGCTGAGCACCGATAGGGCATCAATTCGTGCGGGGCCCTCCGAGGTCGAAACTCGTTGCTGAATTTCATCAGGTAATGACAGGAGCGCCAGATACTTCCTCACTGTCGGCAAGCCGATTGAAGTTTCCTTTGAGACGCGCTGCAGATCACCATTGTACTTGTCCCGTAAGGCTGCCAATGCTTTGGACTTGTCCAAGGGGTTCATCTCCGCCCGGTGAACATTTTCAATCAGCGAAATGGCCGTGGCGTCAGTGTCATCTAATTCTGAACGAATGAACGCAGCAATATTCTGCAACCCAATCTTCCGGCAAGCTAGCAGGCGCCTCTGCCCGGCTATGAGCTCATAGCCGCCGTCGGGTTTGGTGCGAACCATGACGGGATTTAGCAGTCCCTTTTCGCGGATGCTCTCCGCCAAGTCATCTATTGAGCTGTCCTCGCTCCCCGCCGCTAGGTCCTTACGGGTGTTCAGACGGGATACAACAATTTGCTCGATCGGCACGTCTCTTATGTCCATGATGTACGCCCTCCGAACGGTATTTGAGCTTCTACACCAACTGACTACGCCGTACCTCCTCCCGACCTAAACCATAAATTCCATTCACCACCCTCGCGTCTGCAACAATTCCTTCGGATCAAGCTTTGCCACGTCGATGCCGCGCATGGCTTCGCCCAGCTCTTCGCAGCACTCGGCCACAACTTGCGGTTCATTGTAGTGGGTCGTCGCACGAACGATGGCTTTGGCGCGCTGCGGAGGATCGGCTGATTTGAAGATGCCCGACCCCACGAATACCGCCTCGGCGCCCAACTGCATGACCAGCGCCGCATCGGCGGGCGTGGCCACGCCGCCGGCGGAGAAATTCGGCACCGGCAGCTTCCCGTTCTGCGCAACCCACTTCACCAGGTCGAGCGGCGCGCCGAGTTCTTTCGCCTTGGCCATCAACTCCTCTTCGCGGAAGGTCGTGAGATGCCGCATTTCGCTGGTGATGGCACGCAGGTGTCGAACCGCTTCCACGATGTTTCCCGATCCCGCTTCGCCCTTGGTGCGGATCATCGCGGCGCCCTCGCCGATGCGGCGCAGGGCCTCGCCCAGGTTGCGTGCCCCGCACACAAAGGGAACTTTGAACGTCCATTTGTGGATGTGATGTTCTTCGTCCGCGGGTGTTAGCACCTCGCTCTCATCGACGTAGTCCACGCCGATGGATTCAAGCACCTGGGCCTCGACGAAGTGCCCGATCCTCGCCTTCGCCATCACCGGGATCGTCACCGCGTTCATAATGTCTTTAATGATCTTCACCGAAGCCATCCGCGCTACGCCGCCCTCTTTACGGATGTCGGCCGGCACGCGTTCGAGTGCCATCACAGCCACCGCACCTGCTTCTTCGGCGATTTTGGCCTGATCGGCCGTCGTCACGTCCATAATGACGCCGCCTTTGAGCATTTCCGCCAGGCCGACCTTCAGTTTCATTCCCTCATCGTTCTCCCACATCGCATCCTCCTCAATCACTTCCCGTACGCCCTGACACTATGATAAAGGCGAACACCTTAACTGACAAACAGCGCTAGATCGCGGATGACGCCGCCTTGGTGCTCTTTGGAATTTGGCGTTGGAAGGACTGTGCCAGCCTTTGCTTGGCATCGGGAAATTGTCAACGGTCGAGTACAGAGGGGACTCGACAGGCCACCCGGGGCGGGAAAATGAGGATGAAGAGGGGTTCGTTCACCCCTCTTCATCTTCGCGACAGACACCAAACAGACTTTCGTTCAATCGATGCTAGTTGCTCTCAGGTGGTGTAGCCTGAGCGGATTGTGATTCCGCGCCCGGCATCTGCGGCACCATAACGGTGACCGTAACTCGCCGGTTCAGTTTCCGCCCCTTAAGGGTAGAATTCGAATGAGCGGGCGCAGCTTCGCCGTATCCGAGCCGATAAATCTTTACCAGCGGGATATCGCCGTTCAGCGTGAGATAGCGGACGACGGCGTCGGCCCGACGCTGGCTGAGCATCAGGTTGAACTGTTTTGGCCCCGTTTTGTCCGTGAAGCCTTGAACTTGAATCACGTAGTGCTTCAGCGTCTTTACCTGCTGCAGAAAGTCCGACAGTTTTTGCTGATCACTGTCGGTGAGGACCGCTTTGTTCAAAGCAAACAGAACGGTGACGTGCTGGGCGGGCGCATAGTTATCCATGTTGTCCGCCATTTGCTGCGCTTGCTTCGCTTGCGCAACGCCTTGTTGGGCTAGCTGGTTGGCAGCCTGGGCGTGTTGATCCGCAGTCTTGGCGGCCTCATTCGCTTGGTCCGCCGAACTCTGCGCTTCGGATATTCCCCTTTCGGCTCGCCGGTCAACGTTGCGAATCTCCGCCGCGTTGGCCTGCGTATTTTTGTTAGCCTTGTGCAGTCCCATTTCAAGGGGCTGGATCGTCTTGCTAACGTATTTCTTCGTGGCGCAACCTGCGGTCGTAAGCACGGCCGCTATCGTTCCCACGATCATCAATTTGGTCAGATTTGCCGGGTGCATATCGATTCTTCCTCCTAAGACCGCGAGCGGGTCTGTTAACACTAGGATTTTTTGAGCACGCCAGTTTCCAAATATTCCTGGCGCATAACACTTTTGAAATCAATCGGGAACGCACTTATTCTGTCTTGTAACTGCGAGTAAAGAACGCGTAAACTTCGTAAAATTTTCCTCTTCGAAAATTTGGGAGCCCCACCCTTCACCCAATCCTCGGGCGTCACCCTACCGCCGACGGGTGGGTAAGGAGATAGCTTCGTCGCCTACGCGGATCGCCAAACGGCGCAGGCGGCTGGTAAAATGAGTTCGGCCTGCAAGGCCAGGGTGCGGACTGATGTTCTCGCGTCACAACCGGATGGTTGGTGTGCTGTACGCCGTCGTGGACGCGGTGCTGGCCCTCGTAAGCTTCTTTCTGGCTTATTGGCTTAGGCTCAACCTGACTGGTCTCCGTTCCCTCTTCTCGGTTGAAAATTACCTCTGGATCATCCCCCTCCTTCCAGCCTTATGGGCGGCGGTAAGCTGGGTAACCGGCCTTTACCGCGGCCTCGAACTGGAAGATCCCTGGCGCCGGGTGACGGGCCCGGTCAAAGTCGCTATCTTCGCGACACTTGCACTCCTGGCCTTATTTTCGGCATTCAAGGTAGAGCACGTCAGCCGGTTTCTGCTTGGTTTATATGCGGGCATTGACCTGGCGCTCATGCTCGCTTTTCGAGCGTTAGCCGGCCGGGCGCTCGCGCGGCTGGGCGTCTCGGCTCCCGGCTTTCGGCATTTCCTGATCGTCGGCTCGACGGGCGAAGCGGTCGAGATTGCGCGGACCATCGAGGCTAACCTCAGCCGAGGTATGCGCCTTTCCGGTTTCGCGCTGACGGAGGGCGAGGCTGTGGATCAATCTTCGCTCGGGCGGACCTACCCGGTATTCAACGTTGCGGAGTTGCCGGCTCTGCTTCGCCGGCACGTCATTGACGAGGTCATTTTCGCGGTTTCCATCGAGGATCTGTCGAAGCTCGAAGGGGCGTTCCTGGTCTGCGAACGGGAAGGAGTGAAGACGCGTCTGTCGCTCAGCTTTTTCCCGCACCTCATCTCGCGCGTCTCGCTCGAGCGATTGCGCGAGACGCCTTTGCTCACATTTTCCACGACACCCGAAAACGAGTACCTGATGCTCGTCAAACGGTTGCTGGATTTCACCATGGCCGCCGTTCTCATTGCTCTTTTTTGCCCGCTTTTCCTGCTGCTTGCAGTCCTGATTCGTCTGACCTCCCCCGGACCTGTTCTTTACCGGCAGACTCGTTGCGGCCTGGGCGGAAGAAAGTTCACGCTTTACAAGTTTCGGTCCATGCGGGCGGACGCCGATCTTCTGAAAGACGAACTCGAAGCCTTGAACGAGATGGACGGCCCCGTCTTCAAGATCCGGAACGACCCTCGCTGCACGCGCGTTGGCCGCTGGATGCGGCGGCTGAGCCTGGACGAACTGCCACAACTCTTCAACATCGTGAAGGGAGGCATGTCCTTCGTGGGGCCACGCCCGCCGCTTCCCATGGAAGTGGAACGATACGAGCCGTGGCAGAGGCGGCGCCTGCGCATGAAGCCTGGCCTGACCTGCCTGTGGGCCCTCGAAGGGAGGAATCGGCTCAACTTCAAGCGTTGGATGGAGCTTGACCTCGAATACATCGACCGATGGTCCCCTCTCCTCGATTGGAAAATCTTGATCAAGACCATTCCCGTTGTTCTGCTTGGACGCGGCGCGTCCTGAGGCGTGGAGGTTGACGTTGACGTGCGCTACCTGATCCTCAGCGACATCCATGCGAACCTTGAGGCCTTCCAAGAGTGCCTGAAAGCGGCTGAAGGGCGCTACGACCAGGCCGTATGCCTCGGCGACGTGGTGGGGTACGGTCCGGATCCGAACGCCGTCGTCAGCGTACTTCGTAAGACCGCGTCCGTCACGATCCGCGGCAACCACGACAAAGCAGCTAGCGGCATCACTGATGCGGAAGATTTCAGCCCTTTGGCGAGAGAGGCCATCCTGTGGACTCGCCGCTCGCTGACGCTCGACAACACGACTTACTTGCGCCAGCTACCGCCCGGGCCGCAGGGCTTCGATACGTTCGAGATGGTCCACGGCTCGGCTACCGACGAAGACGAATATGTGACTGGGCCGGCCGAAGCGATTCCAGCCTTGCGCTCTCAGGCCGCCGCGCTTGTTTTCTTCGGGCATACGCACCGTCAAGGAGGTTTCGCGCTTAATCCCGCCGGCGAACTGCGCGATCTTAGCTTGCGCGTGCACCGCAAGGGGCCCGAGATGAGCGTGAGCCTGGAGCAGGGAACGCACTATCTGATTAACCCCGGCTCGGTTGGCCAACCTCGTGACAGAGACTGGAAAGCGGCTTTCGCTATTCTGGATGACTCAGCGGGAAAGGTGTATTTCTATCGCGTCCCGTATAAGGTGGCAGTTACGCAGATGAAAATGACTCGCGCTGGCCTGCCACAGTTTCTGATCGACCGCCTGCAAGTAGGTGCATAAGCGCGCTTGCCGCCGGGCCTGGAAATCAGCTTTCATATGTGACGTCTTGGAAGCGGTGCTTGCGCGTGAAAAGACACACCAAGCTCCGGGCAGCGCTGGACGACCCCGTAAGGCGGCGTACACTCCACTTGGAAAAACAAACTCGGTTTTTCCGCCGATTTCTCTTCTAACCGTCCTGTTTTCTGCGATTTTAACCTCGACGAACAAACTCGACGAGTTATTCATTTAGATTCAACAGGATACAATCAAGCTGCGAGTTTGTTCGGAGTTTGTTCGTCTAATAACCCTTTGTTTTCAATAGGTTGAGACGATGATCCCCCTGAACATTCTTTTTCTTGTTGCCCGGCATCATTTCCCGGAGCCGTGAGGCTTGCGGAGATACCGGCCGGGGCAGAGTACGGGCCGGACGCTGCCGAATCCGCAGCGGAACAAGCAAAACCGGGCCAAACCTTCTGCGAATTCTCATTGATCACCACTCAAACCCCGTCGAGCTTCAATTAGATAGGCTAGTATACTGGCAACGAGGGGCAGATGTCAAGGGGCAAAAAGTTACATCCTTAAATGGCTTGATCGCGGAGGCTCGCCGGAGCGGGTAGCGCAGAGGTACGCGCAGTCTGCGTTCCTCTGCGGCTTCTCCTAATCCGCTTGCGGTCACGGGCGCATCGTTTACGTTCCCCGTGTAGTCGTGCACGCTGGACCACGCCCAATCGTCCGCGCGGTCCACCAATCCTGCCTTGACCGGGTTGAGGTGAATGTAGTTCACCCTCTCGTTGTACTCCTTCACCGTGCGGAGGGCACGATCAAAGCCTGCCCTGAGCTGCGCCGAAGGGAAGCGAGGCTGCCACAATACCCCGCCCTCCCGGCGGGAACGGTTGATGCGCTTGGTGGCACCATCCCTGATGGCTTCCATTACCCTCGATATGGTCAGCGGACGCCGCGGGTAGAAAATGGCGTGCCAGTAGTCGGGGAGAAACACCCAGGCGGTCAGAAGGAAGTCATGCTCGGCTCGGCGTTCGCCGACCACCGCTGCCAGAGTAGCGAATTCCGACGGCGAGAGAATCCGCCGCCGGGGAAGCAGCCGGCACGTGACAAAGAACCAGCGGTCCGAGACCACCAGGCGTCGAAGTCGCGACATGCGCGCGATTATAAAAAGAGCCGCAGAGGAGGGCAAACTGCACCCACCTCTGCGCTACCCGCTCTCTTCGGAGCAACGCGCGAATCTCGCGCAGCTTGGTGTTCGCGGGGTCTTAGTGCTCTCGATACGCCGGGGCCTATCGGGTCCTCAGGTGAAGAATCCCGTCAGCGCACGTTCGACCTCGCCGTGAACGAATTCTGGGGTTTGCTCGTTTGGTCCGAAGAACTCGCGCTCCAAAGAGAAGCCGCCCGGTCCGTCAATGCTGACCACCCACTTCATCGGTGTCGGCCCCCGCGCCGGCTCATAAATCTTGACAACCCAACTTCCAGCGCCGCCCCGCGCCCCTATCGCTTTGAGGACGGCCCTCTCAATCGGCTTCCCCAGCGCGGGATTAGCGATATAGTTCTCGACAGAGACGGGCATTCCTGCTGGGACCTCCCAAGGCGATCGATAGCGGAACAACCAGCGTACCATGCCCTCTGCGATTCTACGAGCCTCAACTCCCGCCCTCTGCCCCGCCGCGAGCTCCGACAGGCGTAGACGTGCGTACTTGCGCTCAGACCAAAACCCCTCCCCAGCAGCACGAAGAAAATTACGAAAGGACTCGGCGGCCGCGCCGGCCTCCCCTACTGTATCCTCCGAGATTGCCAGCTTAAGCAGAATCGATGGATTTTCAGGTTTCAGCTCCGCCGCTCTTCGGAAACAGAATAGCGCCTCGCCAAACCGGTCCAGAGAGGCCAGGGCATCTCCTTTGGCCTCGCACGCCCGCCAGCTCTCTGGGTCGAGCCTCAGCGCTCGTTCGAAATACCCCAATGCTTCCTCAAATTTGCCTTGACCGCTGAGCGCATCACCCATTTGAAGCCACGCCTTCGGTTCTTCGGGATCGAGCGCGAGGCACTGACGGAGGCATTCCGTCGCTTCGGCAAAACGTTTTAGCAAAGTAAGGACGCCTGCTTTGTTCAGCAGGAAGCGAGCATCATTGGGCGCGAGTTGAACCGCACGATCGGCGGCCTCAAGAGCCTCTTTTGGCCGGCCTGAAAATAGCAGGGAAAATGCCTTGCTGCTCCACGTATGCGCGTTGTTCGGATCAATTAGGATGGATTTCTCGTAGCATTCCAGTGCCTCGTCAATGCGGTGCAGGTCCTCCAGGGCTAAAGCCTTATTGGCCCAATCGGCCGCCCCCGGATTTAGTTCAAGCGCCCGGGTGTAACATTGAAGAGCTTCCTCGATGCGGCCCAGCGCTCTCAGGCTCCCGCCCCTATAACTCCATTTTGCCGCCTGTGCCACTGGGGTGTCCGGCACGGATTCACGCAAGTCCCGTTCAAATTCCGCCACCGCGGATGCCAACACTGCGTCCTGCTGCTGCAAAAGAGCTTCCAATTCGCGCCTGAGCTCACTAAATGACTGATATCGCCGCCCAGGCATCTTTTGTAGACAACGCTGAATGACCGGATGAAGAGGCGATTGAATGGGAGGAACGGCGGCGTCACAGTGAAGGCGGAACATTTCTTCCATGAATCGCCTTGCTTCCTCTTCCGAATCCGAACTGGGAGGCTGAGCCAAAAACGGGAGTGCGCCCGTGGCCATCTGAAAGAGCACGATGCCGAAGCTGTATATGTCGCTTCTTTGATCGCACGACGCCATGTCGATGAATTGCTCTGGCGGCATGTGGGTCGGCGTACCCGCACCAACTCCGTGAATGCTCTGAAATGAGAGGCCAACGCGCCTCTCATGCAGCCCCACTTTGGCTTGGTGCGGCACCGGTTGAGCAGCCAGACACCCCGCCAGGCCGAAATCTGAGACCTTGGCGAGGAAGTTTCGGTGAATAAAGATGTTTGAGGGTTTAAGGTCGCGATGGCAGCGAATTCCCCGAGTATACGCGTACTCCATCCCATCACAGACAGAGATAGACCAAAGAAGGGTCGTAAGGAGTTCCGGCCTGTCTTTCCTGAGCAGATCATCGAGCGTCAGCGGTTGGCCGCCCTCCACGTCCCCCGTCACATACTCTAGGGCTAGGTAGAGACGCCCGTGAATCTCTTCAATGAAGAGGGCTTGAACGATACAGGGATGCGAGCCGATCTCAATCCACAGGGTGGCCTCTTTCCTGAACAGGTCGCGTGTGGCAGCATCAGTTAGGAATTCATCTTTGAAGGTTTTGAGAGCAAACATCTCTCCCCACTGTCTCGAGCGGACTAAGTAAACGATTCCGAACCCGCCCGAGCCGAGGACCTCGATCACCTCGTATTCCTGCCCGATCAAGTCCCGTGTGCCGTACTCCATTTGTGAGCCTCGCGGACACCGGGATTATTACGCGCCGGCCCGGGAGTGTCAAACGCGTAGACAGTGTTGTGCGTTAACTTTGGGTCGGTCGTTACAAGGAACACCCCAGCTGCAAGAGCAGCCGGCCAGGGCTACCAACCTTACGCGCGAACGTCGGCGAAATATCGAATCCGCCGCACGTGAATGCGCCTCTCGCGCTTGCGAGTCTGGGCAATATCGTAGGAGGCTTGCATCCGCATGAGCGGGTAGCGCAGAGGTGGGCGCAATTTGCCCTCCTCTGCGGCTTCTCCCGTGCGGAGGGCGCGATCAAAGAAGCGAGGCTGCCACAATAGCCCGGCTTCCCGCCGGGAATGGTTAATGCGCTTGGTGGCACCATCCTTGATGGCTTCCATTACCCTCGATATGGTCAGCGGATGCCGCGGGTAGAAAATGGCGTGCCAGTGGTCAGGGAGAAACACCCAGGCGGTCAGAAGGAAGCCATGCTCGGCTCGGCGTTCGCCGATCACCGCTGCCAGAGTAGCGAATTCCGACGGCGTGAGAATCCGCCGCCGGGGAAGCAGCCGGCACGTGACGAAGAACCAGCGGTCCGAGACCACCAGCCGTCGAAGTCGCGACATGCGCGCGATTATAGAAAGAGCCGCTACCGCTCTACTTTGAGCATGACCACGCCGTGTCTCGGGATGCGGGTTGTGTAACTTGCCGTAAAACTGCCAAGGTCCTTATGCGCCCAAAGGTCCCGCAACTTCGCGGGTCCCGTTACCCCAACCTCCTCGAGCCTTAGCGTCATCTTCATTTCGTGTTCTTCCCGGTTGAACATTCCCACCGCTTTGGCGCCGCCTGCCAGAGGCTTCATCCAGATTTCCATGGGACCTTCCTGCCACACTCGATGGCCTTGGATTCCCGCCCGATCCTGATCGACCGCGATTACTTCCCAATTGGTCAGGATCGCGAGAATTTCCGGGCTCATTTTGGTCAGATCGTTGCTGGCAAACAAAGGAGCCGCCAGCATGCACCAAAGGCTCATATGCATGCGGCATTCTTCGTTTGTCAACCTTCCGTTTCCAATTTCCATCTCGCCCGGGTTGTTCCAGTGGCCAGGCCCGGCGTATTTCTCCAGGCCATTCTGTTCAAAACCGATATAGGCTACGTGATAGTAGTCATTCGAAATGTCACCGGTGGTTCGCCATTCGTTGCCCCCCACCGAGGCTCCCCATTTCCAGACATCCTCCATCCCGTATTGGCAGAGGCTGTATAGCATAGTCCTACCTGTCCGGAGTATGGCCTGGTGGAATTTTTCGTATGCTGCTTTCATCTGAGCCGGCTTGTAAACCTTGCTGCCGCTGCACCAGTCGTACTTAACAAAATCGATTCCCCAACTCGCGAACGTTTCCGCGTCCTGCTCCTCATGACCGTAGCTGGCTTCCCTGCCAGAGCAGGTGACCGGACCGGGGCTGTCGTGAATTCCCACCTTCAGGTCCAGGCTGTGAATGTAATCGCACAAGTCCTTCATGTTTGGGAACTTGAGAATGTCAGGGTGAAATATGCCCTGAGCATCGTGGAACCCTTCCCAACCGCCGTCGATCACCACATACTCGTATCCCACCGCCTTCATGCCGCTGTCCACCATCGCCTTGGCCTGCGCCCGGATGATGGCGTCATCAATGTTCAGATGAAAGCTGTTCCAACTGTTCCATCCCATCGGCGGCGTAGCAGCCAAGTCCGCCGCTCGCTTTGTTCCTTCTTGAAGTGCGGCGCGTGCGGGCATGGATTTTGGCTCTGCGAGGAATGCCAAGGATTGTGGGGTAAAGGCAGATACCATTCCCCCTTTAAGAAAGTCCCGTCTTCTCATTATCCTCCTCCTCCAATTTCTTTATTTAGCGGCTTCTCCCTTAAGATCACGGCTCCCTCAAATGCGCGTGCGCTCGTCGGTGGGCAGCAGCACGCGGTTGATGGCTAATCCGCTTGCGGTCACGGGCGCATGGTTTACGTTCCCAGTGTAATCGTGCACGCTGGACCACGCCCAATCGTCCGCACGGTCCACCAATCCTGCCTTCACCGGGTTGAGGTGAACGTACTGCACCTTCTCGTTGTACTCCTTCACCGTGCGGAGGGCACGATCAAAGAAGCGAGGCTGCCACAATAGCCCGGCTTCCCGCCGGGAACGGTTGATGCGCTTGGTGGCGCCATCCTTGATGGCTTCCATTACCCTCGATATGGTCAGCGGATGCCGCGGGTAGAAAATGGCGTGCCAGTGGTCAGGGAGAAACACCCAGGCGGTCAGCAGGAAGCCATGTTCGGCTCGGCGTTCGCCGATCACCGCTGCCAGAGTAGCGAATTCCGACGGCGTGAGAATCCGCCGCCGGGGAAGCAGCCGGCACGTGATGAAGAACCAGCGGTCCGAGACCACCA